>JAABTL010000019.1 GCA_011389865.1 Trueperaceae bacterium
ACCGGCACGCTCAGCCACAGGGTCCAGACGAACAGGTCTCTCTGCGCCTGCGCCACCGGTCCCACGGGATCGAGCGCGCTCTGCGGTCCGGAGAACTCGCAGGCGGCGATCAGCGGTACCGATGCCGCGATGGCCAAGCCCCGTTGGAGCCATCGTCTCACGTGCACGTCGTCGTCCCTCCTAGGGTCGTTCGTTGGGGTTCCCCCGCGCAGTCGCGCAAGGCTAGCACGCGACCCGGGTCATGCGAAAAGGCGCCGGCGCACCTTCGTGCCTCCCGGCGCTACCACTCGTACCCAGGGAATGTACACCGTGGGCAGGGACATTTGCACCTGACACGATTGGGGAGTTGATGATACCGAGGTCGTCTCAGCGGATCGGTCGCCAGCGGAGGCGCGCGCCGCTCCGCGCGCCTCAAGTCCCCTCCCCGGTCGCGGCCGGCCCGCCGAACGGCTCGGCCCGGTACGCCAGCGCCTCCGCCAGGTGCCCGCTCGCGACCCGCTCGGCGCCCGCGAGGTCGGCCAGCGTCCGGGCCACCCGCCGCAGCCGATCGGCGCCGCGGGCCGAGACGCGGCCGGTCGCCGCCGCCACCGCCAGCAGCCGCAGCCCGGGGGCGTCGAGTTCCGTGTGACGCCGCAGGAGCGGGCCGCTCAGCAGCGCGTTCGCGTGACCCTGGCGGGCCATCGCCGCGGCCCGCGCCCGGGCGACGCGCGCCGCGACGTCGGCCGAGGGCTCGCCGGTGGTCGCGCTCACGAGCTCGTCGGGGGTCAGCCGTGCCAGCCGCACCCGCAGGTCGAAGCGGTCGAGCAGCGGGCCGCTGATGCGCCCCTGGTAGCGCCGCCGGTCGGCCGGATGGCAGCGGCAGGGCACGCCGTCGTCGCCGGCGTGGCCACACGGGCAGGGGTTCATCGCGGCCACCAGGGCGAAGCGGGCGGGGAAGCGCCGCCGACCCTGCGCCCGTACGAGTTCCACGACCCCCTCCTCGAGCGGGCCGCGCAGCCCCTCCAGCGCGCGCCGCGACCACTCCGGCAACTCGTCGAGGAACAGGACCCCGCCGTGCGCCCGGGTGAGCTCGCCGGGGCGCAGGCCGGGGCCGCCGCCGAGCAGCCCAGCCTCCGATCCGCCGTGGTGCGGCGCGCGGAACGGTGGGCGCCGCTCCAGCCCCGCGACCGGCTCCCCCAGCGCCGAGCGCACCAGGGTGGCGGTCCAGGCGGTGTCGTCGTCGAGGGCAGGGAGCAACCCGGGGAGCCGCCGCGCCAGCATCGACTTCCCGCAGCCGGGCGGTCCGACGAGCAGCAGCGCGTGGCCGCCCGCGGCGGCCACCTCCAACGCGCGCCGCGCCAGCGCCTGGCCACGCACGTCGGCCAGGTCGGGTTCGGGCGACGGCGCGGGCGCCGATGCACGCCCTGCGTCCGACGACGCCGGCATTGGCGCGCCTCGCGCCCAGGCGATCGCGCCGGCCAGATCGTCCGGCGCCACCACCTCGATGCCGTCGACCAGGGCGGCCTCGGCGGCGTTGGCTGGCGGGACCACCACCGCGCCGAGACCGCTGCGGCGCGCGAGCCACGCTGCCGCGAGCGCGCCGGGGACCGCCCGCAGCGTCCCGTCGAGCGCCAACTCGCCCATCACGACGGCGCACGCCAGGCGCGCCGCGGGCACCTTGCGCTGGGCGGCCAGGATCGCGAGCGCGATCGGCAGGTCGTAGGCCGGCCCCACCTTGCGCAGGTCCGCCGGCGCCAGGTTGACCGTGACACGTGACGGCGGCAGTGCGTTCCCCAGGTGCTTGAGCGCCGCGCGCACGCGCTCCTTGGCCTCCATCACCGCGGCGTCGCCAAGCCCCACCACGTGCAGTCCGGGCAGGCCCCCGGCGACGAAGGCCTCCACGGTGACCGCCACCGGCTCGAGACCGACGAGCGCGCAGGTGGTGGTCGTCGCGTGCATGGTTCAGCATGGGTGGGCGGACGGGCGTGGGCGGCGGGCGCTGGGCCGTTGCCGGCCCAGCGTGGGCAGCGGGGCGCTGCGATCGCCGCAGCCCCCGCGCCTCGCGCCGGCGCTCGCCAGGACCATGGCGACCGGCTGTGAAGCGTGTGGCACGGGCCCCGGAGCGGTGCGTGCTACCGTCAGGGTGAACACGCAACCGAGAGATTCCGGTCGCAGAAGGAGGACGACATGAAACGCATGCGAGCAGGAGTGTTGGGGGCGGCGGTCGCGGTCGTGGTCCTGGCGGGTGCGTGCAGCAACCTGATCCCGCCGGTGGAGGTCAACAACCTCTTCGGGATCGATGGCGTCCCCATCGACCTCACCGCAGCCAGCGTCGGGGTTGGCGCCTCGGCCTTGCCGAACGGGACGTCGTTCGAGGGCACGGTCTCGGGTTCCGTCGTGAGCGAGGGCTTCGACCTGCCCGCGTTCATCAACGCGAGCCTGCTGGAGGAATCGGTCGTCATCGGCGCGGACGTGCAGGTCACCGTGCCCGGCGAGGACGCGCGGGGCGTGCTGACGGACTTCGCCATGGAGGCGGGCCAGCTCTCGCTGCAGGTTCGGGTCGACGGCACGCTGATCGCCACGGCATCCGGCGTGGGCGCCTTCGACGCGCCGCTCGCCTTGACGCGCGGAGCGTGCTCCTTCGTGGTCGACACCGTCTGCAGCTACGCGGCAGCGGTCTCGCTCGAGGACCACGCCATCGTCGTGACGGTGACCGCCGCGTCGGCGAACGCGGTGTTCGAGGCCATGCAGGAGGGCGCGACGCTGGAGATGACGGGAACCTACGGCGTCACGCTGTCCGACCCCGGCCTCACCGAGAGCGCCGTCGTCCGCGTGACGCTCGAAACCTCGGGCGGCTCCATCAGCTTCTGACGCCTCACCACCTCACGATCGAGCGAAGCGCCCCCCGAGCCGAACGGCCGGGGGGCGCTCCCATGGGGAGGGCGGAGGGTTACGCCGGCTTGACGTGGGCGTACACGCCGAAGGTGCCGGGGCCGACGTGGGCCGCGATGACGGCACCGATCTCGTACAGGCTGCCGTCTTCGAACTCGACGCCGGCCTCGCGGATGGCTTTCCGCAGGTTCTCGGCCAGGCTGGCGTCCTGGATGTGCAGGAAGTCGAGTACCAACTCGCCGTGGTGCTGCGCGGCGTGGGCCTTGATGCGCTCCACGATCTCGGCGATGGCCTTCTTGGTGCCGCGCGCCTTGGCCGCCGGGGCGATCTTGCCGTCATCCAGCGTCAGGATCGGGCGGACGTTGAGGATGCCCCCGAGGAACGCCTGGGCCCGGCCGATGCGACCGCCCTTCTGGAGGAACTCGAGCGTGCCGACAGAGAAGAGCACCAGCATGTGGCGCTTCATGCTCTCCAGCATGTCGACGATCGCCTCGCGCGATGCGCCCGCGTCGCGCATCCTCGCCGCCTGCCGCACCAGGATGGCGATGCCGCCCGAGGCGTTCTGGCTGTCGACGATCGAGACCGGGACCGACGCCTCCTTGGCGGCCAGGTTGGCCGACTGGAAGGTGCCCGAGATGCCGCTGCTGATCGTGATCGTCAGGATCTCCGTGGCGCCATCGGCCACGGCACCGGCGTAGGCCTTGGCGAAGTCCTCGGGGCTCGGTTGGCTGGTGGACGGGAGGTCCGCACCCGCCTGCACGCCGGCGATGATCTTCGCCGGGTCGATGTCGACCCAGTCGCGGTGGACCTTGCCCTGGAAGTTGACGTACAGCGGGACGCTGCGCACCTTCAGCGCCTCCAGTTCGTCGGCGCGGAGATCGCAGGTCGAGTCGGTGATGATGGCCAGCATGGGTTCTCCTTCGTTCCGACGGGAGAGGGCCGGTGCGCGCTCAGGATCCGTGGAATCGTTGGCGTTAGGTTAGCAGAGGCGGTCATCGTCGCCGAAGGGGGTGGAGACCCGTGAACGAGATCCTGTGGACGCTCCTGCAGCCGAGCGCGGTGCTCGTCCTGCTGGTGGCGTTGGCGCTGGTCGCCACCTGGCTGCGGTGGCATGCGATCGCCGCGACGCTGCTCACCGTCTTCCTGCTCGCGGTCGCGGTCGTGGTGCTGCTGCCGGTGGACGAGTGGCTGGGGTCGCCGCTCGAGACGCGCGTGGCCGCCGCCACCTTGCCCGCCAGCGTCGACGGCATCGTGGTGCTGGGCGGGGCGGTCGACTGGCAGGTGACCCGTGAGCGCGGCCAGCTCTCGCTGAACGCCGCCGGCGAGCGCATCGCGGCCGCCGCCGCGCTGGCGCAGCGCTACCCCGAGGCCCGCCTGATCGTGACCGGCAGCTTCGCCGACGCCTTCGCCGACGACCTGCGGCCCGTCCCGAGCGACGCCTCCCTGTTCTTCGGGCCGCATTTCGCCGGGCGCACCGTCAGCTACCTCGGCGCGTCGCGCAGCACCTACGAGGACGCCCTGCTGACGCTGGCCGAGGCCGAGCCGCGGCAGGGCGAGACGTGGCTCCTCGTCACCAGCGCGTGGCACATGCCGCGCGCGCTCGGCACCTTCCGCGCCGCCGGTTGGACCCTCGCCCCGGTGCCGGTGGACTACCGCACGACCGGCGAGCTGCGCGTCGCGCCCGACTGGGACGTCGCGGCCACGCTGGCCGACCTCGACCGGCTGGTGCGGGAGTGGGGGGCGATCGCCGTCTACCGGAGCGAGGGGCGGATGGTGGTGGATTGAGGGCGTCGGGGCGGTAGGTCCTGACGCACCGGGGCCGGCGGCCCCACCGGGCGTCAGCCCTACAGCCGCTCGGCGATCTGCACCGCGTTGAGGGCGGCGCCCTTGCGGATCTGGTCGCCGGCCAGGAACAGCGCGATGGCGCCCGGCAGGCTGGCGTCCTCGCGCACGCGGCCGACGAGCACCTCGTCGCGGCCGCTGGCGTCGAGCGGCATGGGGAAGCGGTTGCCCTCGCGGTCGTCGACCATCAGCACGCCGGGCGCCTCGGCCAGGGCCGCCCGCGCCTCGGTCTCGCTCACCGGGCGCTCGAACTCGGCGTGGATCGCCTCGGCGTGCGCCCGCGCCACCGGCACCCGGACGCAGGTGGCCGAGATGCGCAGCGCCGGCAGGCCCAGGATCTTGCGCGACTCCAGCAGCAGCTTGCGCTCCTCGAGGTTGTAGCCGTCGACGCCGACCTCGGAGTCGTGGCTGAACAGGTTGAACGCGATCGGGTGGGGGAACTTCGCGGGGCGCGCCGGCACGCCATCCAGGACCTCGCGCGTCTGGTCGAGGAGCTCGCCGATCGCCGCCTGGCCGGCCCCCGACACCGCCTGGTAGGTCGCCACCGTCGCGCGCGTCAGGCCGAAGGCCCGGTGCAGGGGCGCGAGCGCCAGCAGCGCGAGGATCGTCGAGCAGTTGGGGTTGGCGATGACGCCTCGGTGCTCGGCGATCGCGCCCGGGTTGACCTCGGGCACCACCAGCGGCACCCGCGGGTCGAGGCGCCAGGCGCTGGTGTTGTCGACCACCACCGCGCCGTGGCTCGCCCACGCCCAGGCGTGCGCCCGCGAGACCCCGCCGCCCGCCGACGAGAAGACCACGTCCGCGCCCAGGTCGCCATCCTCGGGCAGGGGCTCGACCGGCACGGGCTCTCCCCGGAAGGCGACGGTGCGGCCCGCGGAGCGCGCCGAGGCGAAGGCCCGCAGCGACGTCAGCGGGAAGCCCCGCTCGGCGAGCAGCTCGAGCAGTTCCTGGCCGACGGCCCCGGTGGCGCCTACGATGGCGATTCTCATGGAGCGCGAGCCTAGCACGGGGCGTGGGACGGGTCGCGGCGCGGGTCGCGCTGGGTCCGGGTGGCGGCGCCTCGCGTCCGTCGCTGCCGCAGCGGTGGCGAGAGCACCGTAGACTGGCGCGCGTGAACGCCGCCCCCCGCCCGGACCGCCGCTGGCGCCGCATGGTCGTCAAGATCGGCAGCAGTTCCCTCACCGATGCCGTCGGGGCCGTCGATCCGCCGTCGATGTGGGCCGTCGCGCGTGGCGTCCAGGTGCTGGCCGAGACGACCGGCGCCCAGCCCGTGCTCGTCTCCTCGGGCGCCGGCGCCGCCGGCCGTGCGCGCCTGGGCCTGCGTCCGCCGCTGACGCTGCCCGAGAAGCAGGCCGCCGCGGCCGTCGGGCAGCCGCTGCTGATGCTCGATTGGGCGCGGGCGCTCGCTCCGCTGCCGGTCGCGCAGCTCCTGCTGTCGGCCGGCGACGTGCAGGAGCGGGAGCGCTACGTCAACGCCAAGAACGCCCTGGAGGCGCTGCTGCGCCTCGGCGTCGTGCCGATCGTCAACGAGAACGACTCGGTGGCCACCGCGGAGATCAAGCTGGGCGACAACGACACCCTGTCGGCCTGGACCGCCTACCTGGTCGATGCCGACGTCCTGGTGCTCCTGACCGACGTCGACGGGCTGCACGACCGCGACCCGCACCGCCACGCCGACGCCCGGCGGATCGAGGTGGTCGACGACCTCGACGCGGTGGAGCGCCTGGCGGGCGCCAGCGGGGACCCGCGCGGCACCGGCGGCATGGCGACCAAGCTGCGCGCCGCGCGCATCGCCCAGCGCGCCGGTATCGAGACGCTGATCGTCGGCGGTGGCGGGCGGGGCCTCGAGGCGCTGGCTCGCGGCGAGTTGCGCGGGACCCGCGTCGCGGCGCGGCGCAGCGCGTCGGCGCGCAAGGCGTGGATCGCCGGGCAGGCGGTTCGTGGCCGCCTCGAGGTCGACGACGGCGCCGCCCGGGCCCTGGCGGGCGGGCGCAGCCTCCTGCCGTCGGGGGTGGTCGGCGTCGAGGGCGCGTTCGCCTTCGGCGACGCGGTCGACGTCGTCCACGCCGGCGCCGTCGTCGGCCGCGGCCTGGTGAACTACGCGAGCGACGCCGTCGCGCGCATCCGCGGGCGCCACACGCGCGAGATCGAGGCCCTGCTCGGCGGCAAGGACTTCGACGAGGTCATCCACCGCGACCAACTCGTGTGGTGGGGGGCCTCTGGTACCATGCCCGCGACATGACGACCCGCACCCAGCTCGCCTACGCAGCCGCCGGCGTCGTTCTCCTGCTCGGACTGCTCAGCCTCTTCAACCCGGTCCTGGCGACGCGCCTGCTCGGTCTCGAGATCGCCGCGCCGCGCGGCCTGTCGGAGGTGCGCGCCACCTACGGCGCCCTGTTCGTCACGATGGCCGCGCTGCTCTTGTGGGCGCTGCCGCAGCGCCCGCGGGGCGCGATCGTGGTGCGCGCGATGGGCATCCTGTGGGCCGGCGTCGCCGCCGGTCGGATCGCCAGCATGGCGATCGATGACGGCACCCTCACCGTCGGCAACGTCGCGAGCCTGGCGGTCGCGGCGGTCGTCGCCGTCCTCCTCCTGTGGGGCAGCCTCGAGACGCCGCCGACGGCGGCAGAAGCCGCCTCCCGGCGCGAGGCCGCGGCCGCCCGCCGCGCGGCCGGTCGCGCCAAGCGCGAGTCTGCGGCCGCGCGGGCGCGCCTCGCCAAGCGAGAGGGCGCCGGGGACGCGTGAGCTTCAACCCGCCCGACGGCACCCGCTACGTCCTGCCCGACGCGGCAGCCCGCCGCGCACTGGTGGTCGGGACGCTGCGCGACCTGTACCGCGCCTGGGGCTACGACATGGTCGAGGTCCCGGCGCTGGAGCGCTACGACGCCAGCCACCCGCGGCAGGCGCAGTCGTTCAAGCTCAGCGACCGCGACAGCGGCGTCCTGGCGCTGCGCAGCGACTTCACGCCGGCGTTGGCGCAGTTGGTGCGGGCGGAGCATCCGGCCGTCGCCAACGGCGCCCGACGGCCGCTCCGCTGGCAGTACTCGGGCACCGTGTGGCACGCGATCGACCCCGAACTGGCCCGCACCCGCGAGTTCAGCCAGATCGGCCTCGAGCTCATCGGCGTGTCGAACGCACGCGCCGACGCCGAGATCCTCCACCTCGCCCGCGAGTCGGTGCGGGCCGTCGGGCTGCAGCCGCGGCTCGAGGTCGGCAACCCCGGCTTCGTCCGTGCGCTGCTCGATGCCGCCGCCGTGCCCGACGACCGCCGTGACGGGCTCGCCGACGCGATCGACCGCAAGGACCGACGCGACCTGGCCGACCTGCTCTCCGCGACGCCGGGCGGCGCGACGCCCGACGCCGAGCGCGCGCGCCAGTCGCTGCTCGCCGTTCCCGACCTCTACGGCGGCATCGAGGTGCTCGAACACGCCCGCGCGGTGGCCCCCTGGTCCGCCGCGCAGCGAGAGATCGATCGCCTCGCCGGCGTGCTCGCGGAGTTCGAGGACGCCAGCGAGCTGATGCTCGACCTGGCGATGGCCCGGCGCCTGTCGTACTACACCGGGGTCACCTTCCGCGCGTACACCCCGGACTACGGCCAACCGCTGCTCGGCGGCGGCCGCTACGACGGCGCCCTGCTGCCGGCGGCCGCGGGCTTCTCGATCGGCGTCGAGCGGCTGTTGCAGGCGACGCTCGCGCGCGCCGCGGCGCCCGAGCCCGCCCCGCGGGTCCTCGCCCTCGACGATCCCGCCGCCCGCGTCCTGCGCGACGCCGGCGTGCGCGTCGTGCGCGCGCTGCACACCACCACCGAGGAGGCGCTCGCCGAGGCGCGCGATCTCCGCGTGCCCTTCCTGCTCGTCGCGGGCGCGCTCGCCCGGGTGGAGGGCGTGGCGGCCGACGACGACGAGCGCGTGGCCCTCACCGCCCTGCTGCTGGGCGCCGACGCCGCCGGGGGCGCCGCGTGAGCGCGCCGCCGCGGCTGACGCTGGCGCTGCCCAAGGGGCGCGTCATGGAGCAGAGCCTCGAGGTCCTGCGGGCCGCCGGCCTGCGGCTGGACACCGGCGGTGGCGCCCGCGCGCTGCGCTACGACGCCGGCGACGCGACGATCATCGAGATGCGCAACGCGGACGTCCCCACCTACGTCGAACTCGGCGTGGCGGACGCCGGCGTGGTCGGCAAGGACGTGCTGCTGGAGTCCGGCTCGCAGCTGGTGGAGCCGGTCGACCTCGGCTTCGCCGCCTGCCGCCTGTCGCTGATCCGGCCGCGCGGCGCGACCGGCACCGTCCAGCGCGTCGCCTCGAAGTACCCCCGGCTGACCGGCGACTACCTCCGCCGCGTCGGCTCGGGCGCCGAGGTCGTCAAGTTGAGCGGCAACGTCGAGCTCGCCTGCGTGAGCGGCCTGGCCGACGCGGTCGTCGACGTGGTGCAGACCGGCGCGACGCTCGTCGCCAACGACCTCGAGGAGGTCGACGTCCTGCTGCGTTCCAGCGCCCGCTTCGTGGTCAACCGGGCCGCCCTGAAGCTCAAGCACGAGACGCTGCGCCCGCTGATCGAGGCGCTGCGCGGTCTGCCCGGCAGCTTCTAGACGCCGGGCGCCGCGGCGTCTCCCGCGCCTCAACCCTCCGGCGGGTCGAGCTCCGCCATGTCGACGCTGTAGTAGCGGCGCGGCGGCACGGGGTCGCCTGCCAGTCGGCGCAGGGTGAGCAGTTGGCCGACGTGCGTCAGCGCATCGAGCAGCGGTCCCTGCAGGACCTTGGCGGCCGTGGTCTGGCCCGTGGGTGCGGGCATGGCGCGCAGCAGCGCGTCGAGCGACCGCAACTCGGCCCGGAAGGCGGCCACCTCGGCTTCCCAGTTGCCGGGCTCCACGGAGGCCGCCTCGCTCCCGCTCCACAACGCGCCGGCGAAGCGCATGAGGCCGTGCATGTGGCGCACGATCTCCACCGGTCGGCGCGTCTCGCGGCCGGCGTCGAAGTCACCGAAGCCGCGGGGGACCCCCGCCACGGCGTGCTCGAAGCGATCGCCCAGTGCCACCAACAGGTGGCGAAGGGCGTCCTGGACCGTGGCGAGATCTTCCGGCATCGACGGCCTACCTACAGCCAGCGCCGGCGGCGGAACCACGCGACCGTGCCGACGAACAGGCCGGCCATCACGGCCCACGCGGCGAGGTAGCCCCAGCGCCAGCCGAGCTCGGGCATGTTCGCGAAGTTCATGCCGTACACGCCCGCGACGAAGGTGATCGGCATGAAGGCGGCGGTGAACAGCGTCAGCACGCGCACCACCTCGTTCGTTCGCTCCGCGACGGCGGCCGCGTACGTCTGGTGCAGCGTGGTGCCGACCTCGCGCAGGGTGTCGACCGCCTCCTGCACCTGCAGGGCATGGTCGTCGACGTCGCGCAGCTCGTCGAGCCAGGTGCCGAGCTCGACCGGCGGTTCGCGGCGCAGCGTCGCGGTGAGCTGGCGGGTGGCCGCCGCGACGCGCCGCAGGTGCGCCAGCTCGCGCTGCAGCTCCGTCAGCTGCGTCAGCACCGCCGGCTCGGGCGCCTCGAGCACCCGCTCCTCCAGCGCCGCGAGCGCCTCGGAGAGCGCCTCGGTGGCGACGAAGCCCTGGTCGACCAGCAGGTCGAGCAGCGCGTAGGTGAGGTAGGCGGCGCCGCCCTCGCGCACGCGGCCGCGGCCGCGTCCCCAGCGGGCGCGGAGCGCGTCGATCGCCTCGTGGGGGCGCTCGCGGAAGGTGACCACCAGGTCGCCGCGCAGGACGATGGCCACCTGCTCGTCGCGGAGCGCGGGGGCGGTGCCGGCGATCGCCGGCCCCACCGTCCAGCTGCGCGCGACCAGCAGGAGGTACCCCTCGTAGGGCTCGACCTTGGGGCGCTGGCCGACGTGCGCGAGGTCCTCCAGCGTCAGCGGGTGGAGCTGCAGCGCGCGGCCGGCCTCCCGCAGCGCCTCGACGTCGTGGACGCCGACGACGTCGAGCCAGCGGGCGCCCCCGGCGCCGTCCCCGAGGCCCGCCATCGCCGCCGCGACGCCCTCGGCGAGGCTCAGGTCGGTGCGGCTGCGCATGCTGCTGCCGTCGAACGCGACCAGGTGGGAGCGGACGTCGTCGTCGCGCGGGGTGCCCGTGTAGCGCAACTCGCCGGGCGGCAGCCCGACCTTGGCGGCGGTGGGCGCCAGGCTGGTCCGGTGCCGGCGCGGCGGCCGTCGCCGCTTCATGACGACCGCGCGCCGGGAGCGCCGGAGGCTCCCGCGGCGGTCCCGCCGTTGGCGGACGCGCCGTTGGCGGGCGCGCCGTCGCTGCCGTCAGCGCCCGAGGGTGAGGGCGAGTCGTCGCCGGAGGGCGCCACCAACTGCACCGCGAGGGGCGTGACGCCCGGCTGCAGCGTCCGCTGTGGGAAGGGGATCTCGATGCCGGCCGTGTCGAAGGCCTCCTTGACCTCGCGGGTGATCGTGTTGCGCAGCGTCAGCCACTGCTCGCTCTTCGCCCACACCGCCAGCATGTAGTCGATCGACGAGTCGCCGAAGCCCATCGAGATCAGCAGGGGGGCGGGCTCGTCGAGGCACAGCGGGTTGCGGGCGGCGACATCGAGCAGCGTCTGCTGCACCAGGCCCAGGTCGGAGTGGTAGGCCACGCCCACGTTGAGGTCGAAACGCCGGATGGGGTGCCGGTTGAGCGTGACGATCTCGCTCGTGACCATCGTCTCGTTCGGGATGCGCACGTGCAGGTTGTCGAAGGTGCGCAGCTTGGTCGACAGCAGGTCGACCGACACGACCTCGCCGGTGCGGCCTCCGATGATGACGATCTCGCCCGGGCGCACGGCGCGCTCCAGGACCAGGAAGAGGCCCGAGATCAGGTTGGAGGCGGAGGTCTGCGAGGCGAAGCCGACGGCCACCGTGAGGATGCCGGCCGCCCCCAGGAGGACGGCGAAGTCGAAGCCGAACTGGCGCAGCGCCGAGATGACGAAGAGGGTCAGGACCGTGTAGCCCGCGATGCGCGTGAGCAGCATCCGCTGGCCCGCCTCGAGGTGGGTCAACGAACGCTGGACGGCGAAGCGGACCATGCGCGACACGACGACGCCGATGACGAGGTAGAGCACCGCGCGGGCGACCGACCACCAGAACGAGGGGTCCGCGAGGGCGGAGAGGAAGGCGAAGCTCTCGGGAACGGCGTCGGCGATCATCAGTTCTCCCCCCGCAGCAGCCGGCTGAAGGTCCTGCTGATCGTCTGGCCGAACGAGCGCGTGTCGCGCGGCTCCGCGAGCCGCTCGCCGCCCGTGGGCGCCCCCGGCGTGACCTTGACCGAGGTGTCGTCGTCCACCTCGCGGGTGAGCAGCACCGCGTCGGTCCACAGGCGACCGCGGCGATCGAGGTGCAGCGCCAGGAAGGGCATGGGCGCCTCGATCCGGGTGATCTCCATGAGTGTCGCGGCCCGGTTCTCGATCGTCAGCGGCGTCACCGCCCGGTGCGGACGCAGCGGCAGGTCGGCGGCGTCGGTCCGCGCCGCCGTGCGCACCGCGTAGCACAGTTCGCCCTCGCGGGTCGACGGACCGAACCAGGTGTCGCTGGGCCGGTAGCTCGGCAGCTCCTTCAGGACGACGGGGCTCGGCCCCTTGCTGCCGCGCTTCGGCCGCCGCACCTGCAGCTCGAGCGCCATCCACACGGGGGTACTGGCGTAGAGCGTCACCCGTTCGCCCGGCGGGATCGACAGCGGCGACTCGGGCCGAACGATGACGGGGCGGTCCGCGAGGACCGGGCTCACCGTGATCGTGTCGGGGGCCACCGCGAAGCTGAAGCGCGCGCTCGGCGCGGTGTCGGGCGGCTCCTCCTCGACGCGCCGCACGCGCTCCGCCTCCACGGCGTAGGCGTCGGGCTCGGTCTCGTGCCAGACGCGCCAGTCCGATGCCCGGCGCTGCGCGACGACCGTGCTCGGGCCCGCCCGCCAGCGGGCGACGCCGCCCACCGGCAGGGTCACCGATCCCCACCAGCGCGGATCGAGGGGCTTCTCGGACGGTTCGGCCGGCGGCGTATCCACCACCGGCGCCTCGTCGGCTGGGCGCTCGAGATGTGGGCCACCGGCGTCGCTCGGCGCTTGGCTCATGCGACCCAGGGTAGCAGCGGGCGGCGGCGACCGGTGGCGGTCCGCCCCGCGGGCCGGACCCAACCGCGCGGGCCCGCCGGCGCGCGGCCTCCGGCCGCGTACGATGCGCCCCATGGACTGGCTCCCGGTCGCCCAAGCGGCCCTGCGCGCGCAGGGCCTCGCCGCCTGGTGGATCTACGACTTCCGCGGCAACAACCCCGTCGCGGCCCGCTTCATCGACATGCCCGAGGCGCACTTCAGCCGCCGGGTCGTGCTGATGGTCCCCGCCGACGGCACCCCGACGCTGCTGGCGCACGCCATCGAGAAGGGCGCGGCCGAGCGCGGACCGTGGCCGGTGCGCACCTACGCCGACCGTCACGCGCTGCGCGCCGCGCTCGCCGAGGCGAACCCCGGCGGCCCGGTGGCGCTCGAGTACGCCCCCGAGGCCGACCTCCCCTACGTGTCGCACGTGGACGCGGGCACGATCGAGCTGCTGCGCGCTTTGGGCGTCGACGTGCGCTCCTCGGCCGAGGTGCTGCAGGCCTTCGCGACCTGGACACCCGCGCAGGTCGCGGCCCACGAGCGCGCGGCCGAGGCCGTCATGGCCGTCTGCCACGGCGCCTTCGACGAGATCCGGCGGCGCCTCGCCGGCGGCGAGACGGTGCGCGAGCACGAGGTCCAGAGCTGGATCGCCGCGCGCTTCGCCGAGCGTGGCCTGGTGACCGGGCACGACGCCATCGTCGGCTTCGGCCCCAGCGCCGGCGACCCGCACTACGCCCCGCGCGCGGGCGACGACCGTGCGCTGCGCGACGGCGACGTCGTGCTGATCGACCTGTGGGCCAAGGAGGACCGGGCCGACGCCCCGTTCGCCGACGTCACCTGGATGGGCGTGCGCGGCTCGCCCTCCCCCGAGATCGCACGCGCCTGGGCGGCCGTGCGCGACGGCCGCGACCTGGCGGTGCGGCTGATCGCCGAGCGCGCCGCCGCCGGCGACCCGCCGGCCGGCTGGGAGGTCGACCGCGCCGTGCGCGACCACCTGACCGCCGCCGGCTACGGCGACGCCTTCGTCCACCGCACCGGCCACAGCCTCGGCTGCGGGCCGATCCACGGCGAGGCCGCCCACCTCGACGATTTCGAGACGCGCGACGTCCGGCGGCTCACGCCCGGCTTCGGGGTGACGGTCGAGCCCGGCGTCTACCTGCCTGCGTTCGGCATCCGCAGCGAACTCGACGTGCTGCTCGAGGCCGGCGGGCCGCGGGTGACGACGGGCGTGCAGGCCGAACTGGAGCCAGTGTGAGCCCTTCGGGCTCACCCGTGAATCCTTCGGATTCACCCGGGAGCACGCCGCCCCCGGGCGGCGAGGCCGCGGACTCGGTCCACGCCCGCGAGGGCGAGGGGCTCGACCCGGGCGGTCGGCGACCGCTGGTGGTCGTCGGCGACGTCGTGTGGGACGTGCTGATCCGCACCAACACCGCGCTCTTGACCGGCGGCGACACCTATGGCGAGGTCGAGCTGGCACCGGGTGGCAGCGCGGCCAACGCCGCCGTGTGGGCGCGGCGCTGCGGCCTCCCGACCACCTTCGTCGGGAAGGTCGGACGCGACCGCTTCGGCGCCCTGGCCGAGGACGACCTGCGCGACGAGGGCGTCGAGGCCTACCTCATCCGCACGGCCGCCCACCTCACCGGTTCGGTGGCGGTGTGGATCGACCACGACGGCCAGCGCTCGATGGTGTCGGGCAAGGGCGCCGACCACGCGCTGCTGCCGCAGGAGTTGCCGCGGGACCTGCTGGCCGAGGCCCGCCACCTGCACCTGTCCGCCTGGGCGCTGTTCGCCGACCCACCGCGGGCCGCGGCGTGCGAGTCCGCGCGGGCGGCGAAGGCGGCTGGCGCCAGCGTCTCGCTCGACCCGGGCTCCTTCCAGATGATCGAGTCGGTCGGCGTCGACGCGTTCGTGGCGCTGACCGCGGGCCTCGGCGTCGACGTGCTGTTCCCCAACGCCGAGGAGGCCGCGGTGCTCACGGGCGGCGAGGACGCGCCCGAGGCGATGGCCGCGCGCCTCGCCGAGCTCTATCCGGGCGCGCTCATCGCGCTGAAGCTCGACGCCGACGGCGCGCTGGTGCTGCCGCAGGGCGGCGCACCGGCCGCCGTCCCGCCGCAGGTCAACCGGCTGATCGACGCCACCGGCGCGGGCGACGCCTTCGCCGGCGCGTTCCTGTCGCGCTGGCTGCGGGGCGCCGAGCCCGCCGCCGCGGCCCGCTTCGCGGTCGGCGTCTCGGAGTGGGTCATCCAGCAGGTGGGCGCGCGGCCGCCGCTCGACGAGGAGCTGCGGGGGTACCTGGCCCGGTGGTAGGTCGCGGCCGCTGCTGCGGGCGCCGCGCGTTAGGCTCGGTGACATGATCGATCCGGTGGGACCCAGCGAGACGTCGGCTGGTGAGGCCTCGGCCGCCGAGGTGCTGAGCCATGCGCGGCTGCGGTTCGGCGGCGAGGTGGTCGGCACCGTGGCCGCCTGCGATCCCGGCCCCGTGCTGCTGAACTACCGCGAATGCTTCGTGCGCGACTTCGCGGTGTCGGCCGCGGCGCTCCTGGCCGCCGGCCAGAGCGATAGCGTGCGGGCGTTCATCGTCACGGTGGCGGGCCTCCAGGCGCGGGCGGGGGCCGATGCCGGCCTGCGCGCCGCGCCCGGCCTCATGCCCGCCAGCTTCGCGGTGGTGCGCGACGCGGACGCGGGGGATGGTGCCGGCGAACGCATGGTCGCGGACTTCGGCCAGCGCGCCATCGGCCGCGTCGCGCCGATCGACGCCGCCCTGTGGTGGCTGCTGATCCTGCGGGCGTACCGGCGGGCTACTGGCGACGAGGAGCTTCAGCGCGCCCCCGAGGTGCGCGGGGCGATCGAGGGCATCCTCGCGCTCTACCTGCAGCCGCAGTTCGAGATGCTGCCGTCGCTCCTGGTGCCGGACGGGTCCGCCATGATCGATCGCCGGATGGGCGTGTACGGCCACCCGCTCGACGTGCAGGTGCTCTTCTGGGCGGGCCTACGGGCGGCTTGCGAGGTGCTGGACGCCGGCGACCCCCTGCGCGATCGGGCGTTCGAGCGCCTCGTGGCGCTCGGCCGCCACCTGCGCCGCCACTACTGGCTGGACCGCACGCGCATCGAGGTGATCCGACGCTACCCGGTCGAGGAGTTCGGCGACGCCCGGCGGAACCCGTGGAACCTCCATCCGGACGCGATCCCCACCTGGACCATGGCCTGGCTCTCCGAGGGCGGTGGCTACTACGCAGGCAACCTCGGTCCGGCGCGCCTCGACCCGCGGTTCTTCGCGCTCGGCAACCTGCTGGCGGTGTCGACCGGGCTGGCGCCGGCCGCGCACGCGGACGGGCTCTTCTCGCTGATCGAGCGGCACGAGCGCGACCTGCTGGGTGAGACCGGCTTCAAGCTGGCGTACCCGCCGGTCGAGGGCCGCGACTGGGCGCTCCTGACGGGCTCGGACCAGAAGAACGTGCCGTGGTCCTACCACAACGGCGGCAGCTGGCCGATGCTGCTGTGGCCGCTGGCGTCCGCCGCGCGCGTCGCGGGTCGGGCCGACCTGGCGCGGCACGTTCTGGAGAACGCGGTTCCGCGCCTCCAGCGCGACGACTGGCCGGAGTACTACGACGGTCCGTACGGCGGCCTGATCGGTCGCCGCGCGCGGCTGCGGCAGACCTGGAGCGCCGCGGCGGCGTTGGCGGCGACGGCGCTCCTGCGCGACCCCGAGGCGGAGGACCCCTTCGCCTTCGCGCGCGACGAGGCGCTCGAGGCGGCGCTCGAGGGCGCCGGCCCTTCCGTGGAGGACGACGCATCCGTCGAGGTCAGCGCGCCCGACGTGCCGACCCGCGGGACCTAGTCGTCGAAGTGCCCCAGTTTCGCCCGCTTCGTCGCCAGGTACGCCTCGTTGTAGGGGTTCTCGCCGGCGTGTAGCGGGACGCGCTCGGCGACCTCGATGCCGAAGCCCTCGAGGGCGACCACCTTGCGTGGGTTGTTCGTCAGGAGCCGCAGGCGGCGGACGCCGAGGTCGAGGAGGATCTGGGCGCCGACGCCGTAGTCCCGCAGGTCGGCGGCGAAGCCCAACAGCTCGTTGGCCTCGACGGTGTCGGCCCCCTCGTCCTGCAGCGCGTAGGCGCGCAGCTTGTTGAGCAGGCCGATGCCGCGCCCCTCCTGTCGCAGGTAGACCAGCGCGCCGCGACCGGCGTCCGCGATCATCTTCAGCGCGGCGTCGCGCTGGAAGCCGCAGTCGCAGCGCAGGGAGTGCAGCGCGTCGCCGGTCAGGCACTCGGAGTGCATGCGGACGAGCACGGGCGCCGCGGCGGCGCCCACCGCCGCGGCGCCTGGCTCGGCGACGCCGGGCGCCCCCGAGTCGCCGTCGTCGGCCACCTCCTGCCGCACGTCCCCGAGCACCATCGCCACGTGCTCCGCGCCGGTCAGCGCGTCGCGGTAGCCGATCACGCGGAACCGCGCCCACGGCGTGGGGAGCTGGGCCTCGGTGACCCGCTCCACGAAGCGCTCGCGGGTGACGCGGTGGGCGATGAGGTCGGCGATCGTGCCGATCTTCAGGCCGTGCTCGGCGGCGAAGCGGCGCAGCTCGGGCAGCCGCATCATGTGGCCGTCGTCGCGCATGACCTCGCTGAGCGCGCCCACCGGCTGCAGGCCCGCGAGGCGCGCGAGGTCGACGGCGGCCTCGGTGTGGCCCGCGCGGCGCAGCACGCCGCCCTCGCGGGCGCGCAGCGGAAAGACGTGGCCGGGCCGTGCGAAGTCGGCGGCGCCGGCGTGCGGGCGCGCGGCGAGCCTGATCGTGTGCGCCCGGTCGGCGGCCGAGATGCCGGTGCTGATGCCCTCGGCGGCCTCGATCGAGACCGTGAACGCGGTCTCGCGGCGAGCCGTGTTGCGTGCCACCATCGGCGGTAGCTCGAGGCGGTCGGCCACCTCGTCGGGCATGGCGACGCAGACGATGCCGCCGGTGTGGCGGATGGTGAAGGCGAGCAGCTCGGTGGTGGCGTGCTCGGCGGCGAACACCAGGTCGCCCTCGTTCTCGCGGTCCTCGTCGTCGACCACGATGACCGGGCGGCCGGCGCGCAGCTCGGCGAGCAGCTCGGGCACGGTCGCGAGCGGCGCGGCTGGCGCGCCGTCGGTCGCTTCCGGCGCCACCGCGGCGTCGGCGCGGCCCTCAGGCGCCATCGGGCACCGCTCCGAGCGCCAGCAGCCGCTCCACGTGGCGCGCGAGCGCGTCCGGCTCGAGGTTGACGCGGTCGCCCACGCGCAGCTCGCCGAGCGTGGTGACGGCCAGCGTGTGCGGGATGAGCCACAGGGTGAAGGTGGCGGCGTCGAGGTCGTCGCTGCTGCCGGCGGGGCCGCCGACGTCGACGACGGTCAGTGAGACGCCGTCGACGGTGAGGCTCCCCTTGGGGACCAGGTAGCGGGCGAAGGCCTCGGGCCCGCGCACGGTGACGATGTGGGCGCCGGGTTGGACGAGGATCGCCAGCACCTCGCCGGTGCCGCCGACGTGGCCGGTGACCACGTGCCCGCCGAAGCGGTCGCTCGCGCGCATGGCGCGCTCGAGGTTGACGGTGGCGCCGGCCGACCAGCGCGGCGCGGTCTTGGCGATCGTCTCCTTGGAGAGCTCGACCTCGAAGCCCGTCGCGTCGTGCGCGACCACGGTGAGGCAGCAGCCGGACACGGCGATCGACGCGCCGACGGCCAGGTCGTCCAGCACGCCGTTCGCCTCGATGCGCACGCGCACGTCGCCGCCGGCGGCGCCGCCCGTCTCGCGGGCCCAGGCCACGCGCCCGACTTCCTCAATGATGCCTGTGAACATCAGCGTTCCTCCCCGGCGGCGTCCGCCGCCGTCTCTTCGGTCGTCTGCAACGGCCGTGGCGCCAGGTCGCCCTCGATCAGCAGGTCGTCGCCGACGCGCCGCACCCGGCTGCTCTGCAGCGCGTGGGCCTCCTCCATGCCGGCGACGCCGAGGCCCGCCAGCGGGCTGGCGCCGCGCCCGCCGACCAGCTTGGGCGCCACGAACCAGGCGACGCGGTCGATGGCGCCGGCCGCCAGGAAGCTCCAGGCCAGCGTGCCGCCCCCCTCGAGCAGCAGCTCGACGACCGGGTCCTCGCCGCCGGCCAGCGCCCCGAGGGCGACGGCCACGTCGGGCCGCCCCTGCAGCGCCGGCACGCGCAGCACCTGTGCGCCGCGCGCCTCGAGCGCCGTGGTGCGGGCGGCGGGCGCGTCGGGGCCGATGACGATCGTGACGCGCGCCGGCGCGCCGTCGGGGCCGTCGTCGAAGACGCGGGCGGTCACCGGCGTGCGCGCGATCGCGTCGAACACGACCTTGCGGGCGGTGCGGCCGGGGGCGTCGTCGCCCTCGAGCCGCGTCGTCAGCGCCGGGTCGTCCTGCAGCAGGGTGTTGATGCCGACGGCGACGGCGTCGGCCTGGTGGCGCCAGCGGTGCACCATGGCGCGCGCCGCGGGGCCGGTGATCCAGCGCGAGCGCCCCGTGCGGGTGGCGATCTTGCCGTCGAGCGTCATCGCGGTCTTGTAGCGCACCCAGGGCCGGCCGAGGCGGCGGTGGGTGAGGTAGGCGGCGTTGAGGGCGTCGGCCTCGTCGCGCAGGGCGCCGGCCACGACCTCGACGCCGGCGGCCCGCAGGCGCGCCTCGCCGGCGCCGGCCACGCGCGGGTCGGGGTCGGGGGAGGCGAAGACGACGCGGGCCACGCCCGCGGCGATGAGCGCGTCGGCGCAGGGCGGCGTGCGGCCGTGGTGGGCGCAGGGTTCGAGGGTGACGTAGGCGGTGGCGCCGCGGGCGGCCTGGCCGGCGGCGGCGAGCGCGGCGGCCTCGGCGTGGGGGCCGCCCGCGCGCTCGTGCCAGCCCTCGGCGACGGTTTCGACGCCGCGGGCGATCACGCAACCGACCATCGGGTTGGGGTGGGTCGTGCCGCGGCCCCGCTCGGCCAGCGCCAGCGCGCGCCGCAGGTGGCGCACGTCGATGTCGGTCGTGCCCGCGGGCGCGGGGGATGGGTTCGCCCGGGGCCCCGTCACGCGGGACCTCCGGCACGCGCCTCTGCGCGCTCGATCATGACGCCTCCTTCTCTCATCCGGACTGTCACCGTCGGCACCCGGTTCTCACGGGTTCGGGCCCTGGCGGGCTTCGCAGGCTGGGTGTGGCGAACGTTCGTGGCACCCTCGCCGTGGTCGTTGTGGACGCACGGGGAGTTGCGCGAAGCGCAACTCCGGGTGTCGAGCTCCGCTCGACACACACACTGCCGGTCGGGAATCTCACCCTGCCCTGAAGGGGGCTGTAGCTGCGGCGGCGGGGCCGCAACCGGCTTCGGTTGTCGGGCGACGGGGCGGCATTCGTGCGCGCGCGTTCCGCCCTCGTCGTCCAAGCACGAGTCTACCGCCGCGCCTGGCGGGGGCGGAGGGACGAAGCGACCTTCGGTCGCTCGTGCCTGGCGTACCGGTCGGGCGCCCGACGGACCTGCCGGCGCGGCTCGTGCACCACCGCCGACCCGAGTCCCTGACCGCGCTCGGTACACTTCTGGGCGATGCTCACCTTCGACCAGAAGCTCGACAACCTCGCCACCCTCGCGCTGCGCGTGGGGGTCAACCTGCAGCCCGGTCAGCGCCTGGTGCTCGGCGGTCCCGTCGAGGCGCTCGACCTCATGCGCCGCATCGTCGAGCAGGCGTACGACCTCGGCGCCGCTCACGTCGCCGTCGACATCAACGACGAGCGGATGGGCCTGATCCGCGCCCTGCACGCCGGCGACGACACGCTCGACGTCGCCGACGAGGAGCGCGTCGCGATGACCAAGGCCAAGCTCGAGCGCGGCGACGCCCTGCTGCGGATCGCGGGCAGCGACCCCGACCTGATGGCGCCGGCCGACCCGACCCGCGTGGCGCGCATGACCCGGGCCGCCAGCGTGGCCCACCGGCCGGTCGGCGACCTCGTCCAGCGCGCGTTCATGCAGTGGTCGATCATCGCGTTCGCCACCCCGGCGTGGGCGCGCAAGGCGTTCCCCGACGTGCCCGAGGACGAGGCGGTCGCGAAGCTGTGGGACGCGATCTTCGCCGCCACCCGGGCGGACCTGGACGACCCCGTCGGCGCCTGGCAGGCGCACCTCGCCACGCTGCGCCAGGCGAACGACCACCTCAACGCCCGCGCCTACCGCGCGCTGCACCTGCGCGCGCCGGGCACCGACCTGCGCCTCGGCCTCGCCGACTCGCACGTGTGGGAGTCCGGCGGCACGGTGGCCGAGAGCAACGGCGTGGGCTTCGTCGCCAACATGCCGACCGAGGAGGTCTTCACGGCCCCGCACGCGCGGCGCGTCGACGGCGTCATCGCCAGCTCCAAGCCGCTGTCGTACCAGGGGCAGCTGATCGACCGCTTCCAGCTGACCTTCGAGGGCGGCGCCGTGGTCGCCGCCAAGGCGGAGCGCGGCCAGGCGGCCCTCGACAAGCTGTTGGAGATCGACGAGGGCGCGCGGCGGCTCGGCGAGATCGCGCTCGTGCCGCACGAGAGCCCGATCAGCCAGAGCGGCCTGCTCTTCTACAACACGCTGTTCGACGAGAACGCCGCCTGCCACGTGGCGCTGGGTCGTGCGTACGAGGTGACGATGCGTGATGGCGCGAAGCGGCCGCTCGAGGAGCTGCAGCGCGACGGCTTCAACCAGAGCTTCACCCACGTCGACTTCATGTTCGGCAGCGGCGAGCTCGACGTCGACGGCGAGCTGCCCGACGGCACGCTCGAGCCGGTGATGCGGGGAGGCGCCTGGGCCTTCTGACGAAAGGGCGAGCCCGCCGGCCGCGGTCGCCCCCCGACGGTTGGTACCCTCGCCCCGATGCCGCCCGACGCGCCGTCCCCCGCCCCCGACCTCGCCGCCGCCCGCGACCTGCTGAGGCGCGTCTGGGGCTACGACGACTTCCGCGGGCTGCAGGGCGAGGTCATCGGCACGCTGCTCGCCGGCGGCGACGCGCTGGTGCTCATGCCGACCGGCGGCGGCAAGTCGCTGTGCTACCAGCTGCCCGCGCTGCTGCGGCCCGGCCTCGGCCTGGTGGTCAGCCCGCTGATCGCGCTGATGCAGGACCAGGTGGAGGCGCTGCGGCTTCTGGGCGTGCGCGCCGCGTTCCTCAACAGCACGCTGGAGGCCGCCGAGGCGAACCGCATCGAGCGCGACGTGCTCGAGGGGCGGCTCGACCTGCTGTACGTGGCCCCCGAGCGGCTCCTCACGCCCCGCTTCCTCGGGCTGCTCGAGCGGACGGCGCTCGGCCTGATCGCCATCGACGAGGCGCACTGCGTCAGCCAATGGGGGCACGACTTCCGCCCGGAGTACCTCGGTCTCGGCGTGCTCGCCGAGCGTTTCCCGCGGGTCCCGCGCATCGCCCTGACCGCCACGGCGGACGAGGTCACCCGCCGCGAGATGCGCGACAAGCTCCGTCTGGAGGGCGCCGGCTCGTTCGTGGCCAGCTTCGACCGGCCGAACCTGCGCTACGTGGTGGTCGACAAGGAGGACGCCCGCGCGCAGTTGCTGCGCTTCCTGCGCACGGAGCACGGCGGCGACGCCGGCATCGTCTACCGCCAGTCGCGGCGCGCGGTCGACCAGACCGCCGCCTGGCTCGTCGAGCAGGGCATCAGCGCGGTGCCGTACCACGCCGGCCTCGACGCGGAGACCCGCAGCCACCACCAGCGCCGCTTCCTGCGCGAGGAGGGGGTGGTCGTCGTCGCCACCATCGCCTTCGGGATGGGCATCGACAAGCCGGACGTGCGCTTCGTCGCGCACCTCGACGTGCCCCGCAGCCTCGAGGGCTACTACCAGGAGACCGGCCGCGCCGGGCGCGACGGCCTGCCGGCCACCGCCTTCATGACCTACGGCCTCGCCGACGTCATCTCCATGCGCCGGCTGCTGGCCTCCGGCGGCGCCGGTGACGAGGTCAAGCGCGTCGAGCAGCGCAAGCTCGACGCGCTGCTCGGCTACTGCGAGACGGTCGCGTGCCGCCGGCAGGTGCTGCTCGGCTACTTCGGCGAGGCGTACGAGGGCCCCTGCGGCAACTGCGACACCTGCACGAACCAGGTCGACACGTGGGACGGCACGGTGGCGGCGCAGAAGGCGCTGTCGGCGGTGGCGCGCACCGGTCAGCGCTACGGCGGCGGCCACCTGGTCGACGTGCTGCTCGGCAAGTCGACGCCGCGTGCCCGCGAGCGCGGCCACGACAAGCTGCCGACCTTCGGCGTGGGGTCCGACCTGGACGAGCGCACCTGGCGCTCGGTGCTGCGCCAGTTGGTGGCCACCGGCCTACTGCAGCCCGACGCCGACGGCTACGGCGCGCTGCGCCTGGGCGCCGGCGCCTCGGCCGTCCTGCGCGGCGAGCGCGACGTGCGCCTGCGCCGCGATCCCGAGCGGGTCGCTCCCCGGCGCGTCAAGGCGCGCCCGTCGGCCACCGGCCTGGCGGCGGCCGACCTGAGTGGCGAGGCCGCGGCGCGTTTCGAGGCGCTCCGGGCCTGGCGCGCCACCGCGGCCCGGGCCCAGGGGGTCCCGGCGTACGTCGTGTTCCACGACGCCACGCTGCGCGCGATGGCCGAACTCGCGCCGGCCGACCTCGACGCGCTGTCGACGGTGTCCGGGGTCGGCGCCGCGAAGCTCGCGCGCTACGGGGCGCAGGTGCTGGCGGTGGTGGCCGGCGGTGCCGCCGACGAGGCGGAGGACGGCGGCGAGGGCTTCTTGTTCGACCCCGTCTGATGCGCGCTCAGCGCGGTGGCTCGCCCCCGCCCGGCGGTTTGC
Organism: Trueperaceae bacterium; assembly: GCA_011389865.1. GTDB lineage: Bacteria > Deinococcota > Deinococci > Deinococcales > Trueperaceae > JAABTL01. The sequence goes on from JAABTL010000019.1 coordinate 23,580, forward strand.
CGCCGCCCGGCGGCGTGCCGCCGACGGGGTCGAGCGTGGAGATCCCCGCCGCGCGGCGGGCGCTCTTGGCGCGGTACATCGCCGCGTCCGCCGCGGAGAGGAGCGCCTGCGCGTCGCTGCCGTCCTCGGGCGCGCTGGCCACGCCGAGCGAGGCCTCGATCCGGATGGTCGCCGAGTGGACCTCGTAGAGCGGCCCGAGCGCGTGCCGCAGGCGCGCGACGACCGGGTCGGCCGAGGCGTGGTCGAGACCCACCAGGGCCACGGCGAACTCGTCGCCGCCCATGCGGCCGAGGGCATCGCCGTCGCGCAGCACCCGGCTCAGGCGGGCGGTGGTCTCGATGAGCACGGCGTCGCCCGTGGCGTGGCCGAAGAAGTCGTTGATGTCCTTGAAGCCGTCGAGGTCGAGGTAGGCGAGGGTGACGCGGGCGTCTGGCTCGGCGAGGGCCTGCGCCAGCAGGGCGTCGAAGGCGCGGCGGTTGAGCGCCCCCGTGAGCGGGTCGCGGTCGGCTTGGTAGCGCAGCCGCTTCTCCCTGGCGCGCTCGGCGCGCACGTCGCGCAGGATCACCGTCCGGCCGATGCGCCCCTCCCGGCGGTCGAGCAGCGTCTCGATCGTCGCGGCCCATCCGTCCAGCGCGCCGTCGAGCAGCACCCCAGCGCGGTCGTGGGGGCCGCCCAGCACCGCCGCCAGGTCGGGGAGGGCGTCGGCGACCGCGCGGCCGAGGGCCGGGTGGCGAGCCCGTCGGCTGCGGCTGGCGCCGTCTTGCGCGGCGTCGCCGGTGGTGCGACGCACGGCCGCATCGGTCACCGTCGTCGTCTCGGGGGCTTCGCTCGGCGGCGCCGCGACGATCGCGTCGGCGAGCCGCCGCATGAAGGCCGGGTTGACGTCGACGACATGGTCGCGCGCGTCGAGCAGCACCACCGGATCGCGCATCAGGCCGAAGACGCTGGCGCGCCCGATCTTGCGTCCGAAGGTGCGGTCGAGCAAGTCCCGCAGCCGCGCGCTGATCGACGCCTTCACGACATCACCCGCCCCGGCTCACGGGGTCGGGCGGAGGGGTCGTGCGCGCCCGGGGCATGCAGGCGAACGGCGTCCGCCACCCCACCGCGCCCAGGGTGAAGCGGATCGTGGCGAGGCCAGGTGTCACGTCACCGTAGTCTATGCCGCCGGCCAGCCGGCGGCCCCGCCCGAGGGTGGGCGGGCCCGCCCGTTGGCCGGCGGAGCCGGCTCAGCGCACCTCGGCGCCGTCGGGCATGTCGCGGTCGAGCGTCGCCACCGCCAGGTTCCCGTCGGCGTCCTCGGCCGCGAGGATCATCCCCTGCGACTCGACGCCCCGCAACTTCACGGGCTTGAGGTTGGCGACGATCACGACCCTCTTGCCGATCAACTGCTCGGGCGTGTAGTGCTGCTTGATGCCGGACACGATCGTGCGCGTCTCGGGACCCACCCTGACCGTCAGCACCAGCAGCTTGTCGGCCTTGGGGTGCGGCTCGACGTGCTGCACGTGCGCGACGCGGAACTCCAGCTTGGCGAAGTCGTCGATCGTCACCTCGTCCTTGTGCTCGAGCGGTGGCGCGGCCGGCTCCGCCATCGCGGCGGCCAGCGCCTCGAGGTCGACGCGCGGGAAGAGCGGCTCGCCGGGGCGGGTGGCGGTGCCCTCGGGCGCGCCGTCCCAGCGGCGGGCGTCGTCCAGCGTGGCGGGCGCGTCCGCGAGGCCGAGCTGCGCGCGGAGCTCGCGCGCCTTCGTCGGCATCACGGGTTCGAGCAGCACCGAGGCCACCCGCAGCGCCTCGACGACCGAGCGCAGCACGGTGCCGAGCTTCGCGGCCTGGGCCGGGTCCTTGGCCAGCGCCCATGGCTGCTGGTCGGCGACGTACTTGTTCGCCTTGCGCACGGCGACCATCACGTCCTCGATCGCCCGGTCGAACTGGAGCTCGTCGAAGCGCCGGCTGACCGCGTCGGCGAGACCGAGGAAGGCGTCGCGCAGCGCCTCGTCGTCGGGGCCGAGCTCGCCGAAGGCGGGGATGACGCCGCCGGTGTAGCGCCCGAGCATCCCCAGCGTGCGGTGCAGCAGGTTGCCGAGGTCGTTGGCCAGGTCGGAGTTGACGCGCTCGGCGATGCCGGCCTCGTGGAAGCTGGCGTCGAGCCCGAAGCTCATGTCGCGCAGCAGGAAGTAGCGGAAGGCGTCGTGACCGTACTTCTCCTGCAGGTCGAGCGGCTTGATGGCGTTGCCGAGCGACTTGCTCATCTTGCGCTCGTCGGCCAGCCAGTAGCCGTGCACGTTCAGGTGCGCGTAGAGCGGGATGCCGGCGGCCTTGAGCATCGTCGGCCAGAAGACCCCGTGCGGCTTGACGATGTCCTTGGCGATGAAGTGGTTGACCGCCGGCCAGTAGCGCCGTTCGAGCCCCTCCGTGACGAGGTGCGACCAGTAGTTGATCAGCGCGTCGAACCAGACGTAGGTGACGTGCTCCTCGTCCCACGGGAGCGGGATGCCCCAGGGCACGCGGGCGCGCGGGCGGCTGATCGACAGGTCGCCGATCGGCTCGCGCAGCATCGCCAGCACCTCGTTGCGGTAGCGCTCCGGCCGGATGAGGTCGGGGTTCGCCTCGATCGTCTCGCGCAGCCACGGCCGGTACTTCTCCATGCGGAAGAAGTAGTTGGCCTCGACGCGCAGCTCGGGCGGGTCGTCGGAGTCGGGGCAGCAGCCGTCGACGAGTTCCTTCTCGGTGACGAAGCGTTCGGCGCCCACGCAGTAGAGGCCCGAGTACTCGCCGTAGAAGATGTCGCCGCTGTCGTACACGCGCTGCAGCACGTCCTGGACGACCTTCTTGTGGGCCGGGTCGGTGGTGCGGATGAAGCCGTCGTAGGCGATCCCCATGGAGTCCCAGGTGCTGCGGAACTGCCCGGTGACCCGGTCGACGTACGTCTGCGGATCGACGCCGGCCGCCGCGGCGGCCTTGGCCACCTTCTCGCCGTGCTCGTCGGTCCCGGTCAGGAAGTACGTGTCGTCGCCCCTGAGGCGGTGGAAGCGGGTGACGACGTCCACCAGGATCGTCGTGTACGCGTGGCCGATGTGCGGCGCGGCGTTGACGTAGAAGATCGGCGTGGTGGCGTAATAGCTGCCGCGTGCGTCGCTGGGGTCGGGCATCTCGGGGGTCCTCCGGGGTTGGCCCGCCGGGCGGGCTCGTGGGATCGGGTGGCTGGCGGCGGTCGCAGAGGTCGCGTCCGGGGGCGCCCAAGAAAACGGCGCCGCCTGCGCGACGCCCTGGCCCGTCCCGACGCGGCGTGGCGCGTCAGGCGGTCGCAGGGCTCCGGGGCATCTGGCGCATGCGCTGGATTGTAGCAGGGGCGGGCGCCCGGCCATCGTCGGGGCGGGGCGACGTGCGGCGTACTGAGCCCGACCGCGCGGTCGGCGCTACCATGCGCTCGTGACGATGGGATCTGCTGCGGCCGCCGAGGCCGCCTTGGACTTCAAGCGCGCCCGCCGCCGCGCCGACCTGCGCGAGGCGCTCTCCGCGCTCGGCGCGCGCTCGGCGCCGTTGCTCTCCTACGACGACGTCCGCCGGCGGCTGCACGCCGTCGAGAGCCCGGCCCACCACCTCGAGGACGTCCCGCTCGACGCGATCGTCGGCAGCGTCGGCCGCACCGTCGACTTCACCCGCGAGTTCCTGCCGCGCACCGACGCCGACAAGGCGCGCTGGGTCGGCGTGAAGGTCGCGATGACCGGGCTGACGGGGACGCCGCCCGTCGAGCTCTACCGCATCGGCGACGCATACTTCGTGCGCGACGGCAACCACCGCGTGTCGGTGGCGCGCCAGCTCGGCGCCCGCTTCATCCAGGCGTACGTCACCCCCGTGCACGCCCGGGTGCCGCTCTCCGCCGACGTCTCACCCGACGACCTGATCATCGCCGAGGAGCACGCGCGCTTCCTCGAGGCCACCGCGCTGGACGAGCTGCGGCCCGGCGCCGACCTGCGCGTCACCACGGCGGGCGCCTTCGAGCGGCTGCTCGACCACATCTCGGTCCACCGCTACTACATGGGCATCGACGAGGACCGCGAGGTCGCGTACCCGGAGGCGGTGGCGCACTGGTACGACACGGTCTACGTGCCCGTGCGCGAGGCGATCCGTTCGGGCGGCATCCTGCGGGACTTCCGGGGGCGAACGGAGACCGACCTGTACCTGTGGCTCTCCGAGCACCGCGGCCGGTTGGAGCGCGAGCTCGGCTTCACGCTGCCGAGCGAGTCGATCGCCGAGTCGCTCGGGTCCGGCGTCGCCGCCGAGCGCCGCGGCCCCAAGGAGCGCGACGACCTGCTGCAGCAGGTCCGCGGGCGCGACGAGGACCAACGGTCGGACGGGGCCGCGATCGCGGACGACCTGCTGGTGGCGCTCCCCGACCTGGAGCTGGGCATCCCAGCCCTGGACCAGGCGTTGGTGCTCGCCGGCCGCGAGCGCGCGCGGGTGTACGCGCTGCACGTGGCCGCCAACCAGGATGCGGCCACGGGCGCGGAGGTCGACGCGTTGCGCGGCGCGGCGATGGCGGCGGCCGAGCGCGCGGGGGTCGAGCTGCAGTTCGCCGTCGCCGTCGGCAACCCCTTGCAGGAGCTGCGCGAACGCGCCGCCTGGGTGGACCTGCTGGTCGCCCCGATCGTCGTGCCGGACGCCAAGGGCTGGCGCCTGGCGCCGCGGCACCAGGGGCTGCTGCGGCGCACCCCCTGCCCGGTCCTGGTGACCGTCGGCCCGGTCAGCCCGCTGAAGCGCGCGCTGGTGGCGTACGACGGGGGCGCGCGCGCCGACGAGGCGCTGTTCGTGGCGGCCTACGCGGCCGCGAAGTGGCACACGGAGGTGGTGGTGGCGACGGTGGCCGAGACGTCCCGCGGGGCGACCGTCATCCTCGACAAGGCGCGCTCGTACCTCGAGCCCTACGGCGTGCGCGCCGACTACGTCGAGCGCCAGGGGCCGGTGGCCGAGACGCTGGTGGCCGTGGCCGACGAGCGTGGCTGCGACGTGATCCTGATGGGCAGCTACCGCTACTCGCGCTGGCTGGAGTCGCTGCTCGGCGGCGTGCTGGAGCGCACGCTGCGCGCCGCCGGGCGGCCGGTGATGGTGCTCTGACCGAAGGGGCGTGGCGTGGCGTCGGCCGACGCCACGCCAGCGGCTGCGGCGTTGCCGCGCCCCGCGCCGCGCCGCGCCGCGCCGTGGCGCGCTGCCCAGGGCACGCCGCAGGCGCCGTCAGCGCAGCCGTCGTCGGTCCGGCCGGCGATCGCGTAGCGGCGGGCGGCCACGGCGGCGTAGGCGCGGTCCGCCAACCAGCGGACGCCCGGCAGGTGGTACGCGAGCGCCAGCAGGCCGAGCACAGGGCGCGTCAGGCGCAGCAGGCGCACGACGGCGGCGGCGCCCGCGTACACGCGCCCGTCGCGGTCGACGAGCTGCAGGGCCTTGACGGCCTCCTCGGGATCGACCCAGGGCACGTCGGCGAGCGCCGTCTGCAGCGGCGCGACCCGCAGCCGTCCGCCGGAGAGCCGCCGGGCCCGCTCGGCCTGGGCGGTGCAGAAGACGCAGTCGCCGTCGTAGAGCGCGAGCGGGAGCTGCGGTGCGGCGGCCGCGAGCTCGGCGGGGGTCGGTGCACGGGAGGTGCGGGGGCGGACCATGGCACCAGCATAGGAGCGCCTCCCGGGCGTGAAGCGGGCCGGGGTCACGTTGGCGCCGCCCCGACGAGAGGGCGGTGCCCTACCCGACGGCGCCGGCGCCCCGCGGGGGGGCGCCGGCGGATGAGGCACGATCGCGCGATCAGCGGAACAGCGTGGACGGACCCGTCCGCAAGGACGCCCCGGAGAGCGAGCCGACCGGAATCATGCCCGGCGGCAGCGCCTGGCCGATGATCCCGGCCTCGGCGATCTCCTCGAGGGTCAACGAGACGAGCTCGTCGGCGTAGGCCGTGTCGACGCCGTCGAAGGTCGTCACGGAGGTGTAGCGGAGGAACTGCCAGCCGGCGTCGATGGCGACGTCGACGGTCAGGGTGGCGTTCGGTTCCTCGTCGGGTACGCATGCGCCGTCGGTCGCGGCGCTCCAGGCGCTCTGCGACGCCACGGGTACGTAGCCGACGAAGGTCTCGGTGAACGCGCCGCCCGCGCCGTCGACCCGCTCGAAGCTCTCGAAGTGGACGATGGCGTCGACGTCCGGTTCGTCGCCGACGAAGGACTCGCCGTCCCACACGGCCATGTACGGCAGCGGCGCGAGGGCCGCTTCGGCGGCGTTGGTCGCCGTCATGGGGCACCCCTCGGGTGGGAAGAAGAGCAGCCAGCCGAACTCGAGGCCGAGGGCCTCGTTGATGCGTGGGAAGTCGTAGACGGAGATCAGCGACCCGGTCGCGAGGCCGTCCGCGTCGAGCGCCGCGTCGATCGTGGCGTAGACGAAGCCCTCGACGTCGGCGGCGGCGGGCGCCAGCGCGCGCCCACCGAACATCGGGTTGGGCTCGAACGGCGTGAGCATGACGCCGAAGAGCGGTCCTGCGACCTCGTCGGGGTTGGCGAGCTCGAACGAGAAGGCGACGGGCTCGCTGAGCGGGTCGACCTGTTCCGGGCCTGGGCCGCAGGCGCCGAGGGCGAACACCAGGGCGGCCAGGGCGAGCGCGCACGCGAGGCGGTGGGATGGGCGCATGGGGTCGTACTCCGATCCGGCAGCCGGAGGGTGGAGAGGGCGTCGCCGGCGATGCCGGCGCGACTTCGCATGCCCTTCCACCTTCCCAAACGGCGCCGCGCGGGGTCGTGAAGCAGATCACGAGATGGCGGGGTGCCCGCCGAGCGTGGCGTCGCCGACGGCCGTCCACCTGCTACCCTGAGCCGACATGGCCAAGCAGCCCTCCCTCACGTCCCAATCCGACGATTTCAGCGCCTGGTACAACGAGCTGGTCTACCGGGCCGACCTGGTCGACCTCGGTCCCGTGCGCGGCACGATGGTGATCCGGCCGTACGGCTACGCCCTGTGGGAGAACATCCAGCGCGAGCTCGACGCGATGTTCAAGGCCACCGGGCACGAGAACCTCTACTTCCCCATGCTCATCCCGATGAGCTACTTCCAGCGCGAGGCGCAGCACGTGGAGGGCTTCTCGCCCGAGCTCGCGGTGGTGACCCACGCGGGCGGCGTGGAGCTGGAGGAGCCGCTGGCGATCCGCCCGACGTCGGAGACGGTGGTCGGCGAGTTGTACGCCAAGTGGGTGCAGAGCTACCGCGACCTGCCGCTGCTCTACAACCAGTGGTGCAACGTCGTGCGCTGGGAGATGCGCACGCGGCCGTTCCTGCGCACCACCGAGTTCCTGTGGCAGGAGGGCCACACCGCGCACGCCAGCGAGGAGGAGGCGCGCTTCGAGGTGCGGCAGATGCTCGACGTCTACGCCACCTTCGCCGAGGAGTTCGCGGCGGTGCCCGTGATCCGCGGCGAGAAGACCGAGGGGGAACGCTTCGCCGGCGCCGTGCAGACGCTGACGATCGAGGCGATGATGCGCGACGGCAAGGCGCTGCAGTCGGGCACCAGCCACTACCTGGGCCAGAACTTCGCCAAGGCGTTCGACATCAAGTTCAACGACGTCGACAACGAGCAGGCCTTCGCCCACACGACCTCGTGGGGGCTCTCGACGCGCATGATCGGGGCGATCATCATGGCGCACGGCGACGACGCCGGTCTGGTCCTGCCGCCCAAGCTGGCGCCCACGCAGGTGGTCGTCGTGCCCATGGGGCGCGGCAACGACGAGGCGGGCCGGGCGCGCGTCGCGGCCGAGGTCGAGCGCATCGCCGGCGCGTTGCGCGGCGCGGGCGTGCGGGTGCGCGTCGATGCGCGCGACGCCAACCCGGGCGCCAAGTTCTACGAGTGGGAGCAGAAGGGCGTGCCGCTGCGGGTCGAGATCGGGCCGAAGGACCTGGACGCGGGCACCGCGCTCGTCAAGGACCGGCTCGCGGCCGACAAGACGGCGGTGCCGCTCGATGGCCTGGTCGCCTACCTGGTGGAGGCGCTGCCCGCCTTCCACGACCGCCTCTTCGAGCGGGCGCGCGCGTTCCGCGAGGAGCGGACCGTGGAGGCCCATACCTTCGAGGAGCTCGTCGCTGGCGTGGAGCGGGGTTTCGTCATCGCCACCCACTGCGGCGACCCCGAGTCGGAGAGGGCGATCCAGGAGGCGACGAAGGCGACCGTGCGTTGCATCCCGCTCGAGGGCATCAGCGCCGAGGGAACCACCTGCGTGCACACCGGTCGGCCGTCCGGGTACGCGAACAAGGTCGTGTTCGGCCGGGCCTACTGATCCGCGATGAGCGAGCGCCACGTTCCCCCCATCGCGACCGGTCTTGCGGCCGAGGTGCAGCGCGCGGTGCGCGAGCGTGCCAAGCGGCGGGGGCTGCACGTCGCCTTCGGCGAGGGCCGGCGGTCGTCGGACGTGACCCTGGTGGTCGTCAAGGGCGACCGCGTGGACGTGCTACGGCACGCGCCCGCGCTCTTCGAGGGCCTCGGGGTCGACCAGGAGGCCGTGCGCTCGAGCCAGATGGCGGAGTCGTTCGAGCTGGTCGTCGCGCTCATGCTCCCGCGCGAGCGGCGCAGGCACCGCGACGGTGGCGAGCGCCGGGCCAGCGAGTTGACCGACGAGGATTGAGAGCTTCGGCGGCACGTCGGCAGTGGCGCCCGTGCCGTTCTCCGCTGCCCGCCCGGCGCGTGACGCGTGCTTCGTGTTCCCCCGGCCCATGCATGCGGATACCCACTTGCATAGCCGGCATGGACCTGCTAGGATCGCACGTCGCCCTTGGATCGCTCGCGGTCCCACAGCGCCGGCGACGAAGGGGAGGTGACGGATGGTGAGATCGACCCGATGCGCATGCCCGCTCGTGGCCGGCGATGACCGCCCGTCGCGCACGAGCCTCCGCGCCGCCGAAGAGCCCGCGACCTAGCGCGAGGCGAGCCATGCGCTCGCCGACGACCGCCGGTCAGCCGCCCTCGGCCCGCACGCGATGCCGAGGGTTTTTCCTTGGCCCCACCTCCACCCTCCCGACGACGCCTCCCCGTGGCGACCGAGGTACCACCATGTTGTTGCTCAGCGATACCCTCATCTTGCATCACGCCGCCGCCCATTCCGAGCGACTCCGTGCCGAGGCGGCCCTGCGGGGCGACGTCGTCGCCGCACGTCGGGTCGAGGCGGCCGCCGCGGGGCGCAGCCGCTCCCTCTCGACCACGCGCCTGCGGACGCGGCTCGCGCGGACCCTCTCCGCCCTCGCGGAACGGCTCGAGCCGCGGTCTTCGGCCCCCAGGCTCGATCGCGGCAACGGTTCGGCCGCCGCCCGCGGCTGAGTGCCCGCCGCGTGGCGGCGGGGCCCCCGCCGAGTGGCGGGGCCCGCCCGCAGCCGCCCCGTGGCTCCACCGGCACCCGATCGTCGCACCCCCGGCACCGCCGGGGGTGCGCTTCTTGGTAAGCAGCTGTTGACGAATTGTAAAATAGAGGTTTACAATCCCTACAGGCGCCCGCCGGCGTCACGAGAGGAGAGCCGTGCCGGGAGCATCCAACCCCCCCACTGCGCTGCTTGTGCACGACCTGCGGAAGGCCTACCCTCGGCGCGGCCGTGAACCGCTGGTGGCCGTCGACGGCGTCGGCTTCGCCGCCGAGCCGGGGCAGGTGGTCGGCCTGCTGGGCCCCAACGGCGCCGGCAAGACGACGACGATCAAGATGGTCTGCGGCCTGGTCCGGCCCGACACCGGGACGATCGAGGTGTGCGGCGTCGACGCGCGCCGTCGCCCACGGGACGCCACGCGCCACCTCGCGGCCGTCCTGGAGGGCAACCGCAACCTCTACTGGCGGCTGACCGCGCGCGAGAACCTGCTCTACTTCATGGGCAACCGCGGCCGCTCGCCGCGGGCGGTAGGGCCAGCGGCCGACGCCCTGCTCGAGCGCTTCGACCTGGCCGACAAGCGCGATGCGCTGGTCGCGGACCTCTCGCGCGGGATGCAGCAGAAGCTCGCCATCGCGGTCGCCGTGCTCGCCGGGACCCAGGTCCTGCTGCTCGACGAGCCGACGCTCGGCCTCGACGTCCAGACCGGCGACGAGGTCCGCAGCCTCGTGCGCGAACTGGCGGCCGAGGGGCGCACCGTGCTCCTCTCCAGCCACGACATGGCGGTCGTCCAGGACGTCTGCGAGCGCGTCGTCGTCATCGCGCACGGGCGGTTGGTCGCCGACGAGCGGGTGGCGACGCTGCTGGGTCTCTTCGCGACCCGGGCCTACGACGCCCGGCTCGGTGCGCCGCTCACCCCGGCGCAGGCGGCAGACCTGCGCCGTGCGTTCCCGCTGGTCAGCGTCAGCGACGACGGGTTGCACGTGCGGGTCGACCTCGAGCGGGGCGACGACGTCTACCGCTTCATCGACGTGCTGCGGCGCGAGCGGACGCCGATGGAGTCGCTCGACCGCGTCGCGGTCCGCTTCGAGGAGGTCTTCCGCCACCTGGTGAACGGCGACGGGCCCGCGCGTCGGGCGGAGCCCGACGCTGTGGCGTGGCACGCCCACGACGCCGGCGTCGACCGCGAGGAGGTCGCCCATGTGGGCTAACGTGCTGCGCGCCAACGTCGGCAAGGTCCTCATCGAGATGCGGCGCTACCTGCCGAACACCATCAGCCTGGTCATCACCTTCTACGTGATCTTCCTCGCGATGTTCCTCGGCGTCACGGTGGTCGGCGACCCGGCGGCGGCGGAGACGAACGTCCGCTTCCTGCTGGTGGGGAACGCCGTGTGGTTCCTGCTGCTGGTCGGCATCAACTCCATCGGCTGGGAGATCACCACCGAGGCGACCCGCGGCACGCTCGAGCAGCTGCACATGTCGCCCGTCTCGCCGCGCTGGATCCTCTTGGCGCGGCTGGTCGGCCACCTCGGCACGCACGTGCTGATCGTGGCGCTCATGCTGATCGCCTCGATGGCCACCGTCGGCACCTGGCTCGCCGTCGACCTGCCCCTGATCGCCGCGGTGCTGCTCCCGATGCTGCTGGGCGTCACCGGCCTCGCGTTCGCCGTCGCCGGCCTGGCGATCGTCTACAAGCAGATCCAGGCGATGCTGCAGGTCTCGCAGTTCGTGTTCCTGGGCATGGCCTTCGTGCCCCTCTCGGTCGCGCCCTGGCTGGAACTGGCGCCGATCGTCAAGGGCGTCGACATGCTGCGCGCCAGCCTCGTCCACGGCGTCGGCTTCGCCGGCCTCGCGGCGGCCGACTGGCTCTCGCTGGTGGCCAACGGTGCCGCGTACTTCGCGCTCGGCCTGCTCGCCTATGGCGCCGCCGAGCGCCGTGCGATCGCCCGCGGCCTGCTCGGTCGCTACTGAGCCTCGGGGTCCCGCATCGCCGCCAGTTGGGCGCGCGTGCCCGCCACCAGCAGCGGCAGGTCGCTCGCCACCACCACCCAGTCGACGCCGTCGGCCAGCGCCGCCCGCTGCGCGGCCGCAGCGACCCCGTGGAGGCCGACGCTGAGCCCGTGGGCGTGGGCGGCCGCCACCACCCGGCGCCGGGCGGCGAGGTAGGTCGGGTCGTCGCCGTCGGTCTGCGGCCCCACCCCGAGGGCCAGCCCCAGGTCCGCCGGACCGACGAACAGCCCACCGAGGCCGGGTACCGCCGCGATCGCCTCGACGGACCCCAGCGCGTTCGCCGTCTCGATCATCGCGATCACCAGCGCGTGCTCCGCCACCCGCTCGCGGTAGCCGGGCCCGTGCCGCACGGCGGCGCGCAGCGGCCCGTAGGAGCGCGCGCCCGCCGGCGGGTAGAGCGCCGCGGCGACGGCCTCGCGCGCGTCGTCCACGGAGTCGACGAGCGGCACGACGACGCCGTCGGCGCCGAGGTCGAGAACGCGGGTGACCGCCGCCGGTGCGACCGAAGGCAGGCGCACCAGCGCGGGCACGAAGGGTTGCACCGCCTGCAGCAGGCCGATCAGATCGCCGGTCTCGATGGCGCCGTGCTGCTGGTCGAACACGATCAGGTCGACGCCGCTGCGGGCGATCGCCTCGGCGGCGAGCGGGTCGCGCAGGGCGAGCCAGGCGGCGTGACGGAGCTCGCCGCGGCGCAGGCGTTCGTGCAGGGTGGCGTGGGTCGTGGGCATGCGCCGAAGCTACCGCGTCGGCGCGGTCGGTTCAGTCGCCATCGGCGGCGTACATCAGCCGCGAAAGGTGCATCGTCCGGAAGGGGAAGGCCCGGAAGGGGTTGAGCACGCGCTCGCGCGCGCGGCGCGGCGGCCACGGCGAGGCGGGCCGCAGCGGTACCACGCGGATGCCCACGGGGTCGGGCCCCGGCACGCTGGGCGCGACCGGCTCGACCACGAGCGCCGCCGGCTCTACGGTCGGCGGGGTGGTCGCATCGTTCCACGGGCGGATCCGGAAGGGGACGTGTCCGAGCATGCCGCAAGGTACGCGGCCACCGCTCTCGGAACTCTCACGCGAGGCAGGGCGGGACGCGCGCCGTCACCGACACCGGCGACGGCGGGCACGAGCCGGCACCGGCACGCGCGCTACCCTGGTCGCATGCTCACCTTCGTCGTGCTGGAGTTGCGCGTCGGCGCCGTCGGTCGCATCGGAGCGGCGGGTCACGCCGAGCCGTCCGCGATCGCCAAGGAGCGCGTGGGGGGCCCGCTGGCCTTGGGGTCCGCAGGCCTGGTCGGCGACGCCGTGGCCGATCGTCGTCACCACGGTGGCCCCGAGAAGGCCGTGTGCGTCTACCCGGCCGCTCGCTACGCGGCGTGGGCCGCGCGCTATGGCCGCCCGCTGCCTCGGCCGGCGTTCGGCGAGAACCTGCTGGTCGACGGCGTCACCGAGGACGTCGTGCGCGTCGGCGACGTCTTCGCGCTCGGCGGTGCCGAGGTCGAGGTCAGCCAGCCCCGGATCCCATGTGCCAAGCCCGCCGCCTTCACCGGCGAGGCGCGGCTCACGCGTGACCTGGTCGAGACCGGGTGGACGGGCTGGTACCTGCGCGTGCTGCGGCCCGGGCCGGTCGCCGAGGGCGACGTGGGGCGTCTGCTGCGCCGGCGCGACGGCGCCGCGACCGTCGCCGAGCTCAACGCCGCGCGCCGCGCGCGCTGACGGTCCCGCGACCCGCGCGCGCTGGATGCCGCGCGACCCGCGCGCGCCGGATGCCGCGCGACCCGCGCGCGCCTCAGCCACGGCTGAGCAGCACCACGCCCGCCACCATCGCGGCCGCCGCGATCAGCCGCCGCACGCGCTGCCCCTCGCCGAGCAGCGACACCCCCAGCCACGCGCCGATCAGGACGCTGATCTCGCGGATGGGCGCCACCAGGCTCACCGGCGCCAGGGTGAAGGCGGTCAGCACCAGCAGGTAGGCGAACGGGCTGAGCAGCGCGACGGCGAACACCGCGCCGCGGTGCGCGCGCCACACCTGACGCAGGTCGGCGGGGCGTGACAGCGCGAGCGGCGCCAGCAGGACCACGCGCAGCAGCTCCGACCACCACAGGTAGAGCAGCGGCGGAACGCCCACCAGGGCGACGGCGCGCGCGTCCCACAGCGTGTACGACCCGATGAACGCCGCGGTGACGGCGCCCCACGCCAGCCCCGGGGCCAGCCGGCCCAGCGAACCGGCGACCCGCGAGCGCCCCGACGCCAGGGTGATGGTCGCCACCACCACCAGCGCGGTACCGGTCAGCGCCAGCCCGCTCGGGCGCTCCCCCAGCCAGACGATCGCGCCCAGCGTCGCCAGCAGCGGCCCGCCGCCGCGGGCGAGCGGGTACACCAGCGACAGGTCGCCGACGCGGTAGCCACGTTGCAGCGAGAGGAAGTAGCCGATGTGCAGGACCGCGCTGCCGACCACCGCCACTCCGCCGGCGAGTCCGACCTGGGCGAACGCCAGCCCCCCCTGGGAGATGGCCAGCGGGGCGTAGAGCAGCGCCGTCAGGGCGGAGAACGAGAACACGAAGGCCGGCCCGCGCGTGGTGGCGCCCGCGCGCTTGGCGAACAGGTTCCAGGTGGCGTGCAGGCTCGCCGACGCGAGCACCAGCGCCAGGGCGAGGGGGCTCATGGGCGCGCTGCCCGGCGGGGCTGGCGACGATCACCCCGCTCGGCGAACGGGCCTCCGTCAGCCGCCGACGTAGGTGAGCCAGCGGTCGTACTCGGGCAGCTTGCCCGTGGTGACCTGCAGGTAGCGCTCGCGCATCGCCAGCGAGTACGGGCCGGCGACGCCCGCGCCGATGGGGCGGCGGTCGATCGACGCGATCGGTGTGACCTCCGCGGCGGTGCCGACCATGAACACCTCGTCGGCGGTGTAGAGCTCGTCGCGCACGGCCATCGTGTTCTCGACGCGGGTGCCCATGTCCTTCGCCAGCTGGATCACCGTGTCGCGGGTGATGCCGCGCAGGTTGACCGAGTGCGCGATCGCGTACAGCGTGCCGTCCTTGAGGAAGAACACGTTCTCGCCCGAGCCCTCGGCGACGAAGCCCTCCTTGTCGAGCAGCAGCGCCTCGTCGAAGCCGTTCTCGCGCGCCTCCTGGTTGGCCAGCACGGAGTTGACGTAGTTGCCGCCGGCCTTCGCCTTGGTCGGCAGGATGTCACCCGAGGAGCGGCGCCACGACGAGGTCATCAGCTTGGCGCCCTTGCGCACGGCCTCCTCGCCGAGGTAGACGCCCCACGGCAGCGTCGCGACCATGAAGTGCAGCAGGTTCTTCGTCGGGTTGATGCCCAGCGACTCCGGCCCGTACCACAGCAGCGGCCGGATGTAGCAGCTCTTCCGCTCGTTGGCCGCGATCGTCTCGACGATCGCCGCGTCGATCTCCTCGACCGCGATCGTCGGCCGCATGCCGAGGATCTTGGCCGAGTCGAGCAAGCGCTGGCTGTGCTCGCGCAAGCGGAAGACCGCCGCGCCACGCTCCGTCTCGTAGGCGCGGATGCCCTCGAAGACGCTCGTGCCGTAGTGCATCGCGTGCGTCAGCACCGACACGGTCGCCTGCTCGTGCGGGACGAGCGAGCCGTCGAGCCAGATGAGGCCGGCATCGAGCGCGCTGGTGGTGGTGGTGTTCGGGCTGGGGGTCGTCGCCATCGAGTGTTCCTCCGATGCCCCACAGTATGTCAGGGCCGCGGCCGCTGGGCATCGTCTGGCGTGTGGCGGTCGTGGCGGGCGCCGGCAGGCGCGGTAGCATCGCTGGGCCGCGCGCCTCCCCGCCCGGAGCGCCGCGCGGGGGAGGTCACGATGAACGTCCTCGTCACCGGCGGCGCCGGCTACGTCGGCTCGATCACCAGCGAGGCGCTCCTGGCGCGGGGCCATCGGGTGGTGGTGGTCGACGACCTGCGCACGGGCCACCGCGACGCCGTGCCCGAGGGCGCCGCCTTCGTGCTGGCGGACGTGGCGGACGCCGAGCTCGTCGGCTACGCCCTCGAGGAGCACCGGGTGGAGGCGATCCTCCACTTCGCGGCCTCCTCGCTGGTCGGCGAGTCGATGGCCGCACCGCTCGACTACTTCGACAACAACGTCAGCGGCGCCCTGAGGCTGTGGCGCACGGCCCTGCGGCACGGCGTCCGGCGCGTGGTGGTGTCGTCGACGGCCGCCCTCTACGGCACCCCCGACGAGGTGCCCATCCCGGAGACCGCCCGGCTCGCGCCGGAGAGCGTGTACGGGGAGACGAAGCTGCAGCTCGAGCGCGCGCTGCAGTGGCTGGCGACCACCGCCGGGGTCGGCTCGGTGGCGCTGCGCTACTTCAACGCCGCCGGCGCCTCGCCCACCCGCGGCGAGGACCACCGGCCCGAGACCCACCTCATCCCCATCGTGCTGGAGGCGGCCGCGGGCCGGCGGCCGAAGGTCGCCGTGTTCGGCGACGACTACCCCACGCCGGACGGCACCGCCGTGCGCGACTACGTCCACGTCGAGGACCTCGCCGCCGCCCACGTGCGGGCGCTGGAGATCCTCGAGCCCGGGGTGGCGCGCGCCTTCAACCTCGGCAACGGCCAGGGCTACTCGGTCCGCCAGGTGATCGACGTCGCCCGCGAGGTCACGGGTCGCGACATCGTCGCCGAGACCTCGCCGCGGCGCGCCGGGGACCCGCCCGTGCTCGTGGCGGACGCCGCCGCGGCCCGCCGCGACCTCGACTGGACGCCCCGCCACCCCGACCTGCGCGACATCGTCGCGACCGCCTGGGACTGGCACCGGGCGAACCCCGAGGGCTACGGCGCCTGAGGACGGGGCCCGGCGGCGCTCTGCGCCGCACCGGCGGGGAGCGCCCGCCGGCGGCCAGCCGCATCCCGCACGCGGTTTCTCTCATGTTGCGCCGTGGTACACGTCTTTCGTTCGGCGCGGTCCGCCGCCTGCGCCCCGCCGTCCGCTTCATGCGCGTGCGTCCGCTCCGCGCGTGCGCCCGCTGCGCACGCTGCGCGCGCGTCGTGAAGCGACCCTCATGCGGGTCGCATCGGCCACCCACGGTGCCCGTGCTACCTTGAGCCCACCTTGGAGAGCCCCATGCTTCGACCTCGTCCAGCCTTCGCCCTCACGCTGCTGCTCGCGATCGTCGCGGCCGCGTTCGCCGGGGCCGCCGCCGCGCAGCAGCAGGTCCGCATCACCGGCGTCCACGTCGACGAGCTGGGCGACCTGCCCGGCGACATGCGCCTCGGCGCCTTCGCGGTCGAGCGCGGCATCGCCGCCGAGGAGGAGATCACCTCGGTGCGCATGGTGGCCGGCACGTTCGACCTGGCGATCACCGACGCCGTGCCCGACGACCGCTACCTCCGACCCCTGCTCAGCGGCTCTTTCCCGCTCGCGTTCATGATCGGCAACGAGTTCGTGGTCGACCGCGAGGGCGTGCGCTACGCCGTCGCCGTGTTGCACCCCTACCAGGATCGCTGCGGCAGCGACGCGTTCGATCCGCTGCGCGACGTGCGTTACGCCAGCACGATCCCCGAGCTCCCCGACTTCGCCGGCTTCTACAACCTCGTCTACGTCAGCGATGCGATCGTGCTGCAAGCGACCGCCGCCGAGTTCCCACTGCAGCGCGGCTGGAACCTGGTGCTCAGCCGCTTCGACGGCGGGCGCCTGGTGTACGAGGTCGCGACGACCGTCGAGCTCGTCGTCGTCACGACGGGACCGACGAGCAACGTGCAAGACCTCCTGCCCTGCCCGTGAGCACCAAGGCGGCCCGGCGTCGGCCGTGAAGGACGGCGGCCTCGGCGGCCGTGGCATCATGGCGACATGGAACGCATCGATGGCCGCGCAGACGGCGCCGGACTCCGCGTCGGGCTGGTCGCGGCCCGCTTCAACGACCTGATCGTCGACCGCCTCCTCGAGGGCGCCTTGGGCGCCCTGCGGCAACACGCCGTGGACGACGACGACATCGTCGTCGTGCGCGTGCCCGGTGCGGTCGAGGTGCCGCTGCTGGCGCAGGTGCTGGCGGACCGCGACGACATCGACGCCGTGGTGGCGCTCGGTTGCGTCATCCGCGGCAGCACCAGCCACTACGACTACGTGTGCTCGATGGTGGCCAGCGGCATCACCCGCGTCACCCTCGACGCCTCCAAGCCCGTGATCTTCGGGGTGCTCACGACCGAGAACCTCGAGCAGGCCTTCGATCGCGCCGGCGGCAAGCTCGGCAACAAGGGGGCGGAGGCCGCGGCGGCCGCCATCCTGACCACCACGGCGTTGCGCGCCGCGCGCGCGCACGCCTGACCGGCGCCGTCCGACCTTAGGAGTCCCATGCGTCCTTGGCAATGGCTCGTCCCCGTCACCACCTTCGCGACGATCGCCGTGAACGGCCTGGCGAACGCGCTCCCGATCGCGGGGCGGCTCACCGGCGAGATCTCCGATTCGTTCCCGGTCGTGATCACGCCCGCGGGTTACGTCTTCGCCATCTGGGGCGTCATCTACCTCGGGCTGGCCGCGTACGCCGTGTGGCAGGCGCTGCCCGCCCAGGCGTCCAACCGTCGCGCGCGGGCGATCGCCGTGCCGGTGGCGATCGGCAACCTCGCGAACCTGGTGTGGATCCTGCTGTGGCACCACCTCTGGATCGGCACCAGCCTCGTCGCGATGCTCGTGCTGCTGGTCACGCTGATGCTCGTCTATCTCCGCCTGCGCCCGCTGCCGGGCACCGGCGCCGCCGTCGGCGAGGTCACGCGGGCCGAGCGCCTTCTCGCCCGCGGCACCTTCTCCGTCTACCTCGGCTGGATCACCGTCGCCACCGTCGCCAACGTGACCATCACGCTGTGGGACGCCGGCGCCCAGCAGCGCCTGCTCGGTCTCCCACCCCAGGTCTGGGGCGTCGTCACCCTGCTGGTCGCCACCGCCATCGGGGCCCGCATGCTGCTGCGCTACCGCGACCTGGCGTACGCGGCGGTGCTGGTGTGGGCGTTCGTCGGCATCGTGATCGCGCAGTCGTCGTCGGTGTTCGTCGCGGCGACCGCCGTCGTCGGCGCGCTGGTGCTGGTCTTCCTCGCGCTCCCCCTGCTGCAGCGTCCGAAGGGGGCCGCCACGGCGTGAGCGACGAACCACGACGCTCGTACACCGGCCGGGAGATCGTCCTCGAGTTCTTTCCCGCCACCTCCGACCGGTTGATCCCCAAGTCCAGCGCCTACACCGTCGAGCGGGATTCCGAGGACGCGGGCGTGGTGGTGCGCGAGCGCGGCAATGGCCGCGAGTTGCTGCGGCTCGCTCCGGTCGAGCGCCACAACCGGCGTTCCCTGCAACTCTGCTGCGATCTGTGCCACTGGTCGGGCAACTCGCGCGACCTCCGCTTCCTGCGGGCCGAGGTGCCGGGCGCCGAGGGCCGGCGCTGGCGCTACCTCACCGCCTGCGTCGACGTCGAGGCCTGCGACGCCCGGCGGCTGGACGACGCCCGCATCGACCGGCTCCTGACGCATGACTGACCCCGCCCACGTCACCCTCGTGGCCGGCGGTGCGCAAGGCATCGGCCGGGCCGTCACCGCAGAGCGGCTGGTGGCGGGCGGCGCGGTCGTCGCGCTGGACGTGGACCCGCTGGCGCTCGACGACCTGGCGGCGTGGGCCGCCGAGACGGACCGCGGCGACCGGCTCGCCACGGTCGCCGGCGACGTCGCCGACGAGGGCGACGTCGGCCGCAGCGTGGCGCGCGCGATCGAGGGCTTCGGGCGCCTCGACGCCGTCGTCGCCGTGGCCGGGATCTCCGCGTTCGTCCCGCTGAGCGACCTCGAGCCCGCCACCTGGCGGCGCGTGCTCGACGTCAACCTGACCGGCACCTACCTGCTGGCGCGGGCGGCGGCGCCGCATCTCGCGGCGGCGCGCGGCGCGATCGTCACGATCGGCAGCACCCGCGCGCATCAGAGCGAGCCGCACGGCGAGGCGTACGCGGCCTCCAAGGGCGGCCTGCTCGCGCTGACCCACGCCCTGGCCGTCAGCCTCGGCCCCGCCGTGCGCGTCAACGCCGTCAGCCCCGGCTGGATCGAGGTGCGCGATCGGCGCCGGCGCGGCGCCGAGCAGGCCGTCGTGCACAGCGACGCCGACCGCGATCAGCATCCCGTGGGGCGCGTCGGCGTCCCCGAGGACGTGGCGGCGGCGGTCGCCTACCTGCTGTCGCCCGCGGCCGGCTTCGTGACCGGTCAGGAGATCGTCGTCGACGGCGGCATGAGCGTGCGCATGCGCTACGTGCCGTGAGGCCCTTCGTTCGCGCCGGGTCGGCCGGCCGCCCCGCGCCGGCACCGCGATAGGCTGGCGCATGCCGATCGAAGACGACCTGGTCCAGCGCACGCTCGCCGAGCTGTCGGCCGCCCTGGTGCGGCTCGAGCGGCGGCCCGAACCCGCGGCCGTCGACGCGGCGCGCGAGCTGCTCGACCGCGCCTACCGCCGGCACCTCGGGGTGGCCGGCGAGGTCGTGCGCCGGCTCCCTAGCGACCAGCTCCTGGCGGTCATCTCCACCACCGGACGCGTCGACGGCGAGCGCGCGTTCCTCACCGCCGCGCTGATCGAGGTCGATGCGGCGATGCCGGGCGGCGGGACTGGGCCGGTCGCCGAGGCCTCACCGGCGGTCCTCGACGGCGGCCCTACGCGGGCGGCGCTGCTGCGGCTGCGGGCCCTCGACCTCTACACGGAGGCGGGTGCCGCCAGGGTCGGGGTCGCCGACCTGCCCGAACGCGTTCGGCGCCTGCGCGCCGCCCTGCTC
The DNA here is from genome assembly GCA_011389865.1 of Trueperaceae bacterium. Classification (GTDB taxonomy): domain Bacteria; phylum Deinococcota; class Deinococci; order Deinococcales; family Trueperaceae; genus JAABTL01. The sequence continues at coordinate 43,684 of JAABTL010000019.1, forward strand.
GAGCACGTGCTGCCCGAGGCCAGCTACGGGCGCCTGTTGCGCTTCTTCGTGCACGAGGGACGCTTCGCGGCCGCCGAGGACCTGCTGTTCGAGTGGCTCGAGGAGCACGGCGCCACCGCCGATCTGCGCGCGGCCGGCGAGGGCCTCTACGACGATCTCGAGGCCGAGTCGGACGAGCGCCTGCTCGCGGGGGAGTTGCCGCGCGACGAGCTCGCCGAGGGGCGCGCGATGTTCCGGCGCAGCTGCGCCGGCTGAGCGGTAGGCTCGGGCATGGCCAGCGAGCCGCGCCCCGCACCGGCGGCCGACGCCGGGTCCGATCCGCTCGCGGCGCGCGACGCGGAGCTCGCGCGCCCGCGCGACGCGGAGCTCGCGCGCCCGCGCGACGCGGAGCTCGCGCGCCCGCGCATCACCTCCGTGCCCGTGCGCTTCACCTCGGCGCGCACCCGCGCGATGCCCGAGAGCGTGTTCGCGCACATGGATGCCGCCAAGGCCGCCGCGCGGGCGGCCGGGCGTGACGTCATCGACCTGTCGATCGGCTCCTCCGATCTGGCGCCGCCCCCCGAGGCGCTCGCCGCGCTGCGCGACGCGACCGCCGACCCCGCCACCTACGGCTACTGCCTGGCGAGCGGGTCGCGGCCGCTGCGGGAGGCCGCCGTACGCTGGCACCGCGAGCGCTTCGGCGATCCGCCGGGAGGCCCGCTCGACCCGGACGCGCATGCGCTGCAGCTCATCGGTTCGCAGGAGGGCCTCGCCCACCTGCTGTGGGCGGTCGCCGACGCCGGCGACGCCGTCCTGCTGCCCGACCCCGCCTACCCCTCGTACTTCGGGGCCGTCGCGGTCGCCGGGCTCGAGGCGATCGCCCTGCCGCTGCTCCAGCAGAACGGTTTCCTGCCCGACCTCGACGCCGTCGATCCTCGCGCCGCCGACCGGGCCCGCGCGCTGGTGCTCAACTACCCCAACAACCCCACGGCCGGCGTCGCGGACGAGGCCTTCTTCGACCGCGCCGTCGCCTTCTGCCGGCGCCACGGCCTGCTGCTGGTCCACGACTTCCCCTACGTCGACACGGTCGACGGCGAGGCCTGCGCGCCCTCGGTGTTGAGCCGGCCCGGCGCGCTCGAGGTGGCCATCGAGCTCTACTCCGCGAGCAAGAGCTTCCACATGGGTGGCTTCCGGATCGGTTGGGCGCTCGGGCACCCCGAGGCGATCGCCGCGCTGGCGCGCGTCAAGGGCGCCGTCGACTTCAACGCCTACCTGGGCATCCAGCGTGCCGCCGTGGCGGCCCTCGCGCGGCCCCGCAGTGCCGCCCGGCGCGACGCCCTGGTGTTCGCCGCCCGCCGCGCCGCCCTGGCGGCCGCCCTCGCCGAGGTCGGCTGGCCGCTCTCCGCGCCGCCCGCGGGCATGTACCTGTGGGCGCGCATCCCCACCGTGGCTGGCGCCCTCGCCGCCGACTCGCTGGCCTTCTGCGACGCGCTGGTGCGCGACACCGGCGTCGCCCTCGCGCCCGGCCGCGGCTTCGGCCCCAACGGCGAGGGCTACGTCCGCTTCGCGCTGGTGCGCGACGCCGACCCGTTGCGCGAGGCGGCGCGGCGCGTGGGCGCGTTCCTCACGCGGCAGGGGTGAGCCGCCGGCGCGCCGTCGGTCGCGGTGGCGCAGCTCAACGCCCGGCCTGCAGCCGCTCCGCGTACGCCAGCGCCTCCTCGCGCGTGCTCACGTCGCCCAGCGCCCGCGCCTCGGCGATCGCCGCGAGCAGCTCCCCGACACGCGGTCCCGGCGGGAGGCCCAGCGCCGCCATCAGCGCGTGCCCGTCGACGAGCGGCGCGGGCGGGGGCGGCTCCTCCAGCGCGGCCAACACCAGGCCGACGCGCTCGCGGTAGCGCCGGCGGGCGGCCGCCGAGGCGGCGCGACCGCGCGCGGCCTCGCGGTCGGCGAGCATGAGGCGCAGCAGATCGGGGAGCAGCGGCCGGAGCCGGTGGGCGAAGCGCCGGGCGCCGCGCTCGTCATCGGGCAGCGGCCGCATGTGGGCGGCGACCAGGTCCTGGACGCGCGCGACGGTGGCCCGCGGACGCCGCAGCCGCCGCAGCGCCGCCGCCGCCAGCTCGGCCCCGACCGCGTCGTGGCCGTGGAAGCGGTCGCGCAACACCAGGCCGTCCTCGGTCACGCCGCCCGGCGTCCGCGTCGGCGCCTTGCCGACGTCGTGCAGCAGCGTGGCCCAGCGCAGGGCGAGGTCGGCCTCGGGGAAGGCGTCGGCCAGTTGCTGCAGCGCCTCGAGCTGGTGCCGCAGGACGTCGAGGTGGTGCAGGCCGCCCTGGGCGACGCCGCGGCCGTCGGTCAGCTCGGGGAGGACCGGCGCCAGCAGGCCGAGGTCATCGAGCGCCGCGAAGGCGCGGCCGGCCACAGGCGTGGCGATCGTGTCGTCGAGCTCGGCGCCCAGGCGCTCCGGCGCGGGGAGGGCGACGGCGTCGTGCGGCGGCGCGCCCGCGCGTGCGGGGTCCGCGGCGAGCGTGCGCGCGAGCTCCTGCGCCCAGCCGCGCGTGCGCCGCTCGACGCGGAAGCCGAGCTGGGCCGCGAAGCGCACCACCCGCCACGCGCGCAGCGGGTCGGCCCACAGGTTCTCGCGCGCGACGGCGCGCACCAACCCGCGGCGCAGGTCGGCGAGGCCACGCGTCGGGTCGACGAACTCGCCGGTGTCGGGCCTGAACGCCAGCGCGTTGATCGTGAGGTCGCGCCGCCGCAGGTCGGCGCCGATCACCGACGGGTCGCGCGGGTCGCCGGGCGGTTCGGGTGCCGCGAGGTCCCACGTGACGGGGGAGGGACGGCCCGGCGCGGCGGAAGGCGCGGCCGTCGAGGGAGCGGCGGCGTCGTGTTCTCCGGCGGCCAGGTCGTCGTCCCCCGCACCCCACACCACCCGCCAGTAGCCGCGATCGGGGTCGAGCGCCACCAGCACGCCGCCCGTGGCTTCGGCCAGGGCGCGCGCGGCGGCCTCCGGATCGCGCACCAGCCAGTCGACGTCGCGCGGCGGCAGCCCCAGGTGCGCGTCGCGCACCGCGCCGCCCACCACCACGGCGCCGGCCAACGGATCGCGGCCGGCGAGACCGGGCGGAGGCGCCGTACACTGCCGCATGAGCGCGAGCACGGCCGACGGCGAAGGGCGGGCGCGGCGGTCCACGGCCCCAGGCTACCCGCCCAGGATCGGCCTCACCGGCAGCGTCGGCGCGGGCAAGTCCAGCGTCGCCCGGCGCCTCGCCGAGCGCGGCGCGCTGGTCATCGACGCGGACGCGCTGGCGCGCCGCGCCACCGAGGACCCCGAGGTGCTCGCCCGCATCGCGGCGGAGGTCGGCCCCGACCTGGTGGTGGACGGGCGCCTGGACCGCGCCGCCACCGCCCGGCGGGTGTTCGACGACCCCGCGGCGCGGAGTCGCCTCGAGGCGATCGTGCACCCCTGGGTGCGGCGGGCGGCCGCCGCGATCGAGGCCGCCGCCATGGCGGCGGCCACGCCGCCGCCCCTGGTCGTGCACGACGTCCCGCTCCTGTTCGAGAACGGCCTCGAGGCCGGCATGGACGCCACCGTCGTCGTCGCTGCGCCGTTCGCGCAGCGGGCCGCGCGGCTCGCGGCCCGCTCCGGGATGGACGAGGCGGCCGTCCGCGCGCGTGACGCCGCGCAACTCGACCCCGTCGAGAAGGCGCGGCGGGCGACGTTCGTGATCGACAACGGCGGCGACGAGGAGGACCTCGACGCCGCCGTGGCGGAGCTGTGGCCGCGGCTGCTGGGGATGGCGGGCGAACGGCCCTGACGGCCGGCGGGTCGACCCCTCGCCGTGACCCGCCCGGGCGCCCCCTGCTACGCTAGGGCGCAACCCAGAAACCCAGCGGCTCGGACGGGCCGTGGGAGGAGCGACCATGGACCGAGGCACCGGACGCAGCACGTTCCTTCTCGTCGTCGCGCTCTTGCTCGTCTTCGGCGGTGGCCTGATCGCCACCCTGGTGCAGAGCGACTTCGGCGCGGTCCGGGTGACGGAGGTCCGCTTCGCGGTCGACGACGGCCGGATGGTCCACGGCAAGCTGTTCGTGCCCGGCAACGCGTCCGCGAGCGCGCCGGCGCCCGGGGTCGTCGCCATCCACGGGTACATCAACAGCCACGAGACGCAGTCGCCCTACACGATCGAGCTGGCTCGCCGCGGCTACGTGGTGCTCGCGATCGACCAGCCGGGTCACGGCTACTCGGACCCGCCCGCCTTCGCCGGCGGTTTCGGCGGCATCGACGCGCTCGGCTACCTGCGCTCGCTGCCCTTCGTCGACACCGATCAGATCGTGCTCTCGGGGCACTCGATGGGTGGCTGGGCCTCGCTGATCGCGGCCGCCGTCGACCCCGACGGCTACACCTCGATCGTCGTGTCGGGCTCCTCGACGGGCACGCTCGGGGCGCCCGACGGCACGCCCGAGTACCCGCGCAACCTCGGCCTGGTGTTCGCCCAGTACGACGAGTTCTCCGAGCTGATGTGGCTCACGCCCACCGGGGCCGAGGCGAGGGCGGGCGAGAAGATGCGCACGCTGTTCGGCACCGACGAGCCCGTCGAGATCGGGCGGCTGTACGGCAGCATCGAGGACGGCACCGCCCGCATGCTCTACAGCCCGGCCGTCACCCACCCCGGGAACCACATCACCACCGCCGGCGTGGCGCCGGTGATCGACTGGGTGCAGCGCACGACCCAGGCGCCGTTCGCGCTGCCGCCCAGCGACCAGGTGTGGCCGTGGAAGGAGGGCGGCACCGCCGTCGCCCTGCTCGGGTTCATCCTCGGACTCTTCGCGTTCGCCGGCCTGCTGCTCGAGTCGCGCGCCTTCGCGCCGCTGGCGCAGCGCTCCGCGCCCGCCGCCGGCCTGTCCGGGTTCGGCTGGTGGATCGGTGCCCTGATCGCGGCGGCCGTGCCCGCCGTCACCTACTTCCGGGTGAACGATGAGACGGCGAACTACATCGCCACCGGACCCTGGTTCCCGCAGAGCATCACCACGGGCCTGATGGGCTGGGCGCTGTTCAACGGGGCGATCTCGCTCGTGCTCCTGCTGCTGTGGTACCTCGTGAGCGGCCGCCGCAGCGGGGCCGGCCTCGACACGCTCGGCCTGCGCGTGGGCGGCTTCCTGCGGGCGATCGGCTTCGCCGTGCTGGTCGTCGGCGCCGGCTACGCCCTGCTGGCGCTCTCGCAGGGCCTCTTCCAGACCGACTTCCGCTTCTGGGTCCTCGCCGTCAAGCTGCTGAGCGCCGAGCAGGCGCGCGTCGCGCTCGTCTACCTGCTCCCGTTCACGGCCTTCTTCCTCGTCTTCGGCATGGTGCTGCACGGGCAGCTGCGGCCCAAGGGCTCCACCCACGAGGGCGCCGACGCGATGATCGCCAACGCGCTGATCGCCGGCGGCGGCTTCGTCGTGCTGCTGCTGGTCCAGTACCTGGCGCTCTTCTCGGGGCAACCGTTGGTGTTCGCCGAGTGGCCGCTGCTGACGATCGTCGCCTTCCAGGTCGTGTTCCTGCTGCCCGTGGCGGCGCTGCTGTCGACCTACCTGTTCGAGCGCACCGGCAGCGTGTGGCCGGGCGCGTGGGTCAACGGCCTGCTGGTCACCTGGTACATCGTCGCGGGGCAGGCCACCCAGGCGGTGCCCTGGAGCCTCTTCTAGTCGATCACGCGCCCCCCGCGTGTGCGGGGGCCCGCGAGGGCGCGGCCCGGCACCTCATGGGTGGCCGGGCCGCGTCGTCACTCGGTGGAAAGTCGCCTCGCGGCGTCAGCGCAGGTCGATGAACGCCCGCTCGTCGCTGCGGAGCTGGCCCTCGCCGCCGTGGCTGCTCCACGACGCGGTGCCGCCGAAGCGCGGCGCGATCGCCTCGAGGTAGGCCTCGAGGGCGTCGGTGGCGCGCTCGACCGCGTCGAAGTCGATGCCGCCGCCGGCGAAGCCCGCCAGCAGCTGCACCTGCTGCTTCAGCGAGTCGCCGGTGGCCGCCAGGCTCGCCCGGTCGTCCGCCAGGGTGAAGGCGGTGGCGTCCGCGGGGACGAGATCGGCGAGCTCCGCGAACGGCGCGGGCAGCGGGGCGCCGCCGATCCCGGCGAGCAGGACGCGTTCGAGCCCCTCCTCGTGGGTGGCGATCCACGCCACGCCGTCCGCGACGGCCGTGACCAGGGTCAGGCCGGGCAGCACGTCGTAGGCGCGAGCGCTCACGCCGGCCAGCGTCAGCTCGCGCACCACCACCACGGCGTTGCCGCCGGGCTCCGCGAACGGGTCGGCGAACAGCGCCACCCGCTGCGTCAGCTCGTCGAACAGCCGGCGCAGGCCCGCGTCGGCGGCGGCGTCGTCGGACGTCCGCAGACCGATCACGGTCTCACCCAGCAGGTCGCTGGCCGGGGCCCCGAGGGCCGCGGTCTCGCCCAGGCCCGTCTGCACGACGACCAGGCCGGGGGCGGTCCAGCCGACCAGATCGCGCGCGATGTCGACGCCGAGGACGTCGCCGAGGGTGCGGTTGAGGTCGGCGACGCCGAGCTCGCGCAGTCCGGCCACCAGGTCGCCGAGGTAGCGCCACCAGGCCTGCAGATCGAGCGCACTCACCTGTACCGAGAGCGCGCCCTCGGGCAGCCAGCCGAGCAGCTCGCGCGGCGCCGCTACGGGCGCGTCGAGCAGGGCCCGCAGGGCGGCGTCGCCACCGGTGGGCTGCAGCTGCCGCAGGCTGGTGGTGACGGTGCCGGTCTCGCTCAGGCGGGTCACGCCGGCGACCGGCCCCAGCGTCTCGAACAGCGCCAGGAGCCGCTCGACGCTGGTGTCGAAGCCGAGCCCGGCGGCGAGGGGTGCGAGCGAGCTGGCGAGCGGCCCGAGGTCGAGGAAGCCGTGGAGCTGCCCCTCGCCCAGGGCGCCCAGCGTGGCGGCCGCGCGCGGCGCGTCGCCGAAGGAGGGCTCCGTGCTGCCCTGGCGCTGCCGCAGGACGCCCCGCAGGACGTCCGGGTTGGATGACAGCGCGAGCAGGTCGCCGTCGCGCGCGGCTGCGAGCGGGAAGCCGCCGCCGTCGATCTCCACGACGATGAAGCCGATCGCGCCCTCGTCGAGCCCGAGGGCGCCGGCGGCGAGTTCGCGGGCGAACAGCCCGTCGAAGCGCGCGCCGGTCTCGCCGTCGATGCGGGCCAGCAGCGTCACGGCCGGCAGCGGGTTGAAGGGGCTGACGGACACGCCGAGCCAGGCCTCGCGGCCGAGCAGGTCCCAGATCTCGAGGCCCTCGAGCTCGGGCGGCAGGTCGAGCTCGCCGTCGAGGTCGTCGGCGTCGAGCGGCACGCCCATCAGGCCGGCGGCGTCGATGCCGCCCAGGGCGTCGGCGAGCGCCTCGCCCACGCCGAGCTCGACCCAGGGGTCGACGAAGGGCGCGATCGAGTCGCGGGCGCCGTCCAGGTCGTGCAGCCCGAGGGCGAGGGCGGTGTCGGCCGGCAGCAGGCGCTGGAGGTCCTGCGCGCGGGCGGTGGGGGCGAACGCGGCCAGCAGCAGGGCGCTCGCCAGGGCGATGGCTAGGACGGGCGCCGGTCGGGCGGCGCACGTGCGGGTCGCAGTGGAGGATGGCGTCATGCGCTCCATCATGCGCGCTGGGCCTGGCACCCCCGTGAGAGCGGCGTCACGCGACGTTGGGCGTGCGGCGCGTGGGCGCCACCCGCCGGTCGACCGCGTCCGCCCGCAGCGGGCCGAACGCGGCCGCGGGGGGTGCCGTGGGCGTCAGCCGCGCGCGCGTGCCAGCGAGCGCCGCGCGGCTTCCGCGACGTTCTCGGGCGTGAAGCCGAATGCCTCCATCACCTTCGCGCCGGGGGCGGAGGCGCCGAAGCGATCGATGCCGACCACCTCGCCGTGCTCGCCGGCGACGCCGTGCCAGCCGAAGGTCGCGCCCGCCTCGATGACCACGCGCGCCCGTAGGGCGCGGGGCAGCACGGACTCGCGGTACGCCTCGTCCTGCCGCGCGAAGCGTTCGCGCGACGGGAGGCTGACCACGCGGGCGCGCACGCCGTCGCCGGCGAGCAGCTCGCGGGCGGTGAGCGCCAGGGCGACCTCGGAGCCGGTGGCGACGAGCAGCACGTCGGCGTCCTCGTCGGCGCCGGCGAGCACGTAACCACCGCGCGCGACGACGCCGGCCGGGACCGCGAGGGTCGGCACGTTCTGGCGCGTCAGGGCCAGCACGGTGGGGCCGTCGCGCCGCTCCAGCGCGGCCACCCACGCCTGGGCGGTCTCGCGGGCGTCGGCGGGCCGGAAGACCTCGAGGCCCGGCATCGCGCGCAGCGACGCCAGCGTCTCGATCGGCTGGTGGGTCGGGCCGTCGCCGCCGAGGCCGATCGAGTCGTGGGTCAACACGTAGATCACCGGCTGGCCCATCAACGCGGACAGCCGCAGCGCCGGCCTCAGGTAGTCCGCGAACACCAGGAAGGTCGACACGAACGGGCGCACGCCCCCGTGCAGGGCCATGCCGTTACCGATCGCGGCCATGGCGTGCTCGCGGATGCCGAAGTGGATGACGCGCCCGGCATGGTCGCCGGCGGCCATCGCGCGCTCGTCCGGCAGGTCGGTGAGGTTGGAACCGGCGAGGTCGGCGCTGCCGCCGACGAGCTCCGGCGCCCTTCGCGCCAGCGCGTGCAGCGCGGCCTGGGAGGCCTTGCGGGTGGCGATGCTCGTGCCTTCCTCCCAGGTCGGCAGGTCGTCGGCGACGTCGTCGGGCAGCTCGCCGTGCATGACGCGCGCGAACTCGGTCGCCACCTCGGGGTAGGCGGCCTCGTACGCCGACCAGGTGGCGCGCCACGCCGCGTGCGCCTCGGCGCCCTCGACGGCGGCTTGCCGGTAGTGGCCGAGCACGTCGTCGGGCACCGTGAACGCCGGCCAGTCGATGCCCAGCGCCTCCTTGGTGGCGGCCGCCTCGTCCGCGCCGAGCGGCGAGCCGTGGACCTTGCTGCTGCCGGCCCGCTTCGGCGAGCCGTAGCCGATGGTCGTGCGCACGGCGATCAGCGAGGGCCGGTCGCCCGCCGCCTTCGCCTGCGCGATCGCGTGCCGCAAGGCGTCGATGTCGTTGCCGTCGGCGACGGACTGCACGTGCCAGCCGTAGGCGCGGTAGCGCGCGGGCACGTCCTCGCTGAAGGTGATCGAGGTCGGGCCGTCGATGCTGATGCCGTTGTCGTCGTACAGGACGATCAGCTTGCCGAGCCCCAGATGGCCGGCCAGGCTGCTCGCCTCGCTCGAGACGCCCTCCATGAGGTCGCCGTCGGAGGCGATGACGTAGGTGAAGTGGTCGACCACGCGCAGGTCGTCGCGGTTGTAGCGCGCGGCGAGGTGGGCCTCGGCCAGCGCCATGCCGACGGCGGTGGAGATGCCCTGGCCGAGCGGCCCGGTGGTCGTCTCGATGCCCGGCGTGTGGCCGTACTCCGGGTGGCCGGGCGTGCGGGAGCCCCACTGCCGGTACCCGCGCAGGTCGTCCATCGACAGGTCGTAACCGGTGAGGTGCAGGAGGGCGTACTGCAGCATCGAGCCGTGGCCCGCGGACTGGACGTAGCGGTCGCGGTTCCACCAGCCCGGCGCGCCGGGGTCGTGGACCATCGCGTGGCGGAACAGCGTGTAACCCATCGCCGCCGCGCCCATCGGCATGCCCGGGTGGCCGTCGCCGGACTCCTGGGTGGCGTCGATCGTCAGTGCGCGGACGGTGTTGACGGCGCGGGTCTGCAGCGTTCGTTCGGGGGTGCTCATGCGTCCTCCAGGGGGTCGTGGACGCGCCGCAGCTGGATGTGCTCGCGGACGCGCCCACCGATGGCGTGGTGGTGGCGCTGCTCGGCGGTCTCGACGAGCAGCGGGGGGACGGGAACGGGACGGCCGTCGTCGTCGAGCGCGACGAAGCTGATGTGCCCGACGGTGGCCAGGCGCCGCTCGCCGCTGCGTGGGTCCTCACCGACCAACTCGCCGCGCACGATCATGCTGGTGCGGCCCGTCCACACGACGCGGCTGCGGACCTCCACGATCTCGCCCACGTGCACCGGGGCACGGAAGTCGATCGCTTCGGTGGACGCCGTCACGACCGTCCGGCGCGCGAAGCGGTAGCAGGCGATGGCGGCGTTGATGTCGAGCAGTTCCAGCGCCCGGCCGCCGAACAGCGTGCCCATCGTGTTCGCGTGGTGCGGGAACACGATGTCGGTCGTCATGACCCAGCCGGCCTCGCGGGGGCGGGTGGGGTCGACGCCGCGGGGCGGTTGCGGGTGCGGCGTGGCCGGCGGCCCGGCCGCGTCGCCGGCGTCTGGGGCGGCGTGCATGGACGCAGCATAGCGCGCGGTGTACCTTGGCGGCCGCCCCGCCCGCGCGCACTGAGCCCGTACGGCCGGCCGCGGCCGGCCGCCATCGCGGTTCGCGCCGCCCCCCGAATGCCACGAAGAACGGCGCCCCGAGCACATGCTCGGGGCGCCGCGGTTACCCGTCTCGAAGTGAGGGATCCGGTCCCGGATCCATCGGAGGCCGGGTCGTTACCCTCGACGGGTACCTCCACGGGTCTCTGTACGTCGATTGATGCAGACCACCTCCTCTCTGTGGTGCCACGAAGATAAAGCCCACGGCGGCGCGGCGGATGTGAGCTAGTTCACCGTATCGAGTGACCCGGGGGGTCACGGGATTCGCGGGGTCGTGCGACACGGTGGTCGCACGGCACGCCGGGGCACACCACACGCCGGGTCGCCCGCCCCGCTGCGCCCCGGTAGGATGCCGCCAGACCCCGCCCGGGAGGACCGCCGTGCTGAGTACGCCCGAGAAGCTGCTGTTCCTGGTGCTCGCCGCCGTGGCGCTGACCTTCGCCGCCACCGGCTTCGGGCGCGTG
>JAABTL010000001.1 GCA_011389865.1 Trueperaceae bacterium
CAGTACCCGGTCGCCGGGGCGGGTGAAGAGGCCGCAGATCAGGTACAGGGCCAGCGACGCGCCCGCCGTCAGGAACAGGCGCTCGGGCGGCACCGCGCCGGCGCCCTCGCGCGCGAGGAAGCCCGACACGGCCTCGCGCACGCCCGCGTCGCCGGGCTCGAGGCCGTACTGCAGCAGGTCGGGATCGAGGGCGGCGGTGGCGCGATCGGCGGCCTCGCGCACCAGCGCGGCGGGGAGCAGGTCGCGACCGGGGTCGCCGCGCGCCAGGTCGACGACGCCCGCGTCGTGCCCGTGTTGGGTGCTGATGCCCGCGCTCACGGCTGGAGTATCCCGAGCGGGGCGCGAGAAGTCAACGGCCGCCGCGGAACCGCCGCCGATCGGCGCGCGCGTTCCGCAGGCGCGGACGGGCGCCGGTCGGCGCGCCCGCGCCGCAGGCGCGGACCGGCGCCGGGTACGATCGCGCTCGGGAGGACGCCGCATGCCGCACCACCGACCCGTCGACGCCATGGCCTACCCGCGCTTCGAGGGCATCCGCACCTTCATGCGCCTGCCCCACCTCGCCGAGGTCGAGCGGCTGCGCGAGGCCGACCTGGCGATCGTCGGCGTGCCCTTCGACACCGGCGCGACCTACCGCGTCGGCGCGCGCTTCGGTCCCGCGGGCATCCGGAACGAGTCGATGCTCCTGCGTCCGTACCACCCCGAACTGGCCGTCGACGTGCACGCCGAGCTCTCGCTGGTCGACCACGGCGACCTGCCCGTCACCCCCGGCTACCTCCCCGAGTCGCACGCGCAGATCGCCGAGGCCGCCGCCGGCGTGCTCGCGACCGGCGTCACGCCGCTCTTCCTCGGCGGCGACCACTCGGTCAGCCTGCCGCTGCTGCGTGCCGTGGCGGCGCGCCACGGGCCCGTGGCACTCGTGCACGTCGACGCGCACGCCGACCTGTGGCCCGGCTACTACGGCGGCAAGGATACCCATGGCACGCCCTTCCGGCGCGCGCTCGAGGAGGGCCTGATCGACCCGGAGCGCAGCGTGCAGATCGGTCTTCGCGGCCCCGTCTACGACGCCGACGACGTCGAGGTGTCCGAGCGGCTCGGGCTCGCGAGCCTCAGCGCCGACGCGCTGCACCGCCGCGGCGTCGACGCGGCGGTGGAGCTGGTGCGCAAACGCGCCGGCGGGCCCGGTCCGCGTTACCTCAGCTTCGACATCGATGCCCTCGACCCCGTCTACGCCCCCGGCACCGGCACCCCCGAGGTGGGCGGGCTCACGTCCGTGCAGGCGCTGCGGCTGCTGCGCGGCCTGGCCGGCCTCGACTTCGTCGGCTTCGACCTCGTCGAGGTCATGCCCGCCTACGACGTCGGCGCCGTCACGCAGCTGCTGGCCGCCAACCTGGCGTACGAGATGATCGCCCTGGCGGCGGTCGCCAAGCGGGGTCCGGCTTGAGCGGCCTGCGCGTCGCGCCCGCCGCCTGGCTCCGCGGCGACGACGCGATCGAGGCGCTGGCGGGGCACCTGGCCGCGCGCGCGCCCGTCGTGCTCCTGGTGCACGGGCGCGTCGGCTACCCCGTGGTGCGCGACCGGCTCGACGCGGCGCTCGCCGCCGCGGGCGTGCGGGCGGCGCGGGCAGCGCACGAGGGGTCCTGCACCGCGCGGGCCATCGACGCGCTGGCCGCGGCCGCCGCCCGGGAGGGCGCGCGGGCCGTGCTGGGCGTGGGCGGCGGCCGCGTCCTCGACGCCGGCAAGGGCGCCGCCCTCGCGGCCGGGCTGCCCTTCGCCGCCCTGCCGACCAGCCCGGCCACCTGCGCCGCCACCGCGGCGACCGTGGTGCGCTACGACGAGCGCGGCGCGCACGTCGACGTGCTCGAGGGCGGCCCCGTCGCCGCGGCGTGCGCCCTCGATCCCGGCCTGCTCGCGTCCGCCCCGGACCGCCTGCTGGCCGCCGGCGTCGTCGACGCCTGGGCGAAGGTCCACGAGGTGCGGCTCACCAGCGCGCGCGCCGGCGGGAACGGCGCGGCCGGCGCGCGCGCCGTGACGAGCGCCACCACGCGCGCGGCGCTCGCGCTGGTCGACGACCTCGCCGAACTGCTGCGAGCGCACGCCTCGGGCGCGCTGGCGGCCGGCCCCGGGGGCGAGCGCGACGAAGGGCTCCTCCCGCGGCGCCGGCTGGTGGCCGAGGCCGTGGTCGCCTACCCCGGGTTGATCGGCGGCCTCGCGGGCGCGGACGCCAAGCTGGCGCTCGCGCACCCCCTGCACGACGCGCTCACCCACCTGCCCGGCGCGCACGCGGCGCTGCACGGCGAGCTGGTCGGCTTCGGGACACTGGTGCAACTGCGTGTTGCCGGGCGGGAAGTGCGCGCGGACGACGCGAGCCGTTGCACCGCAGCGGAGCGCGTCGCCGCGTTCCGCGCGGAGGCGGTGCGCTACGCCGAGCTGGGCGTCCGCTGCCACCTCGAGGCGCTCGGTTGCGGCGACGCCCGCTCGGCGCCGGTCGAGGAGGCGGTGGTGCGGCGGGCGCTGGCGGACCCGTCGGTGGCGAGCGCGCTGCCGTCGCTCGGCTTCGACGAACTGCTGGCGGCCGTGCGCGAGGTGGACGCGTGGGTGCGCGCGGCGTGAGGGGCCTGCTGCCCGACTCCTGGCGCCCGCGCATCGCGGCGCTGCTGCCGACCGCGCCCACCCGCTACGATGGGCCCGCGCTCGCATGGTGGTTCGCGGCGGCCTACCTCGCCGTCGTCACCGTACGGAGCGTCATCCATCTGTTGGCGCCGGACGGCGGCGCCGGTTCGATCGCGACGATCGACCTGTCGCAGGCGGGCAGCGCCAACGTCGTCGCCATGTTCGGCCAGTGGGGCGCCGTCCAGCTGCTGCTGGCGCTGCTCCTGTGGGTCCTGCTGCTGCGCTACCGCGGGCTGGTGCCGCTCGTGCTGCTGGTGTTCCTGGTCGAGCCTGGCCTGCGCGAGCTGGCGGGTCGGCTCAAGCCGCTCGAGACGCTGGGAACGGCGCCGGGGGCGGCGCTGAACTGGGCCGTGGTGCCCGTCGTCGGCGCGATGCTGTGGCTGTCACTGTGTCCGGCCGGGGACGGCCGCGAACCCCGCGGCGGTGGTGGCCGGTCGTGACCGCCGCCACCGTCCGGGTCGCGCGCGCCTGGGTCGCCGAACGCCTCGCGCTGCCCGCCGGTGAGGAGCCACGGCGAGGGTGGTACGCGGAGCAGGTGGTGGCCGCGCACGAGACGATCGCGGCGTTCGCCGCGGGCCACGGCTGGGTGGGTCGCGTGCGGCCCTTCTTCCACCGCGTCGAGGTCTTCGCCGACCAGGGCCCGCTGTGGGCGCGGCTGCGGCCCGTCTTCGGGCTGCCGGACGATGCGCCGCTCCCGACACCCAGCCTGGCGGGGGCGCTGGAGCAGGGGGTGCTCATGGTCGTGACGCCCGAGGTCTACGCCGGCACGCGACCGCGCTACGGCGCGGCGCCGGGGGCCTACGCGCGACTGCTGGCGCACGAGATGGCGCACCGGCTGCACATCGCGGTCCTCGACGGCGACGAGGAGCGCATGGGACCGGCGTGGTTCTTCGAGGGCTTCGCCGTCGTCGCCTCGGGCGACCTCGTCGGGCTCGAGGTGGCGACCGCCGACGACTTCTGGTGCCACGTGCGCGCCGACGGCGAGGGCGCGTACGCCCACTACGCCGCCGCGCTGCGTCTCGTGTCCGCGCACGTCCCGCTGCCGGAGCTGGTCGTGCGGGCCGGGGACGCGGGGTTCGAGGAGTGGCTGGCGGAGCGTCTCGCGTTGCTGCGTGCCCCCTGAGGCCGCGCCCACGGGGGCGCGGCCGCGCTAGGCTCGGCTTCATGGACCACCCGGGGATGCTCGCCCTCTTCGACCGCTTCGAGCGCCGCGAGGCCATGCCCGTCGGTCAGCGCCTGGAACGCACCGCGCGCCTCGTCCGCCACGTGGGGGCTCCGGGTCAGCCGAGCTGGATCGTCTGGCATGACCTGGCGGACGCCGACGTCGACGCCGTGATCGCCGACGAGATCGCCTACTGGACGGCGCTCGGCCAGAAGGTCGAGTGGAAGTTCCATGCCCACGACCTGCCGACCGACCTGCGCCAGCGCCTGCTGGCCGCCGGCTTCGAGGCCGACGAGGACGAGGCGCTCATGGCGCTCGACTTGCGGCAGGCGCCGGCGTGGGTCGAGGCGGACGGCGTCCACGACGTGCGCGTGGTCGGCCCGGAGGGCGTGGACGACGTGGCGACCGTGATGGCCGGCGTCTGGCCCGACGAGGTCGATCGCTTCTTGGCCCGCTACCGCGACCACGGCGCCGCGGCGACGGAACGCACCCGGTTCTTCGTCGGTTACGACGGCGCCGCGCCGGTCGCCGCCGGCTGGACCGAGGCCTCGGGCCCGGTCACGCCCTTCCTGGGCCTGTGGGGCGGGTCCGTGCTGCCGTCGCATCGGGGGCGTGGCCACTACCGCGCGGTCGTCGCCGCCCGCGCGCGCTACGCCAGGTCCCGCGGGTACCGCTTCCTCACGGTCGACGCCGGGCCCATGAGCCGGCCGATCCTGGAGCGACTCGGCTTCCAGCGGCTGACCACGATCCTGGCGTGCACGTGGCGCCCGCCGCGGCCCGCCCCCGTCGCCCTCCGTTAGGCTCGTCCATGGACTCCCCGCTACTGGCCGACGCCCGCGCGCTGCGCCCCGACCTCGTCGCCTGGCGTCGCCACCTGCACATGCACCCGGAACTCTCGTACCAGGAGCAGGCGACGGCCGCCTTCGTGCGCGAACGCCTGGCGGCGCTGGGGCTCGAGGCGTCGCCGCCCATGGCCGGCGGCACCGGTCTCACCTGCACGATCCACGGCGTCGAGGACGGCCCCACGGTCGCCTTGCGCGCGGACATGGACGCGCTCCCCATCCAGGAGGACTCGAGCGCGCCGTACGTCTCCAAGGCGCCGGGCGTCGCCCACCTGTGCGGGCACGACGCGCACACGACCATGCTGATCGGCGCCGGCGCGTTGCTGGCGCGGCAGCGGCCGGCACGCGGGCACGTGAGGCTGCTCTTCCAGCCCGCCGAGGAGGCCGGCGCCGGCGCCGCGCGCATGATCGAGGACGGCGCGCTCGACGCCGTCGCGGCCATCTACGCGCTGCACGTCGACCCACGCACGCCCGTCGGGCACACGGGCACCACCGTCGGCCCCGCGAACGCCGCCGCCGACGAGATCGCCATCGAGGTCACCGGGGCCGGTGGGCACGCCGCCTACCCGCACCTGTCGGTCGACGCGGTGGCGGTGGCGGCGCAGGTCGTCACCGCGATTCAGCACGTGGTTAGCCGCCACAGCGATCCGCTCGAGCCGCTGGTCGTCACGATCGGCACCATCCAGGGCGGCTTCGCGTCCAACGTCATCGCGCCATCGGTGCGCATGACGGGCACGGTCCGCACCTTCGGCCCCGAGCTCCGAAAGGCCATGCCCGCCCGCCTGGAGCGGGTGATCCACGCGGTGGCGGCCGCCCACGGCGCCACCGCCACGCTCGACGTCCGCTTCGGTTACCCGGCCACGGTCAACGACGGGTCGCTGCTGCCGGACTTCGAGGCCAGCGTCGCCGCCGTGATGGGGGAGGGGCGCAACGCCCAGATGGCGCCCACGATGGGCGCCGAGGACTTCGCCTACTACGCCCAGCGCGTCCCCGGCATGATCGCCCGCCTGGGCGTGCGCAACGAGGCGCTCGGCTTCAGCCACCCGCTCCACCACCCTCGCTTCGACCTCGACGAGGACGCGCTCCCGCTCGGGGCGGCGCTGCTGGCGGACGTCGCGCGCCGCTGGCTGGCTGGCGCGAGGCGATGATGGACGCGGATCCGGCACCTGGCGCCGGGCACGCGGACGCGCCGGGACCGGCGCGTCGGTAGCACCTCGTCGACGAGCGCCGCCGCCAGCCGGCGGGCGAGGCTACTCGCTGGGCCAGTAGCCGAAGATCGACTTCGTCTCCAGGTAGTCCTCGAAGCCGTACCGGCCCCACTCGCGGCCGTTGCCGGACTCCTTGTACCCGCCGAACGGAGCGGCGTGATCGCCGCCGGCGCCGTTGAGGTGTGCCATGCCGGCCCGCATCCGACGCGCGACCCGGCGCGCGCGTTCGGGGTCGGCCGACCACACGTAACTCGAGAGCCCGTAGCGGGTGTCGTTGGCGATGCGGACGGCGTCGTCCTCGTCCTGGTAGCCGATGATGCAGAGCACCGGGCCGAAGATCTCCTCGCGCGCGACGGTCATGTCGTTGACGACGTGCGTGAAGACCGTCGGCCGCACGTAGTAGCCGCGGGACAGCCCTTCGGGCCTGCCGGTGCCGCCCGCAACCAGGCGCGCTCCGTCTCGCACGCCCGTGTCGATCAGGCCCTGGATCTTCTTCCACTGCGCCTCGGAGACCACCGGTCCGATCGTCGTGTCGGGATCGTTCGGGTCACCGACGCGGATCCCTTCGGCGGCGGCCCTCGCGAGCGCGGCGACCTCGTCCATCCGCTCGTGCGGCACCAGCATGCGCGTGGGTGCGTTGCACGATTGGCCGCTGTTGGACGCGCAGCGCGTCACGCCGCTGGAGACGGCGTGCTCGAAGTCGACGTCGTCGAGCAAGATGTTCGCAGACTTGCCACCGAGTTCCTGCGTCACGCGCTTGATGCTGTCAGCGGCTCGCTTGGCGACGTCGCGGCCGGCGCGGGTCGAGCCGGTGAACGAGATCATGTCGATGTCCGGGTGGGAGGACATCGCGGCGCCGACCGTCGGACCGTCGCCCTGGATCAGGTTGAACACCCCCCTGGGCACGCCCGCCTCGTGCAGGATCTCCGCGAAGATGATCGGCGACAGCGGGGCGATCTCGGACGGCTTGAGCACCATGGTGCACCCCGTGGCCAGCGCCGGCGCCACCTTGCAGCCGATCTGGTTCAAAGGCCAGTTCCACGGCGTGATGAGACCGCACACGCCGATCGGCTCGCGCACGACCAGCGTGGTGCCGATCCGCTCCTCGAACTCGAAGTCCTTCAAGGCCTCGATCGCGGCGACCAGGTGGTTGCGTGCACTGGGCGCGTGCGAGCGCAGCGCCAGCTTGGCGGGGGCGCCCATCTCCATCGCGACGGCCTCGGCGAGGTCCGCCATGCGCGTCTCGTACACCTCGACGATGCGTTCGAGGAGTGCCAGGCGCTCTTCGCGCGAGGTCTGCGAGAAGCTCTCGAAGGCACGACGGGCGGCGGCCACGGCTCGGTCCACGTCCTCGGTGTTCCCGAGGGTGATGGTCGCGCAGGGCTCCTCGGTGGCCGGGTCGATGACGGCCAAGGTCCGGTCCCCTCGGGGTGCGACCCACGCTCCGTCGATGTAGAACCTCGAGTGATTCGCCATCACGGTCCCTCCTCGTGTGGGATCGGTCAGATGCGGTGGTGCCCCCGCTTCCGGTGTGCGGACCGTGCTGCATCCTAGACCATCATCCGCGGGCTTCGAGGTCACGGTGGGCGCGATCGCCGGCCGGGGTCGTAAGGTAGTCCGCGAACGCGGGCGCCCGCTCGGCCCGCCGAGGACACCGACTTGAGCGAACGATCCGAACCGCGTCTCCTGCTGCTCCTCTTCGTCGGTGTGCTCATGGCCGCCCTCGACATCGCCATCGTCGGCCCGGCACTGCCCGCGATCCAGCGCACCTTCGCCGTCGACGCGCGGGCCGCGGCCTGGGTCTTCACGGTCTTCGTGCTCTTCAACCTGGTCGCGACCCCGACCATGGCGAAGCTCTCGGACCGTTGGGGCCGGCGTCCGGTGTACATGCTCGACATCGCGCTCTTCGCCGCCGGCTCGCTGGTCGTGGCGGTGGCGCCGAGCTTCACGGTGCTGCTTGCGGGGCGCGCGCTGCAGGCCGTCGGCGCCGGTGGTCTCCTGCCGGTGGCCAGCGCCGTCGTCGGCGACACCTTCCCCCCGGAGCGGCGCGGACGCGCCCTCGGCATGATCGGCGCCGTGTTCGGGATCGCCTTCCTGTTGGGGCCGCTGCTGGGCGGGTTGCTGCTGCGCTTCGGCTGGCCGTGGCTGTTCCTCATCAACCTGCCCATCGCGGCGGCGCTCCTGGTGGGGACGCAGCGCTGGATGCCCGCCAGCCGGCCTCTCACCCCGCGTCCGTTCGATTGGGCCGGCAGCGGCCTGCTGGGCGGGGCGCTCGCGAGCCTCACGCTGGGTCTGAGCCGCCTCGACACCGCGCGGGGCGCCGCGGCCATCCTCGACCCGAGCGTGGGTCCGCTGCTGCTGGTGGCGCTCCTGCTCCTGGCTGCCTTCGCCGTCGTCGAGCGGCGCGCCGCCGACCCGATCGTGCATCCGCGCCTACTGGCCTCCGGCCAGATCCGACTCGTCGGCCTCTTCGCGTTCGCCGGCGGGCTGACCGAGGCGTCGATGGTGTTCCTGCCGACGCTGGCGGTGGCGTCGCTGGGGTCGACGGAGACCACGGCGTCGTTCATGCTGCTGCCGCTCGTGACCGCCGTGGCGATCGGTGCGCCCCTGGCGGGCCGGTTGGTCGACCGCCTCGGCGCCCGACCGGTGATCGCCGCCGGCCTGACTTTGACCGCGCTCGGCCTCTTCGGCCTCGGGACCGTCGGGGGCACGTTCGCCGGCTTCGGCGTGGCAGCCGCCGTGGTCGGCCTGGGGCTGTCGGCGCTGGTGGGCGCCCCCCTCCGCTACCTGCTCCTGCAGCACGCGGCGCCGGCGGACCGCGGGGCGGCGCAGGGCGTGCTCACCGTGTTCGGCAGCACCGGCCGCCTCGCCGGCGGGGCCCTGGTCGGCGCGATCGCGGCGTCGGCCGCCGGCGCCGACGGCATCGAGCGCGCGCTGCTGGTGCTCGGCGCGCTCCTGGCCGCCAGCGTGTTGGGGACGCTGGGGCTGGAGGGGCGGACGCGGCGGGGGTGAATTCGGCGCGCCGGGTGACGGGCCGCTCGTGGCGGACGCGGCCGGCGCGCTGGTGGGTAGGCTGAGCGGGGCCGCGGCGCCCCGGCCCCAAGGAGCCCGCTCATGAGCACGATCCTCGAACGCCTCAAGACCCTGGCCGCCATCGACGCGGTCTCCGGCCAGGAGCAGCCCCTCGTCGCCTACCTGCAAGAGGCGCTCGCGCCCATCTGCGACGACGTCGAGATCGACGCCGTCGGCAACCTGTACGCCATCCGGCGCGGCGCCGCCGACGGGCCCACCGTCATGGTCGCGGCCCACACCGACGAGATCGGCATGCTGGTCAAGAGCGTCGACGCCAACGGCTTCGTGCGGTTCGAGAAGCTCGGCGGCTTGATCGACGGCACCCTCCCCGCGCGCCTCGTGCGGGTGGCCGGGCACCTCGGCGTGATCGGCATGAAGTCGGGCCACTACCAGAGCGAGGCCGACCGCGCCAAGGTGGTCGCGCACAGCGAGATGTACGTCGACATCGGTGCGCACTCCGCGGCGCGCGTGGCGGAGCTCGGCATCGAGGTGGGCGACCCCATCACCTTCGTCAGCGAGATCGTCGAGTTCGGGCACGACGCCAGACTGGTCGCCGGCAAGGCGATCGACGACCGGCTCGGCTGCGCCGTGCTGTGGAGCGTCCTGGAGGCCGGCGCGCCCCCGGCCGGCACGTTCGTCGCCGCGTTCACGAGCCAAGAGGAGGTCGGGCTGAAGGGCGCGGGCATCGCGGGCGAGCGCATCCGCCCGCACCTCGCGCTGGCGCTCGACACCATGCCCAGCGGCGACACCCCGGACATGGACTTCGGCAAGGACCTCGGCGTCGCGATCGGCGCTGGGCCCGTCCTGCAGGTGCTGGCCGGCAAGGGCGGGCGGGGCTTCCTGGTGAACCAGTCCGTGAAGCGCTACTTGCAGCGCGTCGCCTCCGCGGCCGACGTGCCGCTCCAGCTCACGGCCTTCACCGGCGGCAACAACGACGCCGCCACGCTCGCGTGGTCCGGCGTCGGGGTGCCCGCCGCCTCGATCTGCCTGGCGCGCCGCTACTCGCACTCGCCCATGGAGGTCGCCGACCTCGGCGATGCCGAGGCCGCCTACCGGCTGCTGCGGGCGATCGTCGAGGGCATGGACGAGCTGCCGGCGTTCGGGTTCCTGGGGTAGGAGGGGGCTCAGCACCTGTCATCACGGCACCAGGAACCGTCACAGAGCGCGCCGACTTGCGCTCGAAGGGTGTCGCCGGATGCTCCGGATGGCAGGCTGTGACGGAGCAGGCCCACGAGCCGAGGGCGGAGCACGACCCTACCGGTGCTCCTCCACCTCGCCGGTGGGCCCGGTGGCACCGACATCGGCGCCATGCGGCTCGACACCGGGTTGGAGGAGCGGTTCGTGGTCGCCACGTGGGACCAATGTGGCACGGGCATCTCGTACCCCGCGTTCGACCCCGCCGACGCCCTCGCCTGGTCGCGCGCCCGCGGCGACACGGCGCTGGTGACGTGGTTGGAGGCCATGGGCCCGCCGCCGTACGCCGAACCGATCGGCACCTACCCGACCATCGCGGGCCCGGAGCGCGCGCTCAACCCGTACCCCGGGTTCGGCGGGCGCACCGAGAGGACGTCGACCATCTTCGTCCCCGAGTTCAGCCTCATGGATACGATCGACGCCCTTCGGGGCCTCACCGACGGGTACGCCCGCCTCTACCCACAGCATCGCGGTCGCGGAGGTGCCGGTGGCCGCGGACGAGCACGCCGACCGAGGCGAACAGCACGAGCGTGTCGAAGACCTGGAACAACCGCGGGACGGGGCGCACGAGGGCGAACGCCCGCCACGCAAGGATGATGGCGACCGGGGCAAGCGTGACGCCGGCCAGGACCAGCCACCGGCGTCGTGGTGCGGCCTGGGCCGCCGGAAGGACCTCGCCGCCGCCGATCAACGTGCCGCCCACCCCCCGGACGACCCGAGCGGCGGTGGATCGCTGCGGTACGCGTCCGTCACCCGGAACCGCTCGAACCCGACCGATCGTGTGCTCGTGACCATGCTGACACCTATTCCGAGGACGCGCCCGGTGCCCGGGCGGCGGCCGCGTCGTCAGCCCTGCGGTGGCACACGTGCGGGCGTCGCGACGGGCCCGGCGCGAAGAGGTCGGTGCCAGGTCTACGCTATGTCGACGCCCGCGCCATCAGATGCCCATCTCGGTCAGCCAGCCCGAGAGGGCTCCCTCACGCACCCTGAGATCCTCGCGCGACGCGTCGTGCGCGCCCGCCAGGTGCTCACCCGTGATCCTCCCGTCCAAGATGAACAGCACCCGCTCGGCCCTGGTGGCGACCTTGGGGTCGTGGGTGACCAGCACGATGGTGGTACCGCTGCGATGAATGTCCGCCAGGAGCGCCATGATCTCGTTGGATGCCGTCGAGTTCAGGGCCCCGGTCGGTTCATCCCCGAAGATCACCGCCGGGTCGCTCATCAGCGCGCGGCAGATGCCCACCCGCTGAAGCTGCCCGCCCGACGCCTGGGTGACGTCGCGCGCTTCCAGTTCCGCGATGCCCGTCGTCTCCATCAAGATCCTGGCCTTCTCGCGGATCTGCCGGGCGCGCTTCCGACCATCGCGCATGGAGGGCAGGATGATGTTGTCGAGCACGCTCAGGTTGCGCAGCAGCGTCGGCTGCTGGAACACGAACCCCATCCGTCGTCGGCGGACGTCGGCGAGGGCATCGTCGCTGAGCTGCGAGAGGTCCACGCCGTCGAAGACCACCCGCCCGCCGTCCACGGCGTCCATGCCGCTCAGCGCGAATAGCAGCGTCGACTTGCCAGAACCCGAAGGTCCCATGATGGCCACGAAGTCGCCTGCCGCGATGTCGACCGACACGCCGTCGAGGACGTTGCGCCGCTCCGTGCCCTGGCCGAACGATTTGACGACGTTCTCGGCGATGATCATCGTGTTCACGGCTCACTCCCTGAGGTTCTCGGCGACCCTGATGCGCCCCGCGTCCCACGTGCCGGCGACGGTGGCGATCAGGGTCGCCAGCAGCATCAGCAGTGGGCTCCAGAGGTACGCGAACGCCGGATCGACGACGAACGCGAACGAGTTGGCGCCGAAGCTTGCGATCACCGCTCCCGCCAGCGCCTCGCCTAGCGTGTTCGCCAGCAGCGTGCCGACGAGGATCCCGATGACGAGAACGAACGCCGAACGCGCCAAGTACTGCGCTCTGATGTCCGAGTTCGTGAAGCCGAACGCCTTCATGACGGCGATCGCATGGCGGTCCTTGGCGACGAGCATCCGCATGAACAGCAGCGTGATCAGGACGGTCGTCGCCACCGCGACGCCGATGGCGGCGTACGAGGCCACGCCGATGGCGCCGATGGTCGAGCCGTAGGTCTGCTGAATGAACTCGTCGAGGTCCGAGACCTTGGCGAACTCGAACCTGGCCGCGTACTCGGCAGCCTTCGCGTCGAGCAGTGCCGGATCCGTGAGCTCCGCGCCGATCACGCTCCGCATGGGCTCCGCCGTCTCGTCGGCGAAGGTCGCCTTGGCGGTCTTGCCGCCGTTGGTGACGTCGGAATAGGTTCCCGACACCGTGAGGGCTCGCTCCCGTCCCGCGATCGTCAACGAGAGGACATCGCCCACCCCCTTGCCCAGGTCGCTCGCCTGCATCACCGAGAGCGCGATCTCGTCGTCGCTCGAGGGCGCACGCCCGGAGGCGTAGGTGATGGGGAACATCGAGTGATCGCCCAGCTCGGCCGTGATCCGTCCCTCCGAACCGTCGTCCAGGCTCGCTCGGTAGGCCTTGGTGGTCAGCACGACGAAGCGGGCCACGTCGGCGTCGTTCCCGATGGCCGTGGCGACCTCCGCCACCCTCGCTGCGGCGTCCTCGGCTTGCGTCACGTCGATTCGGAGATCGACGTCGCCGACGCCCATGTAGGAAACGAAGCTCTCGGAAGCGATGGTGTGGTGCAGGTTCCGCGGCACGATGATGATGAAGGCAGCCAGCACCAGCACGACCAGCATGGTGGCGTAGAGGTTCCGACGCGCGAGCACGTCCTGCAGGCCCAGGAATGCGTTGGTGCCGAGCAGCCCGTTCATCGTCAGGCGGAGGCGTCGGCGGCCGGGGGACGCCTTCGGCGCGTTGCCGAAGCGGATGGCGTCCGCCGGTGCGACCTTTCGAAAGCGCCCAAGGACGCCGTTCACGTAGGCGACGATCGCCACGAACACCAGCGCGACGCCGACGAGGCCCAGAACCGGGGCCAGCGACGCGTTGGCGCTCTCACCCAAGTACAGCCGGATGTTCTCGAGCAGCGCGCCCTGGAAGAGGAACGAGAGAGCGTATCCGACCAGGCCGCCCACCGCCGCCAGCGCCGCGTACTGCGCCAGGTAGATCCGCTTGATGTCGGAGACGCGCAGCCCGATGGCCTTCATCACGCCGATCTCGCGATAGTCGTCTTCGATCTTGGCGAGCAGGGTGAAGCGGATGCAGAGGAACGCGATGGCGATCACGAGCGCGCTGACCAGGAGGAGTACGGCGATCATCAGCCCATCGGCGAGGCCGTTGACCGTCCTGAAGAGCGGATACGTGAGGGTCGGCCCGTTCGCCTCCAGGCCGGCGTTGGTGTAGGCGGTCTCGAACGCGCTCAGCGCCGCCAGGTCGTGGAGCCGGAACTCGATGAGGTACTCGACGCGGCCCGAGGGGCGGATCGCCTCGAAGTCGTCGTGGCTGACCAAGAACCGCTTGGAGGAGGAGAGGAGCGGTTGCATCTGGGAGTCTCGGAGCGGACCCGCGACGGTCATCGTGTGGCCGGCCACGGTCGCGCGCTCGCCGATCCGCGCCGAACCGTCCTGCAGGTACGTCAGGGGTACGTAGATCTCCCCGTCCTTGACCGAGATGACCTCGCCGTCCAGGTCGAGCAGGAAGTCGAAGCTTTCGCTCTGAACCGTGAGCCCGTTGTCCTGGACGCTCCCGGCGAGCGAGCGGCTGCCGAACACGAACTGCGCGCCGTCGATGTTGAGGAACTCGAGCACCTGGTGGTCGGCCACCGACGCGTGCGCTTCGGCGAAGGCGTCCAGCCGCGCTCGGTCCAGGTCGCCGACGTGCATCTGCATGAAGTGCGGCGTCTGCGCACGCTGCATCAGCGCGTCGATGGCCCCCGACAGGTTGACGACGAGGGTCGCCGCCAGCGCCACCAGCATCGCTGCCGCCGCGACGAACAGCATGGTGGTGATAGAGATGGCCTTGCTCCTAAGTACGTCGTTGCGGATCGCCCTCAAGTACATCGCGCGCCTCCGTGACCCTATCGCGCCTCATCGTGCCTTCGTCGCTCTAGGGCCGAGTCTGCTCTCGAAGGTACTCGACAGCGTGCTCCACCTCGGACACAAGGTGGAAGAAGGCGCCGAAACGATACGCCCGGCGATCTCGCGCGGCGAGGGACATCCGGGATATCTGGCGCAGGCCATCGAGGTTTGGCTGGCGTCGGTGCGTACAGGCGCGTGGCGGCACCAAGGGACGTCGACGAATGGCCCCGCCGTACGGCGGTCTCGTTGGTGCGCCCGAGAGCAACCGATGCAGCCCAAGCCCCACGGCGAGCACGTCCTGTCGCGTATCTTCGAAGCCTGGGAGGGATGACGACGATGTCCCGAGGGCATGGACACGACCATGGTGTCGGCGAAGCCAGCGATCGTCGCATCCTCGCTACGGTGGCCCTGAACGTCGTGTTGACGGTGGCGCAGATCGTCGGCGGTGTCCTTGCGGGCTCCGTGGCGCTGGTCGCCGATGCGCTGCACAACCTCAACGACGCGATGGCGCTCGTGATCGTGTGGGTCTCGCGGCGCATCAGCCGACGAAGGCCGGACCGCGAACGGACCTTCGGCTACCGGCGCGCCCAGGTGATCGGCGCCCTCGTGAACCTGGTCGCGCTCGCCGTCGTGGCCCTGTTCCTCGGCTACGAGTCCATCCTCCGCTTCTTCGAGCCGCGGGACGTCGGCGGTTGGACCGTGATCGTGCTCGCCGGCGTGGCGCTCGTCGTCGACGTGGGCACCGTGTTGCTCCTGATCACCATGCGCAAAGGGAACGTCAACGTGCGTGCCGCCTTCGTCCACAACCTCGCGGATGCGCTGGCGAGCGTGGCGGTGCTGCTCGGTGGCGTCGCGATCGTGCTGTGGGGGGTGAACTGGGTCGATCCGCTGCTGTCCCTCGGAATCGTCGCCTACATCTTCTGGCAGGTCGCCAAGATGCTGCCCGAGACCCTTCGCGTGCTCATGGAGGCCGCCCCGCCTGGGCTGGACGTCGAGGAGGTCGCCGCAGCGATCGTCGAGGTCGATGGCGTTCAGGATGTCCATCACGTCCACGCTTGGATGCTGGACGAGGAACACTTCGCGTTGGAGGCGCACGTCGTGATCGCGCGCCGAGACGTTCCGCGGATGGAGGCGATCAAGGCGCTCGTGCGGCAGAAGATGGAAGCCTTCGGGATCGGTCACAGCACCCTGGAAGTGGAGTTCCCAGAAGCCGTACGAGGCGAGGACCACGACGCATCCTTGATCGCGTGACGTCACGACGCGTGCGGTATCGCGGATCCGGCCGGCGCGCGTCCGTCGCAATCCGTGCCAACGGCGCAGCGGATGCCGGGCGCGCTCGTGGCCCGTGCGGCGCCACCGCTCGGCGACGCCGACGCTTGGCGAATCGATGGCCTGGCAGCACTTCGTGTGGCCAACCGTCGACGCATCATTGAAACGGCGAGACCCCGTCGTTGACGGGGCCTCCGTTGAGCGTCACGCCGCGTGCGCGAGCGATTCCTTGGTGCGCCCGAGAGGATTCGAACCCCTGGCCTTCTGATCCGTAGTCAGACGCTCTATCCAACTGAGCTACGGGCGCATGCTGGTTGTCCCCGCTCGATCAACGGGCCTGCCGTATGGGCAGGGTCTGCCCCGTGGGCAGGTTGGCGGAGAGGGAGGGATTCGAACCCTCGATGCAGGTTTTGCCCACATACTCCCTTAGCAGGGGAGCGCCTTCAGCCGCTCGGCCACCTCTCCGTGCGCTTCCCCGTCCCCGATCTGGCTGCCTCGAAAGCGTGTGGCGGAGGGTGAGGGATTCGAACCCCCGGACGGGTTGCCCCGTCTACGGTTTTCAAGACCGTCGCTTTCGACCGCTCAGCCAACCCTCCAGGCCGTGACCTTGCGGTTGGGTTCGGGGCGCGGGCCGGCGTTCGGCCCGTGCGGTCAGCATCGTGGAGTATACGGAGGCCGTCGCGGTGGTGTCAACGCGACCGCGATCAACCCGCTGCCGCGCGTCCCGCGACCCGCGTGCCCAGCACCCGCACGCCGTCGCGACCCACGTGCGCGACCGTCAGGTCGCCGCGGTCCTCCAGACCGAGGAGGCGCGCCGGGGTGGTGCTGGCCATGGCCCACGCGTCCTCCACCGCGGCGCCCGCGTCGCGCACGGCGTGGGCCACGCCGTCGGCCAGCGAGCTGGCCGAGCCGGCGAGGTAGGGGGTGCCCCGGAGCGTGAGGCGGCCGTCCGGCTGCAGCTCGACCTCCCCGCCCACCGGCTGGCGGTAGACGCCCGGGGCCATGCCGGCGAGCGCGACGGCGTCGCTGGTGAGCACGAGCCGCTCGGGCCCCTTGACGGCGACGAACACGCGCATGACCGCCGGCGGCAGGTGGTGCCCGTCGAAGATCGCGCTGGCCATCAGCCGCGGCTCGCCCAGCTGGGTCCAGATGACGTTGTCGTGACGCGGCAGCAGCGCGGCCGTGCCGTTCCCCAGGTGGGTGGAGAGGCGCGCGCCGGCGTCCACGGCCGCGGCGATGGTGGCGGCGTCGGCGTTCGTGTGCCCGAGGGCGACGACGACGCCGTGGCGGGTGGCATGGTCGACGAGTTCCAGCGCGCCGGGCACTTCGGGGGCGAGCGTGAGGACGCGGATGCGACCGCCGGCGGCCGCCTGCAGGTCGTCGAACAGGGCGGTGTCGGCGGCACGAACGAACGCCGACGCGTGGGCGCCGCGGGCGCCGTCCTCGGGCGACAGGAACGGGCCCTCCAGGTGCAGCCCGGGCACGCCGTCGGCGACGGCGGGCTCGGCCTCCACCGCGTGCCTGGCCGCCCGCAGGCAGGCGGCCATCTGGGGCAGATCGGCGGTGATCACCGTCGGGAGGAAGCGGGTGACCCCGTGGGCGCGCAGCGCCGCGGCCATGCGGGCGTACGCGTCCGGCGGCGTGCTCGGGTCGTTGGCATCGACGCCGGCGAAGCCGTTGACCTGGACGTCGATCCAGCCGGGGCCGACCCACAGGCCCTCGTCGGCGGGGCCGTCGGCATCGGCCAGGTCGAGGCGCTCGCCGTCGAGCGCGACGCGGACGGGCTGGCGGTCGGGCAGGCGGGTGGCGATCATGGGCACGAGAGCGAGGCGACCCGTGGCGTCACAGGGCGCCGGCGGCATCGCGGTCGAGGTACAGCGTCGCGTGGTTCGCGCGTCGGAGCACCGACGCCGGGCACGCCTCGTCGATCGCTCCGTGCAGCGCCCGTCGGACCGCGTCGGCCTTGCGCGCCTCCGGCACCACCACCTGCACGCGGGTGGCCGCCAGCAGGGTCGGGATCGTGAGCGTGATGGCATGCGTCGGCACCGCCTCGAGCCCCGGGAAGTGCCCCTCGCCGACCTGCTGGCGCCGGCTGGCCTCGTCGAGACGCACGACGCGGGCCGGCAGCGGGTCGTCGAAGCGCGCGTCGGGCGGGTCGTTGAAGGCCAGGTGGCCGTTCTCGCCGATGCCCATGCAGGTGAGGTCGATGCGGCGGGCGGCGACGAGGCCCCCATAGCGGGTGGCCTCAGCCTCCGGCGGCGCGTCGCCGTGGATCTCGTGGAACGCTCTCGGCCGGACCCGCTCGACGATCCGCTCGCGCAGGAAGCGTCGGAACGAGGCCGGGTGGTCGCCGTCGAGGCCGACGTACTCGTCCATGTGGTAGAGCTCGACCTTCGGCCAGGGCAGGTCGGGTAGCTCCGCGAGGGCGTCGAGGAAGGCGAGCTGGCTGGTCCCGGTGGCGAGGATCACGTGCGCCTCGCCGCGGTCGGCGACCGCCGCGCGGATCGCGGCCGCCGCGCCGGCCGCGGCCGCGGCGCCGAGCGATTCGGCGTCCGCATGGACCTCGATGGGCAACGTGTCGATCTGGAGACGTTGGGGTTGGCGTTCGGTGGTGGTCACGTCGCCCTCCAGCTGCCCGCGGCTTCGCACCGGGCGCGCGGCGTTACCTGAGGTTACTCCGGGGCGTCGCGGCGGGCGGCACGGGGGCGCGGTAGGTTGGACACACTTCTGACGCCGGGTCCCGGCCTCGCCACGCCGCGGGGCCCCCACCCGCGGCCGCACGGAGGCAGACCATGACCACCCCCGCACGGGTCGAGACGACCCAGATCGCCCCCGGCCTGACGATCGCCCGAGCCCTCACCGGCCTCTGGCAGGTGGCCGACCTCGAGCGCGACGGCACCACCCTCGACCCCGTCCGGGCGGCCCGCGACCTCGAGCCCTACGTCGACGCGGGCCTCACCACCTTCGACATGGCCGATCACTACGGCTCGGCCGAGGTGATCGCCGGGGAACTGCGCCGGCGCCGGGGCGGCGACGCCGTCCAGCTCCTCACCAAGTGGGTCCCGGAGCCGGGGCCGGTGACGAAGGACGACGCGCGCGCCGCCGTCGATCGCGCCCGTGCCCGCCTGGGCGTGGAGCGCATCGACCTGCTGCAGTTCCACACCTGGGCCTACGACGACCCGAGCTGGATGGACGCGCTGTTCTTCCTGCAGGAGCTCAAGGAGGAGGGGGCGATCGGCGCGCTCGGCCTGACCAACTTCGACGCCGCCCACCTGCGCGTCGCTTGCGCCAGCGGCGTCGAGATCGCCACGAACCAGGTCGCCTACTCGCTGCTCGATCGCCGCGCGGCCGGCGACCTGACCGAGGTCGCCGGCCGCTACGGGGTGGGCATCCTCGGCTACGGCACGATCGCGGGGGGCCTGCTCAGCGAGCGCTGGCTCGGGAAGCCCGAGCCGGACGCGGCGACCCTGGAGACCTGGTCGCAGATGAAGTACCAGCGCTTCGTGGCCGCGGCCGGGGGCTGGGCGCCCTTCCAGGGGCTGCTCGCGGCCGTGAAGCGCGTCGCCGACCGGCTGGGCGTGAGCATGGCCAACGTCGCCTCGCGCTACGTGCTGGAGCAGCCGCAGGTGGCGGGCGTGATCGTCGGTGCCCGCGTCGGCCGCAGCGAGCACGTCGCGGACACGCTGGGGCTCTTCACCTTCGAGCTCGATGCCGCGGCACGCGCCGAGCTCGACGCGGCGGTCGCCGGCCTGACGCCGATCCCGGGCGACAGCGGCGACGAGTACCGCAAGCCGCCGTTCCTGACCGCCTCGGGCGACCTCAGCCACCACCTGCGGGGCTTCCCGGCGCCCTTCGAGGTGCGCGAGGGCGCGGGCGGTCACCGGCGCGCCTTCAGCGGCACCGTGTGGGAGGCGCGCGCCGGCTTCGCGCGGGCGATCCGCGAGGGCGACCGCGTGCTGGTGTCCGGCACGACCGCCACGCACGGCACCCGCCTGATCGGCGGCACGGACGCCGAGGCGCAGGCCCACGCGGTCATCGACAAGGTGGAGGGCGCCCTGCGCTCGCTCGGCGCGACGCTCGAGGACGTGGTGCGCACGCGGCTGTTCGTGGCCCGGGCGGAGGACGCGGCGGCGGTCACGCGCGCCCACGGCCGCCGCTTCGGCTCCGTCCAGCCGGCCAACACGCTGGTGCTCGCCGGCCTGGTCGGCGACGGCTACCTCGTCGAGATGGAGGCGGAGGCCGTCGTCGCGCCGGAGCCGGCGACCCGGCGGGTGCCGCTCTGAACCCGCCACGCTAGGCGTGCCCGAACCTCAATGGACGGGTCCGCCCGGCGCCTCGTCGAGGTGCGCCCCCGTGTCGAGCAGCTCGCGCAGGGTGGCCACGGCGCGGTCGACGTCCGCCTCGGTGTTGTAGAGCGCCACCGGCGCCAGGCGCAGCAGGTCGGGCGGGCGGAAGTCGGGGATCACGCCGCGGCGGCGCAGCGCCAGCGACAGGCGCAGCGCCTCGGGGTGGGCCAGCGCGACGTGGCCGCCGCGGCGCTCCGGCGCGCGGGGCGTCACCACCGTCATCTCCGGCAACTCCGCGTCGGCCTGCGCCATCAGGTGATCGGTGAGCGCCAGCGAGCGCTCGCGGACGGCCTGGATGCCGACGTCCTCGAACACCGCCAGCGCGCCCTCGAGGCCCGCGAGCGCCAGGATCGGCGGCGTGCCGAGCTGGAAGGCGCCCGCCCCCGCGGCCTTGGTGAAGCTGGGGGCCATGGCGAACTGCGTCGCCTTGTCGTGGCCCCACCAGCCCCGCAGGCCGGGGATGGCGTCGTGGTGGCGGCGGTGGACGAAGAGCCCACCCGGCGCGCCGGGTCCGGCGTTGAGGTACTTGTACGAGCACCACACCGCCAGGTCGGCGCCGTCGTCGTGCAGGTGGTGGGGGAGGGCACCGATCGAGTGGGCCGCGTCCCACGCCAGGACGACGCCGCGCTCGCGGGCGACGGCGCTCCAGCGGCGCACGTCGAGCAGCTGGCCGGAGCGGTAGAGCACGGTGGGGAGCAGCGCGAAGGCGACGTCGCCGCCCAGCGCGGCGTCGAGGTCGTCGTCGTGCAGGGTGTGACCGTCGCGCGACGGGACCAGCCGCAGCGGGACGCCGCGGAGCTCGGCCCACGACTGCAGCGCGTGCAGGTCGGTCGGGAAGTCGAGCTCGGTCGCGAGCAGGCCTCCCCGCGTACCGGCGGGGCGGGCGCCGGTGTTCCCGCCGTCGGCGCCGGCGGGTACGCCGAAGGCGTCCCCGATGCCGTGGAAGGTGGCGAGCAGGGCGTGCAGGTTGACGGTGATCGAGCCGGTCGCGATCACCTCGTCCGGGTAGGCGCCGACGAGCTTGCCGAGGGCGCCCGACAGGCGCTCCGCGAGGCCGAACCAGTCGTCCCAGCCGGCGACGCCGTGGTACTGCCACTGGCGCATGCGCCGCTCGATGGCGGCCTGCGCGCCGTAGCTGAGCGGGCCGAGCGAGTTGCCGTCGAGGTAGACACCCTTGGGGAGCAGGAACGCGTCGAGTCGGGGGAGGTGCGCGGGGTCGGGCACGGCGCGAGCCTACCGCGCGGCGTGGCTCCGCGCCGCGGTAGTCGACCGGTGGAGTCCGGCCGTCGGTGGTCCCGGCGCGGGCCGCGCGGTGCCCGCCGCCGGATCAGCCCAGCGGCCGCAGCAGCGCGCGTGCCGGCGAGGCGTCGGCGTCGGGCAGCGACAGCGGCAGGCAGATCAGCTCGTAGCGGCCGGGGGCGACGCGGCCGAGGGCCAGGCCCTCGACGATCGTCAGGTCGTGGGCGGCGCAGGCGCGGTGGGCCGGCAGGTCCTTCGAGGTCAGCGGGTCGACGCTGGGCGCGTCCGTGCCGATCAGGCGGACGCCGCGCTCGGCCAGCCACTCCACGGCCGTCGGCGCAAGTGGCCGGAAGCCCGTGGGGAAGGCCGTCCCCCAGGCATCGGGCTCGCCGGTGTGGAGCAGCACCCGCGGCGGCAGGGCGCCCTCGGGCGTCTCGGCGTCGATCACGGCGGCCTCGAGCGCCGCCACGGTCACCTCGCCGTCGCCGGTGCTGACGTCGAGCACCAGCGCCTCGCCCACCAGCCGCCGCAGGTCGACGGCGCCGAGGCGCACGCCGCGGTCGTCGTAGTGCCAGGGGGCGTCGACGTGGGTGCCGGTGTGCAGGCTGGTGCGGATCGAGCCGACGTTGACGGCGTCGCCAGCGGCGATGCGGGCGCCGATGCCGAACTCGAGCGCGACGTCGCCGGGCCAGTTCGGATGGCCGGCCGCGAGCGCACGCGTGACGTCCAGGAGCGTGCCGGAGGGCGGGGTCGGGCGTGCGCCGCTCATGGGGCCAGCGACGGGGCGGCCGCGTCCGTCCCCGGCACCGCGCCCCGCACCGCCACGCGCTCGGCGGCGCCCTTGATGGCGGCGGCCAGGCGTTCGGTCCAGCGGTCGACCGCCTCCTGCGTCGCGGCCTCGACCATGACCCGCAGCAGCGGCTCGGTGCCCGAAGCGCGCACCAGGACGCGGCCCTCGTCGCCGAGATCGGCGGTGGCCGCCGCGATGGCCGCCGCGACCTCCGGGTCGTCGGCGAGCCCGTCCTTGGCGGCGATGGGGACGCGCAGGCTGACCAGCCGCTGCGGGAACACGGGGATCTCGTCCACCCAGGTCTCCAGCGGCCGGTCCGACGCGCGGCAGGCCGCGAGCACCTGCAGCGCCGTCAGGATGCCGTCGCCGGTGGGCGCCTTGTCGAGGAACAGCACGTGGCCCGACTGCTCGCCGCCGAGCGTCAGGCCCTCGGCGCGCAGGCCCTCGAGCACGTAGCGGTCGCCGACCGCCACCCGCCGCAGCGCGATGCCGCGTTCCGCGAGGTAGCGCTCGGTGCCCAGGTTGGTCATGTGGGTCGCTACGACGGTCCGCTCCCCGCGCGCGATGGCGCAGATCGCGAGGATGTGGTCGCCGCTCACCAGTCGCCCGCGCCGGTCGACGAGCAGGGCGCGGTCGGCGTCGCCGTCGAAGGTGACGCCCGCGTCGAGGCCCGCCGCCACCACGCGTTCGCTCAGCGCCTGCGGATGCGTGCTGCCGCACTCGGCGTTGATGTTGGTGCCGTCCGGCTTGGCGTTGATCACGTCGAGGCGCGCGCCGATCCTCTGGAACACGGCCGGCGCCAACGCGTAGGCGGCGCCGTGGGCGCAGTCGAGGCCCACACGCAGGCCGTCGAGGTAGGGCGCCTGCTGCAGCAGGAAGCGGACGTAGTGGCCGTCCTCGCTGCGGTAGCGGCTGGCCCGGCCGAGCTCGGCCCCCATGCGCGCCGGTGCGCCGTCGCCGCCGGCCTCGAGGCGCAGCTCCAGCTCCGCCTCCTCCTCGTCCGTCAGCTTGGCGCCGTCGGGCCCGAACAGCTTGAGGCCGTTGTCGTCGAACGGGTTGTGGGAGGCGCTGACCACCACGCCGGCCTGGGCGCCGAGCGCTCGTACCATGTGGCTCACGCCCGGCGTCGGCATGACGCCCAGGTCGACGACGTCGGCCCCGCGGGACGTGAGGCCGGCGGTCATGGCGGCCACCAGCATGGGTCCCGAACGCCGCGTGTCGCGACCGACGACGACCGTCGGGCGGCTGCCGTTCCGCTGGTGGAGGTGGTCGGCGGTGGCGGCGCCGAGTTCGAGGGCGAAGGTGGCGGTCATCGGGTTGGCGCCCGCGACACCGCGGATGCCGTCGGTGCCGAAGTAGCGTCGCGCGGACATGGCGGTCATCTTAGCGTGCAGGCCGCGGTCGAACGGGTGCATTTGCGACACATGCGGGGGTCCGTCCTCAGGCGGCCGGGCGCCGCGGAGCGCAACCGACCCGCTCGCGACCGGCGACCGGTGCTAGCCTGCACGCATGAGCCAGATCACGGTACGCCCCGTCGAAGCACGCGTCTACACGAACGAGTTCCGGGTGTACGGGATGGTCCACTTCCGCCCCAACACCGGCGTCGCCTGGCTGCTCAACGCCGAGGACCGGCCGCACCTGCCGATGACCGAGGTGCGGATGTACCGTGCCGGCATCGAGCACCCGCCAAGCCCCGACGACCTGGTCTACGAGAGCGACTTCGTCGCCATCCCCAAGACGTCGATCGCCTGGATCGCCGGCGGCGCCCGCGACGAGGCCAGGGAGGGCATGGGCCTGCACGCGCGCGACGTGATCCTGGTGTACCCGACCTACGTGCTCGCCGGCTCCTTCGCCATGCGGCCCGAGGTGCGGCTGTCCGACTTCGTGGGCCTGGCGATGGGGAAGAAGTCGTTCCTGACGCTGGCCAACGTGCGGGTGCTCGGCCCGGCCAAGCCCGGCGCCAGCTTCGCGGAGCGGCCGGTGCTGCAGGAGCACGAGTTCGTCACGGTCGACATCCGCAAGGTGGCCGGCGTGCTCGACGCCCGCAGCGCCGACCCGATGAAGGCGTACCGCGTCGACGGCTGACGGACCGGCGGGCTAGCCCTCGTCGTCGAGCCGTCGCTCCCAATTGAAGCGGCGGTTCCGCCGCGGCGTGGGGCCCTCCCACCCGGGGCTCGGCGACGTGACGGCGACGTCCGGCGCGCCGCGGCCGAGGCCGTAGAGGGCGATGACCACGGCGCCGCGCTCCTCGGCCCGGATGGGGACCAGGCCGGCGTCCCGCGCCCACCCGTCGAGGTCCGCGGGCTCCGGGAAGCGCAGGCCGCCCCAGCCCATCAGCGCCTGCAGCGGGCGCCCGAGCGGCCCCGCGCGGCGCGCGTACATGAACCAGGCGCGGCCGGCGGGTCGCAGCACGCGCGCGATCTCGGCGAGGGCGCGCCGGGGGTCCGCGAGCTCGTTCAGCGTCGCGCCGACGACCACCACGTCGAAGCGGTCGTCCGCGAACGGCAGCGCGTGGGCATCGCCCTGCACCGGCGTCAGGCGCACGCCGTCGCGGGCGGCCAGCCGGGCGGCCTCGGCGAGGAAGGGCCGTGACGCGTCGAGCGCGTGGACGTTCGCCCCCTCCGCGGCGAGGGTGCGGGCGTAGAGCCCCGCCGAGCAGCCGACGTCGAGCACCTCGGCGCCCCTCACCGGCGCCGTCCAGGCGAGCAGGGTCTCGAGTTCCCGCGCCGTGCTGAACGCGCCGCGCGTCAGCAGGCCGACCGAGCGGTGACGCCACAGCGGCTCGTACGCCCGGGCCGTGAGGCGCCAGCCGTTGACCCAGGCGGCCGCGCCGCCACCGGGCACGCTGCCGCGCGGCGGCCGGCCGTCGACGATCGCGCCAGGCGCTTCCCCGACGCCGTCAGAGGTTCCAGCCACCGGCCACCTCCAGATGCACGCCGGTGACGTACCGCGCGGGCGGGCTCAGCAGGTAGCGCACGGCGGCCACCAGCTCGTCGAGCGTGCCGGTGCGGCCCATCGGGATCTCGTCCATCGGCTGGGTGACGCTGTTCTCCATGACGCCGGGGCTGACGACGTTGGCGGTGATCCCGTGTGCCGCCTCGCTGCGCGCGAGGGCCTTGGTGTAGAGGATGACGCCCGTCTTGGCGATCTGGTACGCGACGATGCCCGGCCGCGCCTTGAGCAGCTCGGCGCCGGTGTAACCGATGTTGACGATGCGCCCACCGCCCGCGGCGCGCATGATCGGCACCGCCCGCTGGCAGGCGTAGAAGGTCGCATGCAGGTTGGAGTCGAGCATGTGGTGCCAGGTGCCCGCGTCGAGCTCGGCCACCGGCCCCTTGTGGTAGTTGCCGACGTTGTTGACGAGTACCCGCAGGCCGCCGAGCGCCTGCGCCGCGGCGTCGACGAGCCCGTGCGCCTCCGCCTCGAGGGTGACGTCGGCCTGCAGGGCGACGGCGCGCACGCCGAGCGCCTCGGCGGCCGCCACCACCTGCCGGGCCTCGGCGGCGCTGCGGCGGTAGTGGATGGCGACGTCGAGCCCCTCGGCGGCGAGCCCCAGCGCGATCGCGCGGCCGATGCCACGCGCCGAGCCCGTCACCAGGGCGCCGCCGCGGCCCGGCAGCTCGAGGGGGGCCGGGGCGCGCCTCACGCGCGACCCCCGCGCGGCTCTGGATGCGGGCCGTGGGTCGCCCCCGTCGCCGGGTCCGCGATCAGCCGCGGCGCCGCGAAGCCGACCGCCGCGTAGTGCTCGACCAGCGCGCGGGTCGGCGCGTTGAGGTCCATCGCCAGCGCTTCGTCGGGGGTCACCCAGGCGTGCGCCTGGGCCTCGTCGTTGAGCGTCACGTCCTCGCCGGTGGCGCGCGCGACGAAGTTCAGCAGGACGAAGTGGGCGGGCCGATGGAACTGCGGGTGGTCGACCGCCTCGTGGGTCGGCGCCCACACCACGTCGCTCAGCGCCAGGCCGGTCTCCTCGCGAACCTCGCGCTGCACGGCGGCGAGCAGCGTCTCGCCGAGGTCGACCTTGCCGCCGGGGACGCCCCAACGGTCGCGCCACTTGTGCGTGCGGATCAGCAGCAGGCGGCCGGACGGTCCCACGATCAGCGCGCCCACCGTCACCAGCGGGTACCCACGACCGGGCTCCGGGGCGGCGCCGGGTGGCGCGCCAGGTGGCGGGCCGGCTGGCGCGCCACCCGCGGTCATGCGCCCGCCAGGTGCCGCCGGAAGCGCCGCGCGCGCAGCGCCTGGACCGCCACGACGTAGGCGGCCATGGCGTACACGGCGACGACGTAGGCGAAGGGCTGGCCCACCACGAGGCACACGCCCAGCACCAACAACTGCGTCGACAGGCCGAGGTTGACGAGCGTGGCGGTGCTCCACAGGTCGTTCCAGGCGAGCCGGTCCACCAGGGGCGGTGTCTCGGGCGCCGCTCCGGCGCCCCCAGACGCCAGGCGCAGCCGCTCGAAGGCGGCCGCGTCGAGCCTCGCGACCAGCTCGTCCTGCGGCCGCAGGACGGCGTCGTAGAACCCGCGGAAGGCCGCCAGCCACCGCTCCGGCGCGCCCGGCGGGTGGTCGGCGTCGTCGGCCACGCCGACGCGCAGCGCCCGGTAGCGCCGCTCCAGGTTGAAGTCCAGCGACAGCATCGCCATCAGCAGCAGGTAGGCGCCGGCCGCCAGCGGCCAAGCCCAGAGCCCCGGTCCGTGCAGCGCCAGCGCTGCGAACAGCGCTGCGTTGACGAGCGTGTCCAGGACGGTGTCGAGGTAGCGACCCATCTGCGTCACGCGGCCGGTGGCGCGCGCGAGGCCGCCGTCCATGTTGTCGAGCAGCGTCTTGACCTGCAGCAGCGCCGCGGCGGTCCACCACGCAGGCTGGCCGCCGACCGCGATCGCGATCGCCGCGCCGAGACCCACCGCGCTGTGGGCCCACACGACCGCCTGCGGATCGACGCCCAGTCGCGCCAGCACGCGAACGCCCGCGGTCGCGACCGGTTGCAGCAGCCGCAGCAGCAACTCGGAACGCGGCCGGGGCTTCGGCGCCGCCGCCGCGTCGATCTGCCAAGTCGCCTGGGTCGCGCGCATCGCGGTCAGCGTAGCAGCGCATCACGCCCAGCAAGCCGCGCTCCGCCACGTTCGTCCGGGGGTACCCTGGGTGGCATGACCGCTGCCTCGTGGTTCGTGCTGCTCGCGTTGGCGATCCTGATCTGGACGGGGCCGCTGTGGCGCCCTCGGAGCCTGCCCGGGGTCACGCGGCCGCGGCCGTGGGCGCTCGGCCACCGCGGCGTGCGCGGCTCGCTCCCCGAGAACACGGACGCCGCCTTCCGGGCGGCGCTCGACGCCGGCCTCGACGGCATCGAGACCGACGTGCAGCGGACGCGCGACGGCGCGCTGGTGCTGGTGCACGACTTCCAGGTGGCGGGCTTGCGCGTCTGCGACGCGAGCGAGGCCGAGCTGCGGGCCGCCGTACCGCAGTTGACGAACCTGGCGGAGCTGCTGGCGCTGCTGCGCGATCGCCCCGGCACGCTGCTCAACGTCGAGCTCAAGACCGTGGGCTGGAACGACCGCCGCCTCGCCGCCGCGGTCGCGGCCGCCCTCGTCGCCAGCGGCCTCGGGGATCGCCTGCTGGTGTCGTCGTTCAGCGCCGTGGCGCTGTTGCGGTTCCGCCGCCACGCGCCGCGGATCCGGACGGCGTACCTGTGGTCCGAGGATGCGCGCGTGCCGTGGCCCGGGCGCCGACCGTGGCCCGCGTCGCTGCTCCACGTGGATGCCCTGCACCCGCACCACCCCGCGGTCACGCCCGAGCGCGTCGCGCGCTGGCGGCGTCGGGGCTTGACGGTGAACACCTGGACCGTCAACGATCCGGTGGACGCCGCCCGGGTGCTGGCCGCCGGTGTGGACGGCGTGATGGGGGACGATCCCGAGGCCCTGCTGCGGGCGTTGGGACGCGCGACGTAGGATGGGCCGCGACCCGTGCGCAGCCCTCCTCGCCAGCCGGCGACCTGGGGGCCGCACCCCGCGTCCATAGGAGGTCCGATGAGCCTGCAGCGATTGAAGGTGATCACGTCCAACAACCTCGACCTGTTCCAGGAGCGGCTCGACCGCTACCTCGACCAGCTCGATCGCGACGAGGTGGTGGTGGACGTGAAGTTCTCGACCGCCGCCCTGGGCGAGACGATCGAGTTCAGCGCGTTGGTGCAGACGCAGAAGACCGAGTCCTGGGCGTGACCCGGCCCGGTCGCGCGGGCGGCCGCACCGCAACCGGGCTAGACTGAAGCCTCATGTCGACCACACTCGTTCTGGCCGTCGACGACGAGCCCGCGCTGCTCAAGATCACCGAACACGCCCTCAAGCAGGGCGGGTACGCGGTTCTGACGTTCGACGACGCGCGCGACGCGCTCGAGGAGATGCGCGACGGCCTGCGGCCGGACGTCATCGTCAGCGACATCCACATGCCGGCGATGACCGGCTTCGAGTTCTACGAGCACGTGCGCCAGATCGGCGAGCTGCGCGCCGTGCCGTTCCTGTTCCTGACGGCGCTCGAGGACCGCGCGTCGATGCGCCGCGGCATGACCCTCGGGGCGGACGACTACCTCACGAAGCCCGTCCGCACCCAGGAGCTGCTCGAGGCCGTCGAGGTCCGCCTCCGCCGGATCGCCGAGCTGCGCAAGCCCCTCGAGGGCGTCGTCAGCGCGCTCGGTCTCGGACACCCGGTCGTGTCGCGCGACGGCGAGCGCCTCGACTGGGAGTCGCTCAAGGCCCTGGAGCTGCTCTTCTACCTGCTCGAGCACCGGTCGGGCGCCACCACCTTCGAGGTCGCCGAGGCGCTGTGGCCCGGGAAGACGGAGGCCAAGGCCTCCTCGTCGTTCCACACGACCCTGTACCGGCTGCGCAAGGTGATGGGCGGCGAGCTCGTCGAGTCGGCCAACCGCCGCTACTACCTACAGGACCGCTTCACCATCGAGTACGACGTCGATCAGTACCGGGCGCTGGTGAAGCGCGCGCGCGATTCGCGCCTCGCCTCCGACTACCGCACCGCGGTCGATCGCTACACGGGGCACTTCATGACCGGCTTCGAGGGGGCGTGGGTCGAGGACCTCCGCGAGTTCCTGCGCTCCGAGCAGCTGGCGTTGCTGAACGCCGCGGCCGAGGCGGCCCGCGGCGAGGGCGACCTCGACGGCGCCACCCAGCTCTTCCGTCGGATGACGGAGCACGAGCCCTACTCCGAGCTCGCCTGGAGCGGTCTCGCGGACGTCTGGGAGGAGCGCGGCGACCGCGTGCGCGCCGGCGAGGTGCGCGCGCGCTTCGAGCGCCTGATGGACGAGGGTTGAGCCGACCTTTCGCGGCGTTCGCGGCGTCGTGCGCGCGAGCTTCTGACCACACCCAAGGGGCGGCCGCCCCTCACGGAGGTACCCATGTACTCGATCGATCTCAGTGGCAAAGTCGGCCTCGTGATGGGCGTGACCAACCAGCGCAGCCTGGCCTGGTCCATCGCCCAGCCCCTCACGCGGGCCGGCGCCAGCCTGGTGTACTCCTACCAGGGAGAGCGCCTGCGGCCCTCGCTGGAGAAGCTCACCGAGGGTGAGGCGGCGTCGCTGATCGCCTGCGACGTCACCGACGACGCCCAGCTCGACGACCTGTTCGCCGCGATCGAGGCCGAGCACGGCCACCTCGACTTCGTGGTGCACGCGCTGGCGTACGCGCCCGCGACGACCTTCGCGCGCCCCTTCCACCACGTCACCCGCGAGGACTGGCGCATCGCGATGGACGTCAGCGCCTACTCCTTGGTGGCGGTCACCCACCGCGCCGCCAGGCTGATGCCGCAGGGCGGTTCGATCGTGACGCTGTCGTACCTGGCGGCGGAGCGGGTGGTGCCGCACTACAACATGATGGGCGTCGCCAAGGCCGCGCTCGAGGCCTCGGTGCGCTACCTCGCCTACGACCTCGGTCCCAGCAACGTCCGCGTCAACGCCATCTCCGCCGGGCCGGTCCGCACGGTCGCCGCGCGCTCGATCTCCGGTTTCGGCGACATGTTCAGCGAGGGTGGCTCGCAGTCGATGATGAAGCGCAACATCACGGCCGAGGAGGTCGGACGGGCCGCCTTCGCCGTCCTGATCCCCGAGTTCGGCGGCGGCGTCACGGGCGAGACGATCTACGTGGACGCCGGCTTCAACGCCATCGGCATGTTCATCCCGCCCGGCTACCCGGACCAGCGAGACGAGCCGGGTTGAGCTCGCCAGCGACCCCGCTCGAGCCCGTCTACCGTGAGGTGCTCGCCGATCTCGAGACGCCGCTGACGGCCTACCTCAAGGTCGCCGGGCCGCCGTCGTTCCTCCTCGAGTCGGTCGAGCAGGGCGAGCGGGTGGCGCGCTACTCGTTCATCGGCACCGGCGCCCGGCGGCGCTTCGAGGCCCGCGGTGAGCGGCTGGTGATCACCGAGGGCGGGCGCAGCGAGACGATCGTCACGCGCGACCCGCTGCGCGTGCTGTGGGACCGGACGGTTCGCCCGACGGTGCCCCACCCCGACCTGCCGGCCTTCTGGAGCGGGGCGGTGGGCTACGCCGCCTACGACCTCGTGCGCCTCTACGAGCGGCTGCCCGACGCCAATCCCGACGAGCTCGGCATCCCCGACCTGTGCTTCGTGGAGCCCGAGGTGCTGGTGGTGTTCGACCACCTGCGGCGCAAGGCGTACGTCGTCGCGCCCGCGGTGGCGGGCGACGCCGACGACCGCGCGCGGGCCCAGACGCTGGTCGACGCCACCTACGAGCGGCTGCGCGGTCCGCTGCCGGGCGTGCCCGGCGACCGGGCCGGTCGCCGCGTCGAGTTCACCAGCAACTTCACCGCCGACGCCTTCCGCGCGGCGGTCGCCCGTGCCGTGGCGTACGTCAAGGCCGGCGACATCTTCCAGGTGGTGCCCAGCCAGCGGCTCTCCGCCGACCTCGGCGTGCACCCGTTCGCCGTGTACCGGGCGCTGCGCACGATCAACCCCAGCCCCTACCTCGGCTACCTCGACCTCGGTCCGGTCACGCTGGTCGCGTCCAGTCCCGAGAGCCTGGTGCGCTCCGAGGGTCGCGTCGTCGAGACGCGCCCGATCGCCGGCACCCGCCGGCGCGGCGCCTCCGCCGCGGAGGACGCGGCGCTCGCCGAGGAGTTGCTCGCCGATCCCAAGGAGCGCGCCGAGCACGTCATGCTCGTCGACCTCGGCCGCAACGACCTCGGGCGCGTGTGCCGCGCGGGCAGCGTGCGGGTGACCGACCTCATGAGCGTCGAACGCTACTCGCACGTCATGCACATCGTGTCGCGCGTCGAGGGCGAACTGGCGGAGGGCCGCACCGCGCTCGACGCGCTGGCGGCGACCCTGCCGATGGGCACGGCCTCCGGCGCGCCCAAGGTGCGGGCGATGGAGATCATCGACGAGCTCG
This sequence comes from Trueperaceae bacterium, assembly GCA_011389865.1. Lineage (GTDB taxonomy): Bacteria > Deinococcota > Deinococci > Deinococcales > Trueperaceae > JAABTL01. The sequence continues at coordinate 31,244 of JAABTL010000001.1, forward strand.
AGCCCGTGCGCCGCGGTCCCTACGCCGGGGCCTTCGGCTACCTCTCCGTGGGCGGCGACATGGACATGGCGCTCACGCTGCGGACGATGGTGGTCGCCGGCGGGCGCCTGCACCTGCAGGCCGGCGGCGGCGTGGTCGCCGACAGCGACCCGGAGCTCGAGTACCAGGAGTCGCTCAACAAGCTCGCCGCGCTGCGGCGGGCGGTCGAGGCGGCCGCGGAGGGCCTCGCGTGAGCCGCGTGCTGATGGTGGACAACTACGACTCGTTCACCTACAACCTGGTGCAGTACCTGCTCGAACTGGGCGCCGACGTCACCGTGTGGCGCAACGACGCCTTCACTTGGGAGGAGCTCGACGCGCTCGCGCCCGACGCCGTCGTCGTGTCGCCGGGGCCCTGCACGCCGAACGAGGCCGGCTACTCGCTGCCGTTGATCCAGCGCCTCAGCGGGCGCGTCCCGCTGCTCGGCGTGTGCCTGGGGCACCAGGCGATCGGCCAGGCCTTCGGCGGCCGGGTGGTGCGCGCGCCGCTGATCATGCACGGCAAGACCAGCGCCGTCGCGCACGACGGCAGCGGCGTGTTCGCCGACCTGCCGGACGGCGTCGTTTGCACCCGCTACCACTCGCTGGTCGTCGAGGAGCCGCCGCCGGAGTTGCGGATCAACGCCTGGGTGGACGAGGTGGGGCAGCGGACGATCATGGGCCTGCGCCACGCCGAGCACCCCACCTGGGGCGTGCAGTTCCATCCGGAGAGTGTGCTCACCGAGCGCGGCCACGACATGCTGCGCAACTTCCTGGCGCTGGCGCGCGGCGGCGACGCGGTACGGTGACGGCCGCATGGACGCGCCCTGGGTGAGCGTCATCACGGCCACCATCGGCCGGCGCGCCGCGATGCTCCGCAAGCTCGACGCGCTGCGGTCGCAGACGCTCCCGCCGGAGCGCTTCGAATGGGTCGTGGTGGCGGATGGCGACGACGACGGCACGCTGGCGGCGATCGCCGCCGCGGACGTGCCGTTCGGGGTGCGCACCCTGCGGTTGCCGCGGAGGTCGGGCGCCGCGACCGCCCGCAACGCGGCGGCGGCGGCGGCCTGGGGCCGGGTCCTGCTGTTCTCGGACGACGACTGCGTGCCCGACGACGACAACCTCGAGCGGCACTGGCGCGCCCAGGCGGCCGCCCCCGGACCGACGGCGATGGTCGGATCGCTGACCTTCGTCGCCGAGAATGGCCGCACGACGTCGTCGCGGCCGCGGCGCGTCGGCTACTGGAACCTGAACGGGGCGAACGCCTCGCTGCCGGCCGCGGCCTTCGCCGCCGTGGGCGGCTTCGACGAGGACCTGGCGGCCTACGGCGGCGAGGACGTCCTGCTGGGGTACGAGCTGCGCCGCCAGGGCGTGCGCTTCCGCGCCCTGCCCGAGGCGCACGCGCGGCACCTGGGGCGCGATCCCGCCGCCTCGGGCGACGCGGCCAAGGCGCGCAGCGCGGGGCGCAACGCCGTGCGCATCGCCCGCCGGCGACCGGAGCTGCGCGACCGCCTGGGCGTGCGGCCCGCGCTGCTGCGGGCCAAGCGGGTCGTCCTGCCGTGGTTCGCCTGGCTGGGCGCCCGGGTGGCCGGCGACCTCGCCTACGTGGACGGGGCCCTCGACGAGCTCCGCGGCGCGGCGGCCGCGAGCGACCGAGAGCGATCCGGCGGACCGGGGGCGCCGCGGTGACGCGCCTGCTGCTCGTCTCGAACGGTCACGGCGAGGACGTGATCGCCGCCACCCTCGCGCGGCGGCTGCGGGCCGCCGGCTGCGAGCTGGCGGCGGTGCCGCTCGTGGGGCGCGGGCGGGCGTACGACGCGGCCGGCGTCGAGGTGCTGGGGCCGCGCGACGAGCACCCCTCCGGCGGCTACCTCCTGTCGGGTCCGCGGGCCCTTCTCGGCGACCTGCGGGCCGGCTGGCTCGGCAGCACGCGCGCCCGCTGGCGCGCCCTGCGCGCGGCGGCCGGCCGCTCCGCCGGCTGCGTCGTCGTCGGCGACTGGTACGCGCTGACCAGCGCGTGGGCGAACGCGCGGGTGCCCGTGTTCTACCTGCCGTCGGCGATTTCGGTGCTCGCCTGGTCGCCGGACGCCCCCGCCCATCGCTCGCCGTTCGGGCCGTGGGAGCGGCGGCTGATGGCCCGGGCGGCCGCCGTGTACCCGCGCGACGAGGCGACCGCACGCTGGCTGCAGGAGCGAACGGTGCCCGGCGTCGACTACCTCGGCAACCCCATGCTCGACGCGATCGACGGCGACGCCGCGGTCGCGATCCCCTCGCCCTACCTGCTCCTGCTGCCGGGCACGCGCGGCGACGCCGGTTTCAGCCTGCCCAGGATGCTCGAGGCCTGCCGCCGCCTGCGCGACGAGCCCGCCGCCGTGGTGGCCTGGGCCGGTGCGGACGCGCCGCCGCAGGCCGACGGCTGGGCGCTCGCGGCGACCGCGGCGCCGCGCGGCGTGATCGCCCACTACCGGCACGCCGACGGGACCGAGGTCGCGGTCGCGGCGGACGCGTACGCGACGCTGGTGGCCGGCGCCCGCGCGGCGCTGTCGACGAGCGGCACCGCCGCCGAGCAGTGCGCCGGCCTGGGCATCCCGATCGTCGGGTTCGTCACGCCCGGCCCGCAGTACCGCGAGACGTTCGCGCGCGCCCAGCGCCGCGCCCTGGGCGACGCCCTGACGCTGACGTCGAGCGCGCCGGAGGCGCTCGCCGCCGCGGTGCGGCGGGCGTTGCACGATGCCGGAGCGCGCGAGCGGGCTAAGGTGGCGGGTCGACGCGCGATGGGCGTCCCGGGTGGGGCCGACCGCGTGGCGCGCGACATCGCCCGGCGACTGGGCGTCACCGGCACCGCCGGTGCCGCGGGCACCATCGGTGCCGGTGACGCCGCGGATGCCGCCCCCGGGCGACGGAACGGAGCAGCATGAGGCACGACAGCCACGCGATCGGGCCGATCCTCACCCGCGTGTTCGACGGCGCGCGCCTGACGACCGACGAGGCGCGCGGCGTCATGGGTCGCCTGATGGATGGCGAGCTCTCGCAGATGCAGGCGGCGGCGCTGCTCGCGGCGCTGCGCACGCGCGGCGAGACCATCGACGAGATCGTCGGCTTCGCCCTGGCGATGCGCGATCGGGCGGTGCGGGTGCCCGTGCGGGTCGACGGCCCCCTGCTCGACACCTGCGGCACCGGCGGCACCGGCGTGTCGACGATCAACGTCAGCACCACCGCCACCTTCGTCGCGGCCGCCGGCGGCGCCCGCATCGCGAAGCACGGCAACCGCGGGGTCACGAAGCGTTCGGGCTCGGCCGACGTGCTCGAGGCCCTGGGCGTGCGGCTCGACCTCGAGCCTGAGCGCCTGGCGCAGGCGGTCGACGAGGTCGGGATGGCGTTCATCTTCGCGCGCACGCACCACCCCGCCATGGGTTTCGTGGCGCCGATCCGCGCCGACCTGCAGGCGCGCACGATCTTCAACAACCTCGGCCCGCTCACCAACCCGGCCGGCGCCACCCACCAGCTGATGGGCGTGTACGACCCGGCCTGGACCGAGCCGCTGGCCAGGGTCCTCGGCGCCCTGGGGCTGCAGCGAGCGCTGGTGGTCCACGGCGACGGCCTCGACGACCTGGCCCTGTCGGGACCGTCGCGCATCAGCGAGCTGCACCCGAGCGGCCGCGTGGAGACGCACGAGGTCACGCCGGAGGCCCTGGGGGTGGCGCGCGCGCCGCTCGACGCGATCCTCGGGGGCGACGCCAGCGAGAACGCGGCCGTGGCGCGCGAGATCCTCGCGGGGCGGGAGCGGGGCCCGCGCCGCGACGTGGTGGCGCTCTGCGCCGGCGCCGCGCTGTACCTCGCCGAGCGCACGCCCGACCTCGCGTCCGGCGTGCGCCGGGCCCTCGAGCTGCTCGACGCCGGCGCCGGCCTCGAGGTGCTGGAGCGCTACGCGGCGTTCACGCGCGCCGCCTGAGCCCACGGCGTTCGTGTTCGCGCGATTCGGCGTCCAGCTACCGGTCCTGGCCCGGCGGGTGTGACACGATGAGGTGACGAGGGGCTTCGCCGCGCGCTGGTTGCGGCGCTTCGGAGCCGGTGTGCGCCCGTTGGCGCACCTTGCGCCAACAGGCGCACCCTGCGCCAAGACGCGCACCCTGCGTCGACCGGCGCAGTCGCCCCACGGGGCAGGAGGACGGACGCTCATGTCGGACACGAATCCCGAACCGCAAGGCAAGCTGATCGGGTCGACGAAGGTGAAGACCGGGTTCGCCGAGATGTTCAAGGGCGGCGTCATCATGGACGTCGTCGATCGCGAGCAGGCGCGCATCGCCGAGGACGCCGGCGCCACCGCCGTCATGGCGCTCGAGCGCGTGCCGGCCGACATCCGCGCGCAGGGCGGCGTCGCCCGCATGAGCGACCCGGACGTCATCCAGCAGATCCTCGACGAGGTGTCGATCCCGGTGATGGCCAAGGCGCGCATCGGCCACTTCGTGGAGGCGCAGATCCTGCAGTCGCTCGGCGTCGACTTCGTCGACGAGTCCGAGGTCCTCACGCCGGCCGACGAGGCCTTCCACATCGACAAGCAGCAGTTCACCGTGCCGTTCGTCTGCGGCGCCACCAACATCGGCGAGGCGCTGCGGCGCATCGGCGAGGGGGCGGCCATGATCCGGACGAAGGGCGAGGCGGGCACCGGCGACGTCGTCGAGGCCGTCCGGCACGCGCGTTCGGTGCTCGGCAGCATCCGCTGGATCCAGGCGATGCCGCGCGAGGAGCTGATGACCTACGCCAAGGACATCGGCGCGCCGTACGACCTCGTCGTGTACGTCCATGAGAACGGCAAGCTGCCGGTGGTCAACTTCGCCGCGGGCGGCGTGGCCACCCCGGCCGATGCCGCGATGATGATGCAGCTCGGCCTCGACGGCGTGTTCGTCGGCTCCGGCATCTTCAAGTCCGCGGCGACCGAGACCGGCAAGGAGCGTGCCCAGGCGTGGTTCCGTCGCGCCCAGGCGATCGTCCGCGCCGTCACCCACTTCCAGGACGCCGACGTGCTGGCCGAGGTCAGCCGCGGCCTGGGCGAGGCGATGGTCGGCATCAACGTCAGCGCGCTGTCCGAGGAGGAGCTGCTGGCCACCCGCGGGTGGTGAGCGCGAACGCCGCCTCTCACCGGGCGCTACCGCGTCTCACGCGCGTCCTGGTAGGCTGACGCCGTGGTCAGGAAGGTGCTCCAGGGGGCGTTCCTCGTCGCGTTGACGGCCGTGTTGAGCGTCGGCTCGCTCTTCGGCGCGTCGGCGCTGCGCTGGGCCGACGAGCTGCCGGCCCTCGACCTGCTCGACGCCATGGAGTTCAGCGCCACCTCGCAGGTCTTCGCCCGCGACGGCAGCGTGATCGGCCAGATCGTGCCCGTCTTCGGCGAGGAACGCGAGTCCGCCAACCGCATCCCGGTCTCGCTCGACGAGATCTCGCCGGCTGCCCTGCAGGCGATCATCGCCTACGAGGACGCCGACTTCTTCCGCCACTACGGCTTCGATCCCCTCGGTGTCGCCCGCGCGTTCTACGAGGAGTTCTTCGGCGACGCCGACCGCGGGGGCTCCACCATCACGACGCAGGTGGTGAAGAACACGGTGCTGTTCGACCTGCGCGCCGACCGCTCGCTCGAGCGCAAGGCGAAGGAGCTCATGCTCGCGGTCGAGCTCGAGCGCCGCCTCACCAAGCCCGAGATCCTGCACCGCTACGTGAACGTCGTGTTCTGGGGCGGCAACGTGTACGGCATCCGGGCCGCCGCCCAGACCTACTTCGGCAAGGACCCCAGCGAGTTGACGCTCGCCGAGGGCCTCTACCTCGCGCGCCTGATCCCGGCACCGAACCCGCGGCACAACGACTTCGTCGGCACCCGCGCGAGCATGCGGGTGGTGCTCGACAGCATGGTCCGGCGGGGCACCATCAGCCGCGAGGCGGCCGACCGAGCCTGGCTGCAGCCGATCCAGCCGCGCGGCTGGCAGGTCGCCTACGACGGCCAGGGCGGCGTGGTCGAGGCCGTCCGCACCGAGGACCAGGTCATCGTCCAGTCGAGCCTCAGCACCGACCTCTCGCGCGACGTGCTGTTCTCCGTGCGCAACTTCCTGACCGAGCGCTTCGGCGAGCCGCGCGTGTTCACGCAGGGCGGCCTCCGCGTCACCACCACGATCGACGTGCAGGCGCAGCGCGCCGCGAACGCCGCCGCCCAGAGCGCAGAGATCCCCGAGGGCGCCCAGCTGGCGATCGTGGGGCTCGACCCCGAGACCGGCGCGATCCTCGCGATGGTCGGTCACAAGCCGCGTCCTGGCGTCCCCCCCGGCGAGCTCAACCGCGCTACCCAGGCCTTCAGGCAGCCCGGATCGTCCTTCAAGCCGATCGTCTACGCGACGGCCTTCGAGCTCGGCGGCTTCCACCAGGCGACCGTCCTCATCGACGAGCCCGCCACCTTCCTCACCCGGGGTCAGCCGCCGTACGAGCCGGTCAACTGGGACGACCAGTTCATGGGCCTGCTCACCGTCCGCGAGCACGTGAACCTCAGCCGCAACATCCCCGCCGTCAAGACCCTCGAGGCGGCCTCCGCCGAGGCGGTGGCGGCGCGCGCGCGCGAGCTCGGCTACGACGTACAGCCCTTCTTCTCGCTGGCGCTCGGCGCCTTCGAGACCACGCCGCTGCAGCACGCCTCCGGCTTCGGAGCGTTCGCCAACGGCGGCGTCCAGGTGGAGGCCCACATCGTCACCCGCGTCGAGGACGCCGACGGCAACGTCCTGTACGAGGCGGAGCCGCGGCGCAAGCAGGTGTGGACGCCGCAGACGGCCTACCTCATGCTCGACATGCTGCACGGCAACGTCGTCGACCGCGACCCGACCGCGCTCTCGTGGCGCGCCGCGCTGCCCGAGCGCTGGGTCGCGGGCAAGACCGGCACCACCAACGACGAGCGCGACATCTGGTTCGTCGGATCCACCCCCGGCATGACGGCCGCCGTGTGGATCGGCAACGACGACGCCGCCTCGCTGCCCCGCAACATGACGACCAGCGACGGCACCCGCGAGACGGTCACGAGCTCGCGCCAGCCGATCTACGTGTGGACGGACTTCGTCGACGGTGCCCTGCAGGGCCGGCCGGCGAACGCCAGCGGCTTCCCGGTCCCCGACGGCATCGTGTTCCACCGCATCGACCGGCGGACGGGGGCCCTGACCGCCGACGGCACCCCCGCGGCCTTCCGGGCCACCACCGACCTCAGCGCCGGCGGTGTCGCGGGCGCGCTGCAGGTGGAGGTCCCGATCGACGTCCGCACGGGCGAGCGGGCCACCGCGACCACCCCGTTCGAGTTCGTCGAGGTGATCCGCGTCGACCCGGCCGACCTCGACGCCCTCCTCGGCGAAGCGCCCGAGCGGGTCGCGCCGTGAGCGGGCGCGCCGTGAGCGCGCGCGCCGTGAGCGCGGGCGAGCCATGAGCGCGGGCGCGCCGTGAGCGACGGCGCCTCCTCGCCCGGAAGCCTGACCGACATCCCCGGCGTCCGCGTGGGTCACTCGACCGACGCGGACGGTCGCACGGGGTGCACCGTCGTGCTGTTCGACGCCCCGGGGGCCGTGACCTCCGGCCTGGTGCTCGGCTCGGCCCCCGGTTCGCGCGAGTTCGCCCTGCTCGCGCCCGAGAAGATGATGGACCGCGTGGACGCGCTGCTCCTCGCGGGCGGCTCCGCGTTCGGGCTCGACGCCGCCACCGGGGTGGTGCGCTACCTGGAGGAGCGCGGCTCGGGCTTCCCGACCCCGTTCGGGGTGGTGCCGATCGTGCCGGCGGCGGTGCTGTTCGATCTCGGCGTCGGTGACCCTCGGGCGCGGCCCGATGCCGAGGCAGGCTACGCCGCCGCCATCGCCGCGGGCGGCCCGAACGGGCGCGGGCCCGTGACCGAGGGGGCGGTCGGCGTCGGGACCGGCGCGACCGTCGGCAAGTTCGCGGGCTTCGAGCGCGCGCAGCGCTCGGGCACCGGCAGCGCCGTCATGCGGGTCCGGGGCGCGCTCGTGGGCGCGCTGGCGGTCAGCAACGCCGTCGGCGACCTGGTCGACCCGGCCACCGGCGAGCTGGTGGCGGGCTGCGGCGTGGGTACCGATCCCGAGCTGGTCGCCGAGCTCTTCACGCCGGCCCCGGGTGCCAACACGACGCTGGTGGCCGTCGTGACCGACGCCCCGCTCGGCAAGGCGGAGGCCCACGCGCTGGCCGTCGCCGCCCACGTCGGCATCGCGCAGGTGACGCGGCCCTCGCACACGGCCCACGACGGCGACACCGCGTTCGTCAGCAGCGTCGGTCGCGGCCCGACGGTGCCGGTCGCCGTGCTCGGCGTGGCGGTGCAGGCCGTCGTCGCTCGGGCGCTGCTACGTGGCGCGCGCGCCGCCCGCGACGGTGGCGACGCGGCTGAGGCGACCGCCAACGTGTAGGCTGGCGCCGATGCCCGTCCCAGAGGAACCCTCGAACCCATTGCCCCGCCCGCCGGCGCTGCCCGCCGGCGCGCCGGCGGGGCCCGGCCGCGTCGGCGTGCTGGCGCTCCAAGGCGCCTTCCGCGAGCACCGTCTCGCGTTCGAGCGCCTCGGCGCCGAGGTCCGCGAGGTGCGCAAGCCCGGCCAGCTCGACGGCCTCGACGGCGTCGTCATCCCCGGCGGCGAGTCGACCACCATGGCCAAGCTGATGGCGGCCTACGGCTTCGACCGCGCCCTGCCGGCCTTCCATGCCGCGGGCGGCGGCGTGTGGGGCACCTGCGCCGGCGCCATCGCCGTCGCGACCGAGATCGACGGGTACCCGGACCAGCCCCGCCTGGCGCTGCTCGACCTCGCGGTCGCCCGCAACGCCTACGGTCGCCAGGTCGCCTCGTTCGAGGCGGACCTCGACGTGCGCGGCATCGCCGGCCCGTTCCGCGGCGTCTTCATCCGCGCCCCGCGCATCCTGCGGGTCGGGGACGGTCTCGAGACGCTGTCGGTATACGATGGCGACCCGGTCGCCGTGGCCGCGGGCCGCACCGTCGCCAGCGTCTTCCACCCCGAGCTCAGCGGCGACGACCGGTTCCACGCCCTGGTGTTGGCGCGTTGGATCGGGACCCCGCAGAACGGAGTCGATTCGTGATCAACCTGTTCCACATGCACCCGGGCAAGCGCGCGCCGGAGCTCGTGATCTCCGTCGTCGAGGTGCCGGCCGACAGCGCCAACAAGTACGAGTACGACGTCGACAAGGGCATCTTCAAGCTCGACCGCGTGCTGTACAGCCCGATGCACTACCCCGGCGACTACGGGTTCATCCCCGGCACCTACGCCGAGGACCAGGACCCGCTCGACATCCTCGTGCTGATGAACCGCCCCACGTTCCCGGGGGTGGTGCTGCGCGCCCGTCCGCTCGGCTTCCTCGAGATGAGCGACGAGAAGGGGCGCGACCAGAAGATCCTCGCGGTGCCCGCCGACGACCCGCGCTACGACGCCAACCGGCACCTCGACAGCATCTCGCGCCACCGCCTGCGCGAGATCGAGCACTTCTTCCGCATCTACAAGGAGCTCGAGGGCAAGCACACCAACGTCGGCGACTGGTTCGGTCTCGACGAGACCCACGCGCTCATCAACGAGGCGCGGGCGGCGTACGAGCAGAAGTTCCCGATCGAGGCGGCACAGGCCGTCTGAGGGCGGTCAGCCCGCCGCCAACCCCACGTTGTTCTTCTCCAGCGCCCGCTCGGCGCGGTAGCTGCTGCGCACCAGCGGCCCCGACACGACCTCGAGGAAGCCCATCGCCAGGCCCTCCTCGCGGTAGCGGGCGAACTCGGCGGGTGTGACCCAGCGCTCCACCGGCAGGTGAGCCGCGGTCGGCCTCAGGTACTGCCCGAAGGTGACGATGTCGACGCCGATCGCGCGCAGGTCGCGCAGCGTCTCCGTGATCTCCGCGTCGGTCTCGCCCAGGCCGAGCATGAGGCTGGTCTTGGTCAGCACGTCGGGGCGGGCGCGCTTGGCGTACGCCAGCACGTCGAGCGTCTGCTCGTACGAGGCGCGCGGGTCGCGCACCGGGTGGGTCAGGCGCCTCACGGTCTCCACGTTCTGGGCGTAGACCACGATGCCGCTCTCCAGCACCCGCTGGACGTGGGCGTGCACGCCCTGGAAGTCGGGGGTGAGCGCCTCGACCGCGGTCTCCGGGCTGCGCGCCTTGATCGCCCGCACGCAGGCCGCGTAGTGCGCGGCGCCGCCGTCGGGGAGGTCGTCGCGGTCGACGCTGGTGAGCACCACGTACTTCAGGCCCATCAGGAAGACCGACTCGGCCGCCAGCCGCGGCTCGTCGGGGTCGAGCCGCCCGCGCGGGTTGCCGGTGTCCACCGCGCAGAAGCGGCAGGCGCGGGTGCACACCGAGCCCATGAGCATGATCGTGGCGGTGCCGGCGTTCCAGCACTCCGCCAAGTTGGGGCACATCGCCTCCTCGCACACCGTGGAGAGGCGGTGATCCTTGACCGTCGCCTTGACCTCCTGGTACTTGCCGCCCGAGGGCAGTTGCACCTTGAGCCAGTTGGGCTTGGGCTGCCGCGGCACCGGCGTGGGGTCCTTGCTCGCGATGCCGTTTCTGATCACCTTGACCGGTGGAGGAGGCGTGCGGGGCTCGCTCATGCGGGATCGACCTCTCCTGGGTGGGCGCGCGGGGTGGCCGCGTCGGCCCCGAACTCGGTGCGGAAGGCGCCGACGACCTGCGGCCGGACCTCGTCGAGGGAGACGTGGCGGCCGACCAGGCGCGACAGGCTGGTGACGCCCCTGTCGGCGATGCCGCAGGGGACGATCGTCTCGAAGTGGCTCAGGTCGGTGTGCACGTTCATCGCGAAGCCGTGGAAGCTGACGTTGCGTTGCACCGCCACGCCGATGGCGACGACCTTCTCGTCGCCGACCCAGACGCCGGCGTAGCCGGGCGAGCCGACGCCGACGACGCCGTGTCGCGCGAGCACGCCCACGAGCGCGGCCTCCAGCGAGCGCAGGTAGTCGCGCACGCGCCGTCCGACGGGGAAGATGGGGTAGCCGACCAGCTGACCGGGGCCGTGGTAGGTGACGTCGCCGCCGCGCTCGATGTCGTACAGAGCGAAGCCGCGCGCACGCAGCTCGTCCTCGGGGACGCGCAGGTGCTCGCGGCCCCCCTTGCGGCCGAAGGTGATGACGGGTTCGTGCTCGACCAGCAGCAGCGTCGGCGCGCGGTCGCCCGCGGCGACCTCCGCATGGACGGCGCGCTGCGCGTCCCACGCCTCGCGGTAGTCGAGTCGGCCGAGGTCGACGACCTCGAACGCGAACGCCCAGCGGTGCGGGGTGGGGGCGGGCGCGGCGGTGGCGGTGGCGGGGTGGCGGTGGACGACGTCAGCCATCGGTCGCCATGCTACCGCCGGCGCGCCCGGCGCCCCGTCCCGCGGGCGGCATCAGTCCTCGAGCCGGTACAGCACCCCGCCGCCGTAGTCCGCGAGGTAGGCGTCGAGCGCCTCGTCGAGGCCGAAGGTGGCGATGCCGAAGCCGGCGCGCAGCAACTCGGCCGCGCTGAAGCCGGCGTCGAGGTCGCCGTCCGCCACGAACACCCGCCCGCTGACGAAGTCGCCGAACAGGTAGCGGCCGCGGAGCGACGGCGCGGCGTCGCCGTACGGCACCACGCCGCCGGTGATCGACCGCCCCCAGCCGGAGTCGTGGGTGTAGGTGATGACGGGCGCGACGTAGGCGTCGAGGTCACAGCCGCTGGGCGGGTCGAAGCAGCGGTCGCCCTCGACCACCCGCCAGCCGTAGTTCTCGCCGCCCGGGCTGTCGGCCGGCTGCAGGTTGACCTCCTCGACGGCGTTCTGGCCGACGTCGGCGATCCACAGGTCGCCGCTGCGCGCGTCGAAGTGGAAGCGCCAGGGGTTGCGCAGGCCGTAGGCCCAGATCTCGGGCCGCGCGCCGTCCACCCCGACGAAGGGATTGTCGGCCGGCACGCGCAGTTCGCCCGCTCCGCCCGCGTCGACGTCGAGGCGCAGGAGGGTGCCGAGCGGCGTGCTCAGGTCCTGCCCGGCGTTCAGCGGATCTCCGCCGCTGCCGCCGTCGCCGAGCGCGAGGTAGAGGTGGCCGTCGGGACCGAAGGCGATCTGGCCACCGTTGTGGTTGCCATACGGCTGGTCGAGGGTGAACAGCACGACCTCGGTCGCCGGGTCGACGCGCTCGCCCGCGGGGTCGGCCTGCAGCTCGCTGAGGTGGGTGCGGCCGTTGCGGTCGGTGTAGTGCACGAACAGCCGGCCGTTGTCGGCGAAGTCGGGGTGGAACGCCAACCCCAGCAGGCCGCGTTCCCCCTGGGCCCGCACGCGTCCCTGGAGGTCGAGCCAGCGTGCCGCCCGGCCGTCGGCCGAGAGGGCGACGACGGTGCCGCGCTGTTCGACGACGAAGAGCCGACCGGAGCCGTCGCCGGCGGCCACGATGCCGATCGGCTGGACCAGGCCGTCGGCCACGGGCACGAGGCGCTGGGCGGCGGCGGGCTGCGAGAGGAGCGGTGCGAGGGCCAGCGCCAGCAGCGCGGCGCCGAGCCACGGGAGCAGGCGGCGGGTGGGGGAGACGGCTGGGCTCATCCTCCTACCCTAGGGGGTCGGCGGCGACGGGTCAGGATGGTGGATGACGTTCCCGTGTTCCGCGGGCGTCGGGGGCGGCCTCGCTGGCGCGCCCACCGGCGTCCGGGGGGCCGCTGGCGGCGCTCAGCGCCCCTTCGGGGTCACCCAGCGTGCCACCGGGCAGGCGCGCCAGCAGTGCGAGCGCGTGCTCCGGCAGCTCGCCCTCGGGCGTGGGGCTGGGCAGCGGCAGGCCGGCGGCGCGGAGCCGCGCGGCCTCGCGCGGGAAGAGCCAGGCGACCGCCCGCGCGTCGCGCTCCGCCGGCGTCAGACGCGGAGCGTCGTAGGCGCCCGCGGCCCGCCGCTGGCGCTGCGCCTCGAACATCACCAGCGCGCTGGCGACCGACACGTTGAGCGACGGCACCATGCCGAGCATGGGGATGACGATGCGCGCGTCGGCCGCCGCGGCCGCGGCTTCGCTGACGCCGTCGCGCTCGTTGCCGAACAGCACGCAGGTCGGGACGGTGTAGTCCACCTCACGGAAGTCGACCGCGTCCGCCGCGAAGTGGGCGGCGTACACCTTCATGCCCTGGGCGCGGACCGCCGCCAGAGCGGCGTCGAGCGTGGGGTGGACGACGAGCTCCACCCAGCGTTCCGCGCTCGCGCTGGTCGCGCTGTAGGTGGGCAGTCCGCCGGTGGGGTGGGTCGCGTGCACGCGGTCGACGCCGACCGCGTCGGCCGTCCGCAGCATGGCGCTGAGGTTGTGGGGCTTGTGGACGTCCTCGGCCAGCAACGTCAGGTCGGGCTGGCGGAAGCGCAGCACCTCCTGGATGCGGCGGTAGCGGCGCTGGGTCATGACGGGCATCGTATCGCCCGGGCCACCTTGACGCCCCGGACCGGCATGGTAGAATTTCGTTCGCTCGCGACGGCCGTGTGCCGGCGGGGGCGACGCCGCGCCGAGGTGGCGGAATTGGTAGACGCGCCAGCTTGAGGGGCTGGTGACCATTGCGGTCGTAGGGGTTCAAGTCCCCTTCTCGGCACCATCACGAACGTCACGGCCGGTCCCCCACGGGGCCGGCCGTCGGCGTTGCGGTCGCCCGCGGCCGCGACCCGGGACCGCGGCCCACCGGCCGGGAGGGACGCCCGGGGGCCCGTGCTAGCGTGGCCCCGTGCGCGCGACCGCGGCCACCAGCTTCCCCTACGCCCGCTACCGCACCGGCCAGCGCGAGGCGCTGGACGCGGCGCGTGCCGCCTTCGCCGACGGCCGCCGCGTCGTGGTGGTCGAGGCGCCGACCGGCTCGGGGAAGAGCGGGATCGCGGTGGCGCTGGCGCGCGAGGCGCGCTCCGCCTACCTGCTCACCGCCCAGAAGGTGCTGCAGGACCAGTACCAGCGGGACTTCGACGATCTCGCCCTGCTCAAGGGCCGTGCCAACTACCCCTGCGAGGTCGCCCCGACGCACGCTGCCGCGGCGCCCTGCCTCGTCGGGCGGACCTACCCGGAGTGCGCCGCCTGCGGCTACTTCAGGGCGAAGGACCGGGCGCTCGCGGCGCCGCGCGCCCTGCTGAACTACGCCTACTTCCTCCACGAGCTCAACTACGCCGGCGGCTTCGGGCCCCGCGAGCTGCTGGTCCTCGACGAGGCCCACAACGCCGAGTCGATGCTGATGAGCTTCGTGCAGGCGCAGCTCGGCGACGCCCAGCTGGCCCGCGCCGGGCTCGACCTGCGCCTGCCCGGATTCCCGGAGACCGAGGCCCTCTTCGAGTTCGCCGAGGACGCGCGGCCGCGACTGGCGGCTCGCGCGCGGGAGCTCGACCTCGAGCTCGACGCGGGCGGGCTGCCGCCCGATCTCGAGCTCGACGCGTTGCGCCAGCGGCAGTGGCTCGACGGCGCCGTCCGGCGCCTCGGGTGGCTGTGCGACACGCGCGACGACGGCGTGCCGTGGGTGGTCGAGCACCGCCTCGACGCGTACGGCGCCTCGGTGACCTTCAAGCCGGTGTCCGTCGCCCCCTTCGCCGACGAGCTCCTGTTCGGGCACGCCGAGCGGGCGCTGCTGCTCTCCGCGACCGTGCTCGACCCCGCCACCTTCCTTCGCGGGCTCGGCGTGCCGCCGGAGGAGGCGGCCGTCGTGCAGGTGGCCTCGACCTTCCCGCCCGAGCGGCGACCGCTGATGCTGCGGCCCGTGGCGCGCCTCACGCGGCACCACCTCGACCGCGACCTGCCGCGTCTGACCGACGAGGTCACCGAGATCTTCCGCGATCACGACGCCGAGAAGGGCGTGGTCCACGCGCACTCCTACCGCATCGCGGCGGCCGTGGTGAGCGCCCTGCCCCCCGAGCTGCGCGCCCGGGTCGTCACCCACCGCGACGCCGCGGGCCGCGACGCCGCCCTCGAGGCGCACCTGACGCGGCCGGAGCCGACCGTGCTCGTCAGCCCGTCGATGACGGAGGGGCTCGACCTCGTGGGCGACCTGGCGCGCTGGCAGGTCATCTGCAAGCTGCCCTACCCCTACCTCGGCGACCCGCAGGTGGCGGCGCGACGCGTCGAGGAGCCCGGCTGGTACGAGTGGCGCACGTGCCTCACGCTCGTGCAGGCGTACGGGCGGGCGGTGCGCAGCGAGGACGACCACGCCGTCACCTACCTGCTCGACGCCGATGCGCCGGGTTTCCTGCAGCGGCAGAGCGGCCGGTTGCCCACCTGGTTCCGCGAGGCGCTGCGCCCCGCCTGACGCGCGAGCCGCGGGTCAGAAGGCGTCGATGAGCGAGCGGTACGGCCGCCGACCGCCCGAGAGGGCCGCGACGGTCGCGAGCGCCCTGCCGCCGCCGTCGGCCCAGCCGGCACGGCGGGCGTCGAGCGGCGCGCCGGCGCCGGAGACCAGCAGCGCCAGGCCGCGCACGTCGAGCGTGGCGTCCGGCGCGCTCCGCGACGGCGTGACGGTCGTCCCCGTCGGCCCCGGCTCCAGGCGCCACACGCCGTCGTTCCAGGCCGCGTAGGGGTCGACCACCCGCAGGTGGAGCGGCGGCAGGTCGAGGGGCGCGTCGTCGTCGGCCACCGCCCGCAGCGGCGCGAGGGCGAGGGGGACGTCGGCGACGCGGGCCATCAGGCCGGGGTGGCCGGTCCCCGCGTGGCCGCGTACGCGGTCGAGGGCGACCGGGTCGTCCCACGGGACGTGGATGCGCACGCGCGCCACGTGGCCGCGGAAGGCGGCGAGCGCGCCCCACACGGCGTCGCGGCCCGCGGCGTCCGACCAACCCAGGTCGAGCACCTCCATGTGCGGCTCGCCGTCGACGTAGCGCAGACGCAGCGCCACGAAGGCGTCGTCGGAGGCGTAGCGCAGCAGGCCCTCCCCGGGCGCGCCGTCGAGGTTCTCCCACGCGTCCCAGGGACCGCCGATGCGGGTGTCCGCGAACGTGCGGGTGGCGGCCGCCCGCGCGTAGGGCGCGGCCAGGCCCGCCGCCGCGGGGCCGTCGACGCGGCGCAGGCGGCGCGGCGTCCCAGCGGGGAGGCGCTCGGGCGGCAGTTCCAACAGGACGCCGGTCGGGACGCTGACCCAGCCGTAGCGGGCGTAGAAGGCGGCGTCGAAGGGGTACAGCAGGTTCCAGCCCTGGCCGGCGTCGCGGCCCGCGGTCAAGGCCGCGCGCATCAGCCGCGCGACGTGGCCGGAGCGGCGGTGCTCGGGGGCCGTCGAGATCGCGCCGAAGCCGTTCGCGGCGACGATCGATCCGGCCACGTGGACCCGGTAGTCGTGGCGCGTGACGGCGCTGGCCAGCTCGCCGGCGACGAAGGCGCCGTGCGTGCGCGGCAGGCGCGCCGTGAAGGCGGCGACCACCTCGTCGGTGCGGCCGGGGTAGCCGAAGGTGGTCTCCCGCAGCCTGAGGTAGGCGTCGAGATCGTCGGGCGTCAGGGTCCGATCGAGGGCGGCGGGCGGTCCCGGGTCGCTCACGCCGTCGCCTCGTCCTCGGTCAGGAAGGGAAGGAACATCGGCCGCTCGGCGTTGGTGCGCAGCACCATGACGGTCTCGGTGCGCTCCACGCCGTCGAGCATGAACAGTCGGTCCAGGAACGTGTCCAGGGCCGCCGGCGTGGCGACGCGCACCTTGGCCACGTAGGCGTAGTTGCCGGCGACCGCGTGGAGCTCCTCGACCTCGGGCAACCCCAGCAGGCGCTCGACGAGGTCGTGCGCCGGCTTGCGCGGCTGCGGCGCGATGTGCACGAAGGCGCAGATCGCCAGGCCGACGCGCTCGGGGTCGAGGACCGCCTGGTAGCCACGGATCACGCCCGCCTGCTCGAGCTTGCGCACGCGCTCGCCGATCGCGGGCGCCGAGAGGCCCGTCTCCTTGGCCAGCTGCGCGTGGGTGGTGCGCCCTTCCTCGCGCAGGCGCGCCAGGATCTTGCGATCGACGGCATCGAACATGCCCGTCAGGCTACCGCACCGCGGGCCCGCGGGCCCGCGGGCGCGCGCGCGGGCCCGTGCGCGGGCCGGCCCGCGGGCGCGCGCAACCGGATGGCCGGTGGGGTAGCCTGACGCGTGCGCGTCATGTTCATCGGAGACGTCTTCGGCACACCGGGCCTGCGCGCGGTGCGCCACTACCTCGAGGGCCATCGGGGCGACGTGGACCTGGTGGTCGCCAACGGCGAGAACGCCGCGGGCGGCTTCGGCATCAACCGCAAGCAGGTCGAGCAGTTGTGGTCGTGGGGCGTCGACGTCGTCACGCTCGGCAACCACACGTGGGACCAGTCGGACGTCGTGGAGGCGCTGGAGACCTCGACGCGGATCGTCCGCCCGGCGAACTACCCGGTCGGGACGCCCGGCCTCGGGTTCACCACCGTCCAGAGCGCGTCGGGCGAGCGGCTGACGGTGGGGCAGGTGATGGGGCGCGTGTTCATGGACCCGCTCGAGGATCCCTTCGCGGCCGCCGACGCGATCGTCGAGGCGACGCCCGCGGGTCAGGCGCTGCTGATCGACGCGCACGCGGAGGCCACCAGCGAGAAGAAGGCGCTCGGCTACCACCTGCAGGGGCGCGCGAGCGCGGTGATCGGCACGCACACGCACGTGCAGACGGCCGACGAGGGCGTCCACGGCGGCACCGCCTACATCACCGACGTCGGCATGAGCGGTGTTCAGCACAGCGCGATCGGCATGCAGTTCGAGCAGGTCCACGCGCGCTTCACGACCCGGCGACCGCACCGCTACCGGCCGGCCGCGGGCGCGGCCACCGTCTGCGGCGTGCTCCTCGACCTCGATGGCCGCCGGGCCCGTGCCATCGAGCGCTTCCAGTGGCACGAACGCGAGCTCGACCCGACGGTCGCGGCCGCGTGAGCCAGGCTGCGCTCCCCGCCGTCTCTCATTCGGCTCAAGCGGCCGCTGCGTACGCTGATGCCCACGTGAGGAGCCCCCCATGGACCTGCTGATCAGTGGTGGCGTCGTGCTCGTCGCCATCTTCGCGCTGTCCGTGTACGCGGTGTACCTGTTCTTCGTGCGCCTGTTCAAGCTCTCCCGCGAGCGACTCGACGTCGAGGAGCTGATGGTGCGGGTGAACGCCGCCGTGCGCGACCGCGACCTCGACCTGGCGCTCGAGGCCTGCGAGCAGCATGGCGGTCCCGTCGCCCGCGTGCTGCAGTCCGCGCTGCTGCGGCTGCCGTACGGGCGGCAGGCCGTGGAGGCCGCGTTCGCGGAGGCCTCGCTGCTCGAGGAGCAGAGCCTCACGCGCGGCCTGCGCCCGCTCGCCACCATCGCGCAGGTCGCGCCGTTGCTCGGCCTGCTCGGGACCGTCACCGGCATGATCATCGCCTTCGGCGAGATCAGCGCCAGCGGGACCGGCAACCCGGGGCTGCTCGCCGGCGGCATCGGCCAGGCCCTGGTGACGACCGCGGCCGGCCTGATCGTGGCGATCCCCGTGCTCATCGGCCAGAACTACCTCGCCAGCCGGGTCGACGCGATCCTGACCGAGATCGATCGCCGGCGCGAGGAGCTCATGGCGAACGTCGTCCAGGCGGTCGCCGCCCGCAAGGAGCCGGCGGCCTCGGGACCCGCGGAAGACGCGGCGACGACCGCGTCGGCGCAGGGCGCCAGGGCGGGTGCCGTCCGCCCCCGCCCGACTGCCGTGAGTCCGGGGATGGCGCCGGCGGGTATCCGCCCAGCGGCCGTCCCCGTGGCCCCGGGCACCGGCGGATCGACCTCGCTGTTCGCCGGTGGCGACGACCCCGCGCCGGCCGGTGCCGGCGAGGACACGCCGGTGGTCGGGCGCGGCGGCAGGTTGCGCGTGGAGCGCTTCGTGGCCGACGGCGGTGGGCGCGGTGACGGCCGCGGCCCGGACGAGGACGGGTCCAACGGCGACGAGCCGCCCGAACCGGGGCGCTGAGGTGACCGGTCGTCGGAGCTACCGCCGGCGGCGCATCCCCGTCGCCCCGGGACTCGACCTGACGCCGATGGTCGACGTCGTCTTCCTGCTGATCATCTTCTTCATGGTGTCGACGACGTTCATCACCCTCGAGTCGGGTCTCCCGGTCGACCTGCCGCAGGCGCAGTCGGCGCAGGCGCAGCCGTCGGACCTGCCGACGGTGACCGTCACCCGTGAGTCGGCCGTCTTCCTGGCGGGCGCCGAGGTCGAGCCGGCGGACCTGGTCGTCCTGCTGCAGGAGGCGATGCAGGCGAGCGGCCAGACCACCGTGGTGTTGCGGGCGGACGAGACCGTCCCGCACGGCTTCGTGGTGGAGATCATGGACCTGATCCGGACGGCCGGCGCCCAGCGCATCGCCATCGCCACCGGCGGTTGAGGGGCGGGGGGACCATGGCGGTGCGTCCACGGGGTCGAGCGGCGGTTCGCTCACGGCGACGGCCGGCATGGTGGGCCGACGCGGACCGGCGCCGGGCCGCGCTGCTCTCCATCACGCTCCACGTCGTCGTCATCTTCCTGGCGATCAGGGCGTTCACGTTCGTCCCGGCCGAGCCGCCGCCGACCTACCTGGTGATCGACCTGGGCGCGCCGCAGGAGGCCGAGGTCGCCAGGCCCGCGCCCGCGGCGGACGAGGTCGCGCCCGACGCACCCGAACCCCAGGTGGCGGACACGCAGGTCGGCGAACCGGTCACGGCGGTCACGCCCGAGCCGCAGCCCGTGGCGCCCGCTCCCGCGCCGCAGACCCAGCAGCCCGAGTCCCCGGCCGCGGCGCCGGCGGCGCCCGAGGAGGCGACCGTGGAGGCGCCGCGACCGCCGCTGCCGGCGCCGATGACGCCCGTCGCCACCACCCCCGAGGTGCCGGTCGCCAGCGCGCCCGCGACGCCGCTGCCCACGATCGACCTGCCCGAGATCGAGCCCACGCCCTTGGCCGAGCGCGTGCCCGTGCCGCTGCCGACCGTGGCCGCGCTGCTGCCGGAGCCGCGCGCGATCGCCGCGCAGCCGCAGGTGTCGGTCGCGGCCCCGGCCGAGGTGCCGGTGCCGCGCGTCGGCGTGGAGGTGGAGGCCGCCGCGCCCGTGCCGGTGCCGCGCGTGGGCGTGGAGGTCGAGGCCGCCGCGCCCGTGCCGCTGCCGAGTCCGCTGGTCGCGACCGCGCCGGCCCGGCCGGTGGCCGTGCCGGACGTGCGCGCCGACGTGGCGGCCGCGCGCGACGTGCGGGTGGCGCCGCAGGTCGCGGTCGCCACCCCCGTCGCGGTGCCGCTGCCGCGGGTGCAGGCGACGGTGGCGCCGCTCCCGGCCGCCCCCGTCGCACCGGAGGTCGAGGCGGGCGCCGCCGCCGCGGCGAGCGAGGTCCCATCGCAGCGCGACGAGGACCTGGCGGCCGGCGGCGACGCGGCCAACCCGGGCCAGCCCGATGGCGCGGTCGACGACCCCAGCCCGGCCCTCGGCCTGGCGGCCGGACCGGATCCGGAGGAGTTGCCGCCCGGCGCGCGGGCGCTGCCCTTCGAGCCGTTCGCGCGGCAGCTGGAGCGCCCGTTGGCCGTCCTGGTGGACAACGTCGGCGGCGTCCCGGTCAGCGGGATCCGCCCGGCTTCGCTGGTGTTCGAGCTGCCCGTGGAGGCCGGTCTGACGCGCCTGATGCTCGTGTTCGACCGCAGCGACCCTGGGCGCGTGGGACCCGTCCGCAGCGCGCGGGCATACTTCGTCGAGCTGGCGGATCGCCTCGATGCGGTGCTGGTGCACGACGGCGGCTCGCCCGGCGCGCTGGCGGCGATCGCGGCGGGACCGACGCGCACGCTCAACGCCTTCACCAGCGGCGACCTGTTCAGCCGCGGCGACGGACGCGCGCCGTACAACCTCTACAGCGCCGGCGACGCCCTGCGTGCCGCGGTCAACCGCCTCGACTTGGCGCGCGGGCGCACGATCAGCGGCACGATCTACCGCCCGTCGGAGGAGGCCGACGAGGTGGTCGAGGTCGTGGTGGGCTTCGGCGGGGGGTACGTGACGGGCTTCCGCTACGAGGCCGGGTTCAACGCGTACCGCTGGCTGCGGGATGGCGCGGCGGCGGTCGACGCCGCCGGCGAGGCCGTCGTGGTCGACGCGGTCCTCATCGGCGAGGTGGAGGCGCGCCCGTTCCCCAACGACCCGGAGGGGCGGCTGTCGGTCCCCCTGCGTGGCGGGCAGGCCACGCTCTACCTCAACGGCCGCGCGCTGACCGGTCGCTGGGAGCTGCGCGACGCGACGGGGGTGTTCTTCGTGGGCGACGGCGGCGAGGTGGTCGACCTGGCGCCGTTCAAGACGTGGGTCGCGCTCACGCCCGCCTACGGCGAGCGCGGCGAGTCCCGTTGACGCGCCGGCTGGCGCACGAGCGTGGGGCAGGGCTCAGGGCGCGTCGGCCGTGTCGCCGTCGGGGGCCGGGCGCGCGATGAGCTCGTCGAAGAACAGGCCGCGCATGCGGACGCGGTAGCCCTGCGGGGCGATCTCGACCTCGAGGTAGGCGTACTCCTCACCGTGGCCGTTGGTGTCGAGCAGGATCGCCCGCCCCTGGCTGGCGATGTTCACGCCGCCCCGGACGGGGGTGTGCCCGTAGATGCCCAACCGGTACGGCGTGCCCTCGAGCGCGTCGATCTCCTCGTAGATCCAGCGGCGCCGGTTCTCCAGGTAGAAGCCGTGGTCGTAGGTGTTGTGCTCCGGTCTCGGTCCGACGTGGGCCAAGTGCAGCCCCTCGATCGCGAGCTCGCGCGGCCAGCCGGCGATCCACGCGCGCAGGTCGGCGGGCAGTTCGCCGCCGTAGGCGGCCTTCCACTCGAGGTGGCTGACGTCGTCCGTGCGCAGGGGCCCTTGCTCGTCGTCGATCGCGTTGTGATCGTGGTTGCCGAGGAGCACGACCATCCTCCCCGCGGGCAGCGCGGCCTGGAACGCCATCACCTCGCGCAGGAAGGCCTCCTGCGCGGCCTCGGCCTTGCGCAGGTGGCGGGGGTTGTGTTCGTCGTAGCGACGGACCTCGGTCAGGTCGGCGTAGCGATCGCGGCTCTTGGCGTGCACCAGGTCGCCCAGCAGGACGAGGCGAACGTCCTGCTCGGGGTCGCTGAGGCGGTCGCTGGGTCGGTGCTCGTCGTCGGACAGGTCGGCCTCGCGCAGGATGCGCCAGAGCTTGTCGGACTGCGCGTGGATGTCACCGACGACGACGAGGCGCATGGGCCGGCGGCTCGTCCGCTCAGCGCTCGGCGCGCGCTTCGAGGATGGGTAGGGGGTCGATGGGCGTGCCGTCGACGCGAATCTCGAAGTGGAGGTGCGGCCCGGTGGCGATGCCGGTCGTGCCGACGCGGGCGATGAGATCGCCGGGCGCCACGCGGTCGCCCACCTGCGCGACGAGCGCCGAGGCGTGCCCGTACCAGTACTCGGTGTCGCCGGTCTCGACGACGACGAGGTAGCCGTAGCCGCCGCGCCAGCCGGAGTACACGACGACGCCGCCGGTCGCGGAGCGGATGGGGTCGCCCGTCCGGCCGCCGATGTCGAGCCCGTTGTGCATGTTGCTGCCGCCGATGGTGAGACGGCGCCAACCGAAGCGCGAGGTGATCTGCCCGACGAGCGGCCAGACCATGGCGTCGCCCCCCTGGGGCACGAAGGCCGCGCTGCCCACGACGTCGCTGGCGACCCCGAGGTCGGGGCCCGGAAGCACGCGGAGGACCTCGCCGACCGCCAGGCGATCGCTCGACAGGCCGTTGAGCGACATGATCGCCGCGATCGTGGTGTTGTGCTGCCGGGCGATCTTCCAGAGGTTGTCGCCGGGCATCACGCGGACCTCCTCGGCGGCGGCGCCACCGACGTTGGCGGAGGGCGCGCCGGTCGTGGCGTCGATCGCGGCGAAGCGTCCAGGGACGGTGAGCGCGAGGCCCACGCGGAGGGTCGAGTTCGCGCTCAGCCCGTTGGCCATCGCGAGGGCGTCGACGGTGGAGTCATGCGCGCGGGCGATCGACCACAACGAGTCGCCGGGCTGCACGTGCACGACGAGCGGCGGGGCGGGCGGCGCGTCCGCGTCGCGCGTCAGGCTCAGGACCTGGCCCGGCCGGATGAGTGTGCCGTCGAGATCGTTCCAGGCGATGAGGGCGTCGACCGTCAGCCCGTGGCCGCGCGCGATGTCGTACAAGGAATCGCCGCTGCGGACGACGTAGGTCGACGGCGCGGCGGCGGGGGCAGAGGAAGCGGGCGCGTCCGCGGGCGCGGGCGCCGGTGCCGCCATCTCGGCGGCGGTGGCGGCGGCCGTGGCGACCCTGGCGCCGGGAAGGCGGAGCGACGCGCCTGGCTGGATCGTGTCGCTGGCCAGGCCGTTCAGGGCCATCAGCGCGGCGGTGGAGGTGTCGTGCGCGCGCGCGATCGACCACAGGCTGTCGCCGGGCTGCACCACGTAGACGAGGGGGACCCCGGACTCGAACGCCGCGGCGGCGGCCGGCGTGGCGGCGGCGGAGGGGAGCGTCAGGACCTGCCCGATGCTCAGGCGCTCGCGGTCGAGCTGGTTGGATGCCATCAGGTCGGCCACGGTCGTGTCGTGCGCGCGTGCGATCGACCACAGGCTGTCGCCGGGTTGCACCGTCACCGTCTGCGCCGCCGCGTGACCCGCCAGAACGATGAGCGACAGGGTACACGCACGCAGCAGGACGTATGGACGTGGCATCCCCGGAAGTTTATCAGAAGTCGAGGCGCAGCGCTCTAGGACGGAGGTCCTTCGTGGAACGTCGCGGTGGGTTCCACGGTGCCCGGAAGGTCGATCGGCGGCGCCGTCACGATCGGGCGGTGCTCAGCGCCGACCGCCATCGGAGCCGTTCGCCGCGTCGTCCGTCGCGGCGGCGAAGCGATCGGAGATCTCCCACTGCGCCCACGCATAGGTGTCGATGTCCTCGTCGTTCGCGACGCCCTCGATGATGCGGGCCTCGAGACCCACGACGACACGCATCAGGGTGTCGGTCGTCAGGTCGCGCAGCACGTGACGCACCTTGGGCTCCTCTCCACCGGCGCCCACGATCGAGCCCGGTGTAGCGAAGATAGCCGGCGTGGGCTTACGGGAATCTGAACCGCCGCCGGGGCTCAGGGCACCAGGCGCGTGCCAGC
Source organism: Trueperaceae bacterium (assembly GCA_011389865.1). Lineage (GTDB taxonomy): Bacteria > Deinococcota > Deinococci > Deinococcales > Trueperaceae > JAABTL01. The sequence goes on from JAABTL010000001.1 coordinate 55,306, forward strand.
CTGCCCGACCTGCACGCGCGGCAACTCGCCCGGCGCGCGGCCGTCGGCGATGACGGCGGACGGCGCGCCCCGCGCCAGGGCAGCCAGGGCGGCCTCGACCTTGGGGATCATGCCCCCGGCGATGCGGCCGTCGGCGATGCGAGCGCGGGCGTCGGCCGCGTCGAGTTGCGCGATGCGGCTGCCCGGATCGGACGGCTCGGCGAGCACCCCGGCGACGTTCGTCAGGAACACGCACGGCGCGGCGAGCGCGGCCGCGAGCGCCGCGGCGACGTCATCGGCGTTGACGTTGAGCGGCGCGCCGGCCTCGTCCACCGCCAGGCAACCGATGACCGGCGTGAGCCCGTGCGCCAGCAGGGCCTCGAGCGGCTCGCGACGCACCCGCAGCATGCGCCCCACCTCGCCGAGCTCGGGATCGAAGCGCTCGGCGATCAGCAGGCTGGCGTCGCGCCCCGTGAGACCGACCGCGTCGCCGAGCTCGGCGGCCAGGCGCTTGCCCAGGAGCGTCAGCGCCTGCTCCACCGAGGCGACGGCCGCCGGCGTCGTCACCCGCAGGCCGCGCACGAAGTGGCTCGCGATGCCCGCGGCCGTCAGTGCGGCCTCGATGTAGGGCCCGCCACCGTGGACGAGGACCGGGCGGCCGTCCGCCGCGCGCAGCGTGCGCACGTCGGCCAGCACGCGGGCCCGTTCGTGCGCGTCGGTCATGGCGTTGCCGCCGTACTTGATCACCCACATGGCGCGAGCGTACGGCATCCGGGTCGGCGGCGCGCGGACGACGCCCGCACGCTAGACCTCGACGTACGCCTTGGGGCTGCGCGACAGCACTTCGTGCCCGTCGTCGGTGACCAGCACGAGGTCCTCGATCCGCAGGCCGCCGACGCCGGGCCGGTAGACGCCCGGCTCGACGGTGACGACCATGCCCGACGCCAGCACGTCGGTCGATCGCGACGACAGCGACGGGCCCTCGTGGATCTGCAGGCCGACACCGTGCCCCAGGGAGTGGACGAACAGGTCGGCCAGGCCGGCCTCCTCCAGGCGGTCGCGGGCGACCTTGTCGCCATCGACGCCGGACAGGCCCGGGCGGATGGCCGCGACGGCCTCCTCCTGCGCTCGCAGGACGGCGTCGAACCAACCGCGCAGCGGCTCGGCGACCGGGCCGATCGCGACCGCGCGGGTCATGTCCGCGTGGTAGCCGTCGACGCGCGCCCCGAAGTCGAGCGTGACGAGGTCGCCGCGCTCGAGCACGCGGCCGCTGGCGACGCCGTGCGGCATCGCGCTGCGGTGGCCGCCGGCGACGATCACGTCGAAGGCCATCCCCTCGCCACCGTTCTGGCGGACGAAGCGCTCGATCTCCAGGGCCACGTCGACCTCGCGCACGCCGGCCCGCAGCGTGCCGTCGAGCACGTGGGCGAAGGCCGCGTCGGTCAGCCGGGCCGCCTCGCGCAGGCGTTCGATCTCGTCGGGCGACTTCACCAGCCGCAGGGGGCGCGTCAGGCCCTCGGTCGCCAGCGGCGGGCCGCCGAGCCGCTCCTCGATGTCGCGGGCGACCTTCCAGGTCAGGTGATCGGCCTGCACCGCCAGGCGGAGCCCGGCGACGCGCTCGAGGATCTCGTCCAGCTGGCGGTGGCCGCCGGCGATCAGGACCTCGATCGCGGACTCCTCGGCCGCCTGCGCGGTGTAGCGGTCATCGGTGACCAGCGTGGCGGCGTCGGGCGTGACGACGACCTTGGCGTCCGCGGGGGTGGTGAAGCCGGAGGCCCAGCGCACGTCCGCGGGCGCGGAGAGCAACACGGCGTCGGCGCCGAGCTCCCGCGATCGCGCCCGCAGGGCGCGCAGGCGCTGGCTGGCGCTCACGCGTTGCTGCGTGCCGCGCGGGCGATCGCCAGGTACGAGTCGCGGTCGAGGCTGGCGCCGCCCACGAGGCCGCCGTCGATGTCGGCCTGGGCGAACAGCTCGGCGGCGTTGCCGGGCTTGACGCTGCCGCCGTAGAGGACCCGCACCGCGGTGCCGGTCTCGCCGAAGAGCTCGTGGAGCACCTGGCGGGTGAGCGCGCACATCGCCTGGGCGTCGGCGGCCGTGGCCGTGCGGCCGGTGCCGATGGCCCACACCGGCTCGTAGGCGACGACCAGCTGGTCGGCCCGGGCCGGCGACAGCCCCGCGAGCGAGCCGCGCAGCTGCGCGACGACGACGTCCTCGTGGCGGCCCGCGGCGCGTTCCGCCTCGAGCTCGCCGACGCACACGACCGGCACCATGTCGGCCGCCATGACCGCGGCGGCCTTGGCCAGCACGAGCTCGTCGCTCTCGCCGTGGTCGGCCCGGCGCTCGGAGTGGCCGACGACGACCGTGCGGGTGCCGACGTCCTTCAGCATGGCGGCGGAGACCTCGCCGGTGTGCGCGCCCTCGGCGTGCGCCGAGACGTCCTGGGCGCCGAGGGCCACCGCGGTGTCGCGCAGGATCGGCGCGAGGGGCGCCAGGTGGGTGAAGGGCACGTGCAGGGCGAGGTCGACGCCGCGGACCGGGTCGCTGGCGAGGTCCTCGAGCAGGGCGCGAGCCCAGGTGGTGGCCTCGGAGGCCGTGGTGAACATCTTCCAGTTGCCGGCGATCAGGGGGGTACGCATGGCATCAGGGTACCGCGCGGGTCGTGGGCGCGCGTCCCCGCGGCGGCGTGGAGAACGGGAGCGGCCCGAGCCCGGTCCGTGCGCGCTCGAGCGCGCTGGCCGGGTCGGGCCGTCGTGGGTCGGTGATGGGGCCCGCCCGGCGGGCGGGCCCACGCGGTCAGGCCTGCGCGGCCGCGGCGGGCGCCTTGCCGCGCCGCGAGGAGCGCTTGCCCCCCGCCACCTTGCGCTCGAGCGCCGCGAGGCCGCCGACCAGCGCCTGCTCGAGCACCTGGTCGAGGTCCTCGACCTCGTGCAGCGACAGCGACTTCTTCATCGGCGCGGCGATGTCCTTCATGTCGGCCTGGTTCTTGGCGGGGTAGATGACGTGCTTGATGCCGGCCCGCTTGGCGCCGAGGATCTTCTCCCGCAGGCCACCGATCGGCAAGACGCGGCCGCGCAGGGTGACCTCGCCGGTCATCGCCACGTCCCGCCGGACGGGTACCCCGGTCAGGGCGCTGATCAGCGACGTCGCCAGCGCGATGCCCGCGCTCGGGCCCTCCTTGGGCGTGCCGCCCGAGGGGACGTGGATGTGGATCTCGGCGTCGTCCAGCACCGACCGCGCGATGCCGAAGCGCTCCGCGTTGGCCTTCGCGTAGGTCAGCGCCGCACGCGCCGACTCCTTCATCACGTCGCCGAGCTGGCCCGTCAGGACGAAGCCCGACTTGCCCTGGGTGACGCTGGTCTCGACGAACAGGATGTCGCCACCCACGGGCGTGTAGTACATGCCGGTGGCGACGCCGACGAGGTCCTCTTCGTTCTCGGACTCGGGGGTGAAGCGCTCGGCGCCCAGGTAGCCCTCGAGCGAGCGTTCGGTGAGACGCACGCGCTTGGCGTCGCCGTCGGCGATCCTGCGGGCCGCCTTGCGCACCAGCGTGCCGATCGTGCGCTCGAGCTGGCGCACGCCGGCCTCCCGGGTGTAGGCGGAGATGACGCGCGACAGCGCGCCGTCGGTGAGGGCGAACTGGCTGGGCTTGAGGCCGTTCTCGGGCAGCTGACGCGGCAGCAGGTAGCGCTTGGCGATCTCCTGCTTCTCGAGCTCGACGTAGCTGGAGAACTCGATCGGCTCCATGCGGTCGTAGAGCGCGTCGGGGATCTGCTGCACGTAGTTCGCGGTGGCGATGAACAGCACCTCGGAGAGGTCGAACGGGACGCCGAGGTAGTGGTCGACGAAGCTGTTGTTCTGCGCCGGGTCGAGCACCTCGAGCAGCGCCGAGCTGGGGTCGCCCTGGAACGACACGCCGAGCTTGTCGACCTCGTCGAGCAAGAACACCGGGTTCTTGGTTCCCGCCTGGCGGATGCCCTGGATGATGCGCCCGGGCATGCTGCCGATGTAGGTGCGCCGGTGGCCGCGGATGTCGGACTCGTCGCGCGCGCCGCCGAGGCTGATGCGGACGTACTCGCGTCCGAGCGCCTTGGCGATCGACTTGGCGATCGAGGTCTTGCCCACGCCGGGCGGCCCCGCGAAGAGCAGGATGGGGCCCTTGTGGATCTCGGCGGGGTCGAGCTCCCCGCTCGCCGCGCGCTCGGTCTTCAGCTTGCGCACCGCCAGGTACTCCAGCACCCGGTCCTTGACCTTCTCGAGGCCGTAGTGGTCCTCCTCGAGGACCTCGGCGGCCACCTCGACGTCGAGCTTGTCCTCGCTGCGCACGTTCCAGGGGAGCTCGGTGAGGGTGGTCAGGTAGGTGCGGATGACGGACGCCTCGGCCGAGTCGGGGTGCATCCGCGACATGCGGTTGAGCTCGCGGTTGGCCTCCTTCATCACGGCCTCGGGCAGCTCCAGCGCCTCGAGCTTCTCGCGGAAGGTCTCGACCTCGTCCTCTTCGTCGTCGGAGCCCGAGAGCTCCTTCTGCAGCGCCTTGATCTGCTCGCGCAGGAAGTACTCGCGCTGGTTGCGGTCGATCTCGTCCTTGACCTCGCGCTGGAGCCGACGCTGGGTCTCCTGCAGCTCGAGCTCGGTGTCGAGCAGCACCAGCGTCTTCTTCAGGCGCTCGGCGACGGTGGAGGCCTCGAGGACGGCCTGCTTGTCGCCGACCTTGAAGTCGAGGTGGTAGGCGACGTAGTCGGCGAACTGCCCCGGGTCCTCGAGGTTGAGCACGAACTGCGCCACCTCGGCCTGCAGGCCGCGGCCGCCGTGTTCGACGAGGTCGGAGAACTTCTCCTTGAGCTCGCGGAAGGCGGCCTCGAGCAGCACGGGGTCACCGGCGTCGACCTCGAGCGTCTCGACGTCGGCCTCGATCACCCCGGCCTCGGAGGTGTACTGGACGATGTTGACGCGGCTGACGGCGCGCACGAGCATCTGGATGCTGCCGTCGGGGTTCTTCTTCATGCGCATGATGTGGCAGGCGGTGCCCACGTCGTAGAGGTCCTTGGGCGCGGGCTCTTCCACCTCGCGGTCGCGTTGGCTCACGATGACGATCGTGCGGTCGCGGTCGAGCGCGGCGTTGATGGCGCGGATCGACACCGGACGCCCGGCGTCGATGGGCATGACCATGGTGGGGAAGAGCACCGAGCCGCGTACCGGACACACGGGCACCGGGCGGTCGAACGCGGTGGGGATGGTGGCGTCGTCGGCCATGTGCGGCTCCTTAAGCGTCGTTGGCGGGGTTCGCCGCGTTCCGGCGGGCCTCGTCTCGTGCGTTGGGGCGTCGCCGGAAGCGGCGCGGATGGGCGTTCGTGACGGGCGGTGGTTGAGCGTTCAGATTCCCATGAACCTGAGTCTACTGTTGTCAATGTACCTGATAACGCGCGAAGGGTCGCGTCGTGGGCGACGTGCAGGCAGTCTACACCCGCACCCCCCGGGCACCGTGGCGTGGGCCCCGGTGGTAGCCTCTGCGGGTCATGGCCGACCTGATCCCCGCCCTTCAGAACGCGCTGCGCGACGCCGTAAGGCGGCTGCTGCCCGAGCCCGCCGACGCCGACGCCCTCGAGGTGCCCGTCCTGCGGGTGCCCGACGACAAACCCGGCGACTACGGCAGCCCGATCGCCTTCGGCCTGGCCAAGACGCTGCGTCGCAACCCCGCGCAGATCGCCGCCGAACTGGCCGCCGCCGTCGTGCCGCCGGAGGGCGTCGCCCGCGTCGAGGCCGTCGGCCCCTACCTCAACGCCTACGTCGACCCCGGCGCCTTCGTGCGCGCGGTGATCCAGGCGCCGCTCGACCTGCCGCCCTCCGGCCGCAAGGTCGTCATCGAGCACACCAGCGTCAACCCGAACAAGGAGGCCCACGTCGGTCACCTCCGCAACATCGTCCTGGGCGACGCCGTCGCCCGCATCGAGCGGGCCGCCGGTCACCGGGTCGAGGTGCAGAACTACATCGACGACACCGGCCGCCAGGCGGCCGAGAGCCTCTTCGCGGTCCGCTACTTCGACGAGGTGCCGCCCGCGGACGAGAAGTACGACCACTGGCTCGGGAGGCTCTACGTGCGTCTCGGCGAGGCGAAGGAGCGCGACCCCGAGACGATCGAGCGCGGTGTGGCGGAGGTGATGCACCAGCTCGAGCGCGGCGAGCTGCGCCACGAGGTCGAGCGCATCGTCCGGTCGCAGCTGGCGACCTACCACGCGCTCGGCGCCGAGTACGACCTGCTCGTGTGGGAGTCCGACGTCGTCGCCGCGGGCTTCCTGCAGCGTGGCCTCGAGGTGCTGGAGCGTCTGCCCAACGTGACGCGGCCGACCGAGGGCAAGTTCGCCGGTGCCCTGGTGATGGACGTCTCCGAGTTCCTCCCCGGCCTCGAGGAGCCGCAGGTCGTCCTGGTGCGCTCGGGTGGCAACGCGATGTACGTCGCCAAGGACATCGGCTACCACCTGTGGAAGGTCGGCCGGCTGGCCGGCATGGCCTACCGCGCGTTCGACCGGCAGCCGTCGGGACACACGCTGTGGACGACCCACCCGGACGGCGCGCCCGAGATCGAGGGACACGACTTCGGGCACGCTCAGCAGGCCGTCAACGTCATCGACGTCCGCCAGGCCCATCCGCAGGCGATCGTGCGCGCCGCGCTGGAGCTGACGCGTGCCGCCGAGGCGGCGGACGACGATGCCGGCGAGGCGGTCCTGCACCACCTCGCGTACGAGGTCGTCACCCTCGAGGGCCAGGCGATGAGCGGCCGCAAGGGCGTCACGCTGGCGATCGACGCGGTGCTCGAGGAGGCCGTGCGCCGCGCGCGGGCGGTGGTGGCCGACAAACAGCCGGACCTGCCCGCCATCGACGACGTCGCGCGCGCGGTCGGCGTCGGCGCCCTGCGTTTCGCGATGCTCAAGAGCGAGGCCAAACGCGTCATCGACTTCCGCTGGGAGCAGGCGCTGAGCCTCGCCGGCGACAGCGCGCCCTACGTGCAGTACGCCCACGCGCGGGCCGACAGCATCCTGCGCGCGGCCTCGGAGGCCGCGGTAGCGGTGGGTGACCGGGCCGCCGATTGGGACGCGCTCGGCCCCCTCGAGGTCAAGCTCGCCCAGCTGATCGCGCGCTACCCCGAGGTCGTGCGCAATGCGGCCCACGACGACGCGCCCCACGTGGTCGCGCAGTTCGCGCTCGACCTCGCGACCGCCTGGAACGGCTACTACAACCACCGCGGGCCCGATGGGCGCCCCGACACCGCCGTGCTGCGCGCCGAGCCCGGGCTACGCGAGGCGCGGCTGGCGCTGGTCGCCGCCGTGCGCGACACGCTGGCGCGGGCGCTCTCGCTGCTCGGGGTGGAGGCGCCCAGCCAGATGTAGCGCGGCGCGGCGGGGCGCGGGTGTTCGCGACCGGGCAGGCGTGGTCGCCGGTTCGCCGCGCGGGCTCGCTATGATGCACCGGTGACCCCGGAGCTGCGTCTGTGCGGACCGCCCAGTCTCGTGCTGGACGGCGTCTCGATGGCGTGGACGGCGACCGCCCCGCGCGCGCTGCTGGCACTGCTGGCCTGCCGCCCCGGCTGGTGGACGCGCGAGGAGCTGGTCGGCGTCCTGCGGCCCGAGGCGCCCGAGGCCGACGCCCTGCGCTACCTGAGGCAGCTCGTGCATCGGGCGCGCCACGCGCCGGAGGCGGTCGGGCTCGAGATCGAGGTGGACCGGCTGCGCTGGCGGGTCACGAGCGACGTCCTGCGCTTCCGCGCCGGCTGCGCCGCCGGCGACCCGTTGGCGCTGGCGGTGCCGGTCGAATCGCTGTTGGCGGGCTGGCGGCCCGCGGGCGAGGCGTTCGCCGCCTGGGTGGAGGCCGAACGCCACGAGCTGCTGCGCCTCCGGAGGCGGCTGGCGCGCGACGTGTGCAGCGCACGCGAGACGCTGGGGGACCCGTCGGGCGCGGCCGACGCCGCCCAGGTGCTGCTGGCCGACGACCCGTTGGACGAGGCCAGCGTGGTTGACGTCATGCGCCTGCGCCTGCGGGCCGGCGAGCCGAGCGCCGCCCTCGCGACCTACGAGGCCTTCGAGCGGTGCGTCGCCGAGGAGATCGGGTCCGCGCCGGCGGCGGCGACCCAGGCGCTGGCCGCCCGGGTGCGGCAGGCACTGCACGACGAGACCGATCCGGGGCTCGACGCGTGGGCGCCGGTCGCGGCCACGCCCTTCGTGGGGCGCGAGACCGAGCTCAGGCGCCTCGCGCGGACGCTCGACGGCCAGGGTCCTCAGGTCGTCGCGCTGGTCGGGCTCGGCGGGGCCGGCAAGACGCGCCTGGCGCTCGAGGCGGCCGAGCGGGCCCGGCGCGCCGGACACGATGTCGTCGTGATCACGCTCGCGGGCGCCGACAGCCGCGACGCGGTCGCGGAGCGCGTGGCTGCGGCGCTCCCGGTCGGCTGGGACGTCACCGGCGCCGCGGCGCGCTGGCAGGCGTGGGTCGCGCGTGGTCGTGGCTTGCTCGTCCTCGACGAGGTCGAGGACGCAGCGGGACTCGACGCGTGGTGGGGCACGGTGGCGTCGCGCCTGGGCGAGGTGCGCGTGTGGTTGACCTCACGCGTCGCGCCGCGTTGGGCGACGCTCGTGGTGTGGCCGGTCCGCGGCCTGGACGTCCCGGAGCCCGGCGCCGGCAGGGCCGAGGTGCGGCGCTCGACCGCCGTCCGCCTGCTGCTCGAGCGCGCGGGGTTCGACCCCGACGCGGTCAGCGACGTCGACGCCTCCGCGGCCGGCGACGTCGCCCGGGCGCTGGGTGGGCACCCGCTCGCGCTCGAGCTCGCGGCCGGCTCGGCCCGCGGGGTGCCGCCGGCCGTGGCGTTCGGCGACCTCGGCATCGAGCTGCACCCGTTCCGCTCCGACGCCGCCGACCTGCCGGATCGCCATCGCGACCTCGACCACCTGCTCGCCGAGTCGTGGCGCTCCCTGCCGCTGGACGCCCGCCGCGCGGCCCGGCGGTTGGCGTTGATCCGGGGGCCGTTCGATCTCGGCGCGGCACGCGCCGTGGCGGGCGTCGATGCGGCCGGGCTCTCGGGCCTCCTCGACCGCGCGCTCGTCCAGCAGGTCGGCATCGACCGCTACGACGTGCACGCGTTGGTCCGGCACAGCGCGCCGCCGCCCGAGCCCGGTGACCGCGACGCGCACGCCCGCTGGGTGCTCGGTCGGGCCGCGGCCGCGGGGGGCGCGCTCAAGGGCGACGGCCATGCCGCCGCGATCGCCGAGCTCGTGGGCCTGACGGAGGACGCGCGCGCCGCGTGGGCCCACGCGATCGACGAGATCGCGGCCGGGCGCCCGTCGTTGGTCGGCCTGCTCGACGCCTCGCTGGAGCCCCTCGACCACGCCTGGCACACCGCCGGGCGGTTGGGGCTCGCGGCGGCCGTCTACGCCGATGCGGCCAGGCGCGGCAGGCCGCCGGGGGGTGGCGCGGTCGCGGGCGTGTCGCGCGCCTGGCAGTGCTGGTGGGGGCGCGTGGTGGTGCGCTGGTCGGTCGCCGAGCGCATCCTCGGGCGCCCGGAGGCGGTCGCCGGCGAGATCGCTGCGCTGGCGCGCGATGCCGAGGGCGATCTGCGGCTGGAGGCCCGCCTCGAGCAGGCCAAGGTCGCCCAGGCGAGCGGCCGCCCGCGGGAGGCCGAGGCGGCCTTCCGCGCCTTCCTGTGCGACCCGGACCAGCACCGGCGGCCGGACCTCGCGTCCGCCGCCCACTCCGGTCTGGCCACGCTGCTGTGGACGTCGGCCGGTGACGTCGGCGAGGCCCTGTCGCACGACGACGCCGCGCTGGTCGAGGCCCGCCGGGACGGCGATCCGGACGCGCTGATCGTGGCGCTGATCAACGCCGGTGCCGGCGCCTTCGAGCTCGGGCAGGACGACGAGGCGGAGCGTCGCTGGCACGAGGCCGCCGCGCTTGCCGAGCGCATCGGCCACGCTGCGCGCGAGGCGGCGGTGTGGAACAACCTCGGCATGCTGGCGGCCCGGCGAGGGCGTCGCGACGCGGCGCGGGCGGCGTTCGAGCGCAGCCTCCACCTGCGAAGGGAGGCGGCCGACATCACCGGACAGGCGTCCGTCCTCCTGCACCTGGGTCAGCTCGAGGCCACGGGTGGGGACCCCGCCGTGGCCTCGGCGCACCTCGAGACGGCCGTGGCCGCCTTCGATCGCCCGGGCTGGGAGGAGAGCCGAGCCATGGCGCTGGCCGCCTGGTCCGAGCTCGCCACCGCCAGGGACGACCCGCGGCGGGCCGTCTTGCGGGCGTGCGACGCGCTCGCGCTCGCTCGTCGGGCCGACTCCGTGCGCGCGACGCTGACCGCGTTGCTCGCGCTGGCGCGGGCGTGGCACGCCGCGGGCGCGGACCGGGATGCCCTCGCGCTGGCGCGGCGCGTCGCCGGTCTCTCCCGGGGGCGGGAGGCGGCGCTGGAGAAGGGCGCCGAGCGGTTGGCGGGGGCGCGCGGCCCGGACGGCGCAGGTGCGCCAGAGGACGGCGCAGGTGCGCCTGAAAACGGCGCCTCCGTCCTCGAGGGCCTGGGTGACGCGGGCCTGGCGGTCCTGGCGGACGCGATCCTGGCCCACGTCCGAACGCAGGCGCACGTTGGAACGCCGTTGGAACGCCCCCCAGGTAGGGTGGGTCCAACCTGACGGGCGGCGCAGCGCGACCCCCGTCCGGATGGAGGTGCCCGTGATGCACGCGATTCGACTCGCCCTGGCCTCGCTCTTGGCCGTCGCCGCGTTCGGTTCGGTCGCTGTGGCGCAGCAGAACCACGACGTGATGATGCACATCGAAGAGGTCGACGGTCGGCCGGTTCCGATGTTCTTCTTCGAGCCCGTCGGCCTGCTGATCGAGCCCGGCGACACCGTGACCTTCGTCGCGGCCAGCCCTCATCACACCGCGACCGCGTACCACGCGCAGCACGTCAAGTCGCAGCGCGTGCCCGACGGTGTGCCGCCGTTCTCCTCGCCCGTCGTGCCGATCGGCGAGTCGTGGAGCTACACCTTCGACGTCCCCGGCACCTACGACATCTGGTGTGGCCCCCATGAGCACTACGGCATGGCGATGCGCATCGTCGTGGGCGAGCCCGGTGGCCCGGCCGAGGAGGCCGTGACCAACTTCGGTCCCGACGGCGTCTTCGCGCTCGCGGGCCTGGTCCTCAACCAGCCGGAGATCGCGTCGGCCCGCATCGTCGCGAACGGCGCGGTCTCCTGGACCGAGATCGTCGAGGCCGTCCTGGCCGCCGGCCTTCCCTGACCCCCGGAACCGAACTCCGCGGCCGCGCCTAGCCGCGCGGCCGCAGCGCACGCGACCGCAGTGCCCCCGCCAGCGTCTCCGCGACGTGGCGGGGGCGCTTGCCGGTGGCGTCGGCCACCTGGTGGCGGCAGCTGAAACCGCAGGCGACGACCTCGCCGGCGTGCTCGCGCACCGCGGGGAAGAGCCGCTGCTCGCCGATGGCCAGCGAGAGCTCGAAGTGGGTGTAGCCGAAGCTCCCCGCCATGCCGCAGCAGCCGGCGTCGAGTTCGCGCACGTCGCGCGACGCCCAGCCGAGCACCGCCCGCGTGGCCGCGGTGCCCAGCACGGCCTTCTGCTGGCAGTGTCCGTGCAGCAGCACCGGGTCGTCGCTCGGCTCGAACAGCGACTCGGGGCGAAGGTCGCCGCCGCTCCAGCGCTTCGCCAGCCACGCCTCCAGGGGGCGGACGTGGCGCGCCAGCGCGTCCGTCGCGGGGCCGGGAAGGAGCGACGGGTAGTCGTCGGTGAAGGCGGAGACGCACGAGGGCTCGAGGCCGAGGATGGGAACGCCGCGCTCCACGTACGGCGTCAGCGCCGCGACGTTGGCCGCCGCCTGCGCCTGCGCCTCGCGCAGCAGCCCCTTGGAGATCAGCGGGCGGCCGCAGCAGCGGTAGGGGACCAGCTCCACCCGCGCGCCGACGGCCTCCAGCACCCGGGCGGCGGCGCGCGCGGGGGCGGTGTCGTGGAAGTTGCTCCAGGTGTCGACGAACAGGGCCACGGTCGGCGGCTCGCTCGTCGCCGCGGGCGCGTCGACCGCCCGGGCGTTGGCGCTCCCGTCGGCCGGCGCGGTCGCCCCGCCGTTGGCGCCCTCCGTCCGCGCCCGGAACGCCCGGTCGAAGCGCCGTGGCGCGTACGCCGGCAGCGTGCGGCGCCGGTCGATGCCGATCGCCTTCTCCGTCAGCCAGCGCGTGGGCGCCAGCGGCAGCAGCGCGTTCACCAGCGGCGCGAACGCCTGCGCCAGCGGCGCCACCTTGGCCGCACCGCCCAGGGCGCGGGCCGAGCGCGGGGTGCCGTGGGCGTCGTAGTACGCCTGCAGGAACTCCGCCTTGAGCTTGCCGACGTCGACCCGGCTGGGACACTCCGCCTTGCACGCCTTGCACTCGAGGCAGAGGTCGAGGACGTCGTAGACCTCGCGGGACGTGAGGCCGCCGGGCAGCCCGCCCACGATCGCCTCGCGCAGCGCGTTGGCGCGCCCGCGCGTGCTGTGGGTCTCGTCGCGGGTCGCCATGAACGAGGGGCACATCGTCCCGGCGCCCTCCTTGCGGCAGGCCCCCACGCCCGTGCACGCCTCGGCCGCGCCGAGGAAGCCCTCCGGCCCGAAGTCGAAGACCGTCGGCATCTCGGCCGCCGGGTAGCCGACGCCGTAGCGCAGGTTCTCCGTCATCGCCGGCGCGTCCACGATCTTGCCGGGGTTCCACACGTTCTGCGGGTCGAACGCCCGCTTCACCTCGACGAACGCGCGGTACACGGTCTCGCCGAAGGCCTCGCGGAGCTTCTCGCTGCGGACCAGGCCGTCGCCGTGCTCGCCCGACCACGACCCGCCGTAGCGCTGGACCAGCGCGAAGGTCTCGTCGGCGATGGCGCGGTACGCGGCGATGCCGTCGGCGCTCTTGAGGTCGAGCAGCGGGCGCACGTGCAGCACGCCGACCGACGCATGGCCGTAGAGGACCGCCTTGGCGCCGTGGCGCCGACAGACCTCGAGCACCTGCGGCACGTAATCGGCCAGGTGCTCGATCGGGATGGCGGCGTCCTCGATGAACGGCGTCGGCTTGGCGGCGCCGGGGACGGTGGCGTAGATGCCCAGGCCCTTCTTGCGGAAGTCGATGACCTCGCGCTGGGCGGCGGCGTCGGTCGCCAGGTAGGTGCCGTACGCCCGACCGCCGGCGGCCGGGTCGGCGGCCAGGGCGTCGAGGTGCGCGGCGAGCTCGGCGTCGTCGTCGCCATCGAACTCCACGCTGAGGACCGCCGCCGGGTCGCCGAGGACCCAGCCGATGTGGGGGGCGAGCGCCGGGTTGACCGCCGCCAGCTCGAACATGTCGCGGTCGATCAGCTCGACGGCGCTCGGGCGGTGCGCCACGATGGCGGGCACCGCCTCGAGCGCGGCGGCCAGCGTGTCGAAGTGCAGCAGCGCCAGCACCCGCCGGCGCGGCACCGGGTGCAGCGCCAGCGTGACGTCGAGGATCGCGGCCAGCGTCCCCTCGCTGCCACACACGAGCTTGGCGAGGTTGAACGGCCGGCCCGGCAGCAGCTCGTCGAGGTGGTACCCCGCCACGCGCCGCATCACCCTCGGGGTGCGCGCGCGGATCTCCTCCTCGTGCTCGTGGACGATGCGGTGGACGGTGCGGTAGGCCTCGCCCTCGACGCCCCCCGAGCGGCGCCGCCGCTCGAGGTCGACGCCGCCCATGGCGCGCAGCTCGGTGACCTTCCCGTCGGCCAGCAGGACCGTCATGGCGATGACCTGGTCGACGGTCTTGCCGTACTTGAGCGAGCGCGTGCCGGCGCTGTCGTTGGCGACCATGCCGCCGATGGCCGCGCGGTCGCTGGTGCTGACGTCGGGCGTGAACTGCAGGCCGAGCGGCGCGAGGCGGGCGTTGAGCTGGTCGCGAACGACGCCGGGCTGGACGCGGGCGATGCGCTCCTCGGCGTCGATCTCCAGGATCCCGGTCAGGTGCCGGGTGGTGTCGACGACGATCGCCTCGCCGACCGTCTGGCCCGCCAGCGAGGTGCCGCCGCCGCGCAGTAGGAGCGGCACGTGGTGCGCGCGGGCGACGTCGAGGGCGGCGCGCACGTCGTCGGCGTGCTTGGGAAAGACCACGCCGTGCGGGGCGATGCGGTAGGAGCTGGCGTCGGTGGCGTACAGCGAGCGCGCGACCGGGTCGAAGCGCACCTCGCCCGCGAGGTTCGCGCGGAGGTCGCGCTCGAGGGACTCGCGCAGGCCCGCTCGCTCGGGCATGGCGGGCGGGGGTCGGCGTGCCGGTGCTTCCGCGGACATGCGCCAGTATGCCACGCGTCTCCGACGGCGCCTCAGTCGGTCGGCGGAGCGGCCAGCACCATCGCGACCCGCTCGAAGCCGGCGTCGTCCAGCCGGTGGTACGCCGCGAGCAGCGTCTGCAGCAGGTAGCGGCGCACCAGCCCGGCCCGGAGGCTGGGCGACGCGTAGGGCTCGACCTTGCGGCCCTTGACGATGCGATCCGCAGTGTCGAGCAGGCCGAGCTCGCGCAGCACGACGTCCGTGCGGGCCGCCAGGAGCGGGGCCAGCGGGGGGCGCTGCCCGCGGGCCCGCGCGACCCACGCTGCGCGCACGTCGGACACCGTCGGCCACGCGTCCGCCTCGCTCGCGAGCGCCGCCTCGTCGGCGGGCCCGAGGTGGACCCGAACCGGCCCGCCGGCCGCGAGCGCCGCGCGCAGCTCCGCCAGCGGGTCGGCGGCGGCCGGGTCGATGCGCACGCTCTGCGTGTGGCTCGTTGGGTCGCGCCGCACCCGGCGCGCCTCGCCCCCGAGCTGGTCGGTCTCGTCGCCGATGGCCAGGGCGTCCGCTGGACGCAGCGCGCGGGCCTGGAACTCGACGGTGGTGCGTCCGTTCCATTCGTTCTCGCTGAGTTCCGCCACCACGTCGACGGGTTCGCCCTGGGTCAGCGTCTCCGCCAGCGCCCCCAGTCGGAACGCGATGCCCTTGGTCTCGCGGGCGCCGTTCGTTCCCAGCCGCAGCTGCAGGTGCGCCCCGTCCGCCCCCACGGCCCGGGTGGCGGCGAGGGGCGCGCGGATGAGGAAGGCCGGCGCGCGATGACCCTCGCCGTACGGCTCGAGCTCGTGGGTCGCCGCGAAGAGGTCGGCGTCGACGGCGTCCAGGGGGAGCAGCGCGTCGGCCACCACCGTGGGCACGGGGGTGGGGTGCGCGGCCGCGAAGGCGTGGATGCTCGCGCGGAAGGCGTCGAAGCGCTCCATGTCGAGGGCGAAGCCGGCCGCCGCCTCGTGACCACCCCAGCGGCGCAGGTGCGCGGACGCCGCAGCCAGGCCGCCCACGGCGCTGATCCCGGGCGTGGAGCGGACGCTGCCCTTGCCGCCGGCGACGATGAACACGGGGCGGTAGTAGCGCTCGACGAGCGCGCTCGCGACCAGGCCCATCACGCCGGGGTGCCAGGCATCGTCGGCGATGACGATCGCCGGTGCCTCGGGGTCGACCTTCGGCAGCGCGCTCTCCAGCATGGCGTCCTGGATGCGGCGCCGCTCGCGGTTGTGGTCGTCGAGCCGCGTGGCGATCGCGAGCGCCCGCTTCTCGTCGGCGACGCTCAGCAGCTCGAGGGCGAGGTCCGCCTCGCCGAGGCGGCCGGCGGCGTTGAGCCGTGGCGCGAGGCCGAACGCCACGTCCCTGGCGGTCGGCGCCTGCCGCAGGCGCGCCAGCGCCAGCGTCGCCCGCACGCCCGGCCACGCCGAGTCGGCGAGGCGCTCGAGCCCGAGCCTGACCAGCGCTCGGTTCTCGCCGAGCAGGGGCGCGACGTCGGCGATCGTGCCGATCGTCGCGAGGTCGGCGAACTCGACCGGGTCGGGGAGCCCGAGGCGGCGGTGCACCGCCCACAGCAGGTGGTAGGCGACGCCGGCACCGGTGAGCTCGGGCAGCCCGCGGCGGGCCAGCGGCGAGCGCTTCGGGTGGACGACGAGCGCGTCGGGCTGGCGCTCACCCGGCGTGTGGTGGTCGCTGACGATCACCTCGACCCCGGCCGCCTGCAGCGCGGCGATCTCGGCGAGGTTGGTGATGCCGCAATCGACGGTGACGAGCAGGTCGGTCGCGGCCGCGTGTTCCGCCACCCGGTCGGGGTGGATGCCGTAGCCGTCCCGGATCCGGTGCGGGATGAAGGGCGTCAGCTGCGCGCCGAGGGCGCGCAGTCCGAGCGTGAGCACGGCGGTGCCGCAGATGCCGTCGGCGTCGTAGTCGCCGTGGATGCGGATGCGGCGTCCGCGTTCGATGGCGTCGATGAGTCGGTCGGCGGCGGCCGGTAGATCGGGGATGGGGCTGGGGGCCAGCGCGGGATCGAGGTGCTCGGCGACGTCGTCGCGCAGCCCGCGGGCCCACAGGACCGCGGCGAGCTGCGGGTGCACGTGCAGGGCCGCCGAGAGCCGCAGGGCGGCCGCCGGCGGCGCGGGTTCGCGCACGCGCCAGCGCTGGGTCGCGCGCGGGTCGGGCGCGCCGCGGTGCGTGACGGGCGGGGCGCCCGCCACCGGGTTCACAGGTAGTCGGTCGGGTCGTCGCCGGGTCGCAGACCACCCGAGGCGCGGTCGGGGATGATCGGATCGCTGGGCTCGGACCGGCGGGCGCGGTCGAGGTCGGTACTCAGGGTGTCGCGCTCGGCCTGAGTGGCCGTGAGCTTCCGCTCCAGGCGCCAGATGCGCAGGCGGCCGGGCAGCCAGCCGATCAGCCATGCCACCACGGCGACGGCTGCGACCAGGAGCGAGGGAGGCATCGGCCCGAAGAGCGGCATCTCGACCGTACCGGGGTTGGCGTTGTGGAAGAGCAAGACGTAGACCGCCACGAGGACGAGGGCGATCACCTGGGCGATGCGCAGCGCTTTCACGACGTACCTCCGAAGGCAAGTCTAGCCCGGTCGCTTGGGTAGACTGGCGTCCCGTGAACGCCGCCGCCCCCACCCAAGCCCCTGCGATCGAACGGTCCGAGCCGACGGCGCGTCCCCCGAAGGTCCTGGCGGCGATGTCGGGTGGCGTGGACTCGTCGGTGGCGACGGCCCTGTTGGCGGAGCGGGGCTTCGACGTCGTCGGCTCGATGCTGCGATTCTGGCCCGACGACCGGCCCGCGGGCGCCTTCGACGTCTGCTGCAGCCCGGACGCCGCCTTCGACGCCCGGCGCATCGCCGATCGGCTCGACGTGCCCTTCTACCTCGTCGATGCCCGCGACGACTTCGAGCGGGTGGTCGTCGATCCGTTCGTGCCCGCCTACCAGCGCGGGGAGACGCCGAACCCGTGCGTGTGGTGCAACCGCGAGATCAAGTTCGGGGCGTTCGTCGAGCGCGCCCGCAAGCTGGGCTGTGAGTTCCTGGCCACCGGCCACTTCGTCCGCCGCATCGATGGCGAGGACGGGGTGGAGCTGCACCGCGGCCTCGACGACGACAAGGACCAGACCTACTTCCTGTGGGCGCTGCCACGCTGGGTGCTGCCCTACCTGCTGTTCCCGCTCGGCGACATGACGAAGGCCGAGGTGCGCGAGCAGGCGGTGGCGCGCGGCCTGTCGGTCGCCTGGAAGCCGTCGTCGAACGGCCTGTGCTTCGTGGCGGGCACGGTGCGCGATCACCTCGCCGAGCGCCTCGACGAGCGCCCGGGCCCGGTGGTCGACGTCTCGCAGGGCGGCGCGGTCGTCGGCGAGCACCGCGGTGTGGCGTTCTACACGATCGGCCAGAAGCGTGGGCTGGGCCTGTGGAAGTCGCACCTGCCGCGCTGGGTGATCGAGTTGGATGCGGCGACCAACACCGTCGTGGTCGGGCCTCGGGAGGCCTGCACCTGGTCCGCCTTGGTCGCCGAACGCGCCAACTGGCTGCTGGATCACGCGGCGTTGCCGACCCGGGTGCTGGCGCAGGTGCGCTACCGCCAGGCGCCGGAGCCGGCGACGCTGGAGGTCATCGACGAGGCGCGTTTCGCCCTCCGCTTCGACGACCCGCAGTTCGCCGTGGCGGTCGGCCAGTCCGCGGTGGTGTACGACGGCGAGCGCCTGCTCGGCGGCGGCGTGATCAAGGAGCGCACCGAGCGGGGTGCCGCGCTAGACTGACGCCGGAGGTGGTTGCGCCGTGACCACGATCGTCGTTCTCGTCATCCTGGCTGCCCTGGTCCTCTGGGGCATCAACGTCTACAACCGCATCATCACGCTCGAGAACCGCTACCAGAACGCCTGGAGCCAGATCGACGTGCAGCTGAAGCGCCGCACCGACCTCGTTCCCAACCTGGTCGAGACGGTCAAGGGCTACGCAGCCCACGAGAAGGAGGTCTTCGACAACGTCGGCAAGGCACGCGCGGCCATGACCGCGGCGAAGTCCGTCGACGAGTCCGCGGAGGCCGCCAACATGATGACGGCCGCCCTGGGCCGGCTGTTCGCGATCTCCGAGGCCTACCCCGACCTGAAGGCGAACCAGAACTTCATGATGCTGCAGGAGGAGCTGGCGGGCATCGAGAACAAGATCGCCTACGCGCGGCAGTTCTACAACGACGCCGTGCTGCAGTTCAACACCGTCATCACGACCATCCCGGGCAACTTCTTCGCCGGCCCGATGGGGAAGACCAAGCACGTGTACCTCGAGGTCCCCGAGGCCGACAAGGAGCTGCCGCAGGTCTCCTTCGGCGCCACCCCGGCCTGATCGCCGCGTGGTGGAGGTCGCGTGACCACCGCCCCGGCCGACCGGCCGCGCATCCCCGACGCGATCACCGACCCGCTCAGCGGGCGGCGGATCAGCCTGCTGGATTGGCAGGCCGCGAACCGCCGGGCGTCGTGGTTGCTGGCGGGCTTCATGGTGCTGCTCCTGGGGGGGATCGGTTACCTGGTGGCGCTGGCGTTCGACCCGGGGGCCGCGTGGACGTTCATCGTCATCGCCGCCGTGATGGCGATCGGCCAGAGCCTGGCCGCCTACTGGTTCTCCGACAAGCTGGCGCTGGCGGTATCCGGCGCGCGCCCCGCCAACAAGGACGAGCACCGCTACCTGGTGAACGTCACCGAGGCCGTCGCGATCGGCGCTGGTGTGCCGATGCCGAAGATCTACGTCATCGACAACCCCGCCCCCAACGCCTTCGCGACGGGCCGCGATCCGCGACACGGAGCCATCGCGGTGACGACGGGGCTGATGTCGATCCTGGATCGGCAGGAGCTCGAGGGCGTGGTGGCGCACGAGATGGCGCACGTCAAGAACTACGACATCCGCTTCGCCTCGATGCTCGCGGCGACCGTCGGCGCGATCGTGCTGCTGCGCGACGTGATCCTGCGTGGTCTGCGTTTCGGCGGCCGTTCGCGGCGCTCGTCGTCCTCGGGTGGCGGCCGCGGCCAGGCGATCGCGATGGTGCTGCTGATCGTGCTGCTCATCCTGGCGCCGATCCTGGCGACGCTGGTGCGCCTGGCCGTCAGCCGGCGGCGCGAGTACCTCGCCGACGCGACGGGCGCGTACATCACGCGCAACCCGGACGGCCTGGCGAGCGCGCTCGCGAAGTTGCGCGACTACCGGGGCACGCCGATGCAGGTGAGCGAGGGCGTGCAGCACATGTACTTCACCAACCCGGTGGCGAAGCTCAACGCCCTCTCGTGGCTCGCGACGCACCCGCCGATCGACGACCGCATCTCGCGCTTGCGGCGGATGTGAGGTTCGCGGCGCGGCGCTGAGCCCATGGCGGCGGCGTTCGGGCCACGGTGAGCAAGGAAGCGGGCGACCCCGGTGGGGGTCGCCCGCTTCGCGTCACGCAGGTGGCGTCGGGGGGTGGCGAGTGTCGCTGGGACTCAGCCGCGCTCGTCCTCGTCGTCGTCCTCGTGCTCGTCGTCGTCCGCCGCCTCTTCGGGTTCGGCGTCGTCCGTGCTCGCCGAGTCCTCCTGGGCGGGTGTCGTCTCGGCGGTCTCGTCCGCCGGGCGCTGCGGGCGCTTGCCGCTGCGGAAGGCGGCGGTGAGCATCGCGGCCGCTTCGGCGGCGTCGATCGCGTTCTCGGGATCGACCGGCTCTTCTTCGGCCTCGACGGGCTCCGGCTTCGCGGCAGGGGCCGCCTCGGCGGCGGGCGCCTCGTCGCCTGCGGGCGCCGCGGTCGCGGCGGCCTCGGCCTCGGTGACCTCGGCCTCGGTGACCTCGGCCGTCGCCGGCTCGGTCGTCTCGTCCGCGGGCGCGGACTGGGCGTCGGCCTGTTCGGACCCACCTTCGCCCTCTGTGGTCTCCTTCTTCTCTTCCTTGAAGTCGCTCAGGCCGAACTGGGCGAAGAGGTCGGCGTACACGTCACCCAGCTTGGTGGTCGGCTTGCCGCCGCCAGCCTCGGCCGCGGCCGCGTAGCTGTAGTCGTAGTCGATCCCCTTGCTGCGACGTCCGCCGCGACGGCCCGCGCCTCCGCGGCCGCCACCGGCACTCTGGCCGCGGTTGGCCGCGCCGCCGTACTCGTCGAAGCTGCCGGCGGCCGCCGTGAAGGGCAGCAGGCGCTTGCGCGAGAGGCTGGCGCGCTGCTCGACGGGGTCGATGTTCAGGATGACCGCCGTCACCTCGTCGCCGCGCTTGAAGTGCTCGTTCACGTCCTCGATGTGGTCGTGCGAGAGCTCCGAGATGTGGACCAGGCCCTCGATGCCCTCTTCGATCTCCATGAACACGCCGAAGTCGGTGATGCCGGTGATCGGTCCGGTGACCTCGGTGCCGGGCGGGAAGCGATCCGGCAGGCTGCTCCAGGGATCGGGCTGCGTCTGGCGCAGACCCAGCGAGATGCGCTGCTGCTGGGTGTCGATCTTGAGGATCATCGTCTCGACTTCGTCACCCTCGGTCACGATCTCCTTCGGGTGGCGGACACGCTTGGTCCAGCTCATCTCGGAGACGTGGATGAGGCCCTCGAGGCCAGGTTCGATCTCGACGAAGGCACCGAAGGGCGTGAGGTTGGTGACCTTGCCCGCGACCCGCTGGCCGATGACGTAGTTCGTCAGCACGTTCTCCCAGGGGTTCGGGAGCAGCGACTTCATCGACAGGTTGATGCGTTCGCGCTCGAGGTCCATGTCGAGGACCTCGACCTTGACCTTGTCGCCGACCTTGACGACGTCGCGCGGGTGGTTGAAGCGGCCGTGCGTGAGCTCGCTGCGGTGCACGAGGCCGTCGATGCCGCCGAGGTTGACGAACACGCCGAAGTCGGTGATCTCCACGACCTCGCCCTCGGTCTTGTAGCCCGGCTCCAGGTGCTTGAGCGTCTCGCCCTTCTGCTCGGCGATCTCCGTCTCGAGGATGGCGCGGCGCGAGATGATCACGCGGTTGCGCCGGCGGTTCAGCTCGATGATGCGGACCCGCATGCGCTGGCCGACGTACGGCGAGAGGTCGTTGACGCGCCGGATGTCGACCTGGCTGGCCGGCAGGAACGCGCGCACCCCTAGGCTCGCCACGAGGCCGCCGCGGACCTTCTCGACGATCTCGACCTCGACCGGCTTCTCCTTCTCGAAGACCTCCTGCAGGAGGTTCCACGCGCGCTCGGCATCGGCCCGGCGCTTGGAGAGGACGATCGTGTTGTTGGGGACATCGGAGCGCACCACGTACACGGTGATGGGATCACCGGGCTTGAAGTACTGCGCCGCCTCTTCCGCGTTGCTGTCTTGCTCGAACAGCTGGTTGTAGGGCAGCAGGCCCTCGATCTTGGCGCCCACGTCCACGACGATGCCCTCCTGCGAGAGCATGATGACCTCGCCGGTGGTGATCATCCCGCGGTGCACCGGCTTGCGCGCCAGTTGCTCGTCGGACGCCGCCAGGACGTCCTCCATGGTGATCTCGTCGTCGCTCATAGACGCGTAACCGCTGGCGGCGACCGGAGCGGGCTCCGCATCGCTCGCCTCATCCTGCACGGCAGGCACGCCTTCCGCCTCGTCCGCGCCGTCGGCCGGTGCGGCTTCGGCAGGCGAGCTCTCGGCAGGCCCGCTTTCGGTCGGCGCGCTTTCGGTCGGCGCGGTTTCGGCCGGCGCGCTTTCGGTCGGCGCGCTTTCGGTCGGCCCGCTTTCGGTCGGCGCGCTTTCGGTCGGCGCGGCCTCGTCGGCGGCGGGCTCGGAGCCAGCGATCTTCGACGCTTCCGCTTCGTCTCGGATCTCTTCGGAACCCTCGGCTTCCTGAGACGCAGCGTCGTTAGGGGACACCTCGTGGTCTTGGGCCTCAGCCGCCTCGGCGCCGTTGCCCTGCTCGGCGGCCGTGTTGGGATCCTGATGAGAGGTGGGTTCGATGGTGGGGTCGGTGGCCGGGGCAGGGGTGTCCACGGCCTGGTTGGGCTTCTCGTCCATGAAAGGGGGGTCCTCCTCGAGTTCCTGCGTCGTGACGCAACGGTCGATTACATCACACTTTGGCCGGTCGACGCAAGGCTTCCCGTCGTGGACGGGCCCGCCGAACGTGCCTCGGGGTGGCAGCGGGCCCATCCTGCCGGGTGGACGGCGGGGGGAGGGGAGAGGGCCCGACATCCGGTGGATCCTCCGCAAGCATGCTCGTTGAGGTCGCTGCTCGCGGCTTGAGTTAAGCGAAAGCCTAGGCGCCCTGGGCCCGAGACCTGGTCGGGCGCGTCAGTGGGCGGTTCGGAACCTCTCGAGGGCGTGGTCGAGCGTCAGGGCCCAATCACTGGTGCAGGTTGGCAGGAACGGCCCCGGAACCTCGCTCCGGCGTCCCGCCCTCAGGTCGGCGACGTCCCACAGGATGTCGATCTCCGACTTCAGCCGATACATGCGCGACTCCGTGTCGTACTCGATCTCGAGACCCTCGACGTGCTCCTTGAGTTGGTGCCGGAACTGGTGGAAGTACGACTTCGCCGTTCGGTGCTTCTCGTCGGGGAACAGATCGACCCGTACGCGCTCAAACCTGGCGGTCTTGTGCTCCAGGAAGTACGCAAGGAGCTCGACGGCCCGCCGCAACGGGAGCCGAACGTCGGAGCCAGCCAAGAGGATGCGTTCTTCGCCTAGGGTTCGTAGTTCGAGGATGGCTTCGGTCTCTCCGATAAGAGATGGGTGGGTGCTCCTCGCAGAACGCCGGAGTCCCGGCAAAACAGTCCACTCCCGCGCGAGGAAGGCTCGATTCTGCAGGGTCATTGTCAGGGACACGACTTCTTCTAGAAGGTGGTGCATCGTGCGCCTCGACTCAGACTGCGAAAGCGCGGCCCGATGAAGCTTCACGAACGCTTGCTCCTGAAGAAGGCCCATTTCTCCAAACTCGTGGTCCAAGGCGGTGAGTTCGGATGCCGCGTGGCTAGTCGAATACTCGCCACGCGCATAATTCAGATGAACTTCACGAAACCGATAGCTCAAACGATCAGACTTGTCAGAGATCAACTCCTGGGCACGACTAAGATGCTCGCCTGCCGTTGGAAAGTCCAGCGTAGCGCACGCGATAGCCGTGAGCGACAACCTCGCGACGAACTCCTCGTAGGCTGCTTGAACGCGTTCGCAGGAGTATATGCACTGGCGAAACTCCGAAGCAGCGAGTTCAAGGTTCCCTGCTGACCAGGCAACCTCTGCGCGGTTGATGTGCAATTCGGGGATGAAGTTATCGGGCAGCCCCTCCGATATCAGGGCGTCAAGTTCGGTTGTCGCCTCACGGTGACGCCCCAGCAGGTTAAGGACAGCAGACCTCCGCAGTCGCGCCTTCAGGTTGTCGACATCCTTTGTCATCTGAATGGACCGCTCGAGGAACCAGAGTGAGCGCTGAGCTCGTCCGATTCTGCTGTGCAGCACGCCGAGTTGCGACAGAATTGAAGGGGCAAGAAGATTGTATTCCGGCAACCCCTGAATGCGTTTCCAAGCCTCTTCTGCTGCTTTCAACGCTTCACGTAGGTTGCCATTATTCTCCTCGTCGACGCTTACAATCCGGTAGTAGAAGACCCGATCGTACTCATTCAGCAGCTCAAGCCGGACTGAACGCAACTGTCCCGTTGCCTCTTCACCGCGCTCCAAGAACCTCAACAAGTGCGCGAGATTAATGCGAGCTGCCTCTTCTCCTTCAGCCACAGCGCTTGAGAAGGCAGCGAGTGCCTTGGCGTCCTCGAACAACTGGAAGTGGCAAACACCCACCCACCGGCGATCGGCCGCAGTTGGCGCCACAAGCGACTCATAGTGGTCGATTCCTGCCCGAAACCGCTGGAGGTACACGAGTCCCTGGACAGTACTTACCAGGCGGACCCCAGGAAACCGGATCGCAACACCGCGGACAATCTCTGAGTCTCCCGATTCGGTTCGCCCGGGCTGGTGTTGAACTTGACCTCTCAGGGCCTGCAGCGCCATGCCTCTACATGTACCAAACTGGCTTGGTGCTCAATGGGAGGAATCGCATAAGTCTCGCTAGGGTTGGCGATTACGCGACAAGCGGGGTGGCATCGCCTAGAGCACCGCTGGTGTGTGTATTGACCCTGGAACCTTGACGGCATACAGTTGCTCCTACGTGGCTCCGGTTGGGAGACCGGCGGCGCGACCCGTAGTTAGCGGGTAGCAAGTGTAGTGGGTATTTCGGAAGGGTGGGAGCTGAAGGGGATCTGGTTTGACTATCCCTCATCAGCAAGGCTACGGGCACTATGTGCCCATCGCTTCCTTCGGGTTGGGAGGCCTGAAGGGCTCCATGCGAGAGGTTTCTCTGCTGGAGTTTTTTCCTGAGATTTCTCAGGCTTAGTTGAGGGGTCCACATGAAGAACACCGGTAAGCGCATCTTCTTCTCGATCGTCGTCCTCGTGGTTGCGAATGCTGCTCTCCTTGTTTCGGCGGGTGCTTTCGCTTCGCAGCGCTGACCCAGGCATAATCGAATGTGTTCTCGGGCCGCCAGGTTGCTGGCGGCCCGGTTCCTTGTCTGGGCAATGCCTAGGCATTTGCCAAGGTCACATCGAGCGTCCTACAGATCTCGTGGTTAACTCGCTTGGTGGACAGGCGTGTGTGCAATCCGTCGCGGTTGTGTTGCTTCCAAGAAGCTGACTGCGCACGTCCGGGGCGCCCGTCATGATGCAGGTGGGTCCACGCGGCACTAGTTGGATCAATCGCTGTAAGCGACTCCTGTTGCCACTGCTGGAGTGCAGTGTTGTTCGAGCAGATGAGTCAACTGGGATTTATCATGTCTTGGCCGAAGAACGTGTCCACGGCTTGCCAACATTGTGGATAACGCTTGGTCCGCGTGACGTCGATGATGCTGTTTCGGTTGGTAACCGACTAGTTAAGGCGTTCGGGCACGCGTATCGACACGATTTCCTCGGGCTCGGTGCACCCGTTGGGCACGTTGTTTCCAAACTGCAGCGGTATCGCGCCGTTTTGGGACCGTATGTGGTCGTAGTCGCCGCCGCGCACCGGAATCCAGACGCCGTCGCGACAATGCGATCGCTTGCGGGTTCTGGTTCAAGCCTCCTTCTGATCGTAGATGAGGACACGCCGGACACTATGACCAGTGCGTGGAACCCTTGTCGGGTTGTTGAGGCTGATAGGTTCACCTTGACTCTCAGCGAAGCTATCGAGATTGCTCATGGAACGATGCCGCCGGAAGCCGTTCCTGAGACCTTGTCAAGATGCGGGGGACGTCTTCTCCCCTTCGTGAACGCTGTTCGTTGGCTTAACGGGCTTCCAGCCTTGCACGATCCTGTTCCTAACGGCTCCGCTGCAGCGGATCCAGCGTTTTCGGGGGTGCCGGCGGAGTTGGTGCTTAGCGCCTTCAGGCGGCGGAACGAGCACATTGAGGGTTTTGAGTATGTAGTACACAATTCGCCTGGCTTGGCTGCTGACGCGATTCGTGATGCAGCGCCGCAGTATGTGGCTTCGGGTATGAACAAGAGGATGCTGCATCAGATTGAGCTGTTGCCGATTACTGTGCGGCGAGGCTCTGATGATCTGATGCGCTGGTGGTTCGCAGCGTCGATCTCAGAGAATCGCCAAGGCTCGGTACGGTCAGAAGTTGAGCAGGTACTCGAATCTCGTGAAGCGCCTGAACTCAGAGCGCTGTACGCAGCGGCGTTTCCGAGTCCTGAGCTTCTGGCTGAGACGCAACGCGCTCTTGCTGCGCTCAGGACGCCAGTGACTCTTCGTATGCACGGGTTCGCTCTTGTTCAGCAGTCGGTTGGCGATGCTGGTATCTCGTTCTTGCTGAAGGCGTTGCGGCTCTCTGAGGCTTTGGGTGATCCAGACCAGGTTGTGGCGGCGGCTACCGACATCGCCAACTACTACCTGATCAGGGGGCACTATCGGGATGGCGCGGAATGGGCTAGCTGGGCTGTCGAACAGCACTATTCACTCAATGGGAAGGATGAGCTTCGACGCCTTGCAGCGGTGGGTCTCTTGGCGTTCGCGCGGATTCTGGTTGAGGATCTTGTTGGGCTTGAGCCGCTGCTTGACGACTTGAAGGCCGCAACCGACCTGATCGGTGGACCGACGTCAGAAGTCATTAACTCAACATTGGGTGATTGGGCGGTTGTCAGTGGTGACTATGCCACTGCTGAGAAGCATTATCGACTCAATCTAGAGCGACTGCCGCGGGAGCATTTCCATCTGGCAGCGCTAGATCTTGTCCCGGTCCTTCGTGCTCTTGGTAGGGACGCAGAGGCGCGCGTGATTGGGCGAAGAGTACGAAGCCTTACCCGCGATGCGGACGAGTTTTCGCGGGCCCTTGGTATGTTGACGCATGCGCTAAGTGTTGTTGGCATTGACAACAAGGTGGCTGAGCGAGACCTAACATACGTTTGCAGGGTGTTGGGAAGGGGAACTGAGGCGCATCGTTTGGCACAAGCGTCGGTGGCTCTTGCTCGAGTGAAGCTATCGCATGGCGACATAACTGGAGCTCGCCGAGCACTTCAGGGGGGTATCCCGGGGCTTAAGGGTTTGGGTGGGTCGGGTTGGCGCCTCGTCTTCTCTTGGGGCGGTGAGTTTGACGAGATCGTGTCCCTCTACCGAGGCGAGAGCGTGGCGCTTGATCTGACTTTCTTGGGGGACACTCAGTACGCCATTGGTCCGGACGCGCAGAGGCTGACGATTCGGAACGCAGAGTGCCTGACCGTCATCGCTACGTCACGCCAAGGCCTGAACCTTGAACGCCTCTCAATTGCTCTGTACGGTGATCATGGTTCAATTGGGACAACGAAGGCACGTGTCTCCCGCCTCCGCAGCACTATCCCGCTGACCTCGCGCCCGTACCAGATCGCCGTTCCCTTCCGGGCGGACTTCCTGGATCTGATGGAGCATCTGGCGCAGGGTCAGGTGCGGCAGGCACTGAGCCTGTACCGGGGGCCGCTCCTTCCCGATTCGGAGGCGCCGGCCGTCGTGGAACTCCGTGAGCACATCGATGAGTCCCTGCGTCAGGCGGTTCTGGCGTCCGGTGACCACGAGGCGATGCTGGAACTCGCCAAGCGGACCGACGATCAGGACTTGGAGCTGCTCGAGGCCGCCGCGCGCCACATGCCACAGAACGATCCCCAGTCGCCGCTGTTGCGGGCGCGGATCCGGCAGATTCGCCGCGACTGGGGATCGGACGACGACTTCAACCGTTAGGTTGCGTCGTCAGCAGTTGCGCAACGTACTGCGCCCGGTTCTCGGCACCCGACTTGCACAGGATGTTGCTGATGTGGGCGTTGACCGTCTTGGTCGAGATCGACAGGCTGGTGGCGATGCCGCGCGTGTCGAGCCCGCGCAGCAGCGCTCTGGTAACGCGCAGCTCCATGTAGGTGAGGCCCGACCGCCACTGGTACGTCCTCTGGGCCGTTGCGGCCGCGTAGACTCCCGACAGCAGCGCCGGCTCGTCGGTGGAGCAGACGACCCCGGACACGTGGTACGAGCCGATGCAGTCGAGGTAGGCGGGGTGCGTGGCTTGGGTCGCGACCAGCGTGCGCGCCCGCATCACGCTGTCGAGGCCCTCGAGGCGTCGAATGGCCCAGGTGAGCGGGTAATCGAGGATCACGTGAGCGAGGTATGGCGCGGGCCCGTGGTCACCGATCAGCTCCGCGCGGCGAAGCACGTCCTCGATGAGCCGCTCGTAGTTCGGATGAGATGCATCGATATCCGTGGCGACCTTGTTGGGCTTGCGCATGTCGTGTCCTCCTCGGTGGCCTCCGATCGCTTGCGGGCGTCGGTGGGTCACGATCATGAGGCGCGAGCCGTTGCGAGAAGGTTGCGGTCGGCGGCAGCCCGCTTCGCTGCGGGGGTTGCGCGGACAAGGTCGCGGCTGAACGGGCGTCGACGCGCGACGCGGCGCGCAGGTTGACGGTTGCAGCGAATCTTCATTACCCTGTGCGACGAGCCCGCGTTCGTCTACCCCCGCAGCCGGCATCGGGCCGGACGCCCAAAAGGGGGGGACCGCTGGTCGTTCGACCCGATCGAGAGGAGAATGCATGTTTAGAGGAAGCCTCCGCACGCTGTCCCTGTTGCTCATCACCGGGGTCCTGTCCTGGTCGTTTGCACAGGGAACGTTGATCATCGCCCAGGGCACCGATCCCACGAACCTCGACCCGTCGCTCTCGACCGACTCCCCGTCGGCCACCGTCTCCAGCCACATCTTCGAGACGCTCTTCGAGCTGACCCCCGAAGGCACGATCGAACCGTGGCTCGCCAGCGGGTACACCGTGTCCGCCGACGGCCTCACGTGGACGTTCGACATCCGTCAAGGCGTCACCTTCCACGACGGCACGCCCCTGACGGCCAACGAAGTCAAGGCGAGCCTGGATCGCTTCATCGATCCCGACAACGCCTACACCTTCCGCTTCCTCCTCACCCGGATCTCCGAGGTCAACGTTCTCGATACCTACACGGTCGAGGTCAAGCTCGCGTCGCAGTTCGCGCCGCTGCTCGCGCACCTCACCCACAGCTCGACGGCCATCGTCATGACCGGCCTCGATCTCGATGAGACCCCGGTCGGC
Source organism: Trueperaceae bacterium (assembly GCA_011389865.1). GTDB lineage: Bacteria > Deinococcota > Deinococci > Deinococcales > Trueperaceae > JAABTL01. Next base: position 84,124 of record JAABTL010000001.1, read on the forward strand.
ACCGGCCCCTTCGAGTTCGTCTCGTGGGAGCGCGGCCAGCGCGTCGACCTCAAGCGTTACGAGGGCTACTGGGCCGAGAAGCCTGGCATCGAGGGCCTGCGCTTCCTGGCCGTGCCCGAGAGCACCACGCGCATGGCGCTCGTCGAGACCGGCGAGGCCCACGTGTCCGTTCGCGTGCCCCCGCAGGACATCGCCCGCCTGAACGCCAACCCGAACGTGACCGTGGAGAACGTCTCGAGCGTCCGCACGATCTACATCTACTTCAACAACACGATGGAGCCGATGAACGATCCGCGCGTGCGCCAGGCGATCAACTACGCGGTCAACAAGGAAGACATCGCCGAGTTCGTGCTCGGTGGCGCCGTGCGCGTTTCGGACGCCCCGGTCTCGCCTGGCGTCTTCGGGTACACCCCGGTCGGCAACTACGACTACGATCCCGAGAGGGCGCGGGCGCTCCTGGCCGAAGCCGGGTACCCGGACGGCTTCAGCACCACGCTGTACAGCCCCAACGGTCGCTACCTGCAGGACATCCAGATCTCCGAGGCCATCCAGAGCCAGCTCGCCGAGGTCGGTATCGACGCCACCATCGAGACGCTCGAATGGGCCGCGTACCTGGCCAAGACCAACGTGCCCGCCGAGGAGAACGAAGTCCCCTTGGCCATGCTTGGCTGGGGCACGGTGACCGGCGACGCCGACTACGGGCTGTTCGCGCTGTTCCACACCAGTCAGCACGTGCCCGACGGCTCGAACCGCTCGTTCTACAGCAACAGCGTCGTCGACGCCCTGCTCGACGAGGCGCGCTCGAACCCCGATCCTGCCGTGCGCGAGCAGCTGTACGCCGACGCCATGCAGATCATCTGGGACGAGGCGGCCTGGCTGTTCCTGCACAGCGAGACGCAGCTCGTCGCCGTTCGCGACAACGTCGAGGGCCTGGTCATCCATCCGACCGAGCGCTACCTCGCGCACAAGGTCAGCCTGCGCTGACCGCTGCTCTGGCGCGCCCCTTCGGGGGCGCGCCAGCCCTCCATATCTGACCCAAGGTATCTCCACGACGTGCGGCGTACGTGCCGGGTGTGCGGCGCGCATGGGAATCCACGGACGAACGAGGTAACGAGTTGCTCCAATACACGCTCCGGCGCGTGCTCATCGCGATCCCCTCGATCCTCGGGGTCATGATCATCGTGTTCGCGATGGTCCGGCTTGCCCCCGGCGATCCCGCGCAGCTGTTGGCGGGTGAGTTCGCCGACGCCGAGACCATCGAGCTCATCCGCGAGCGTTTCGGCCTCAACGACTCGATGCCACGGCAGTTCACCCGCTTCGTCACGGGCGTCTTCCAGGGTGACCTGGGCGAGTCGACGAGGACCAAGCGGCTCGTCACGTCGGATCTCGCGACCTTCTTCCCGAACACCCTCGAGCTTGCCCTCGGCGCGATCGTCGTGGCCCTGGTCTTCGGCATACCGGCGGGCATCCTCGCGTCGTTGCGGCCCAACAGCCCCATCGATCTGGCCGTCATGCTCGGCGCCTTGATCGGTGTCTCGATGCCGGTCTTCTGGTTCGGCCTGCTAGCCATCCTGATCTTCTCGGTACAACTCGGCTGGTTCCCGGTCGCCGGTCGCGGGACGCTCCGCCATCTCGTGCTGCCGGCGCTGACCCTCGGGCTGTCGAGCATGGCGATCATCGCCCGCATGACGCGCTCCTCGATGCTCGAGGTGCTCAACCAGGACTTCGTCCGCACGGCGCGTGCCAAGGGGCTCTTCTGGCGAGCCATCGTGCTCAAGCACGCGTTACGCAATGCACTGGTCCCCGTGGTCACGGTGATCGGCCTGCAGTTCGGCGCCCTGCTCGCGGGCGCGGTCATCACCGAGACCGTGTTCACCTGGCCCGGCATCGGCAGCCTGCTGGTCGTCTCGATCCTGGCGCGCGACTACCCCGTGGTGCAGGGCGCCGTGCTGTTGATTGCTGTGTCGTTCATCGCGGTCAACTTGATCGTCGATCTCGTGTACGGCTTCATCGATCCGAGGATCCGCTATGACTGATTCGCCCGCCACCGTGGCCATCCAGGGAGAGGCGAAGCGCACGCCGCGCTGGCGCCGGCGCCTGTTCCGCAACCCGCTCGCCGTCTTCGGCGTCACCGTGATCAGCTTCTTCCTCGTGGTGGTGGCGCTCGCGCCCTTCCTCGCGCCGTACCCGCCCACCCAACAGAGCCTGCGGGCCACCTACATCCCGCCCGGCGTCGGCGTGTCGTTCCGCGGACCCGAGGGGCAGTTCGGCATTTGGGTGAACCCGGTGACCCGCAGCCCCGTCGGCGGTGTCCGCGTCGACGACAGCGAGGCGTACCCGGTTCGCCTGCTCGTCCGCGGTGACCCGTGGACCTGGATGTTCGGCCTGATCGGGAGTGACCTCAGGTTGTTCGGCGTCGATGGCCCGGTTCGCTTCTACGCGCTAGGTACGGACGAGCAGGGCCGCGACCTGCTCTCCCGGCTCATCCACGGCGCCTGGATCTCGCTGTTCATCGGCTTGATCTCCATCGCGATCGGCATCGGCGTCGGGGTCCCCGCAGGGGCGATCTCCGGCTTCCTCGGGGGCACGACCGACATGATCGTGCAGCGGGTCATCGACACGTTGCTCGCGTTCCCCGGGATCCTCCTGGCGATCGTGCTCGTCGCGACCTTCGGGACGGGTCTCGGCAACGTGATGATCGCCGTCGGTGTGGCGTCCGTTCCCATCTATGCCCGCCTGGTGCGCGGGTCGGTCCTGCAGGTCAAGAACCGCGAGTACGTCGAGGCGGCGGCCGCCCTCGGTAGGCGGCGTCTGCCGACGCTCTTCCACCACGTCATCCCCAACGTGATGGCGCCGATCATCGTGCAGTCCAGCCTGCAGATGGCGACCGCCATCCTGTTCGCCGCCGGCCTCGGCTTCCTCGGGCTGGGCGCCCGCCCGCCGCAGCCCGAGTGGGGACTGATGCTCGCGCGCGGCCGCGAGTACCTGGCGGTGGCGCCGCACGTGGCGACGTTCCCGGGATTGGCGATCGTGTTCGTCGTCCTCGGGTTCAACCTTCTGGGGGATGCCCTGCGCGACGCGCTCGATCCGCGCATGTGAGTTCGGCGCGCCCCGGCCGGGGCGCGCAGCGCAAGATTCGCCACGACCGCGCCCGGTCCCGTCAGGGGCCGGGCGCCTCCTCTTGACCGTCGTCGATCCACGCGCGGAACCGCCCGACCGTGTCCTCGGCGACCAGCCGCAGCGCCCAGGCGCCCGGGGGCAGCTCGAGCCGCGGCCGGCTGCTGGCCATGCCCATCGTCGTGCCCGGGCCGAAGCTCGCCAGGTCGCGCTCCGTGCCGGTCGCGTCGGTCAGCACGATACGGAACGGCCCGCCCGCCACGTCCTCGAAGCCGAGCACGAGCCGCAGGGGCGTCGCGCCGGCCTCCCCGTGGCCGAACGCGCCGTCGAACGGAGCGCCGTCGAGCGTCACCTCGGCGATCGGCTCGCGGCTGGGCAGGACCACGCCGCCGCCCTCCGTGCCGGCGTCGCGGATGGGGTATGCCGCGACCAGGCCGAGCGCCAGCGCGAGGCTCCCCACCAGCACGGCCGCCGTGACGAACAGGGTCCGGGGCGCCACGGCGAGCGACCTCATCCGTCGCAAGGCGCGGAACTGGGCGAGCCCGCCCGCGCGCCACCACAACAGCGCGAAGCCGCCGAGCATGAGGGCGGCGGCCAGGCCGGCGATCAGGCCCGGCGGCCAGCCGCTCGTCTGGGCGAAGCGCACGACGTCGTCGCGCGGAGCCCGCGCGTGCAGGGCCGGCCACGGCAGCACGATCCACGGCAGGAACCCCGCGAGCAGCCCGACCGACACGAAGAAGCGCACGAACGCCAGCGTCGGCGGCAGTGCCCGCGGTAGCGCGGCCATCGTGGCCGCCCACACGCCCAGCGGCAGGAGCGCGCCGGCCGCCGACACGAGCGCCCGCTGGCCGTCGGTCACGCCGGGGAGGTCGTAGGAGGCGTGCGGCCGGGTCGACCACGCGCGGGCGTCGATCGTGCGCACCGTGCCGCCCACCGCCGCGGCCGCCAGCGCGTGCCCGCCCTCGTGCAGCACCGCGTACGCCTGCACGAAGGCGAGGACCACGAGGACGGGCCATAGCGCGAGGCGAATGGTCGCCGCGTGGTCGTGGGGGCATGCCATGGGGCGAGCCTAACCGGGTGCGGCGGGGCGGACCTGGGGCGGGCGCCCCGCGCTAACCCCGCGTCGTCGGATCCAGCCAATCCCGCAAGCCGTCGCCCAGGAGGCTCCAGCCCAGCACCGTCACGACGATGGCCAAACCCGGCGCCAGGGCCGCCCAGGGCGACAACATCATGAAGCCCTGGGCCTCGCGCAGCATGTTGCCCCAGGAGGGCACGTCGGGGGGCGTGCCGAGCCCGAGGAACGACAGGGCGGCTTCAGCCAGCACCGCCACCGACAGTGACAACGACGCCTGCACCACCAGCGGCGAGGCGGCGCCGGGCAGCACGTGTACCCGCAGCAGACGGGGGCCGCGGGCGCCGAGGGCACGCCCCGCCTCGACGTAGTCGCGTTCGCGCAGCGCGACCACCGACGAGCGCATGAGGCGCGCGAAGATCGGCACGGTCGCCAGGCCGATCGCGACCATGGCGGTCACGGTGCCGGGCTGGAACACGGCCGCCAGCAACAGGGCCATGAGTATGGCGGGGAAGGCGTACAGCACGTCGATCAGGCGCATGACGACCTCGTCGGCCCAGCCGCCGGCCCAGCCGGCCATGGCGCCCAGCAGCGCGCCCAGCGACAACGCGATGCCGACCGCGATCGCACCCACCAGCAGCGTCGAGCGAGAACCCACCAGCACGCGCGAGAAGAGATCGCGGCCGAAGTGGTCCGTGCCGAACCAGTGGCTCGCGCTGGGGCCGGCGAGCTGCGCCGCGAAGTCCATGCGCTGCGGGTCATGGGGCAGCCACGCGAACGACAGCAGGGCCGCGGCCACCACCAGGCCGACCAGCGCGCCGCCCAGCGTGAGGTTCAGCGGGGGCCGGCGGCGCCTCATGCGTACCGGATCCGAGGGTCGAGCCAGCCGTAGGAGAGGTCGACCAGGAACGACATGAGGACGATCGCGCTGGCGTACAGCAGCACCACGCCCTGCACCAGTGGGTAGTCGCGGTTGCCGATCGCGGTGAGCGCCAGCCGGCCGATGCCGGGCAGCGAGAACACCTGCTCGATGACGATGGCGCCCACGAACACGTTGACCAAGGTCAGGCCCAACACCGTCACGAGCGTCACCAGCGCGTTGCGTAGGGCGTGCTTGCCGACCACCGAGCGGCGCGCGAGGCCCTTGGCGCGGGCCGTGCGCACGAAGTCCTGCGACAGCACGTCGAGCATCGCGGCGCGCGTCATGCGCGTCATGACGGCCGCCTGCCCCAGGCCCAGCGCCAGCACCGGCAGCGCCAGCGCCCGCAGCGAGCCGCCCAGGCTCACGTCCCAGCCGGGGAAGCCGCCCGACGGCAGCCACCCGAGCCCGACGGCGAACACCAGGATGAAGAGCAGCCCCAGCCAGAACGACGGGATCGCCGCGCCCACCTGCGACGCCAGCACGAGCAGCGGGTCCCACACGGTGCCGCGCTTCAGCGCCGTGGCGATCCCGACCGGTACGGCGAGGAGCGTCGCCAGCAGCGCGGCCGCCAGCGTGAGCGGCACGGAGACCCCCAGGCGGTCGCCGATGAGCCGCGCCACCGGCCGCTGGTACTGGATCGACTCGCCGAGGTCGCCGCGCAGCACGCCCCCAAGCCACCGCAGGTAGCGCCGGGGGGCGGGAACGTCGAGCCCCAGCTGCTCGCGCACGGCGGCCAGCGCCTCCGGAGCGGCGTTCATCCCCAGGATGACGGCCGCTGGGTCACCCGGCACCGCCAGGACCGCGCCGAACACGACCACGCTCGCGAGCACGAGGCTCACGAGCGTGGTGAGGAGGCGGCGGGCGAGGAAGCGGGTCATGGGGCATGGTGCTCACCGAGCGCGCGCGCTCGGCGAGCACACACGGGCATCACGGCGCCCGGTACACCTGCGTCAGGTCGAGGGCCGGGGTGGGCTGGTCGACCCAGAAGCCGTAGACGTCGGCGCGCACGGCGACCGTGTTGGCGGGGCTGAACACCCACACGTTGACGGCGTCCTCGGCGATGACGCGGGCGATCTCCTGGTAGGCGGCGGTCTCGGCCTCGGCCGTGGGGGCGGCCTCGGCCTGCGCGAGCAGCTCGGCGACGCGCGGGTTGTCGTACTGGTAGTAGTAGTTGGGGTTGGCGTAGATGTTGATGTCGCGCGGCTCCGAGTGGCCGATGATCGTCATGTCGTAGTCGGCGGCGAGGAAGATCCGCTGGATCCAGGTGCCCCACTCGACGACCGAGAGGTTGACGTCGATGCCCACCTCACGCAGCTGCTGAGCGATGATCTCGCCGGTGCGCCGCTCGATGGCGTAGGGCTCGGGCAGTTCGAAGTCGAAGGTGAGCCCGTCGGCGTGGCCGGCGTCGGCGAGCAGCGCGCGGGCGCGTTCCGGGTCGTAGGGGTAGGTGCCGGTCAGGTCGACGTAGTAGGCCTCGGAGGGGCTCATGTGGGTCCCGATGACGGTGCCCAGCCCGAAGAAGGCGCCCTGCACGATGACGTCCTTGTCGATGGCGTGGCTGATCGCCTGGCGCACGCGCGGGTCGTCGAAGGGCGCGCGGGCGTTGTTCATCGCCACCGTGATCTCGGCCGTGGCCGTGCCCGAGGCGACCTTCAGCGCGGGGTTCGCCTGCAGCACGCGCACCTGTTCTGGCGGGATGGCGGCCCCGATGTAGTCGACGTCGCCGGCCTGCAGCGCCGCTACGCGCGCGTTGGCGTCGCCGATGATGCGGAAGGTGGCGCCGTCGAGGTAGGGCAGCTCGGGGTTCCAGTAGCCGTCGAAGCGCTCGAGACGGACCTCGCTGCCCTCGACGTAGCGGGCGAACACGAACGGCCCGGTGCCGACCGGCTGGCTGCGCTGGGTCTCGGCCACGGCCTGCGGGTAGATGATCGCGTCGGGTCGCGCGAGGTTGTAGAGCAGGCTACGGCTGGGGGTGTCGAGCTCGAACACGATCGTGCGCTCGTCGGGCGCGCGCACGTCGACCACCGCGGCGTAGTAGCCGGCGTTCACGTGCCCGCTGTCCGGGTCGCGGGCGCGTTCGAACTTGGCGAGCACGTCGTCGACGGTCAGCGGGCTGCCGTCGTGAAAGCGCACGCCCTCGCGCAGCGTGAAGGTCCAGGCCAGGCCGTCCGAGGAGACCTGCCAGGCGGTCGCCAGCGCGGGCACGATCGCGCCGTCGCGGTCGAAGCGCACGAGTCCCTCGTAGACGTTGCCGTAGGTCACCCGCGCGATCTCCTGCGAGGTCGACAGCGTGGGGTCCCAGCCGGGCGGGTCGGCGGAGATCGCGACGGTGACGGTGCCGCCCCTCACGGGCGCCGGGTCCTGGGCGACGGTCGAGCCGAGGAGCAGGGTGGCGGAGAGGACGGCGATGAGCCAGCGTTGCGGGCGCGTCATGTGGGCCTCCTGGGGCTCGGTCGTCGGGTCAGCGGCGGAGGCGCGCGGCGCGCGGCCCGTCGACCGGTGGGGTGGCCATAAGGTACCGGACGGCGGCCTCGGCGTACAGCCTGGCCGCCCGGACGGCCTCATCGACCCGCACGAACTCGTCCACCTGGTGCGGGATCGTGCGGTCGCCGGGGCCGACGGTGACGATCGGCACGCCCGCCGCGTGCAGGAAGGTGCCGTCGGTGGCGCCGGGCACGCCGCCGTAACGGGGCGGGCCGCCCACGGCGGTCGGGTACGCCGCCTCGAGCGCCCGCACCAGTGGGTCGTCGTCGGCGGTCTCGGTCCACGGGCGGCTCTCGAACCAATCGAGCTCGATCGCGAGGTTCGGCATGCCGGCCTGCACCCGGTCCGCCTCGGCTCGCAGGCGTTCGTAGAGCATCTCGTGCGACTGGCCGGGGACGGTGCGCACGTCGAGGGCCGCGTACGCGGTGTCGGGCATGACGTTGAGCTGGGCCTCGCCGGCGACGGGAGAGCGCACGATCGTCGGCGTCAGCCACGGGAAGCCCAGGAAGGGGTGCGCGCCGAGCCGCGCCTGCTCCTCGTCCTGCAGGGCCTCGACGGCGGCCAGGAGGCGCTGGAGGCCCGCGATGGGGTTCACGCCGGCGTATGGCATGGCGCCATGGGCCATCACGCCGCGAACGTGCGCGTGCAGCCGCATCGCGCCCTTCTGGTGCAGGCACAGCTCGAGCTCCTCGGGCTCACACACGATCGCGCCGTCGACCTCGTCGCCCCAGCCGCCGGCGACGAAGCGCTTGATGCCCAGCATCATGCCCTCCTCGTCGACGACGATGCCGAGCCGCACGCGGCCGGGCAGGTCGGGCGCCGCCCGTCGCAGCGCCGCGACGGCCTCGATGGCCGCCGCCACGCCGGCCTTCATGTCGGCGCTGCCGCGGCCGTAGAGGCGCGTGCCGCCGACGGGATCGGGCTCGAGATCGGCGCCGTAGGGGTCGCGCGACCAGCGGGAGCGGTCGCCCTCGGTGACCACGTCGGTGTGCCCCTCGAACATCAGCGTGCGGTGCACCCCCGGCTCGAAGGCTGCGCCCGTCCAGTCGGCGATCACGTTCGGGCGCCCCGGGGCGACCTCGTCGACCGTCACGTTCAGCGAGAGCGCGCGCAACTCGTCGGCGACGTACGCCGCGGCGGCGGCCTCGTCGGCGCCGGTCTCCGGGTCCCACACGCTGCGGATGCGCACCAGTTCCACGGTGCGGCGCAGCACCGCCTCGGCGTCGACGGCGTCGCGGACGCGGGCCGCCAGCGCGTCGACCTCGGGGGTGGCGCCGGGGCCGGCCGCGGTCGGGCCGCTCACAGCGGCGGCGTGAAGCGGCCGTCGACCGCCGTCCAGCCGCCGTCGACGATCGTCAGGGTGCCGGTCACGAACGAGGCCGCGTCCGACGCCAGGTAGATCGCGGGCCCCACCATCTCGCTCGGCTGGGCCCAGCGCTTCAGGGCGGACTTCTCGGCGTACGCGGCGTACCACTCGGGCTTCGCCTTGATCGGTTCGGTCAGGGGCGTCTCGACGACGCCGGGCGCGATCGCGTTCGCGCGTACGCCCGCCGGACCCAGCTCCGCGGCCAGCGCGCGGATCATCTGCAGCGTGCCGGCCTTGGTGGCCGCGTACACGCCCTGGCCCGGTTCGACGGTCAGAGCCCGGATGCTCGAGAAGAGGATGATCGAGCCGCGGCCCTGCGCCGCCATGCGCCGGCCGGCGGCGCGCATGACGAAGAAGCTCCCGCGCAGGTTGAGGCCGATCACCTTGTCGAACTCGGCCGCGGAGATCTCGAGCAAGGGCTTGCGCACGTTGACGGCGGGCGTGCACACCAGCACGTCGAGACCGGGGACCGCGGCGATCAGCGCGTCGACCGCCGCCTCGTCGGTGATGTCGACGGCATGGACGCTGGCCGCGTGGCCCTTGGCGGCCAGGGTGGCCGCGGTGCCCTCCGCGGCGGCAGCGGCCACGTCGGCACAGGCGACGGTGGCGCCGGCGTCGGCCAGGCCCTCGGCGACGGCCGCGCCGATGCCGGAACCGGCGCCGATGACCAGCGCGTGGCGCCCGGTGAGATCGAACAGCTCGCGGTAGTCCATCGTGCCCTCCTCAGGCGGCCGTCAGGCCGTCGACCAGCCGCTCGTAGTCGTCGACGCGGCGTTCGCTGACCGCCAGTGCGTCGCGCCAGAAGCCCTCGGACTCGACCTCGATGCCGAACTCGCGACCGAGGTCGGCGACGGCGGCCATGCCGGTCCGCGAGAGCAGCGCCTCGTAGCGCTGCGCGAAGCCGTCGGGCTCGGCGGCGTAGCGGGCGGCGATGCCGAGGCCGAAGAGGTAGCCGAAGGTGTAGGGGAAGTTGTAGAACGAGCGTCGCGCGGAGTAGTAGTGCGGCTTGCTCGCCCACGCGCGGGGTTGCCGCGCGTCGGGGTCGAGCGCGTCCCCGTAGGTCTCGGCCTGCGCCTCGAGCATCAGGGCGTCGAGCTCGGCGACCGACAGGTCGCGCTCGGCGCGCCGTTCGAACACCGTTCGCTCGAAACGGAAGCGGCTGTCGATGTCGAGCACCAGGGCCGTCGCGGTGCGCAGGTCCTGCTCGAGCACCGCCAAGCGGGTGACGTCGTCCGACTCCGCCAGCATCGCCTGCGTCACCAGCGTCTCGCAGAAGATCGACGCGGTCTCGGCCAGCGTCATCGGCGTGCTCAGCTGCAGCGGCTCGCGCCCGGCCCGGTAGGCGGCGTCGTTGTGGAAGGCGTGCCCCAGCTCGTGCGCCAGGGTGAACACGTCGTCGAGGCCACCGCCAAAGTTGAGCATCACGCGTGACTCGCGCTGTCCCGCGGTGCCCATGCAGAAGGCGCCGTTGCGCTTGCCCTTGCGCGGCAGCACGTCGACCCAGCCCTCGTCGAAGGCGCGGTCGGCGAGCGCGGCCAGGTTGGGCGAGAAGCCTGCGAAGCGCGCCCGCACGAACGCCTTGGCCTCGCCCCAGTCGAACCTGCGGGGCTCGCCGGCCTGCACCGGCGCCAGGCGGTCGTACCAGGCGAGCCGCTCGAGGCCGAGGAAGCGCGCCTTCGCGCGCAGGTAGCGGCGCATGCTCGGGAAGGCCGCCTCCATCGCGCGTCGCAGCGCGTCGAGGGCCGCCGGCGTGATGCCGTTCTGGAACAGCGCCTCGTCGAGCGGGGACGCCCAGCCGCGCCGGGCGGCCAGGGTGCCGACCTCGCCCTTGACGCCGTTCATGGCGGCGGCGATGGCGACGGCGTGGTTCTCGAGCAGCTCCTCCTCGGCGCGGTACGCCGCCTCGCGCACGGCCCGGTCGGGGTTCGCCTGCAGCACCGCCAGGCGGGCGAGGCCGGCCTCCTCGCTCGCCTCCTGGCCCGGCAGGGTGAGGTGCACGGTCGCCTTGCCGGCGAGGTCGGCCTGCAGCTTCGCCCAGGCGTCGCCGCCGCTGGGCCCGAGCGCGCCCGCCAGCGCCTCCTGGTCGTCGCTCATCAGGTGCTTCGCCCTCACCTGCTGGCGGCGCAGGTGGTGCGCGTGCGCCGCGGCGCGCGGTTCGGCCGCGAGGACGCGGTCGAGGTCGAGGCGACCGATCCAGGCCGACACGCGGGCGTCGATCGGGCCCAGGCGCGACGTCAGGCGCCGCAGCGTCGAGGACTCGGCCTGGGCGGCGTCGTCGAAGGCGTTCACCGCCGTGTGCCCCGTCAGGAACACGCTGACGTCCGACAGCCGTTGCCAGAGTTCGTTGAGCTCGTCGAGCAGGTCGCCGAGGCGGGCCGCCGGGGCGTCGCCGGGTAGCGGCGGGCCGGCGCCGATGCCGTCGCGATCGAGTCCCTCCTCGAGCGCGGCCACCCGCGCCTCGAGGTCGGCGCGCGCGGCGCGGTAGTCGTCGGCGTCGAGGCCGGCGAACAGGCTGTCGAGGCGCCAGCGGACGTCGTCGGGGTTCGGGGTGGGGCGGTTCATGGGGCTCCTCTCGGGCGCGAGGCTCAGGGCGTCTCGAGGCCGTCGATCGGCCACGAGCCGCCCAGCGCGAGCCACGCGTGGACCATGTCGACGGGGATCTGCGAGGTGAAGGTGATGGCGTGGTGGTCGCGCGGGTGCGGCAGCGTGAGCCGCTGGGCGTGCAGGGCCTGGCGGCCGATGACGCCCGAGGGGCGGCCGTAGACGGTGTCGCCGAGGATGGGCGCGCCCAGGTGCGCCAGGTGGACGCGGATCTGGTGGGTGCGGCCGCTGTGGGGCAGCGCGCGCACCAGCGTGTAGCCCGGGACGCGCGCCAGCGCGCGCACGATCGTCGACGCCGACTTCGGGTTGCCGCCGCCGACCGTCATCCGCTGGCGCTCGACCGGGTGACGGCCGATCGGCGCGTCGACGTGCACCTCGTCGGGCAGCTCGCCGACCGCGATGGCGACGTACGCCTTCTCGGTCAGGCGCTTCTTGAAGGCGGCCGACAGCGCCCGGTGCGCCTCGTCGTGCTTCGCCACCACCATCACGCCAGAGGTGTCCCGGTCGAGCCGGTGGACGATGCCGGGTCGGTAGGCGTCGTCGGCGGGATCGAGGTTGGCTTCCTTCGAAAGCCGCATGCGGCCCAACAGCGCGTTGACGACGGTGCCGCTGCGCACGGTGGCGGTCGGGTGCGCCGTCATGCCGGCGGGCTTGTCGATGGCGGCGAGGTCGTCGTCCTGGTAGATGACCACCAGGTCGAGGTCCTCGGGCTCGACCATCACCGGCCGCGGCGGCGGCAGGAGCACCGAGACGAGCTCGGAGCCGTCGAGCTTGGTGGCGGGCTTGCCCACCGGCCGTCCGTCGAGCGTGACGTAGCCCTCGTCGATCAGCTCCTTGGCGTAGGTGCGCGACAGCGCGAGCGCCTGGGCGATGGCGACGTCGAGGCGTTCGCCGCCCGGGGCTTCGAAGGTCCGCACGTCCACGAGGGCCATCGTAGCCCGCGCATCGGCTGCGACCGCGCGGGCCGAGGGCGCCGGTCTCGTGGGCCGGGCCCGCGGTGACGCCTCGGGGGCGGCGTCCCGCTGCACGGGACCGTGACGTACCATGGGCGGCATGAGCGACGCCGCCCCCGCACCGTCCCAGCCGCCGCTGATCGCCCTCGACGCCATGGGCGGCGACCGCATGCCCGACGCCGCCATCGACGGCGCGCTGCAGGCCGTCGCCGCGGGCGAGCGCGTGGTGCTCGTCGGGGACGAGGCGCGGTTGCGGGAGGCCCTGCGCTCGCGCCGTGCCGAGCTCCCGATCGTGCACGCCGGCGACGTCATCGCGATGGACGACAGCGCCTCCGAGGTGCGCCGCCGGCGCGACGCCTCGGTGGTGGTGGCGACGCGGATGGTGAAGGACGGCAGCGCGGCCGCCGTCGTGTCGATGGGGCACTCCGGCGCCACCATGGCGGCCGCGCTGCTGATGCTGGGCCGGCTGCCGGGCGTGGACCGCCCGGCGATCCTGGCCAACATCCCCACCAAGAAGGGCTTCAGCGCGCTGATCGACGCCGGCGCCAACGCCGACTGCAAGCCGGCTTACCTGCAGCAGTTCGCCGTCATGGGGAGCGTTTACGCGCGCGCCTTCTACGCTGACCCGAACCCGAGCGTCGGGCTGATGTCGATCGGCGAGGAGGAGGGAAAGGGCAACGAGCTGGCCATCGCGGCGCACGCCCTGCTCAAGGCGACCCCGGGCGTGAACTTCCACGGCAACGTCGAGGGCCGCGACCTCCTCGCCGGCACGACGCACGTGGTCGTCACCGACGGCTTCACCGGCAACGTCATGCTCAAGCTCGCCGAGGGGGAGGCCAAGGTGCTCTTCGGCATGGTGCGCGACGCCCTGGGGAGCTCGCTGCGGGCCAAGATCGGCGGTCTCCTCGTGCGCCCGGCGCTGCGCGGGGTCGCCGACCGTCTCGACCCCGGCACGTACGGCGCGCAGCCTCTCCTCGGCGTCGACGGCTACGCGTTCATCGGCCACGGATCGGCGGACGCCCACGCGGTGCGCAACGCGCTCGCCACGGCCCGGAAGATGGTCGATGCCGGCGTTCGCGACCGTATCGCCGACGGCCTGGCGCGGTTGACGTCCGGCTGAGCACCGCTCGATGGGGCGAGCGGCGTGCGCCGCGACGCCGTCCCCCTCAGGGGGAACTGGGCTGGGCGAAGGTCCAGGTGACGAAGCGAGCTGCAGCGAGCTCGTCGCGGACCACCTGGTCGACGGCCAGGTCGCACCGCGGGTCGCTGCTCGGGACCAGCAGATCGATGACGCATAGGCTGTCGGGTCCGGGCCGCACCGCCAGGGCGTAGGCGTTGAGCGGATCGATCGTCAGATCGCTGGCGCTGAAGGAGATCTCGCGGGGCTCGGCCTCGTCGGCGTAGGTGACGCCGATGCGCCCGGCGCCGGTCGTCAGCAGCGTGCCGAGTGCGCCGCTGTCGTCGACGTACAGGGCGGTGGCGTTGTCGGGCATCGTGCGGACGACGGGGTCGTCGCTCGTCCGCGTGTGCACGACGACCTCGCGCGCGGCGCCGCCATCGATCCGACGGAGCGCGGCGAAACCGCCCGGGACGCCCGCCGCGTCGAGGAGGTCGTCGACCGGGGTGCCCTCGTCGAGCGGCGGCGGGTTCGCGTCGTCGAAGCCGAACTCGGTCACCAGGACGGTGTCCGGGTCGACCCCTGTGGGTCGCCGCACCAGCAGCAGGCGGTCGCCGCGCCCGAGCTCGGGGTCGCCGGCCCGGACCCCGGGGGCGCGGGCCTCGGCGATCGGTTCGGCCGCCGTCTGGGCCTCGAGGTCGAGCAGGTGGACGCGCGGGTCGGGGGCGTCGGGGACCGCGCCGCAGCGGGCCCCGGCGCCTGGGGCGCCGGGCTCGGCGCCCGGGTCCCACAGCGCGACGGCGTCGCCCGCCGGGGCGACCACCAGGCCCGACAGGCAGCCCGTCGGCACGGCGGTGGCGCTGTCCAGGGCGATCCACGCCCCGTCGGCGTCCGTCAGGGGCAGAGGATCCCCGACGCGCGTCAGGACGGTGCCGGCCACGTCGGGGAGCGAGCGCAGGTCGAGGCGGTGCAGCGTCACCTCGCGCGAGGCGGCGCCGGCGGCCGTCAGCACCCACACCTCCTGGCGGTCGACGCGGTCCATGACGTCGATGGCGATCAGGGTCTCGCCCGGCTCGAAGCTGTAGGCGTCCGCGGTCAGTAGGTCGAGCCGGCGCTCGCTCGCGGTGACCACGAAGTCGAGCAGCGCCACGCGCGCGGGATCGGCGCCGTCGGCATCCACGAAGACGAGGTACAGTGTCGGCAGCGGCGGCGTGAAGGTGCCGGTGCAGCCGGCCAGGGTCGCGGCGGCGATCAGGGCCAGCAGGAGGCGTCTCATGGCTGCTCCTCGTCCTCGCGCAGGGCCACGCGCGGCAGCGTCCAGTCGGTGTCGATGACCTGCTCGAGCCCGTTGTCGGCGCCGGGACCCGTCAACAGCAGGCGGACGGACCCGGTCTCGGCGTTCCAAGAGCCCGCGAGGGCCCAGCAGCAGCGGTCCCACACGAAGAACACCTCGGGCTGGAAGTTCCACGGCGAGCGCGCCGGGTCGCTGCGGGTGAACTCCCACACGTCCTGGATTCGCGCGCCGACCGTGAGCTGGTCGGTCGGCCGCACGGCCACCGTCAGTTCGCCGATCGTCAGCTCGCTGCGGCCCAGCTCCTCGTCCAGCCGGTCGTAGGTGGCCTGGTAGCTCAGCCGGCCCTGCACGCCGAAGCGCTCGGCCACGTCGGCGCCGAACGCCAGCGAGGCGCGCCGCAGGAAGGCCTCGGGTTGGCGGTCGTCGGCCAGCGCCCACTCGCCGAGCCCCTCGACGCTGACGAACCAGGGCCCCACGTTCTCCTGCAGCAGCGAGACCCGAGCCTCGAGGCGCGTGTCGCGCCGGCCCGTCTCGTCGAGTGCCGGATCGAGCGTGGTGCGCCAACCGAGCTCCCAGCGGCCGGTGGCGCGCTCGCGCTCCTCCCGCAGTTGCACGCTGAGTTGGCGCACGCGCGGCTCGACCTCATGGCCGAACGCCGCCGGCGGCAACCACTCGAAGCCGCGGGCCTCCAGGCGCGCGACGCCCCGCCAGGTCACGGCGAGGCGGGCTTCCGTGACGTGGGTTTCCGGCAACGTCACGCGCTCGCGGGCCTCGACCTCGACCGGCCCGAGGCGGGCCCGCAGGTCGACGTCGACGCGCTCGAAGCGGTCGAGCTCGGCGTCGAACTGCGCCTGGAGGCGCAGCCCCGGGCGCGCGTCGTCCGCCCTCATGCTGCCGAGTTCGAGGCGCAGGTCGATGGGATCGACGGTGCGGACGCGACCGTCCGCTTCGGGCGCCGGCTCGGGCCGGTAGGTGGCGGTCACGTCGAGGGCGACCCAGCCGTCGTAGGCGGCGCGCCAGGTGAAGCGGGTGAAGGTCTCCGCCACGCGCGGTTCGGCGGGCTCGACGCTCAGATCCTGGAGGTGCTCGAGACCCACGCGCAGGTCGACGGCGTCGCGGCGGGCCTGGAGCGAGACGTTCGCGCGCAGCGTGCCCGGGTCTTCCTCCAGGATCGGCCAGCGGTGCTCGAGCGAGGCGTCCACGCCCGAGAGGTTGCCGAACAGCGTCAGTCGGCTCGTCAGCGGGGTCCACCCGACCGTCTCGGGTCGGCGGTTCTCGACGAGCACGTAGCCGCCGTCGCTCCGCAGGCGGAGCCAGGGCGCGGGGCGCAGTTCGACCCCGAAGCCGAGATCGCTGCGTGATCGGTTGACGGCCGCGTCGAAGCGGAAGGGCGTCTCGCCCTCGGTGACGTCGCGGGTGAACGTCAACGAGGCGTTGCCGAACTCTCCGAAGGCCTGACTGAAGGCGACGCGGCTGCGCCACTGGACGGCGCGCTCCGCGGAGCCGTAGTAGCGCCCCTCGAAGCGGTTGTCGGCCTCGAGCCGACCGCCGCTCCACACGGTCCAGGGCACCAGCGTCAGCTGGTGCGCGAGCGCGAGCCGCCCGTCGGCGATCACGCCGAAGGCGGCGGCGCGCCGGTTGACGGGGTTCGCGGCGTCCTCGAAGACGCCGAGGTCGAGGCTGGCCGAGGTGATGCGCAGCTGCCACAGCTGCAGCCGCGTCAGGTCGAGCGGGTCGAGGCGCAGTTGCAGCGCCGTGACGCGCGGCGTGCGGCGGTCGGCGTAGGGGGGTGGCGTCCGTGGGTCGACGTCCGGATCGGCGTCGATGAACCCCTGGCTGTCGATCCGGCTGCGCAGACCGACGCCGTCGGCGGCGTCGGGGTCGCTGACGCTGAGGGAGGCCAGGTACGTCCAGCGGCCCGGGGTGAGAGCGTCGTCGCGCGCGACCTCGAAACGCACCGTGGGCTCGGCCCCGATCTGCTCCGCCGCGTACGCCAGCCGCACGGTCCAGGCCGCGTCGCTGGGCTCCCGGGCGGCCGCGCCGGGGGTCGCCGGCCTCGCCGCGCGGGGGGGCTCGTACGCGACGAATGCGGTCCCGCTGCCAACGTCGTCGTAGATGCGGTGATCGAGCTCGAAACCGAGGTAACTCACGTCGACGGCGCCGCCGAGCAGGCGCCCCGTGATGCCGGCGTCGGCCGTGGGGTCGACGTCCGCCAGGTAGCGGACCGTGAACGTCCCGATGCCGTCGGGCCCGGCGACGTAGGGCCAGCGCAGCCGGACTTCGGCGCGGTTGGTCGCCGTGCCGCTGGCGATCGACAGCCGCGGTTGCCGGTCGCCCTGGGCGAGCGGGATCACCAGCACGGGCAGCCGCAGCACGGTGACGCCACGCACCTGCACCGCCACGTCGTAGCCGATCAAGCGGTCGCCGGGGAAGAGGGTCATCGTGGCAGCGCGGAACGCGTAGTCGAGGACCTCCTGCGAGCAGCGCGAGCAGGGCGACGCCAGCCCCTCGGTGAAGGTCAGCTGCCCCGGCAGCCGCTCGGCGAGTTCGCCGGTGACGTCGATCGCGCTGGTGAAGACGATCGCGTCGACGGCGCGCACGCGTTCCTCGTCCAGCCGCAGCTCCAGGTCGTCGCCCTCGAGGCGCTCCTCGCCCGTGGTGAAGCTGCCGGTGCCGATCACCCGCACCAGGCGGGCTTCGACGTCGAGCTCGATGCGGCCGCCGACGATGACGACGTCGTCGACCGTCAGCGTGACGCGTTCGCCCGTCAACACGATCAGTTCGACCTCCGCGCCGCTGGGGAGCAGCGTGCGGCGCAGCTCGAGGCGGGCGTCCGGGTCGTCGCCGGTGTCGATCGTCAGGGTCGCCGCCAGCGCGCCCGCCAAGGGCAGCACGACGGCGATGGCGAGAGCGGCCAGCGTGCGTCGGACGAGCGCCCGCAGGCGATGGGCTTGCGCGGAGCGGGCCACCGCGGCCCTCATCGGCGCACCGCCCGCAGCAGCAGGGCCGCGCCGGCCACCGCGTACAGCGCGACCGGCGCCCAGCCGGCGACCACGGCGGGCACGGTGCCCTGTGCACCCAGGAGCTTGGCGACGCTCCAGGTGGCGTAGTAGACGAACGTCAGGACGAAGACCGACACGAGCCCCAGCGGGGCGGCGCGACGGACCCCGGCGAAGGCGACGGCCGCCGCGAACAGCGCGAACGCCAGCGCCGCGGCGGGCTCGGCGGCCTTGCGGTGCAGTGCGGTGAGCTCGGCGGCGGCATCACGCCCGCCCTCGCGCACCCGGCGCAGCAGCTCGGGCAGCGGCAGGGTGACGAGGTCGACACTGCCGACCACGCCCGCGGTCAGGCCGCGGACGGGCAGGAGAGCGGACGCCGCGCGCACGTCGATCACCGTGCGGCCCGAGCGAAAGGAGCGCAGGCGCAGGTCCTCGAGGCGCCATACGCCCGCCGCCGGGTCGGCGACGCCGCGGGCCGCCTCGATCAGCTGCCTCGGCCCCTGGCTACCGCCGGGGGCGATGACGGTGATGCCCTCCAGCTCGCCGTCGGCGGTGACCCGCTGCAGGAAGATCGACCTGCCGAGCGCGTCCTCGAAGAAGGCCCCCGAGCGCAGCACGGTCTCGGGGCTGCGCAGGAGGATCTCGCGCTGGACCTCGAGTGCCCGCTGCTCCGCCCACGGCACGAGGAGCTCGTTGTTCGCCAGCGTCAGCAGCGCGACGGCGGCGCCGACGACCAGGATCGGCCGGACCGTCGCGACCGGGGAGAGGCCGAGCTGCAACGCGGCCCGCAGCTCGCCGTCCTGCGTCGCGCGCGAGAGCGCCAGCAGCGCCGCGAACAGGAGCGCCAGCGGCAGTCCGGCGGCCGCGGCGCTGGGCAGCTTGAGCAGCAGGAAGGCCGCCACCGTGCCGGCGGGCACGCCGCGCGAGACGACGTCGGCGAGCACGTCGAGCAGGAAGGAGAGCAGCAGGAGGAGCGTCAGCACCATCAGGCCCAGGACGTACAACGGCGCGATCTCGCGCGCGATGGCGCGGCCCCAGACCTTCATCGCGTCGCGACCCACCAGGCGAGGCCCCCGCCGGCCGCGGCGACCGCGACCGGGGTCGCCCAGGCCGCGCCGAGAGCGCCCAGGACGCCGCGGTCGAACAGCGTGCCGGTCAGCGTCCAGCTCGCCCAGAACGCGACGACGAGCGCGATCGTCCAGCCGAGGCCGGCGGCGCGGCCCCGCACCCGCAACGCCAGCGCGCCCGCCGCCAGCGCGAACACCACGGCGCTGGAGGCGTCGGCCAGCCGCCGGTGCAGGGCGAAGCGCGCCTCGGCGACGTCGCCGCCGGCGTCGCGCAGGTCGCCCACGCGGGCCACGAGCTGGGTCAGCGTCTGCAGCGCGGGGCGCATGAGCGCCTGTTCGGGCGTCGATTCGAGGGGGAACGCCAGGGTCAGCGTGCCGGCCTCCTGCTCGCCCTGGGAGTCGCCCGCCGCCGTGACGCGGGCGCCCTCGAGCGTCCACGTCCGGGTGATGGCGTCCCAGGTGCCGCGGGACGCAGTGACGGTGCGCCCGTCGGCGAGCACCACCAGCACCCCGGTGAGCTCGGCGCGCGTCGCGTCGTCGCGGTCCGCGCGGAGTCGCGCCGCGAAGAAGGTGCCGACGCCGTCGATCGCGAAGGCGGCGTCGACCTGCGTCGCCGCCGGCGGCCGGGCGTAGAGGAAGCCCTGGATCTCGCGCTGGTACGCCGCCTCGCCCCACGGCTCGAGCCAGCCGTTGATCCCCAACGCAAGGACCGTCACGACCGCGCCGACCCCGATCAACGGCGTGAGCAGGCGGATCGGCGGCACCCCGCCGGCGTACGCGGCCTTGAGCTCCGCGTCCTTGGCCAGGCGCCCACTGGCGACCAGGATCGAGAACACCACCGCCAACGGCAGGGTGAGGTGGAGGAACCAGGGAAGCTTGAAGGCCAGCAGCCGCGCGATGGTGAGGGCGCCCGCGTCGTGCTCGACCAGGAAGCGCGCCATCACGCTGAGCAGGTCGATCGACAGCAGCAGGCAGAGGGCGGCGACACCGAGGAGGTAGAGGCCGGCGACCTCGCGAACCAGGTAGCGGCCCAGACGCAGCGTCACCCACCGAGTCTAACCGTCGGCGTCGCCGCCCCGGCGCTCGGGTACGCTCTCGTCATGGGCACGATGGTGCGGCTCGCGGCCGTGCAACCGAGGTGGCGCGCCGAGGACTACGCGTCGGCCGAGCGCTTCGCCGACCGGGTGCTGGACCTCGCCTCCCGGGCGATCGCCGGCGCGCCGGGACCGGCCCTCGTCGCGTTCCCCGAGCTGTGGGCGCTGCCGCTCCTGACCACGGCGGGGGGCGTCAGCGATCGTCTGGACGACGGCCTGTGGGCCGCCGCGCGTGCGTTGTTCCGGCAGCGCGGTGTGCGCTGGACGGCGCTGGCGCTGCGCCGCCGGTGGCGCTGGAGCGACGCCGCGTACGCCGACCTCGCGCTGGGCGCGTACGCGATGTGGACGGATGCCTTCGCCCGGGCGGCCCGCGCGACCGGGGCCACCCTGGTCGCCGGCAGTGGGTTCTTCCCGACCGTGGCGTTCGAGGCCGCCCGCGGCCTGCACGTCGTCGATCCCCGCGTGCACAACCTCGCGTTGCTGTTCGCCCCCAGCGGCGCCGTCGTCGCGCGATCACCGAAGCTGTTCCTCACGCAGGGGCTCGAGCGGCGCGTGGGTCTGGCGCGGGGCCGCCTCGAGGACCTGCCGGTGGTCGACACCCCCGTGGGCCGCGTGGCGGTCGCCGTCTGCCTCGACGGTTGGTACCACCACGTGATCGAGCGCTTCGACGGCCTTGGTGCCCAGGTGCTGGTCCAGCCGTCGGCCAACGCGGCCAGCTGGGCCCGACCGTGGCCGCCCGATCCCGCCATCGACGAGGGCCAGGCGTGGCTCGGGCGCGGCCTGCGGGCCGGCCTGGTGGGCCGCGCTCACCTGCGCTACGGCGTCAACCCGATGCTCGTCGGAAGCCTCCCGCCGCTCGTCCTCGAGGGGCGGTCGACGGTCGTGGTGCGCAGGCAGCGCCCCGTTCCCGCGCCGGACGGCGGCGCCTGGAAGGCGGAGCACGGCGTCCTGGGGATCGCGGCGGGCCCGACCGACGAAGACGTGGTGGCGGTCGACGTCCCGCACCCGGACGAGGTGGCCTGACCAGGCGCGGCGAGCCGGGTCCGTGGCACGGGCGCGCCGGGCTGGCGCCGCGGTGCTTGCCGCACGTGCCGTCCGGCGCACTTCCGAGCCCGAAGATCGCCCCTGGTAGCATGGCGTACGTGACCGGGACGCTGGGTCTCTTCTCGCTCGTGGACCTGTTCCAACTGCTCGCCGCCTCGAAGCGGACGGGCCGCCTCACCGTGAAGCACCCCTCGGGCCGTGCGCGCTTCTACTTCGATCGGGGCCAACTGCGCCACGCCGAGTTCGCCGACCTCGAGGGTCCGGCGGCGGTCGACGCGCTGTTCGGTGACGAGCGTGGCGCCTTCGCCTTCACGGCGGGTCTGCCGGCGCCGCGCACGACCGTCGAGACCAGCACCGAGGCGATCGTGCTCGACGCGCTCCGGCGCCTCGACGAGTCGCGCCGAGCGGGCGAGAAGCCGCCGATGGTCGAGCGCGACGCCGTCCCCTTCGGAGCCGACGACGGGGGCGCCCGGCCCTCGCTGGGATCGCCCGAGCAGCGCGTGCTGGCGGTGGTGAACGGGCACTGGACGGTGGCCCGCATCGCCCGCGAACTCGGTGTCGAGGAGGACGAGGTCCGGGCGGTGGTCACCCGCCTCGTCCACGTCGGCCTCCTGCGGATCCGCACGCGCAGGCCGCGCACCGCCCGCCTCGTCGTGCGGCTCGCGCCGGTCGGCGTGCCCGTCGGCGGTGTGGCCGTCGACGCAGGGATCGCGCGGGCGTGGCGCGAGGTGGTCGGCGACTTCGACGAGGTTGCGCTCAAGTTGCCCGACGGGAGCGCCATCGCCGTGCCCGTCATCGCGTCCGAGGGTGCCGGCGCCTACCTGTGGGTGCCGCGCGCCAACCTCGTGCGGTTGGGCCTGCGGGTCGACGACACGGTGCTGGCGCGCCCGTACCACGGCAGCGACGAGGGACCCGCCTGAATGGCCGGACCGCATGACGGGCCGACCCGCGTGAGCGGGGGCCGTGCGCCCGGCGTCCCGCCGGCGCCGCGACCGATCCTGCTGCCGTGGCGGCGCGTGGCTCATCCGGTCGACTGGGTGGCTGAGTTCGGCCGGGAGGCGCCGCTGCACCTCGAGATCGGCTTCGGCGACGGCCGCTACACGTCGGCACGCGCGGTCGCCGCGCCGGACCACGACCACGTGGGGCTGGAGGTCTCCGGCACGAGCGTGCTGCGGGCCCTGCGACGACTGCGGCGCGAGGGCATCGGCAACGTGCGCATCCTCAAGGCGCCCGCGGAGATCGCCGTGCGGCAACTCTTCGCCCCGGCTTCGCTGGCCTCGATCACGGTGAACTTCCCCGACCCGTGGCCCAAGGAGCGGCACGCGCGCCACCGGCTCCTGCGGGTGCCGTTCTTCCGGCTGGCGGCGACCCGGTTGCTGCCGGGCGGCGAGATCCGACTCGCCTCCGACCACCTCGACTACGTCGAGTTCGCGCGGGACGAGGCGGCCCGCTCCGACGTCGCCACGCGGGTCGAGCGGACGGCGCCGCCCGAGGTGTTCGAGACGAAGTACGCGCTCAAGTGGCGCGCCCAAGGCAAGCCGCTGTTCTACCAGGTCTTCTCGCTCGACGGCGCCGGCGTGCCGGCCCCCGAGCCGTTAGGGAGGCACGCCACCATGCCCCATGCCCTGCTCGACGGCGGCTGGCCGTCGGACGCCCCGTTCGAGAAGTTGGTCGTCGCGGCGCCCGAGGGTCACGTGATCGTGCACGAAGCGGCCCGTGCCGTCGGCGAGGCCGACCGCTGGTGGTTCCGCGTGACGGTCGACGAGCCCGAGCTGGTGCAACAGCTCCTGGTGGTCGCCCAACGGCGCGTTGGCGGC
The DNA here is from genome assembly GCA_011389865.1 of Trueperaceae bacterium. Taxonomy (GTDB): domain Bacteria; phylum Deinococcota; class Deinococci; order Deinococcales; family Trueperaceae; genus JAABTL01. Next base: position 107,071 of record JAABTL010000001.1, read on the forward strand.
GAGGTGATCGTGCGCCTCGAGAGCTTCGGCGACCCGCTGATCACGCCCACGGTCCGCGCGGCGATCGGCGTCGTGACCGACTGGCTCGAGTCCAGCGGCAGCATGCGGGCGACGGCCCGGAACTACTGAGCGGATGGCCGAGCTGACGCTGACCGACTTCGAACGCGGCCCGCTGCCGGTCGCGCACGGGTTCTCGCCGCGCGCCGGCGGCGTCAGCGCGCGGCCCTGGCACAGCCTCAACCTCGGCCTCTCGGTGGGCGACGACCCGGCTGCCGTCGTCGAGAACCGCCGCCGCGTGGCCCGCGCCTTCGGCGTCGAGCTGGAGAGCGTCGCCCGGCTCGATCAGGTGCACGGCGCCGAGGTGCACGAGGCCGCCCCCGGTGTCATGGGGCGCGACGGCGACGCCCTGATCAGCGACGACCCGCGGTGGCTGCTCGCGGTGTCCGCGGCCGATTGCCTACCCATCATCCTGGTCGATGCCCGCCTGGGGGCCGTGGCGGCGGTCCACGCGGGTTGGCGCGGGGCGGCGGCGGGCGTCGCCGCGGCCGCGGTACGGGCGCTGAGCCGTCGCTACGGCAGCGACCCGGCGGACCTGCAGGCGTGGCTCGGGCCCGCGATCCAGGGGCCCTGTTACCAGGTCGGTCCGGAGGTGGTGGCCGCCGTCCGCGCCGATCCGACCGTGCCCGCGGCCGTCGCGTGGCCCGACCCGACGGTGGCCGGCCGTTGGCGCCTCGACGTGCCCGGCGCCGTGCGGGCGCAGCTCGAGGCCTCCGGTGTGGTGCCGGCCGCGATCGCGGTGAGCGACACCTGCACGCATTGCGCGGCCGATCGCTGCTTCTCGCACCGGCGCGACGCCGGGCGCACCGGCCGCCATTGGGCGGTGGTGCGGGCCCCCGGCTGACCGCCGGACGCGGCGCGTGCGACACGCGCGACGTGCGCGACACGCGCGACACCCGTGCCGTCGGCGGGCACCCATGCGAATGGCGCCGGCGACGGTAGCATCGGCGGCATGGAACGCCTGTTGACGATCATGCGCCGCCTGCGCGGCCCCGGCGGCTGCCCCTGGGACCAGGAGCAGACCCACGAGAGCCTGCGCCCGCACCTGCTGGAGGAGGCCGCGGAGGCGGTCGATGCCATCGCCGACGGCGATCCAGCGGTCGTCGCCGACGAACTCGGCGACGTCCTGCTGCAGGTCGCGTTCCACGCCGTCATCGGCGAGGAGGCCGGCACCTTCGGGTACCAGGACGTCGAGTCGGCCATCGTCGAGAAGCTGGTGCGGCGCCACCCCCACGTGTTCGGCGACGTGGTCGTCGACGACGCGGACCACGTGCTGCGCAACTGGCAGGAGATCAAGGCGCGCGAGCGGGGCGGCGCCCCGCGCACGGACGCGGACCGCGTGCCGCGTTCGCTGCCCGCGCTGCGGCGCGCGGGTGAGCTCGCCCGCGCGCTGGCGTGGCCCGCGGACGACGCGTTCGCCGCCCGCAGCCTGGAGGACGTCGCGGGAGACCCCGACGACCTCGCCGAGGCGTTGCTCCAGTTGGCGCGCGCCGCGACGGTGGCCGGCCACGATCCCGAGCTGCTGCTCCGCGATCACGTCGAGCGGCGACTCGCCGCCGGGTCCGAGGTGGGCCACCCGTCGTGAGCTCGTGGACCGTGGACGACGTGCGGCGGGCCCTCGCGGAGCCCGCGGCGCGGGGGCTCGACCTGCCCGGCCACGGCCGGGCGGCGGTGCTCGTGCCGCTGCTGGACGCCCCCGAGGGCCTGGCGCTGCTGTTCACGGTCCGCTCGGCCGGCCTCTCCCGGCACGCCGGACAGATCGCGTTTCCCGGCGGGCGGGTCGAGGCGGGCGAGGACGCCATCGCCGCCGCGTTGCGCGAGGCGCACGAGGAGGTGGGGCTCAGCGTCGACCGTGGCGACGTGTTCGGGCTGCTCGACGACCGCGCCTCGCCGTTCGGCCTGATCGCGACGCCGGTCGTGGCACGGGTGGCCTGGCCGGCCGACCTGCGGGTCGACCCCGGCGAGGTGGCCGAGGTCTTCACCGTCCCGCTGGCGCTGCTCGCCGAGACCCCGGTGATGCGCGAGACGCGCGCCCACGAGGGGGGAACGCGCGTCCTGCACCGCTACCTGGTGGTCGGTCGCGACGTCTGGGGGTTGACCGGCAACATCGTCAAGGACCTCCTGGACCGGCTGGCGCAGGTGGGCGGCAAGGTGGCGCCGTGCTAGCCTCGTGCGTACTGGAGGCAGTGACGTGAAGCGACGAGATCTGCGCGTGCAGGACGGGTCGAAGCGCTACCCGTTCGCCACGGGACCGATCGTCGAGGTGCTGCAGTCCGCCGGCGTGGCGACGGAGCACGCCGTGCGGCTGGCGCGCGAGGTCGAGAAGCACTACCGCCAGCGGCACGAGCACCAGGTCGAGCTCGCCGAGCTCATGAAGCGGCTGGGCCGCTGGGTCTCCGAGCAGATCGGGCCCGAGGCCGCCGAGGCGCTGGCGCGGCAGACCCCGCCCTTCAGCGAGCTCGAGGTGGTCGACGAGTCCGGCGGGCGTGACCCGTTCAGTCGGCGCAAGCTGGCGGCCTCGCTCGAGAAGCTCGGCCTGGCCTTCAAGGAGGCCTACGCCGTCGTGCGCCAGGTCGAGCTCGGCCTGCGGTCCGACGGCCGCCGGCAGGTGCCGGAGCGCGAGCTGTACCAGCGGGTCGCTTCGGCGCTCGAGGCGCGCTTCGGCCGCGACGTGCGGGCCCGGTACGAGGCGACGCTGGCCCTGGCGGCGGAGTTGGTGGTCGTCGAGGAGGGCCGCGCCGCTGGGCTGCCGTTCTCCCGCGGCGTGCTCGCGCAGTCGCTGCTGGCGATCGGTCTCGACCCCGAGTTGTCGCACCGCCTGGCGCGGCGCACCGAGGACCAGCTGTGGCGCCTGGGCGTGCCACGCGTCGACAGCGAGCGCGTCAGGGCCGTCGTTCGCCGCTTGCTGCAGGAGGAGGCCGGGGAGGAGTTCGCCCGCCGCTACACGCTGCTCAGGTCGCTGCGGCGCGCCGAGCGACCGGTCGTCGTGTTGGTGTCGGGCGCCGCTGGCGTGGGCAAGTCGGTCCTGGCGGCCGAGCTCGGCTACCGGCTCGGGATCCCCCGCGTGGTCTCCACCGACAGCGTGCGGCAGGCGCTGCGCTCGCTGATCAGCCCGGAGCTCAGCCCCATCCTGCATGCATCGAGCTACGCGGCCTGGCGCGCCGAGTTGATGCCGCACGAGGTGGCCAACGCCAAGCCGAAGCGCAAGCGGGTCGCCCGCGGCTTCCAGGCGCAGGTGCAGCAGATGAGCCGGGCGATCGACGCGATCATCGAGCGCAACGTGAAGGAGGCGGCCTCGCTGGTCATCGAGGGGACGCACCTGGTGCCCGGCCTGTCGCCGCTGCGGCCCGACGACCGCGCGCTCGTCATCGAGATCGTCCTGGCTGTCGCCGACGAGGACGATCACCGCGTGAACTTCAGCCGGCGCGAGGGACGCACGCACAGGATGCGCCCGAGCGACGACTACCTGGAGCACTTCGCGGAGATCCGCATGATCCAGGACTTCGTCCTCGAACAGGCCGCCCGCGAGGGCACGCCCGTCGTCGATACGACCGACTTCGACCGCGCCGTCGAGCACGCGGTCGAGCACGTGCTCGACGCGATGACCACCCAGGAGGTGGCGGCGGACGAGGCCGCGGCCGCGGCCTCGCCAACGCCGCCCAGCGAGTTGGCGGAGGCGTGAGCCATCGCATGCCCGGCTCTCAGGCCGGCCGTGTAGTCTCGGGGGTGAGGTGCTCGTGGACGCTGCCCCGAACCGTGTGACGCCCGCGATCGAGACCGTCCGCCTGACGAAGCGGTACGGCAGCCGGCCCGTGGTCCGCGACCTGTCGCTTCGCGTCCAGCCGGGCGAGGTGTACGCCCTGGTCGGTCCGAACGGTGCCGGCAAGACGACCGTGATCCGGCTGGTCGCCGGCCTGGCCTTCCCGACCTCGGGGACGGTCCGGATGCTGGGCGAGGATCCCCACGAGCGCCCCTCGGTGCGGCGCCGGCTCGGCGCCGTGGTCGAGGCGCCGGCGGCCTTCTACCCCTACCTCAGCGGGCGCCGCAACCTGCGGCTGCACGCGCGCCTGGCGGGCGGCGTGCCCGCGGGCCGGATCGGCGAGGTGCTCGACCGCATGGAGCTCACCGCCGCCGCGGATCGACCGGTCGGCATCTACTCGCTGGGCATGCGGCAGCGCCTGGGCGTGGCGGCCGCCCTGCTGACGCGCCCGGAGATCCTGGTGCTCGACGAGCCCGCGAGCGGCATGGACCCGCTCTCGCTGCACCTGGTGCATCGCGTCCTGCAGGAAGCGGCCCACGAGGGCACCGCCGTGCTCCTGTCCACCCACCACCTCGAGGAGGTGGTGGCGTACTGTCACCTCGTCGGGCTGATGGAGGAGGGCGAGCTGATCGACGCGGTCGACCTGCGGGATCGGCGGGCCCGCTTCCGCGTGCGGGTGTCGGACGTGCCGGCGGCGGTGGCCCTGTTGCGGGCACAGCCATGGGTGCGCGAGGCGCAGCGGCGAGGCGATCACCTGGTGGCGGCGCTCGCCCCCGGGACCGGCGCCGAGCGGCTCGCTGCTGCCCTCGTCGGCGGCGGCATCGACTTGCTCGAGATCGGCCCGGACGTGTTCGACCTCAGGGCGCACTACCGGGAGCGGGTGACCGCCGAACGCGCGCGCCGCACCGCGGTCGAGGCCCTGGCGATCGACGCGGAGCCGCAGCGACTCGGCCGCGCCGGCCGCGCGGAGCACGGGCGCGGGGGCGCGCGGTGATCGCGCTCCTCTCCATGGAACTGGGCAAGCTGGCGCACCTGAGCAGCGTGCGCTTCGGCCTGGTGGTGCTGGCACTGTTCCCCTGGCTCTGGGCCTACGCCCCGGGCGTGTTCGACGTGTACGGGTTCTTCATCGTCTCCGGCTTCCAGGTGCCGGCGCTGTCGCTGCTGTCGAGCATGGCCTTCCTGCTGCCGCTGCTGGTGGCGATCGCCGCGGCCGAACTGCTCGGCATCGAGATCCAGCACGGCACGCTGCCGACCGTGCTGCTGCGTCCCGTCACCCGCTCGCAGTGGCTGCTCGCGAAGCTCCTCGTCGTCTCCGCACTGCCGTTCCTGGCGCTCGCCTGGTTCCTGCTGGCGTCGCTCGTGGCGGGCGCCTCCTTCGGCTTCGGGTCGTTCGTGGGCGGCACGGGGTTGGGCGCCTCCGGCCTCCTCGGGACGGGGACGATGGCGCCGGCGGCGGCGTGGGGCGAGCTGCTGCGCGCCTACCTGATCGCGGCCTACGCGCTGTTGCCGATCGCCCTGCTGGCCGTGCTGTTCGCGGTGTTGTTCATGAACGCCGCCGCCGGCGCCCTCGCGACGCTGGCGACGCTGATCGTCATGGAGCTGCTGGTCGTCTTCCCGGGCGTGACGCCCTACCTGCTCACCTCGCAGCTGTCCGCGTACGTCGCGCCTGCGAGCGACCTCGGCTGGGTGGTCGCGCTGATCGCGTTCTACTGCGCGGCGTTCGCCGCCGTCGCGGTCATCGTGTTCGAACGCAAGGACTTCTGACATGGCCGCCGGCGCGTCGCCCGCTCGGTGTTCCGGGCGCCGCCGACCGCGGTGGGCGGCGCGCGCGCTCGTGGGCCTCGTGCTCGCGACCGTCGGCGCGTCCGCTCAGGCGATCAGCTTCACCGTGCAGGTGATCGCCGTGTCGGATCAGGCGACCGCCGTCGACATCTCGCGGAGCCTGTTGCGCGACGGCTTCCCGGCGTACGTCGTGCGCTCGACGGGGGGCCAGGGCGACGTCTACCGGGTGCGGGTGGGCGCGTTCGCCAACCGGGCGGCTGCCGTGCGCTACGCGGCGGCGATGCCCGACGTCGCCGGCGCGCGGCCCGTCCCCGCCCTCGCCGAGGCGATCCCGGGCGGCATCATGCCGCTCGCGCCCCGCGTGCTGTGGGAGGGTTCGGTGGGCGGCGAGGACCTGCGGGTCTTGCCCTGGCCGGACGGCGTGGCCGTGCGGCGCCAGGTCCTCGATCCGCTGCGACAGGCGACCTACACCCTCGTGCAGGGCGACGACGTGCGCACCGTGCGGGCCTGGCGGCTGGCGCCCCTGGCGGAGTTGCCGTCCCCGCCGGGCTTCGACCTGCTCGACGTCCCGTTCATCGACCTGACCCTCGAGCCGGCCGCCGAGGGTGAGCCCGCGGCCGAGGGTGAGCCGGGCGCCGAGGGGGAGACGGAGGAGGAGGATCCCGTGCCGGCCGCACCCGCGCCTGCCGAAAGCGAGCCGGCCGAGCCGGCGTCGGTGCCCGGAGAGGACGATGCCGACGGGGCCCCCGACGGCGAGGGCGCCGCGGACGAGGGGACGACCGCGGAGAGCCTGCACGAGGCCGGCCTCGTGTTGCTCCGTGACCGGTCCCTCTGGCCGCCTGCGTGGACGGACGACGGCGAAGAGGTGCGGGAGGCGTTCCGCGTCGCGACGCTGGACCTGGTGAGCGCCCGCCTCGGTGTCGCCGCGGAGGCGATCGCGGCGACCGCATACCTGCCGGGCGGGGAGCCGCCGCCGGCGCTCGTGGTCGTCGAGCTGTCCGACCGCAGCGGGCGCGATGTCGGCGACATCCGGGGGCTCGGGGACCCCACGGAGGCCCTCCGGCCCGAGGGCCCGCCGCCGCTCGCGGGCAGCGACACGAGCTGGTGGCCCGAACCCGACATCGGCACGCGCGTTCGGCTGGACGTCGCCGCGGAGGCGCCGCTGGGGGGAGAGGCGTGGGTGCTCGAGAACGACGCCGGCTTCGTCCGCATCGTGACCGCCGACGGGGCCAACTGGCGCGCGATCGCCGGCGTCTTGCTGTGGAGCGATGGGCGCTACGCGCTGGTGCGCGACGGCGACGAGGTCGTGCTCGTCGACTTCACGGCGCGCTGATGCCCGTGATCGGCCGCCCGCGTCGCCCCTGAGCGAACGTCGTCAGCCGGCGGCGACCACGACGGCCTCGCCGCGTGCCGCGAGCCAGCGCTCCGCGGCCATCGCGGCCCGCGTCCCGGCGCCCACCGAGGTCGACAGCTGGCGGTAGACCTCGTCGGCGACGTCGCCGGCGGCGAAGATGCCCTCGACGTCGGTGTAGATCTCGTCGCGCACGTCGACGTAGCCGTGGTCGTTCAGACGCACGACACCGTGCAGGTAGTCGGTGTTCGGGACGTGGCCGACGTAGACGAAGACGCCGTCCGCCAGGATCTGCCCCTCGATGCCCGTGACGACGTCGCGGGTCCGCACGCCGGTGACCTGGCCGTCGGCGCCCAGGATCTCCTCGACGACGGTGTTCCACACGAAGTGCATCTTGGGGTTGGCGAAGGCGCGCTCCTGGGCGACCTTGTTCGCACGCAGCTCGTCGCGCCGGTGGACGACCGTCACGCTCTCGGCGAACTTCGTCAGGAACGTGCCCTCCTCGATCGCGGCGTCGCCGCCACCGACCACGACCACCTGCTTGCCGCGGTAGAAGAAGCCGTCGCAGGTCGCGCAGGTCGACACGCCGCGGCCGTAGAACTCGTCCTCGCCGGGCACGCCCAGGCGGCGTGGGTTCGCGCCGGTGGCGACGATCACCGCCTGCGCCAGGTAGTCGCGTTCGTAGCCGTGGATGCGGAAGCGCTCGCCCTCCCGGGCGACGCCGTCGATCTCGTCCATGACGATGCGGGCGCCGAAGCGCTCCGCCTGACGCACCATGCGCTGGGCGAGCTCGGGGCCTGCGACCGCGGTCTCGAACCCCGGGTAGTTCTCGACCTCCTCGGTTTGGGCGATCTGCCCGCCGGGAAGGCCCTTCTCGACGATGACGACGTCGAGTTGTCCGCGGCCGGCGTAGATGCCGGCGGTGAGGCCTGCAGGTCCGCCGCCGATGATCAGCACGTCGGTTTGGGTGGTGGCTCGGGTCACGGTTTCCTCCGACAGGGATGCTAGCACCGTCGTTCGGCGCCGCCCGTTCGGCATTATACCTAGGGGGGGTATCGATGGGGCCCGCGGGCCGACGATGGCGCCGCGGCCCGCGACGGCGCGACGCGGTCAGACCACCCGCTTCCGGCCCCGCCACGTGCACAAGTACACGTGGCGGCCGTGGCGCCGCGTGCTAGCGTGGAACGCGGAAGAGCGTGGGAAAGACCCGCATCGCCGAGGGGTTGGGAGGCCCCGAGGACCACGGGGCGGGTCATGGGACCAAACGACGGCGAGCCTTCGGCTCATCGATCGGTCGTGGTCGCCACACGCCCAACGACCATGACCGACGCCGAGCGCACAGGACCGAAGGACCCCCGTCGACCCACCAGGGACCGCGCCCAGCTCGCGCAGCTCCGGGAGCGGGTGTGGTCGGGCTTCGCGTCGGAGGACGTCGACCTCGTCAGCATCGTCGAGCCGCTCTCCGAGGTCCTGGCGGGGGAGGTCTTCGTCGTCAGCGACCTGCGCCGGATCGGATCGCCGCTGGTCCACGTCGAACCCGGGTTCGAGCGGCTCACCGGCTACGCGCCGCAGGCCGCCCTCGGGCGCGAGCTCGGCTTCCTGCTGCGCAACGACACCGACCAGGAGGCCGTGCGCGAGGCGCGCGAGGCCGTCCGCGAGGGCAACGCGATCGGCGTGACCCTGCGCAACTACCGCGCCGACGGGTCGCTCTTCTGGTGTGAGCAGCGGCATCACCCCGTGCGCGACGAACGCGGGCGCGTCGCCCATCTCGTCACCGTCCTGCGCGACGTCACCGATCAGGTTCACGCCTACGGCGCCGAGCAGGTGGAGCGCGAGCAGAGCGCCGCGGGCGTCGGGGGGGCGCCTTGGTTCGCCTACGGCGCCATGTTCGACGCCCAGGGGGCGTTCCGGCTGTCATGGGTCAGTGGCGACACGGTCGCCGTGCTCGGCCGCGACCGCGCCGACGTCATGCGCGACGGCTGGGCCGAGATGATCGAGCCCGAGGCGCGAGCGATCGTCGCCGAGCGCGGCGCCGCGCTGCGCGAGGCAGGGGGGAGCCGCCGCGACCGCTACCGCCTTCGCCTGGCGGGTGGCGACGAGCGGACGGTCGAGGATGCGGTCTCGGTCAGCTGGGTGGCGGCCGAGGCCAGACTCTTCGCGGTCCACGGGACCGTGCGCGTCGTCGAACCGCCGCGTTCCTCTGTGCGCGCCGCCCTCGCCGGCGTCGACCCCACGACCGGGTTGCCGACCGAGGAGGTGCTCGCCGACCGCCTCGTCCTGGCGACCCGCCGCGCCCAGCGGCAGGGTGGGCGGGTGGCGCTCGTCGCGCTGTCGCTCGACCACTTCGCTTTCGTCGAGACGCACCTCGACGCGCAGCGCGGGGAGCGCCTCGAGCGAGAGGCCGCCCAACGGCTGCGGCGCGCCCTGAGGCGGAGCGACACCCTCGTGCGCGCCGGCCGCGGCGAGTTCATGGTGCTGCTCGAAGACCTCCCCGACGCCGACGCCGCGCTGCCGGTCGTCGACAAGCTGCTCGCGTGGGTGTCGCGGCCCTTCGACGACGGCCGGCTGCGGGTCGAGCTGTCGGCCTCGGCCGGCGTGGTGGTCGCCGACGGGCCGCTGCGCATCGACGCGTTGCGCGACGAGGCCGTCGGCGCGCTCGCGCGTGCGCGGGCGACGGGCGGCGGCGGCTTCGCGTTCGCCGACCCCGCCTTGGACGAGCGCGCGCGCTCGCGGCGCGCCTTCGAGCTGGAACTCCGCGGTGCCTTCGCCGGCGACCAGTGGCTCCTGCACTACCAGCCGCGCTTCCGGCTGTCCGGCGACGAGGTCACCGGTTTCGAGGCGCTCGTGCGCTGGCGGCACCCCGAGCGGGGCCTGCTGTTGCCGGCCGACTTCCTCGGCGAGCTCGAGCGGATGCACCTGGGCGGCGAGCTCTTCGAGCGGGTCCTCCCGCTCGCGTTGCGGCGCGCCGCCGAGCGCGCTCGCCTGGGTCGTGCCGCGCGCGTCGCCGTCAACGTCGGCGTCGCGGAACTCGACCGCGACGACCTGGTCCCCTTCGTGCTGCGCTCGCTCGAGCGGGCCGGCGTGCCGCCCGCCATGCTCGAGCTCGAGCTGCATGCCGGTGCCGATCCGAGCGCCCTGATGCGCTGCGCCCCGCGGCTGGCCGCGCTCCGCGCGCACGGCGTTCGCCTGGCGCTCGACGGCTTCGGCGCCGGCGACACCAACCTCGCCCGACTGCGTGAGCTACCGATCGACATGCTCAAGATCGACCGCAGCTTCGTGCAGCGCCTGGGCGGCCGCGTCGGGTCCGGCGGCCCGGTCGGGTCCAACGCCCCGGTCGCGTCCAACGACCCGGTCGGGTCTAACGACCCGGTCGGGTCTAACGACCCGGCCGACCTCGAGCTGCTGCGGGCCATGGTGGCGATCGGTCGCGGGCTCGGGCTCACGGTGGTGGCCGGAGGCATCGAGACCGAGGAGCAGCGCAGCCGATTGCGGGCGATCGCCTGCGACGAGGGGCAGGGCTACCTGCTCGCGCCGCCGGCGGCCGACGTCGCCGACGAGGCCTGAGCACACCACGGCGGCGCCGCCTGCGGGGCCGTCACCCCATCGCAGGCGGCGAGCGCGTTGACCAACAGCACGCCCGCACGACCGTAGTCGGCGATCCCCGCCTCGACGCCCTGCGCCCGCAGGTAGCCGTCATAGACGGCCGACGCGGCGCGTTCGACGGTCGCCGAGCGGTGCCGCGCGATCGCGGCGCGGCTGGCGACCCAGGCGTCGCCGGCCACCGCCGGCAGCGTCGCCCAGGCCGCGTCCAGGCGCGCGCGCCAGGCCGGGTCGTCGTGCGCGACCCGGCCGAGCTCGGCGCGGACGAGCAGCAGAGCGTGCAGCGCGGCGGCGAAGCGGACGTCCGGGTCGGCGCAGGCGAGCCCGGCCAGCGTCGCGAGCGCGTCCGTCTCCGCCTCGCGCGCCCAGCCGGCGGCATGCGCCAGCTCGTGGAGGGCGGTGCTCGTCGCCGCCACCGGCGGCAGGCCGCCGTCGAGGTGAGGCTCGCGCCACCACGGTGCCTGGAACCCCGCGAAGCCGCCGCTGAGCAGCAGGCCGGCGGGCAGCGTGCGCACACGCCCTGGGAGCCGCAGGGGGTCGGCGCGCTCCAGCACGAAGGCATCGGCGGCCGCCACGCAGGCCGCCGCGGCGGCGAACGTGTCGTCCCGCCAGGCGGCGTCGAGCGCGACCGCTTCGCTCGAGGGCGGGGCGCTGGCGACCGCCAGCCTGAGGAGCCCATCGAGGACGGCCCAGGTCGGCTCGGCCGTCGGCGCCTCCGCACCGAGCCCGAGCCGCGCCTCCAGCGGGGTGCGGCGGTAGCCGAGGCCCCAGGCCAGCTCGAACGCCGGGCCCAACGCCGCGACGAGGACCAGCACCCAGGCCAGGCGCGACGTCCGATCGAGCGTTCGCCGCCCCGCCACCGCGACGACGACGACCAGCCAGGCGATCGCGCCGACCAGCGTGAGGGAGACCGGCGAGGCGTCGATCCAGGCGGCGGTCGCCGCCGACAGCGGCGGCAGCAGGCCGCCGGCCCAGCGGCCGTCGATCCAGCCGGTGGGCATCACCCGCAAGGCGGCCCACGCCGCGACCAGCACGCCGAGCGTCACCCACGGCAGCCGCCGCGCGCGGGGCGTCGCGCCGCGTCCGCGGTCGGGCCGGGGCTCGCGAACGGCTGGGTGGGGAGTGACCGGCATCGCCCCAGACTACCGGCCGGCGCGCCGGCGGGCGGGTCGGCCGGACGTGGGTCGGCGAGGCGCGGGCCGGGGGTCCTGTGGCCGGCGCCACCCCTCCTGGCGCTCGAAGGCCGGCCTGCGCCACACCCACCAACCGGGCGCCAGCGGCTCGAACCCACCGGGGTCGGCGCCGGTCACCTGGACGGCGTCCACGCCGTGGACGTAGAACGACAGTCGCGCCGCGCCCAGCAGCAGCGCCCGGCGGGCCGAACGCGTCAGGCAGCGATCGTCCGCGCGCCCCGCCACCACGTGACCGACCCGCCCGGCGGCGGTCGTGGCGATGCGTACCGTCACCTGGCCCAGGTCGTCGTCCCCGTCGAGCCACACGCGCAGGCCCGCGTCGACCGGCTCGCCCCACACGCGCCAGCCGGCCTCACGGGTGCGGTACGGCGGCAGGGCGGCCTCGGCGTGGCGATCCCAACCCGCCAGCAGCGCCTCCTCGGCGGCTCGGCGGCGAGAGAGCCAACGGGCGCGTTCGCGCTCCCCCCAGCGCAGCGGATCGGAGAGCACCTCCTCGGCGAACGCCCGCTCGCGGTCGCCGTCCGCGTCGTCCTCGGGCTCGTCCGGCGGCGCATCGCCGGCGCCGCCGGCGCGACCGGCAGCGGCCTCCGCCGGCGGGCCGGCGAACGCCGGGTCGCCGGGCTCGCGGCGCCGGGCGCCGCGGCGCCAGCCGGCGAGGCCGCCACGCCAGCGGACGCAGGCGCCGTCCTCGATCGTCACGACCTCGGCCGCCAGCGCCTCGAGCAGCCGCGCGTCGTGGGTCGCGATGACGACGGCGGCGTGGGTCGCCCGCAGCGCCGCCTCGAGGGCCTCGATCATCGGCAGGTCGAGGTCGTTGGTGGGTTCGTCGAGCAGCAGCACGTCGGCCTCGCGCGCCATCAGCAACGCGAGCCCGGCCCGCGCGCGCTCGCCGCCGGAGAGCGTCGCGGCGGGGCGCGACCACGCCTCGCGTGCCAGCCGGACCCGGCCCAGCAGCGACGCGGCGCGCGTCGCGCCGACCCAGGCGGCGAGCGCGTCGACCGGCGCCGCGTCGTCGGGCAGGCCGCGGTCGTGCTGGTCGACGAACCACACCGCCGTCCCGGGGCGCCACCAGCGTCGGGCCCGCGGATCCTCGCTGTCGATCTCGCCCGCGAGCAGCCGCAGGAGCGTCGTCTTCCCGGACCCGCTGGGACCCACCAGCGCCCAGCGCTCGCCGCCGCGCAAGGCGAACGTGGCGTCGTGTAGCACGTCACCCGCCGTGAGGTGGGCGAAGCGCGCCAGCTCGCCGCCCTCGGTCTCGGTGCCCAGTTCGACGCCCGGCGCCCGGCCGCGCCGCGCCGCCGGCGGGGCCGCCTGCAGCCCGGCGAGCTCGCGCGTGGCCCGCCGGCGGCGCGCCTCGGCGCGGCGGTGGCCCTGGGCGCGGAGCTCGGCCGCCATGGCCTCGAGCTCCGCGATGCGCTTCCGCCGCAGGCGTTCCGCCTTGGCGTCGGCGCGCTGCCGCTCGGCTTCGGCCCGGCGCGCGCGGCTGTAGCCGCCCTCGTGGCGCCGTGGGGCGCCCTCGCCCAAGAGCAGCACGTGGGTGGCGACCGCGTCGATCCAGGCGCGGTCGTGGGAGGCGAACACGACCGCGCCCTCGAAGCGGGCGAGGCGCTCGGCCAGCCAGCCGCGGGTCGCGAGGTCGAGGTGGTTCGTCGGCTCGTCGAGCAACAGCACGTCGGCGCCGGCCACCAGGGCGCCCGCCAGCCGCGCGCGGCGGCGTTCGCCGCCCGAGGCGGCGGCCGCGTCGTGGTGCGCGGCGTCCGCCAGCCCGATGCGCGTCAGCGCCTCGTCCAGGCGCGCCTCGACGTCGTAGCCACCGCGGTCGTGGAAGAGCGCCTCCCAGGCGCCGTAGGCCTCGAGCTCGGCGGCCGCCGGCGCGCCGCCCAGGGTCGCCGCCCGGCGGTCGAGCTCGGCGCCCAGCTCTCGCAGCGGGGCGCAGGCCGCCCACGCCAGGTCCCGGAGGCTGGCGCCGTCGGGCACCGCCGCGTCCCCCTCGTGCTGGGCGACCGACGCCACCCATGCCCCCGGCGCGCGCCGCACGCCGCCCTCGTGCACGGCCGGTTGCGGCCCGCCCGCCAACGCCTGCAGCAGGGTCGACTTGCCGACGCCGTTGGGTCCGACCAGGGCCCAGCGTTCGCCCGCGGCGACCGACCAGTCGAGGTCGCGGAGCAGCTCGCGGTCGCCGCGGCGCAGGGTGAGTCCTCGGGTCTCGATGAGCATGGTCGCGTGGTCGTGCCGCCCCCGCATGATAGGCCGACGTCGCGGGAGCATGACGCGTGGGCCTGGCCGAGGCGGCGCCGCGGGACGTAGCCTGGGGCATGCCGCACGCCGCGCTCACCCCTCCCGGCGTCCACCCCGACCGCGTACGGGTCCTCAGCGACGGACCGCCGCGTGCGACGGGGCCGGTGGTCCTGTGGATGCAGCAGGCGCAGCGAGCGCGGGCGAACCCGGCCCTCGCCCATGCGCTCGCGATCGGCGCGTTGCTCGACCGGCCGGTGGCGGTCGTGGTGGGCCTGACCCCCGCCTACCCGGAGGCGACGGCGCGGGCCTACGCCTTCATGCTCGAGGGGCTGCGCGAGGTGCGCGAGGACCTCGCAGGGCGCGGCATCGGTTTCGCCGTCGGGCTCGGCGACCCGTCCGAGGTCGCGCTGGCCGCCTCCCGTGGCGCCGCCGTGCTCGTCGTCGATCGCGGGTACCTGCGGCACCAGCGGGACTGGCGGGCCCGGGTGGCTTCCGAGGCGTCGTGTCCGGTGGTGCAGGTCGAGGGCGACGCCGTGGTGCCGGTCGACGTGGCCAGCGGCAAGGCCGAGTTCGCGGCGCGCACGCTTCGTCCCAAGCTGTGGCGCGTGCTGGCGGACTACTTGGATCCCGTGCCCGACGCGGAGCCCGCCGTCCGTTGGAGCGGCGAGCCGCCGTCGGTGGCACCGTTCGAGAACGTCGCCGCAGCGCTGGAGGATCCCGTCGGCCTGCGGCTGCGGCTCGGCGTCGACGAGCGCGTCGCGCCGGTCTCCGCCATGTTCCCGGGGGGCGAGCGCGCCGCGGCGGAGCGCCTGCGGCGGTTGATCGACGACGTGTTGCCCAGCTACGCCGACGATCGCAACCAGCCCCAGCGCGACGGGGTCTCGTACCTGGGGATGCACCTGCACTTCGGCCAGGTCTCGCCCGTCGAGGTGCTGCGCGGCGTGCAGGCTGCCGCGGACGCGGCCCGCGGGGCGGCGCGACCGAAGGGGGCGTCGGGCGATGTCGCCGGCGTCGAGCGCGGCGCCGCGGGCTTCGTCGAGGAGTTGCTCGTCAGGCGCGAGCTCTCGCTCAACCACGTCGAGCGCAGCGAGGGCTACGGTGCGTACGCCGCGCTGCCGGCGTGGGCGCGGCGCACGCTGGCGGCGCATGCGGCCGACCCGCGGGAGCACGTCTACGACGACGACGCCCTGCTGGACGGCGCGACCCACGATCCGTACTGGAACGCCGCCATGCGCGAGATGCGGGTCACCGGCTACCAGCACAACTACATGCGCATGTACTGGGGGAAGAAGGTGCTCGAGTGGAGCGCCGCCCCCGAGCAGGCCTACGAGCGGCTGCTCCGCTGGAACAACCGCTTCCTGCTCGACGGCCGCGACCCGAACTCCTACGCCGGCGTCGGCTGGGTGTTCGGCCTGCACGATCGGCCGTGGGCCGAGCGGCCCGTCTTCGGCACCGTGCGCTTCATGAACGCGGCGGGCCTGCGCCGCAAGGCGGACCCGGAGTCGTACGTGCGCAAGGTCGAGGCGCGGGTGGCGGCCCTGCGGGGGGTGGCCGGGTGAGCACGCCGGGGCGGCGCTTCCAGGCGGTCGGCCGCAACGAGGGCTTCGTGTGCGCCGTGTGCGGCGCCGCGGTGCCGCCGCTGGCCAACGGCTCGTGCCGCAACCACTGCCCCGCATGCCTGCACTCGCTGCACGTCGACGTCATGCCGGGCGATCGCGCGAGCGACTGCGGCGGCGTGCTGGTCCCGGTGGCGGCCGAGCGCAGCGGCAAGAAGGGCTGGGTCATCGTGCACCGCTGCGAGCGCTGCGGCGAGGTGCGGCGCAACAAGGCCGCGCTCGACGATCCCGCCTGGCCCGACGACCACGACCGGCTCGTCGCGCTGGTGGCGGACGGTCCCGCGCGGGGCGCGCGCACGCCGGCCCGCGGCGCGCGCGGGCGGTCGCGCGGCTGGTAGCCTCACGGCATGATGCCGCCAGGACACCTCCGCCACCGGATCGGGCGCTGACGTGACCGCCGACGTCGTCCTCCTCGCCGGCCGCGTGCGCACGATGGATGCGCTCCGGCCGCTGGCCCAGGGGATCGCCTGGCGCGCGGGCCGCCTCGTGGCGGTCGGCACGCGCGACGAGGTGCTCGCCTGGAGCGGGCCGCGCACGCGGGTCGTCGAGGCGCCCGAGGCCTGCGCCCTGCCCGGCTTCCACGACGCCCACCTGCACCTGACGCAGCACGGGCTGGAGCTCGAGCAGGTCGGCCTGGCGGACGCCGCCACCCTCGACGAGGGGCTGGAGCGCGTCGCCGAGGCGGCCGCCCGGCTTCCGGAGGGGAGCTGGATCCTGGGCGCGGGCTTCGCGCTGCAGCGCTGGGGCGTCCGTGACCTGCACCGCGCCGACCTCGACCGCGTCGCGCCGCGCCACCCGGTGCTGCTGCGCTCGCAGGACCACCACGCCGCCTGGGTGAACGGCGCGGCGCTCGCGGCCGCCGGCGTCGACGCCGCCACCCCCGATCCCGGGCACGGCACGGTCGTGCGCGACGCCGACGGGGCGCCCACCGGCCTGCTGCTCGAACGCGCGCTGCACCTCGTGTGGGACCGCCTGCCGCGACCGGACGCCGCCGCGCTCGGTCGGGCGCTGGACGCCGCCGGTCGCGATCTCGCCGCCCGCGGCATCACGACGGTGCACCACATGGCGTACGAGCCGCCGTCATACTGGCGGGCGCTGGCGAGCAGGGCGAGCCGGGCGGGCGGCGGAGCGTACCCGCTGCGGGTGTGGGCCTGCATCCCGCACGCCGACCTCGAGCGCGCCGCCGCCATCGGCTTGGCCGGCGGGCACGGCGGAGACTTCTTCGCGATCGGCGGCGCCAAGTTCTTCGCCGACGGCGCCCTCGGCAGCCGGACGGCGTGGATGCTCGACGCCTACCCCGAGGGTGGCACCGGCGTCGCGGTCGACGGGCCCGACGTCCTGATCGAGCGCTTCGAACTGGCCGCCGGGGCGGGCTTCGTGCCCGTGACCCACGCGATCGGCGACGCCGCCAACCGAGCCGTGATCGCGGCGCTGGAGGCCACCGCGTCCGCCTGGCGCGCCGCCGGTCTGCGGCCGCGCGTCGAACACGCGCAGCACCTGCATGCCGACGACGTCGCGCGCCTGGCCGCGCTCGGCGCCGTCGCCTCGATGCAGCCGATCCACCTGACCTTCGACGCCGCCTCGGTGCGGGCGCTCTTCCCGGACCGGCTCGACCGCGCCTACCGCACGCGCGACCTGCTCGACGCCGGCGTCCCCCTGGCGTTCGGTAGCGACACGCCGGTCGCACCGCCCGACGTCCTCGCGGGGGTGCGGGCGGCCGTCGGCCGCCTCGGCGCCGACGGCCTCGTGCTCGGCGCGGGTCAGGCCCTCACCGTGGCCGAGGCCCTGCAGGCCTACACGACCGGGCCGGCCTTCGCGATCGGGCGCGAGGGGCGTTCCGGCATGCTGCGCGAGGGCTACGACGCCGACGTCGTCCTCCTCGATCACGACCCGCTCGCCGGGCTCGACGACCTGGCGGTGGTCGCGACCGTGATGGACGGCGCGTTCACCCACGGTGGTGAGGGCCTCGGGGGCTGAACGGCGTCGATCAGCCGTCTGGGTGGAGCTCCACCTCGCGCAGCCGGGCGCGCGGTCCGATCCGCGCCGCGAAGGCCAGCACGTCGGCCAGGCGCTCGGGGTCGATCCAGCGGGCCGGGTCGGCCCCGGGCATCGCCTCGCGGTTGGCGGGCGTGTCGAGCGTGCCCATCGGGAACACCGTGACGGTGCGCACCCCGTGGCTCGCGGTCTCCTCGTCCACCGCGCGCAGGTAGGCGGCCAGCGCTGCCTTCGACGCGGCGTAGGCGGCGGCGCCGGAGCCCCCCCGGCGCGCTTGGCCGGCGGCGATCCCGATGATCGTGCCCTCGCCGCGCTTGGTCATGTGCGGCAGCAGGGCCCGCACCACGCTCGCGGCGGTCGCGAGGTTGAGGTCGAGCTGCCCGCGCAGCGTGGTGAGGTCGGTCTCGGCCGCCGGCGCGGTCCCGAACCCGCCCGCGAGCAGCAGCGCCGCCCGCACGGGACCCAGCTCGCTCTCGACGCGCGCGACGGCGTCCGCGACGGCCGCCTCGTCGAGCAGGTCGACGGCGGCCGCCCACGGTGCGTCGGCGTCCGCGCCCTTCGCGTCGCCCGACGGCACGCGGCGATCGAGCAGCGCCAAGCGCACGCCGTCAGCCGTCAGCCGCTCGCGCACGGCGCGCCCCAGCGCGCCGCCGGCACCGGTCACGAGCACGATGGGGCTCTCCATGCGGACCTCCTCGGTGGCCCCCACGGTCGCGCCGGGGCGGGCCGGACACGTCCTGGAGCGCATCCGACCCCATGCTATCGTCACGCCATGGCCTCCGCCGTCGGCCCCGCCACCGCCCCCTTCGATCTCGACGCCGCGCTGGGGCGCGCGCGCGTCGCCGCGCGCCTGCTGCCGGCGGTCGATCGCGCCGCGGCGCTGCGGCGGGTCGCCGACGCGCTGCGCCGCGACGCGCCGACGATCCTGGCCGCGAACGGGGAAGACGTGGCGCGCGCCCGCGACGCCGGCGTCGCGGCATCCCTGGTCGACCGGCTGACGCTCTCCGACGCGCGGCTGGCGGCGATCGCCGACGCCGTCGTCCAGGTCGCCGACCTGCCCGACCCGGTGGGTCGGGTGCTCGAGGGCTGGCGCCTGCCGAACGGTCTCGAGGTCCGTTCCGTGACCGTGCCGTTCGGCGTGATCGGCATGGTGTACGAGTCGCGGCCCAACGTGACGGTCGACGCGTTCGCCCTCGCCTTCAAGGCAGGTTCGGCCGCCGTCCTGCGCGGCTCGGCCGACGCCCTGGCGTCGAACCGGGCGCTGGTGGCCAGCATGCGCGGCGCGCTGGCGTCCGCGCCGGGCCTGCCGGCCGACGCCGTCGACGCCCTGATCCTGATCGACGACCCCGATCGCGCGCGCGTCACCGAGCTGCTGCGGGCGCGCGGTCGGGTCGACCTGGTGATCCCGCGTGGCGGCGCCGGGCTCATCCGCCACGTGGTGGAGACCGCGCGCGTTCCCGTCATCGAGACCGGCGTCGGTAACTGCCACCTCTACCTGCACGACGACGGCGACCGCGACATGGCGCTCGCCCTGCTGCTCGACGGCAAGGTGCGCCGTCCCGGCGTGTGCAACGCGCTCGAGACGCTGCTGGTCCACCGCGACGCCGCGGACGACTGGCTGCCGCGGGCGGCGGCCGCGCTGCGCGAGCACGGCGTGACCCTGCACGCGTGCGAGCGCGGGCGCGCGGTCCTCGCCGTCGCCGGACTCGGTGACGGCGTCCACGGCGCGACCGAGGTCGATTGGGCGACCGAGTACCTCGGGCCGGAGATCGCCGTGCGGGTGGTCGACGGGCTCGACGACGCCATCGCGCACGTGCACCGCTACGGCTCGCAGCACTCCGAGGCGATCGTCACGCGCTCGCGCGCCGCGGGCCGGCGCTTCCAGGCGGAGGTCGACGCCGCCGTGGTCTACGTCAACGCGAGCACCCGCTTCACCGACGGCTTCGAGTTCGGTTTCGGGGCGGAGATCGGCATCAGCACGCAGAAGCTGCACGCACGCGGGCCGATGGGGCTGCGCGCCCTGGTGACCACCAAGCACCTGGTCGACGGCGACGGGCAGACCCGCGGCTGAGCCGCGGCGGACCCGCCGCGACGCGCCGGCGCGGGGCACCGGCCCGGCCCCGCGAACGGTGCCGGATCAAGTGTCTCGAGAAGCGTCCAGGACGGGTCTCCTGGTTTGACCGGGGCGCTCGTCGCGGGGTATGATCCGGGTGTCGCAGCGAGCGTCTGCGGCCAGCTTCCGACCACGAACGGGGCGCGAAGGCGACCGGGTTCCTCCCGGCCCTGGGCCTCCCCGTGCACGAACCCCAAGCTGGGAGGCAACCCTTGTCCACCGAGTACACCGCCGACAGCATCCGCGTGCTCAAAGGCCTCGAAGGCGTCCGCATGCGCCCCGCCATGTACGTGCAGGGCGGCACCGGCATCGACGGCTACCACCAGCTGCTGAGCGAGATCATCGACAACGCGATCGACGAGGCGCTGGCGGGGCACGCACGCACGATCGAGGTGGTGCTGCTCGAGGACGGCTCGGCCGCCGTGAGCGACGACGGCCGCGGCATTCCGGTCGGCGTGATGCGCGACGGGGGGCGCCCGGCCATCGAGGTGATCTTCACGGAGCTGCACGCGGGCGGCAAGTTCGACTCCGCTGCCTACAAGGTCTCCGGCGGCCTGCACGGCGTCGGCTCGTCGGTCGTCAACGCCCTCTCGACCTTCCTCGAGGCCGACGTCTACCAGAACGGTCGGCACTACCGCATCCGCTTCGACCAGGGCGCCGTGACGTTCCCGGTGCAGGACATCGGGCCCGCGCCGGCGGGGCGGAAGGGCTCGACGGTGACCTTCCACCCCGACCCCGCCGTGTTCAAGGAGGTCGACGCCTTCGACTACGCCCGCGTGCGCCGCCGGCTGCGCGACCTGGCGTTCCTCAGCGGCGGCGTGCGGATCGTCCTCGAGGACCGGCGTCAGAAGGAGCTGCGGCGCGAGGTCTTCCACGAGGAGGGCGGCGCGGCCGCCTTCGCCGCCTACCTGGCCCGCGACGAGAAGCGCCTGTACGACGAGCCCCTGCGCATCCAGCAGGAGGTCGAGGTCGACCGCGACGGCAAGCGCGAGGTCATCGACGTCGAGGTCGGCCTGCTGCACACCACCGGCTACCAGCCGACCATCCTGACCTACGCCAACATGATCACCAACCGCGACGGCGGCAGCCACCTCACGGGCTTCAAGACCGCCTTCACGCGGGTGCTCAACACCTACGCCCGCAACAAGAGCCTGCTCAAGAAGGGCGATCCGGTCCCCGACGGCAACGACTACCTCGAGGGTATCTGCTGCGTCGTCTCGGTCAAGCTGGGCGATCCGCAGTTCGAGTCACAGGCGAAGGTGCGGTTGCTCAACCAGGAGGCCGGCACGGCCGTCCAACAGGTCGTCGGCGAGCGCCTATCCGAACTGCTCGAAGAGCAGCCGAAGGTGGGCAAGGCGATCGTCGAGAAGGCGGCCAACGCCGCCCGCGCGCGCGAGGCGGCACGCAAGGCCCGCGACCTCGTGCGCCGCGCCAACCCGCTCGAGAACGACGAGTTGCCCGGGAAGCTCGCGGACTGCCAGTCGCAGGACCCCAGCGTCAGCGAGCTGTACATCGTCGAGGGCGACTCGGCGGGCGGCTCGGCGAAGCAGGGCCGCGAACGGCGCTTCCAGGCGATCCTGCCGCTGCGCGGGAAGATCCTCAACGTCGAGAAGGCGAACCTGGCCAAGATCCTCAAGAACGCCGAGGTGCGCGCGATGATCGCGGCGATCGGCGGGGGCATCGAGGGGAGCGGCGAGGACGTCCACTTCAACCCGGACGAGGTGCGCTACCACCGGATCATCATCATGACGGACGCCGACGTCGACGGCTCGCACATCCGGACGCTGCTGCTGACCTTCTTCTACCGCTACATGCGCCCCCTGATCGACCGGGGCTACCTCTACATCGCCCAACCGCCGCTGTACGGCGTCCGCACGGCCCGCCAGAAGGAGCTGACCTACCTCTTCGACGAGGCCGCCCTGCAGGACGTGGTCAAGCGCACCCGCGATCGCAAGCTCGAGATCCAGCGCTTCAAGGGCCTCGGCGAGATGAACCCCGAGCAGCTGTGGGAGACGACGATGAACCCCGAGACGCGGGTCCTCCAACGCGTCACGATCGACGACGTGCTCGAGGCCAGCGAGACCATCGAGATGGCGATGGGCACCGAGGTCCCGCCGCGGCGCACCTTCATCGAGGACCACGGGCACCTGGCGGTGCTCGACATCTAGGCGCCAGCGGGTAGGTCCAGCGCGTTCGGCGGGTGCCCGCCGGCCAACGCCGTGAGGATGCCCGCGCTGCACAGCTCCGCCATCGCCCGGCGCGTGTCGCCGGTGGCCGAACCCAGGTGGGGCGCGAGCACGACGTTCGACAGCTCCAGGAGTCCCGGGTGCACCCGGGGCTCCTCCTCGTAGACGTCCAGGCCGGCGCCGGCGAGGCGCCCCTCGCGCAGCGCCGCCACCAACGCCCCCTCGTGGACCAACGGCCCACGCGCGGTGTTGATCAGCAGCGCGTGCGCCGGCAGCAGCGCCAAACGCCGCGCGTCGAGCAGGTGCCGCGTCTCCCGCGTGAGCGGCGCGTGCAGCGTCACGACGTCGCTCGTCGCCAGCAGCCGGTCGAGGTCGTCGACGAAGGCCGCCTCCAGCGGCGCCGCCGTCTCCGGCCGCGGATGCCGCTGGTGGTAGGCGATGCGCATGCCGAAGGCCCGCGCGCGCGCCGCGACGGCCGAGCCGATGCGGCCGAGGCCGACGACGCCGAGGGTGCGGCCCCGCAGCTCCAGGCCGAGCAGTTGGGTGGGCGCCCAGCCCCGCCAGCCGCCGGCCTCGATCAGCCGCTGGCCCTCCGGCAGGCGCCGCGCGGCGGCCAGCAGCAGCGCCAGCGCGAGGTCCGCGGTCGCGTCGGTGAGCACGTCGGGCGTGTGGACCACCGCGACGCCCCGCTCGCGGCACGCCGCCGCGTCGACGTGATCGGTGCCGACCGAGTAGGTCGCCACCACCCGCAACCCGGGGCCCGCGGCGTCGAGCAGGGCCGCGTCGACCCGGTCGGTCAGCTGCACCCACAGCGCGGCGGCACCCGCGACCCGCGCGTGCAGCGCCGCCGTCGGCAGCGGGTCGTCCGCCTCGTGCACGTCGACGGTCAGGCCCGCCTCCCGCAGGGGCGCCAGCCACGCCGCCGGCAGCGGCCGGGTCACGAAGACCCGGCCGGCCACGCCGTCGCCGGTCATCGGCCCGCGGCCGGCGCGACGAACACGGCGGTCGTCAGCGCCGGCACCGAGGCGCGGGTGGTGGCGGGGTAGATGACGGTCGAGCGCAGCGTATCGGCGTCCGCGCCGCCGGCGAGGGCCGGGTGCAGCGTCCACCGCCGGGTCGGGTCGCCGGGCAGCTCGAGGTTGACGCGCGCCGGCGAGGCGTTGAAGACCACCAGCACGCGGTCGGTGCCGGGGTCGAGGTCCTCGAGCTCGGGCAGGTCGTCGCGCAGCTCCATGACGATGACGCCGGCCGGGGCGTCGGGTCCGGTGACGTGGAAGGCGACCCGTGCGAGGACGTCCTCGGTCGTGCGCAGGCGGAACAGCGGCGTGTCGCGCCGCACGCGCAGCATGTCCTGGAACGCCGCCGCGGCGAAGGCGGCGTCGTCTGGCCCGGGCAGCAGCAGCGGGTTCACGAGCCGCTCGCGCATGAGGTTCCACGAAGCGCGGTTGTCGCCGGCGAGCGGCAGCCCGCGGCCGAAGGCGGTCGTCGCGCCGCTCCAGTCGATCGCGTTGAACCAGTCGCCCGCGTCGTAGCTGTTGCGGTCGAGGCTCTTCGAGCGCAACAGGTCGGAGCCGGCGTGGAAGAACGGCACCCCCTGGGCGTACATGACGGTCGAGAGGGCGACGAGGTGCGCCCGCACCCGCGCGTCGGTCGGCAGGTCGAGCGGCAGCTTGTACTGGGCGATGTCCCACAGCGTCTGGTTGTCGTGCTTCGAGACGTAGACGACGTGGTCCTGCGGCACGCCGCCGTACCCGCCGGGCTGCCCGTTGTACGGGACCTGATCGCCGCGCAGCACCTCGCCGTCGGCGCCGACGAAGGTGACCTCCGCCAGGTTGCCGGCCAGGCCGACGCGCACCAGGTCGGCGGCCCTGCGGGCGGCGTCCGCCTGCGCCGCCGGATCGAGCCGCGCGGTCAGGGCGTTAGGCATCGTGCCCAGGCCGGTGGCGAAGCCCTGCTGGAGCACCAGGTCCTCGCCCGCGTCGAACGGTCCGCCGCCGCGCACCGCGTCGCGCAGCCGGTCGTTGAAGGTGCCGGTGCCGCTGCCGGCCATGTTCGCCTGGGTGGCGTTGAGCCCGCGCGCACCGTCGGCGACCTCGCCGAAGTTCCAGCCCTCGCCGTAGACGAGCACGGCGTCGCCGTGCACGCCGTCGGCCTCGGGCGTCAGGCCGTCGAGCACGGCGCGCACGTTCTCCATGTTGACGACCATGTGGTGGCCCATGAGGTCGAAGCGGAAGCCATCCACCTTGTACGCCCGCGCCCACAGGGCCACGGCGTCGAGCATGAGGCGCTCCATCATCGCGTGCTCGGTCGCCGTGTTGGGGCAGCAGGTGCTGGTGTGCACGCGGCCGGCGTCGTCGAGGCGGTGGTAGTAGCCGGGGACGACGCGGTCCAGCACCGAGCGCGGGCTCTGGCCCGCCGCGTTGGTGTGGTTGAACACCACGTCCACCACCACCCGCAGGCCGATCGCATCGAGCGCCATCACCAGCTCGCGGAACTCGCGCACGCGCGCGGGGCCGTCCGGATCGGTCGCGTAGCTGCCCTCGGGTACCAGGAAGTGCCAGGGATCGTAGCCCCAGTTGAAGGCGTCGCGGTCACGCGCGGCCTCGACGGCCTGCTGGAACGCGGGGGAGGCGGACGGCAGCGGCAGGTCGGGGAGCTCGGGCTCGACCCAGCTGCCGCGGTCCTCGTCGATCGTGGCGATGTCGAAGGTCGGGAGGAGGTGCAGGTGCGTGAGGCCGGCGTCGGCGAGCGCCGTCAGGTGGGTGACGCCGGCCGTGCCCTCGAGCCCGAAGGCGGCGTAGGTGCCGCGCAGGTCCGCGGGCACCGTCGTGTCGGTGGCGCTGAAGTCGCGCACGTGCAGCTCGTAGATCACCGCGTCGACCGGGTCGGCCAGCGGCGGCTTGACCAGCTCGGTCCAGCCGTCGGGCGCGAGCGCGGGGTCGTCGAGGTCGACGATCTGCGAGCGCGCCGAGTTCATCCGCAGCGAGAGGCTGTAGGGGTCGGTGACCAGGTTGCGCTCGATGCGCCCCGTGCTGGGCGCGTAGACCTCGACCTCGTAGAGGTAGTCGCGGCCCCACCAGTCGGCGTCGCCGGCGATCGACCACACGCCGGTGCCGGGGTCGCGCACCATCGCCAGGACGCGCGCGTCGTCGCCGTCGAACAGGTGCAGGCGAACGTCTCGTGCCGTCGGCGCCCAGAGCGAGAGCACCGGCACGTCGCCCACGCGCTGCACGCCCAGCGGCGCGTCGGTGGCGAAGAGGTCGTCGAGCACGCCGGGGACCTGCAGGCCGGTGGCGTCGAGCAGGCGGCCGTCCGGGCCGACGAGCGACACGGCGAGTTGGTCGCGCAGGACGTCCGCGACCGCGTCCGTCGTGGCCGGGTCGAGACGCAGCGCGGTCAGGCCGGCGAGGTGCGGGAAGCGGGCGATGACGTCGGCCGGCGGGCCCTCCGGATCGACGGCGAGCGGCAGGGCGGCGCCGCCCGACACGGCGCCGTCGGCGAT
Source organism: Trueperaceae bacterium (assembly GCA_011389865.1). Classification (GTDB taxonomy): domain Bacteria; phylum Deinococcota; class Deinococci; order Deinococcales; family Trueperaceae; genus JAABTL01. Next base: position 132,464 of record JAABTL010000001.1, read on the forward strand.
CGTCAGGCCGGCGTCGTCGGCATGGTGCAGGGCATAACTCGCGCCCGCCAGCGGCAGCCCGACGTCCCACAGGATCAGGTCGCGCGCCACCCAGTGCGCCCGCTGGGCGCTGAGGTCGCCGCCGCCCACGTCTCGGAGGTCGGGGCGCTCGCCGAACACGGTCGCGCTTCCCGAGACGACCCAGGCCTCGACGCCGCCGCCCTCGTGGGCGTACGCGTCCTCGAGCAGCAGGAACATGTCCGGGCCGGGGTCCTTCTCGTCGCCCTTGTGCACGATGAAGCCGACCCGGCTGGCGTCCTCGGCGAGGCGGATCGTCCAGAAGACGCCGTCCGCGGTGGTGCCGGCCGGCGTCAGGCCGTCCGCCCACGTGACCTCGTCGATCGTGTCTTCCCACACGTGCAGCGTCCAGCCGTCGTAGGCGTCGTCGGGCCGGTGGTAGTGGAGGCGCGCCGTACCGGCCTCGGGCGGCCCCAGGGGCCGCGAGGTGAGGATGCGGTCGCTGCCGGAGACGAGCCAGATCTCACGGCCGTGGGTGTCGAGCCGCAGGAACATGTCCGGCCCCGGGTCCTTCTCGTCCCCCCGGTGGACGATGAAGCCGACGCGCGCGGCGCCCTCGGCGAGGCGCACGTCCCAGTACACGCCGTAGTCGCTCGTCCCCGTCACCGGCAGGCCGTCCTGCCAGGTGACCTGCTCGACGGTGTCCTCCCACACGTGCAGTTCCCAGCCGCTGTAGTCGCCGTCCGGGCGCTGGTAGTGCACGCGGGCGACGTCGTCGGGGAGCGGCGGGGGTTCGCCCTGGGCGAACGCGAGGCCGAGGGCGGTCAGGGCGACCACGGCGGCGACCGCCCAGCGGGCGGCGCGGGTCGGTTGCGACGACGGGCGGGTGGGGCGTGGGCTCATGGTTGCCTCCGGGGTGCGGCCGTGGGGCGCCTGGTTCGGTGCGTGGCGCTGGTTTCCGTGCGACCCCATCAGCCTACCGCGCGGCGGTGCGGGCGTCCGTGAGGGAGGGGTGTGGGCGAGCCAAGGGAATCGGGCGGCACCGTGGGGCCGCCCGATCGTCGTCGTTCGTGGTCGAAGCCCGGCAGTTGGCGCCGGCCCGTTCGTCAGGGGAGTTCGAGCTCCAGTCGCAGCGCGTGCACGTCCGTCATCTCCAGCGCCGTGGCGCGCCACTCGGCGACCTCGTCGGCCGTGTAGGGCTCGAACGCGTCGCCGAGCACCTCGACGTCGTCCCACTCGACCAGCACATGGTTGAGGATGCCGGCGACGTCCGCGTCGGAGAGGGTGGCCGCCAGGCCCGGCATGACGCCGTTGTAGGACGTCCCCTGCACCTCGATGGCGCCCATCATCCCGAAGAGCACGAGCTTGGCCGGGTAGGCGCGGTCGGCGGCGACGAGTTCACCCACGTGACCGGCGACGGGCGGGAACGCGCTCGGGATGCCGGCGCCGGTGGGCTGGTGGCACGCGCTGCAGTGCTGGGTGTACAGCGCGGCACCGTCGACGTCCGCCTGAGCGAGGATCTCGGCGCCCGCGTCCGCGGGGGCCTCCGGCTCGGACGCGGCGTCGGACGCGGCGTCGGACGCACCCGAGGCCGCGGGCTCGGACGCGGCCACCGGGGCCGCGCCGCCCGCGTAGAGCGGCAGGTCGACGCCGCGTTCGACGACGAGCTGCATCGCGTGGCCGATGTCGAGGCGGGCGCCGTCGCCGATCAGCTCGAAGCCGCTGAGGTCGGCCTCGGCAGCCTGCAGTTGGCTCTGGTACTGGGTGTCGTCGACGGTCACCAGGTTGCCCTGCGGGCGGGCGCTGGCGAGCAGCAGCACGCCCACGATCAGGGCGACGGCGCCGATGCCGCCAAGGAAGTAGGCGCCGCGCACCTGTTCGCTCGACACGAGGTAGCGGGGGTTGGGGCGGTCAGACATGGCGGACCTCCGGTCCGGCAGCATGAGGCTCGGTCACATGGTGGGCGTGTTCGGCCGCCAGCAGCCTGGGATCGCGCTCCGGCACCACCGAGCGGGCGCCGAGGCTGCGGAGGAAGGCGGCGAACCAGATGCCGCCGAGACCGAGGAAGATCGCCACGTCGCCGAAGCCAGGCAGGCCGGCGCGGCCGATCTCGGGGGCGACGTACCAGTAGACGTGCAGCGCCTGGTTGAGCAGCGCCCAGCCGGCCATGAAGGCCAGGACGGCGCGGGCGCGCTTCACCCAGCGCGAGAACAGGATGAGGAACGGCAGGAAGAAGCCGGCGACCAGCAGGTAGACGCCGAGCCCCTGCCACGGCTGCTCGTACAGCCGCAGCACGTAGAAGGTGTTGGTCTCGACGATGTTGTTGGTCCACTGGATGATCAGCTGGCTGATGTTGACGTACGCCCAGAACATGATGAACGCCATCAGGAAGTTGCCGAGGTCCTGCAGGCGCTTCTCGGTGAGCAGGCCGTCGACGCGCGGGCTGCGGCGGGCCATCCACACCATGGTGAGGATGACGAGCGCCATGGCGCTGATCGCCTGGCCGATCATGAAGATCAGGCCGTAGATGCCCGACCACCACTCGGGAGTCAGCGACATCGTCCAGTCGGTCACCGCGAGCGTCATGCTGAGCACGTACACGATCAACCATACGGCGGCCGTGGCCTTCAGCCGGTAGCCGATCAGCCCGGCGCGACCGAGGTCCGCGGCGTCCTGCTCCCGCGCGCCGCGCAGGTAGATCCAGGCGGCGAGCAGCCACAGCCCGAAGTAGAGGAGCGAACGGAGCACGTACCAGGTGGCGTCGAGGTAACCGGACTTCCACGCCACCAGCTTGTGCGCCTCGACGTAGGCGGCGTCCGCCCATGGGTAGAGCTGCGGGATGAAGAAGGCGACCGGCAGGAAGAAGAGCAGGGCGACCGGCAGCGCCGAGACCATGGCCTCGAGCGGGCGCCGGATGACGGCGCCCCAGCTGCCGCCGGCCATGTGGTCGATGAGCAGGAGGCCCAGGCCGCCGACCGACAGGCCGATCCAGAACACGAAGCCCATCAGGACGGCGCCGGGTAGGCCGCCGTTGCCGAGCGTGGCGGCCAGGCCGGCGGCGAGGCCGACCACGCCGAGCGCGAGCGCGATGACGGCGGGGCGGGCGGTGGCGATGGTGGTGGGGGCGGCGGCCATCAGCGGACCCGTCCTTCGCTGTTCTCGAGTTCGAGGCGGACGTCCGTGGGCACGTCGTCGAGGGTGGCGTTCTGCGAGAGCTGCAGCGCCTTGATGTACCCGGCGATCGCCCAGCGGTCCTCGGCCGGGACGCGCGAGGCGTAGCTGTACATGCGGCCGAACCCGTTGGTCATCGCGCCGAAGTAGTAGCCGACGGAGGCGTCGAGCAGCCGCTGATCGTGGAACGAGGTCGGCGCCGGGAAGCCACGGCTGACGATCATGCCGTCGCCGGCGCCGGTGTGCCCGTGGCACACGGCGCAGAAGATGTCGTAACGCTCCTGGCCGCGCTGCAGCAGCTCCAGCGTCAGCTCGACGGGCAGCTCGGTGACGAGCCCGTTCGCGTCCTGCCCCGTCAGGAACACCGGATCGACCGCGCCCTCGCGCCGCGACACGGTGCCCTCGAGCGGCGGGCGCATGCCGGCGCCGTCGGCGAAGAACTGAGAGCTCTCCAGCGGACGCAGGTTCGCCTGGTCGACCATGTTGCGGCCACAGCCGGCGAGGAGGAGGACGATGGCGAGGAGGCCGGTGAAGCGCAGGCGGATCGCGCTCCGAGGGATCGCGGCGTGATGAGGTGCTGCGCGTCTCATCGCGCCACCCGGTGGACGGCGACGGGCGCCGTGCCCTCGAGGAAGCCGCGCACGTCGCCCTCGTCGAAGCGCGGATCGGCGGCCTCGATGCAGAGGTAGTAGCCGTCGCGGGTCGCGCGCTCGAAACCCGGCGTGTTGAAGACCGGGTGGTACGGCCGCGGCAGGCCGTTGCGGGCGAGCATGACCAGCCCGGCGGTGAACGCGGCGAGCAGGACGGTGACCTCGAAGGTGATGACGACGTAGGTGGGCCAGTCGTGGAGCGGGCGGCCGCCGATGTTGAGCGGGTAGAAGACGGTCGCGGAGTACCACTGCAGGAAGTACCCGGCGGCCGCGCCGAACAGGCCCATCGCCAGCACCACGAAGCCGAGGTTGGTCGGCGCGAGCCCGAGGGCGTCGTCCAGACCCTCGACCGGGTGTGGCGTGTAGGCGTCCATGCGCGTGTAGCCGGCCTTGCGGGCGGCCTCGGCGGCGACGAGCACCTGCTCCGGGGTGTCGTACTCGGCGATCACGCCGTACAGACCGGCGGCGCCGGCGGTGGCGGTGGTCATGCGCGCACCTCCCCCCGGTAGTAGGCCTCACGGATGGACTCGTAGGCGTCCGGCCCGTGGTGCGCGTCGTGGTGGGCGAGCTCCTTCATCTCGGTGGTGGCGATCGCCGGCAGCAGCCGGAGGAAGAGCAGGAACAGCGTCCCGAACAGGCCGAAGGAGCCGACGAAGAGCGCCCAGTCCCAGAAGGTGGGCACGTAGTTGCCCCACGAACTCGGCAGGAAGTCCTTCGTCAGCGACACGACGACGATGACGAAGCGCTCGAGCCACATGCCGATCGACACGAAGATGCTGATGAGGAACAGCGCCCACGGCGTCTGCCGCACGCGACGGAACCACAGCGGCTGGATGGCCAGCAGGTTGCAGGCGATCAACGCCCAGAAGGCCCACCAGTGGTCGGCCCCCAGCACGCGGTTGTAGGCCATGAACTTCTCGAACTCGACGCCCGAGTACCAGGCGTAGAAGAGCTCGACGACGTAGCCGTAGACGACGATCATGCCGGTCGCCAGCATGAGCTTGGCGGCGTTGTCGAGGTGGCGCAGCGTGATCAGGTGCTCGAAGCCGAAGGCGCGCCGCAGCGGGATCGCCAGCAGCAGCACCATCGCGAAGCCGGCGAACACCGCGCCGGCGACGAAGTAGGGCGGCATGACCGTGTTGTTCCAGCCGGGCACCTGGCTGATGGCGAAGTCCAGGGCGATCGTGCTGTGCACGGAGAGCACCAGCGGGAAGCTCAGGGCGGCGAGCAGCAGGTAGGCGCGCATGTAGCGCTGCCAGGCCTTGGCCGAGCCGTTCCAACCGAGCGCCAGGGCACCGTAGAGCAGCTTCTGGAAGCGCGACTTGGCGCTGTCGCGCAGCGTCGCCAGGTCCGGGATCAGGCCGATGAACCAGAACAGCAGCGACACCGTCGCGTAGGTCGAGATCGCGAACACGTCCCAGGTCAGCGCGCTGCGGAAGTTCGGGAACATGCCGTGGGTGTTCGGGTAGGGCATCAGCCAGTAGAAGACCCACGGCCGCCCGATGTGCAGGATGGGGTAGAGGCCGGCGCAGACGACGGCGAAGATCGTCATCGCCTCGGCGAAGCGGTTGATCGAGGTGCGCCAGGGCTGGCGGAAGAGCAGCAGCGCGGCCGAGATCAGCGTCCCGGCGTGACCGATGCCGATCCACCACACGAAGTTGATGATCGGCATCGCCCACGACACCGGCTGGTTGTTGCCGAAGATGCCGACGCCGGTGGTGATGAGGTGGACGATCGACACCAGGTAGAGGCCGAGCAGCGACAGGGTGATGCCGAAGCCGATCCACCACCACGTGGGCGTGCGTTGGGGGCCTACCAGGACGGGCGTGTTGACGACGTCGTCGAGCATGCCCGCCGTCTGGCCGGGGGCGATGACGCGGTTCGTCTCCACCACGGGGGGGACGCCGGTGACGACGGCCATCAGAGGACCCCTTCCGAGCCCGTCCGTGGCGCGCTCGCCGCGTCGGGGTGCGGGTTGCCGACCCGCGCGAGGTACGAGGTGCGGGGTACCGTGTTGAGCTCCTCGAGCAGCTTGTAGTCGAGGACCGAGGCCTTGGCGGCCACCACCGCGCTCTCCGGATCGTTCAGGTCGCCGAAGACGATCGCCTCGCTGGGGCAGGCGCTCTGGCAGGCGGTGACGACCTCGCCGTCGCGGATGCGGCGCCCCTCGTTGCCCGCCTGGATGCGGGCGGCCGAGATGCGCTGCGTGCAGTAGGTGCACTTCTCCATCACGCCGCGGCTGCGCACGGTGACGTCCGGGTTGTGCGCCAGGCTGAGCTCGCTGGCGTTGACGGCCAACTCGGCGAACTGCAGGTAGTTGTAGCGCCGCACCTTGTACGGGCAGTTGTTGGCGCAGTAACGGGTGCCGACGCAGCGGTTGTAGACCATGACGTTCAGGCCCTCGGCGTCGTGCACGGTGGCCGCCACCGGGCAGACCGGCTCGCACGGGGCCTTCTCGCAGTGCTGGCAGGCGACCGGCATGTTGTAGAACTCGGGGTCGTCCAGGTCGCCCTTGTAGTAGGCGTCGACGCGGATCCAGTGCATCTCGCGGCCGATGATCACCTGCTCCTTGCCCACGATCGGGACGTTGTTCTCCGACTGACAGGCGGTGACGCAGGCGTTGCAGCCGGTGCACACGGTCATGTCGATGACCATGCCCCAGGCGTAGCCGTCGTACTTCCAGTCGGGGAGGATGTCCGAGACCGGGTGCGTGACCGGGTGGACGAACTTCGGGTGCTCCGGTTCGGCCTTGAGCTCGCCGAGCGTCCCGGCGCGCACGATGTAGCGGCGCTCGCCGGTGCCCTCGAGCGAGTGGTGCGTCTGGGTCGTCGCCAACCGGTGGCGCCCGCGGGCGCGTTCCGCGCTGACGGGCCGCGACCACGGCTGGGCCGTGGTGCGCAGCGGGTAGACGTCCGTCCCGACGCCGTCGCCCACGCGACCGGCGGCGGTGCGGCCGAAGCCGAGGGCGACGCCGATGACGCCGGGCGCCTGGCCCGGCTGCACCCACACGGGCAGCACCACCTCGGTGCCGTCGACGCGCAGCGCCAGGCGGTCGTGGCTGCGCACGTCCAGGCGCTCGGCGGTGGCCGGCGCGAGGATGGCGGCGTTGTCCCAGGTGAGCTTGGAGAACGGGCGCGGCAGCTCCTGCAGCCAGCCGTTGTTGGCGTAGCGGCCGTCGGCCACGCCGTGGTCGGCGTGGAAGTGCACGACCAGGTCGTCGCCGGCGGGCAGGGCGAGGTCGAGCGCGCGGGGCACGACGGTGCGCTCCGGCGCGGCGCTGTTCTCGACGACGCCCAGGTGCAGGGTGCGCCGCCAGAAGGTCTCGAAGTCGCCGGACACCCGCTCGCTCCAGGCGTCGCGGATGACCTCGTAGCCGCTGCGATCCGGGCGGCCGAGCAGCGCCTCGAGGAGCTCGAGATCGCTCTGGCCGCCGTAGAACGGCGCGAACAGCGGCTGCTGGATGGTGACGCTGCCGTCGAACGCGCGCGCGTCGCCCCAGGCCTCGAGGGTGTGCGTGCGCGGCACGTGCCAGTCGGCGAGCCGGCCGGTCTCGTCGAGCTGCTCGCCCAGGTGCACGGTCGTGCCGGCGCGGGCCATGGCCTCGGCGAAGCCGAGGTCGGCGGGGGCGGTGTAGACGGGGTTGGCGCCGATGACGACGAGCAGGTCGACCGCGCCGGCCTGCAGGTCGGCTACGAGTTCGCCCAGGTCCTGGCTGTGCAGGGTGGGCGCGGCCGCCGGCGGGGCGACGTAGCGCACGGTCTCGCCGACGTTGCCGAGCTCGACGTTGAGGGCGTGGGCCAGCGCGTGGACGGCGGCCGGTTGGTCGGCGCCGGCGACGACGATCGAGCGCCCGGCGTGGGCGCGCAGGTCGGCCAGCAGCGCGTCGACCCAGGCGCGCGGCACGCGGGTGGGCAGGGTGGCCGCGGGCGCGCCCGCGATGCCCAGCTCGCCCGCGACGACCGCGGCCAGCGCGGCGATGTCGGCCGGCGCGAGCGCGAGGCGGTGGTCGGCCAGAGTGCCCGTCGGCGTCGGGGTGCTCTCGACCTGCCACAGCCGGTTCATGTCGTCGTCCGCGGAGCGCACGCGCCGGCGGCGCGCGAAGTCCTTGGCGTAGCGCAGGCGTCCGGGTCCGACCTGGGTGAAGTCGGCGCCGAACGACACGACGACGTCGGCGCGGCGGAAGTCGAGCACCGGCGCGACGTCCTCGTCGAACAGGGCCCGCAGGCCGGCGACGGCGCCGTCGGCGTGGAGCGGGTCCCACTGGTGCCAGCGGGCGCCGGGGCGGGCGGCGAGCAGCTCGCGGACCTGGCCGGCGAGGGTCGGGGAGGTGACGGTCTCGGTCAGCAGGCGGAGGCGGGAGCCGTCCGGCAGCGCCGCCAGCCGCTCGGCCATGGCGGTCGCGAACTGGCTCCAGGAGCGCGGCGAGCCGCCCTCGAGCAGTTGCTGCGAGCGGTCGGGGTCGTACAGCGAGAGCACCGTCGCCGAGGTGATGGCGTGGGCGGCACCCAGGCTGGCGGGGTGGTCGGGGTTGCCCTCGACGCGCGTCGGGCGGCCCTGGTGGTTCTCCGCCAGGATGCCCTCGGCGTACCCGCCTTCGAGCACGGCGGTGGCGTAGAACTCGGGGCGCCCGGGGACGTGGTCCTCCGGGGCGCGCACGTACGGCACGATCTTCTCGTGCGGTTGCGGCGGCCGGGCGCAGGCGCTCAGGCCGCCGAGCGCGAGGGACGCGCCGAGCAGCTTCAGGAAGTCGCGGCGGTCGAGGGAGGCCTCGAGCGGTGCGGCCTGGCGCGGGAACTCCTTGCGCAGGAACTCCTGGAACTCGACCGTGTCGGCCAGCTCGTCGAGGCTGCGCCAGTACTCGGCGCCCTTGCGCTCGGCCAAGCGCTCGCGCACGCGCTCGCGCACGGCGGCGAGGTCGACGGGCGGCGACTGGGCCGCGTCGGCGACCGGCGCCTCCGTGGGCGCGACCCCGAGGTGGGTGGGGCGGACGGCGTCGCTCATCGGTGGCACGTCGAGCACTGCGGGAGCGCGTCGCTGTCGATGTGGTAGGTGGCGACGAGCTCGGCCCCGAGGGTGAGCTGGTCGGCCGGCGGGACGTAGGCCATGTTGAACACCTCGCTGCGCGGGCGCACGAAGCGCTCGGGCGCCCGGTGGCACTCCAGGCACCAGCCCATCGTCAAGGGCTCTTCCTTCCAGATCTCGGTCATCTGGTCGACGCGGCCGTGACAGGTGCTGCACCCGACGCCGTTGTTGATGTGGGCGCTGTGGTCGAAGTAGACGTAGTCGGCCATGTCGTGGACGCGGTTCCACTCCAGGGGCAGGCCGCTGTCCCAGCTCGCGGCGACGCCGGCGAGCATCGGGTCACCGACCCGGATCTGCGAGTGGCAGCCCATGCACGTCTCGGTGGCGGGCACGTTCGCCGACGCGGCCACCTCGACCGAGGTGTGGCAGAAGCGGCAGTCGATGCCGAGCTGCGCGGTGTGCAGGTTGTGCGGGAAGTCCACGGGCTGGGCGACGGGGACGCCCACCGCGTTGTTGACGGTGCGGGCGTAGATCGGCAACGCGACGGCCAGCAACCCCACGAAGAGGCCGCCGCCGATGAGCGCCCAGCGGACGAAAGCGTTGGCATTGGGCGGGAAGATCTGCGGCATCAGTCCGGGACCTCGTGGGCGGGCGCGCGGTGGTGGCGCGTGGCGGCGGCGGCAGGGCATCGGCGTCGGCATGACGACACCGGAGCAGGCCTCATGAAGGTGGGCAGAAGGGACCTCCTCGCGGATCCGGCGCCCCGCTTCCGGGGCGGGCAGCATGTCCGGCGCGTGGTGTGCAGATGGCACGCGGACGTGTCCTGGACGATACCACGGGCCTTCCGAAGGCCCCGGCGGGACATTCGTCCCGGGGTGCCGTGGCGGGCCTCGATGCGCCGCACCGAGGCGAGGCGAAGGGGTCCGACCGCTTGCGCTCGGACCCCTCGTGCTCGGACCCCTGGTCCGCCCGCGCGCCGTGGCGCGACCCATGGTGGAGCCTGCCGGACTCGAACCGGCGACCTATCGCTTGCAAAGCGACCGCTCTCCCAACTGAGCTAAGGCCCCTCGTGACACGCGTCAGGTTACGCGCGCCTCACAGGGGCGTCAAGCCTCGTCGGTCACCGATCCCCGCTGGCGGGTCGGCTCGGCCAATCGGGCGAAGACCATCCGGCCCATCTGGGTCTGGAGGCTGCTCGTGACGACGACGTCCAGCGTGCTGCCCACACGCCCGGCGGCGCCCTCCACCACGACCATCGTGCCGTCCTCGAGGTAGGCGAGCCCCTGGCCCGGCTCGCGCCCCTCCTTGGCGATGTCCAGCGAGAGCCGCTCGCCCGGGAGGTGCGGCGCCTTGACGGCGTTGGCGAGCTGGTGGAGGTTGAGCACCCGCACCCCCTGCAGGCCCGCGACCCGGTGGAGGTTGTAGTCCGTCGTCACCAGGTCGGCGCCGCGGGTGACGCACAGCTTGACGAGCTTGTCGTCGACCGCGGCGGCCGCCGGGTCGTCGTCGATCACCTCGGTCGGCACGCGCCCCTGGTTGACCAGCCGGTCGAGCATCTCGAGCCCACGGCGGCCACGCCGCCGCTTCAGCGGGTCGTCGGCGTCCGCGATGCGCTGGAGTTCGTGCAGGACGAACTGCGGCACCAGCAGTCGGCCGTCGAGGAAGTTCGCCTCGGCCACCTCGACCAGGCGGCCGTCGATGATCGCCGAGGTGTCGACGAGCTTCGGCGTCCCGCGATCGGGCACCGTGCCGATCTGGGTGTCGAAGACGCCCGGCGCCCGTGCCGCCGCGAACAGGCTGCGGTTGACGACGAGGAACCAGGCGGACGCCGTGACCAGCGTCACGGCGATCAGCAGCGACCACAGCCAGGTGAAGCCGGGCACGACCGCCAGCACGTTGTTGAGCAGCACCGTGATCAGCAGCCCGACGGTGGCGCCGGTTCCCGCCGCCAGCACGGCCTCGGGCGGCACCGCGGCGGCCCGTTCGAGGAGCCCGTCGAGCCGCCGCGCGATGGTCGAGCCGCGCCGCAGGCCGCCGAGCAGCCCCAGCAGCGCGCCCAGCGTGGAGAGGTAGAGGAGGTTGTTGGGGCCGACGAGCCAGCCGAGCCGCAGCATCCACGCCGCCAGCACGATGCCGCCCACGGCGCCGGTCACGCTCAGGCCGATGATCACCCAGCGCCGGAGGCGGCTCCGTCTCACGGTCGGCCCCAGAGCGCCACGAAGGCGCCCGCGACGTCGGGCGCGCCGTGCCAGGTCACCGCGTCCCCGCCGCCCCGCGGCCCCACGACCCGCGGGTGCCGGGCGCGCTCGGCCTCGGCGGCGCGGCGCGCGCCCTGCGCGACGGAGCGCAGTTCGCCGGCGAGCCCCACCTCGCCGAAGACGGCCGTCCCCTCCGGCACCGGCCGGTTGGTCACCGCCGAGGCGACGGCGACGGCGACCGCCAGGTCGGCCCCCGGGTCGGTGAGGCGCATGCCCCCGGCGACGTTGACGAACACGTCCAGTCCCGCGAGCGGCAGGTCGAGGCGGCGCTCGAGCACCGCCAGCACCAGGTCGACGCGCCGGGCGTCCAGCCCCTGCACGACCCGGCGCGGCGCCGAGTAGGGGGACGCCGATGCCAGGGCCTGCACCTCGACGAGCAGCGCCCGCTGGCCCTCGAGGGCGGCGACCACGACCGATCCGGGCACGCCGTGTGGGCGCTCCGCCAGGAACGCGTCGGAGGGGTTCGCCACGGGGCGCAGGCCGTCGTTCGTCATCTCGAAGACGCCGACCTCGCCGGCGGCGCCGAAGCGGTTCTTGATCCCGCGCAGCACCCGGAAGCCGGCGGCCGACTCCAGCGCGAGCGTGGCGTCCACGACGTGTTCGACGACCTTCGGTCCGGCGATCGCGCCCTGCTTGGTCACGTGGCCGATCAGCACCAGCGCGCTGCCCGAGCCCTTGGCGGCCTGCACCAGCAGGGCGGTGGCGTCGCGGACCTGGGTGAGCGAGCCCGGCGCGGCACCCTCCTCGGACGTCAGCGTCTGGATCGAGTCGACGATCACCAGCGCTGGCGCCTCGCTCGCCAGGTAGTCGGCGATCGCGTACGCGTCGGTGCTGCGCAGCAGCTCGACGTCGCCGCTGACGGCGAGGCGCCCGGCACGCAGCTTGACCTGGGCCGGCGACTCCTCGCCGCACACGACGACGGCCCTGCGGCCCGCGCGGGCCGCCGCATCGGCCAGCTGCAGCAGCAGCGTCGACTTGCCGATGCCGGGCTCGCCCGCCAGCAGCACGGCCGCGCCCGCCACCCAGCCGCCACCCAGCACGCGGTCGACCTCGTCGAGCCCGCTCGGCAATCGGGCGACGCCGAGGTCGCTGAGGTCGCCCAGGCGCACGGGGGTCGGGGTCGGGGTGGACGGTCGCCGCTCGCCGCTCGCGGGCGCCACTGGCTCCACGCTGCCCCAGGCGCCGCAACGCGGGCAGCGGCCCAGCGGGCCCGGGCTGCGGGCGCCGCAGTCGCTGCAGGCGTAGACGGTCGTCACCCGCGCCATCGTCGGCTCCCGGGGTCGTGGTCGTGCCGGCCGCGCCTCATGGCGCGCAGTCTAGCGCCGCCGAGCGCGCGCGTCACACCATCGGCACGGGCCGGGCGAAGACCAGGCGGCCGCCCTCGACCGTCACCAGGATCGGCTCGTCGGAGCCGCGTTCGAGCAACTCGATCGACAGCGGGTCCTCGACGTGCTCGCGCAGCACCGCCCGCAGCGGCCTGGCGCTCTCGCCGGCGGGCAGGCGCTCGACCAGGAAGGTCGCCACCTCGGGACCGAAGCGCACGTCGACGTCGCGACCGGCCAACTCGCGAGCGATGTCGTCGAGCATCTGGTGGGTGATGACGACGATGCCCTCGCGATCGAACGTCTGGAAGGCGATGACCTCGTCGAGCCGATCGAGGAACTCGGGGGAGAAGATGCGCTTCAGCGGCGCGTCGACGTCGGCGACGGCGTCGATCTGGAAGCCGATCCCGCCGCCCCGGTTGAAGCCGGTGTTGCTGGTCATGATCAGGATCACGCGGCGGAAGTCGACCTGCCGGCCGAGGCCGTCGGTGAGGCGACCGTCGTCGAGGACCTGCAGGAAGGTGTTGTAGATGTCGGGGTGAGCCTTCTCGATCTCGTCGAGCAGCACGACCGAGAACGGCTGGCGGCGGACCGCCTCCGTCAACCGACCGCCCTGCTCGTGGCCGACGTACCCGGGGGGCGCCCCGATCAGCTTGCTGATCGCGTGGGCCTCCTGGTACTCGGACATGTCGAGCCGCACGAGCGAGCGCTCGCTGCCGAACAGCTCCAAGGCGAGCTGCTTCGCCAGGTAGGTCTTGCCGACCCCCGAGGGGCCGACGAACAGGAACGACGCGGACACCCGCGTGCGGCCGCCGAGCCCCACCCGCGCGCGCCGCAGCGCGGCGGCCAGCGCGACGATCGCCTTGTCCTGCCCGACGACCGCCTTCTTCAGGCGGCGCTCGAGGTCCGCGAGGCGCGCGCCGTCGTGGTCGTCGACGTAGATGCCACCCCAGCTGTTCACGACCGATTCGACGTCCTCGCGGCTGACGATCGGCGTCCCGTCCTCGCCCTCGAGCACGGGGAAGCCCAGCGACTTGTTCAGGCGCGTGCGGGCCGCGGCCTCGTCGATCAGGTCGATCGCCTTGTCGGGGAAGTTGCGACCCGGCAAGGAGCGCTCCCCGAAGCGGACCGACAGCTCGAGGATCGGCACCGGGATGACGACCCCGTGGTGGGCCTCGTACTTCTCACGCAGGCCGTGGAGGATCTGCAGCGACTCCTCGGGCGACGGTTCCAGCACGATGACCGGCTGGAAGCGGCGCTCCAGCGCGGCGTCCTTCTCGATGTAGCGGTGGTACTCGCCGGTGGTGGTGGCGCCGACGACCTGCACCTCGCCGCGCGACAGCGGCGGCTTGAGGATGTTCGCCGCGTCGAGCGTCCCCTCGGCGCCGCCCGCGCCGACCAGCGTGTGCAACTCGTCGATGAAGGCGACGACCTTGGCGCTCTTGAGCTCCTCGATGATCTGGCGCAGGCGCTCCTCGAACTCGCCGCGGTACTTCGTGCCCGCGACGACGTTGGAGAGGTCGATCGCCAGCACCCGCACGTCGGCGAGGTTGGGGGGCACGCGGTCGTCGACGATCGACTGGGCCAGGCCCTCGACGATGGCGGTCTTGCCGACGCCCGGCTCGCCGATCAGCACCGGGTTGTTCTTCGTCCTCCGGGAGAGGATCTGGATGACCCGGCGGATCTCCTCGGTGCGACCGATGACCGGGTCGAGCTTGCCGTCGCGCGCCTCCTTGGTGAGGTCGCGCGCGTACTCGTCCAGGAACGGCGTCGCGACCGCGTCCGGGGCCTTCTTGGGGTCGGCCGCGGCCAGGATGCGCCAGCGGACCGTGTCGACGTCACGGGTCAGCTGCTGGAGGATGCGGTAGGCGACGCCGTCGCCCTCGCGGATGATCCCGAGCAGGATGTGTTCGGTGGCGATGACGTTGGAACCGACGCTGCGGGCCTCGCTGCCGGCGAGCTCCATCACGCGGCGCGCCCGCGGCGTGATGGCGGCGGTCTCGTTGCGCGGCAGCCCGTCGCCGCGCCCGACCATCTCCTCGACCTGCTGGCGGATCCCGTCCAGCGTGGCCCCGAACTCCGCCAGCACCTTGCTCGCGGTCCCGCCCTCGCGCATGAGGCCGAGCAGCAGGTGCTCGGGACCGATCATGGCGTGGCCCAGCTTCGAACCCTCCTCGCGGGCGAAGTGGAACACCAGGCGGGCGCGGTCGTCGTAGCGGTTCATCGGGCCTCACCGACCCCCGCGGACCCGACGACGGTCGTGGTTCGGCGATGAGGTGCGTCAGGGACGCGCGTTGGGCGCAGTACCGGCATGGTGTATCGTACGCTGTCGGCGTGAGCGCCGTGTGGGGTCGGCGACACCGTCCCCCACCGCGCGCGTCCGGATCCGGTCGGATCCGACCGGGTCCGCCCCGGCCCGGTCGCGGGCCTGGCGGGCGAGCCGCCCGATCCTCCCCGAACTAGGAGTCCCCATGACGTTCCAGGACATGATCATGACCCTCGACCGCTTCTGGGCGTCGCGTGGCTGCGTCATCGCGCAGCCGCACGACACCGAGGTCGGGGCCGGCACCTTCTACCCGACCACCTTCCTGCGCGCCCTGGGGCCCCAGCCGTGGCGCGTCGCCGGCGTCGCCCCGAGCCGCCGCCCCGCGGACGGGCGCTACGGCGACAACCCCTACCGCTTCCAGTACTACTACCAGTACCAGGTCGTGCTCAAGCCGTCGCCCGCCGACGTTCAGGAACAGTACCTGGCCTCGCTGCGCGAGCTCGGGATCGACCCGCTGGCGCACGACCTGCGCTTCGTCGAGGACAACTGGGAGTCGCCGACCCTCGGCGCCTGGGGGCTCGGCTGGGAGGTCTGGCTCGACGGCATGGAGATCACCCAGTTCACCTACTTCCAACAGGTCGGCGGCCAGGACTGCCGGCCGGTCAGCGTCGAGCTGACCTACGGACTCGAGCGCCTGGCCATGTACCTGCAGGGCGTCGAGCACGCCTTCGACGTCGTCGTCACGCCGGGCACCACCATCGGCGACCTGCGCCGCGACTTCGAGCGCCAGCACTGCCGCTACAACTTCGAGCTCGCCGACACCGAACTGCAGCGGCTGTTGTTCGACCGCTTCGAGGCCGAGGCGCTGCGCCTGCTCGAGGCCGACGTCGTGCACCCGGCGTACGAGTTCGTGCTGCGCAGTTCGCACGCGTTCAACCTGCTCGACGCCCGTGGGGTGCTGTCGCACACCGAGCGCCAGGCGTACGTCCAACGCGTGCGGCGGCTCGCCGAGGCCAGCGCGCGCGGCTACCTCCGGCTCATCGAGCCGGGCGAGCCGAGCGGACCGAGCGAGCCGCCCGAGGCGGCCGGCTCGGCGGAGGCGGTGGCCTGATGCCGCGCCTCCTGTTCGAGATCGGGACCGAGGAGCTGCCCGCCTGGTACGTCGCGCCCGCCGCCGCGGCCCTGGCGGAGGGCCTGACGGCGCGGCTGGCCGAGCTGCGCCTGACGCACGGCGCCGTGCGCAGCTTCGCCACCCCGAGGCGGCTCGCGGTGGTGGTCGAGGACGTCGCCCCCCACAGCGAACGTCGGATGGAGGTCCGGCGCGGGCCGGCCGCGGCCGCGGCGTTCGATGCCGACGGCAAGCCGACGCGGGCCGCCACCGGCTTCGCCGCCTCGGCGGGGGTGCGGCCGGACGACCTCGAGGTCGAGGAGACCCCCAAGGGGCGGTACGTCGTCGCGCGTCGCGAGGTCGGTGGCGAGGACGCCGCGGAGCTGCTGCCGGAGGCGCTCGCCGCGCTGGTCGCCGGCCTGCCGGCGCCACGCAAGATGCGCTGGGGCGAGGTCGACACCGCCTTCGTGCGACCGGTCTCATGGCTGACCGCCTTGTGGGACGACAGGGTGCTGCCCGTCAGGGCCGCCGGCCTGGAGGCCGGCCGCGCCACCCGCGGGCACCGCTTCCTGCACCCCGATCCGGTGGAGCTCGACGACGCTGGCCAGTACGAGGACGCGTTGCTGGCGGCCGACGTCGTCGCCGATCGGGCCGCGCGCGCCGAGGCCGTGCGGGCCGCGGTCACCGAGGCGGCGGCGTCGGAGGGCGGCCTGGCGGACGCCGCCGAGGCGCTGATCGAGGAGATCGTCGACCTCGTCGAGCGGCCCTTCGCGCTGCTCGGCGCGATCGACGAGGCGTTCCTCGAGCTCCCGGACGAGGTGCTGACCACGGTGATGATCCACCACCAGCGCTTCGTGCCGGTGCGCGACGCCGAGGGCCGCCTGCTGCCGCGCTTCGTGGCGGTCGCCAACCACCGCGTGCCGGACGAGGCGCTGGTGCGCGGTGGCTACGAGCGCGTGCTCGCCGGCAGGCTGCACGACGCCCGCTTCTTCTGGCAGGCCGACCGCCGCAAGAGCCTGGCGCAGCACGCCTGGTCGCTCTCGGGCATCGGGTTCCAGAAGGAACTCGGCAGCATGGCCGACAAGGTGACGCGCGTGGGCGTCGGCGCGTTCGCCGTCGCGGGGCTTCTCGGCGTCCCCGACACCGAGAAGCACACGCTCGAACGCGCCCTACCGCTGTTCCGCGCCGACCTCGCGAGCGAGATGGTGGGCGAGCTGCCCGAACTCGAGGGCACGATGGCACGCGCCTACGCGACGGCCGACGGTCTTCCCGCCGAGGTGGCGGTCGCGCTGGAGGACGGCGTGCTGCCGCGCGGTCCGCACGACCAGTTGCCGGCGACGCGGGTCGGGGCCGTGCTGGCCGTCAGCGACCGCCTCGACAAGCTGCTCGGCTTCTTCTCGCTGGGCAAGCGGCCGACCGGCTCCGCCGATCCCTTCGCGCTGAGGCGCGACGCCGTCGCGGTGGCGCGGGTGCTCTCGGCCCAGGGCTGGCGCGTCGCCCTCGACGACCTGGTGGCGGCCGTCGCCGCCGGTTACCAGGGCGGCCCGGTCGCCGTCGGCCCGCAGACCGTCGACGAGGTCGTCGCCTTCGTGTGGGACCGGGTCGCCGCGCTACTGGCCGAGGAGGGCCTCACCACGCCGACGGTTCGCGCCGCCGTGCTCGGCAGCCGCGCCGTGATCGGCGCCGCCCGTCGCGGCCACCTGCTGCGGGCCCTGGCCGGGCTGCCCGCCTTCGCGGAGATGCTCGCCCTCTACAAGCGCGCCGCCAACCTCGCCGAACGCGCCCCCCGGGGCGTCGAGGTCGATCCCAAGCTCTTCGCCGAACCGATCGAGGCGGAGCTCTTCGCCGCCCTCCCCGCGTCACGCGCCGGGGTGGAGCGGCTGCTCGAGGCCATGCACGTCCAGCTGCCCGCCTGGGACCTCGGGACGGGAGCCACGGGCGGCATCGTCGGCCTCGACGCGCTCGCGGCCGAGGTCCTGCAGCTGAAGGCGCCGCTCGACGCCTTCCTCGATGGGGTCATGGTCATGGTCGAGGACGAGGCCGTGCGGGCGAACCGCTTGGCGCTGCTGGCGGCCGTGGCGGCGACGCCGTGCGCGCTCGGCGCGCTCGAGCATCTCAGCGGCTGAGGCCGCCGCCGCTGCTGGCGCCGGCCGCCGCCGGCGCCAGCAGCACGTGTGAGACGCCCCGCGGCAGAAGCCTCGGGGCGCTCGTCTCGTTGGTGCCGAAGGTGGGACTTGAACCCACACGACCTCACGGCCACACGACCCTGAATCGTGCGCGTCTACCAATTCCGCCACTTCGGCGTGGCCTCGCTCGCCGCGAACGGCGTCACCGCGTCAGGGGCACGGCGCGAACGAGAGTCTACCCGAGCGGGCGAGGCCGTCGCAAGCCCCTGTACGCGTTCAGCCGGGTTGGCCCGCCCCGCCCATGGGGCGTGGTCAGCCGAGGAAGCGGCCGTCGCGCTGGAACGGCTCGCCGTCGAGCAGCAGCTCGCCGCCCCGCCGGAGGTCGGTGATGAGGTCCCAGTGGATGGCGCTGTGGTTGCTGCCGCCGCTCTCCGGGTAGCTGCGGCCGAGCGCCAGGTGCACCGTGCCGCCGATCTTCTCGTCGTAGAGGGTGTTGAGGATGGGGCGGGTGATGCGGTCGTTGGTGCCGATGCCGATCTCGCCGAGGCGGCGGGCCCCGGCGTCGGTGTCGAGCTGCGCGTGCAGCAGGTCCTCGCCCTCGTCGGCGCTCGCCTCGACGACGCGTCCCGCCTCGAAGCGGAGCCGCACGCCGCGCACCACCACGCCGCCCACGCTGCTCGGCAGGTCGAACGAGATCACGCCCTCGGCGCTGTCCTCGATCGGCCCGGTGAACACCTCGCCCGACGGCATGTTCCGCTGGCCGTCGGAGTTGATCCAGGTGCGGCCCCTCACCGAGAGTCGCAGGTCGGTGCCCGGTCCGCGCAGGCGCACCTCGTACGCCCGCGCCAGGCGCTCGATCAGCCGCGCCTGCAACGACCGCAGCTCCCCCCAGCGCGCGACCGGGTCGTCGTCGAAGAGGAACATCGCCCCGTAGACGAAGCGTTCGAAGTCGTCCAGGTTCATGCCGGCGTCCTGCGCGGCGGCGTCGGTGGGGTAGAGCGTGCCGACCCAGCGGGTGCGCGACAGCATCAACTCCTGGACCGGCTGCGACCGCCGGGCGAGGCGCGCCAGTCGGCCCTTGTCGGCGGACTGCAGCGCCCGGGAGTTCGTCGGGGCCGCCACCCGGATGCGCGCGTCGAGGCGCCGCGCCTCGTCGAGCTCGATCACGGGCTCGGTGTCGTAGTAGCCGTCCGGCGCCAGCTCCAGGACGTCCTCGACGAACTGCGGGTAGTCGATCCGGACCAGCGGGCGTCCGCCGGCCCGCAAGACCGCGCGCGTCACCGCCCGCGCCAGCGGCAGCGCCGGCGTCGGCGCCTGGACCGAGACGAGGTCGCCCGGCCTCACGGCCACGCAGTAGCCCACGAGCAGGTCGGCGTACTTCTCGTGCAGCGGATGCAGCATGCCGGAAGGTACCACGCGCCCCTCACGCATTCGTGGTGGACTGGAGGGGTGAAGGACGACAGCGCACCGCCCACCGTCGAACGGCTCCAGCGCTACCTGGCCCGCGCCGGGGTGGCCAGCCGGCGCAAGGCCGAGGCGTTGATCGTCGCCGGTCGGGTGAAGGTCGACGGCGAGACCGCTCACCTGGGCCAGAGCGTGGGCGCCGGGGTGCGCGTGACCGTCGACGGCGCGCCGGTCGCGCCGGTCGTGCGTCATCGCACCTTCGCCCTGCACAAGCCCGCCGGCGTGGTGGCGACGGCCGCCGACGAGCGCGGCCGCCGCACGGTGCTCGACCTGCTGCCGCCGCTGCCCGGCCTGCACCCGGTGGGGCGGCTCGATCGCGACTCGGAGGGCCTGCTGCTGCTGACGACCGACGGCGCGCTCACGCAGCGCCTGACCCACCCCCGCTACGGGCATGCCAAGACCTACCGCGTCTGGTGTCCGGACGGCGCGCTGCCGCGCCCGGCCTGTCGCGCGCTGGAGGCGGGGGTCGAGCTCGAGGACGGGCCGGCGCGCGCGCTGCGCGCGCGCCCGGCGCCCGGGGGCGCCGTCGTCGTGCTCGGGGACGGCCGCAAGCGTCAGCTGCGTCGCATGCTGGCGGCGGTGGGCCATCCGGTCGAGCGGCTGCTGCGGACCCACGTGGGTGGGCTGCCGCTCGGCGACCTCGCGGTCGGCGCCTGGCGGGAGCTGACGGAGGGCGACCTCGCGCGGCTCGGGTATACTCCCTCCACGAGCGCACCCGTGCCGTCCAGCACGGTGCGGCCGCGCTCGGGACCCAGCCGGAGGCGGCGACCCGCCGGTCGCCCGGAGGAACCATGAACGAGCCGACCATGAGCGCCTTCGTCGCCGGACCCGGCCCCGTCCAGCTCGGCCAGGAGGCGATCGCCGCGCGCGTCCGCGAGCTCGGCGCCGCCATCGCGCGCGACCACGCGGGCCAGCCCCTGCACCTCATCTGCGTCCTCAACGGCGCCTTCCTGTTCATGGCCGACCTGGTCCGGGCCATCGAGGCGCCGCTGACGGTCGACTTCATCTCGGTGTCGAGCTACGGGTCGCGCACCGAGTCGTCGGGCGAGGTGCGTCTGGTCAAGGACCTCGACCAGTCGCTCAAGGGCAAGAGCGTGGTGCTGGTGGAGGACATCGTCGACACCGGGCTCACGATGCGCTACCTGCTGCAGTACCTCGAGGGCCGCGGTCCTCGGTCGGTCAAGGTCGCGGCGCTGCTGAGCAAGCCGTCGCGGCGCGTGGTCGAGGTGCCGGTCGACTACCTCGGCTTCGAGATCGAGGACGCGTTCGTCTACGGCTACGGCCTCGACGTCGATCACCTCTACCGCAACTGGCCGTTCGTCACCAGCCTCGCCGGCGAGAGGCCCGCTTGAGGGCCGGCCGCTTCGCCTGGGGTACGGGTCGCGTCGCCTGGGGCGTGGGGCTCGCGGCCGTCGTGGTGTCGCTCGGCGTCGGCGTCGGCTGGGCCGTGCGCGACACCACGCCACCGGAGCTGTGGCTCGAGGCGCCCGCGCGGGTGGCGGCGGGCGAACCCTTCGAGGTGTTCGTCTCCGCGTCGAAGCCCGTGACCTTCGTGCTGCGCTACGGCGACGAGCGGATCGAGCGGGTGGCGGAGGAACTGCGGGCCACGCTGGTGGCGCTCGCCGGCCGCGCGGTGCTGCAGGTGGACGCCGTCGACGGCACCGGCGCCGGCGCGCTGCTCGCCCGCGAGATCGACGGGCGCCGGCGGCCCGAGCCGAGGCTCGAGGCGCCGGCGGTACTGGAGGCCGGCGACCCGCTGGTCGCCTGGGTCCGCCTCGACCCGTCGACCGCCGCCGCGTCGCTCGCCGAGGTCCGCTCGCTGACGCTGACGCTCGACGGCGAGCCGCTGCCGCTGCTCGCGCGACCGGACGGCTGGGTCGCGCTGCGTGGCGTCGCGTTGGACGCGGCCCCGGGGACGTGGGCGCTGACGCTGCGGCTCGTAGACGAGTTCGGCCCGCTGGAGCCGGTCGACTGGCCCATCGAGGTGCGCAGCAACCCGCGGCCGGTCGATGAACTGAACGTCCCAGCGGGCACGTTGGCCCTGGTAACGCCTGCGGCCCGCGAGGAGGAGGCCGCCGTGCTGGCGGCGGCCCTCGCCCGCGTGCCGCCCGAGCCCCGCTGGGCCGAGCCGTTCCTGCTGCCGGTCGAGGGGCGCGACACCTCGGGCTTCGGCGACCCGCGGCGTTACGCCCCCGGCGGCAACGTCTCGTACCACCTCGGCGCGGACATCGCGGCGCCGACCGGCACGCCGATCCTGGCGACCAACGACGGCATCGTCCGCGTCGCGGGCTTCTACCCGATCAAGGGCGGCTGGGTGGTGCTCGACCACGGGCAGCGCCTCACCAGCCACCACTTCCACCTCGCCCACATCGACGTCGCCGTGGGCGACGTGGTGGTGCGCGGCGACGTCATCGGTCAGGTCGGTTCGACCGGCCTCTCCACCGGGCCGCACCTGCACTGGGAGATGCGCGTCGACGGCGTGCCCACCGACCCGATGGCGTGGATCGGGCAGCGCTACCCGCTGGTGGTGCGGCCGTGAGCCGCCGGCCCGCCTGGCTCGTAGGCGCCGTGCTGGTGACGGCTGCGCTCGCGTCCGGCTTCGCGGCCGCGCAGGCGGCGCTGCCGGCCGGTGCCCTGGTCTACGGCGCGCCCGTGGCGCCGCCGCCCGCCGAGCGCTGGGCCAGCGACCCGGGCGACGGCGTCTACTACCAGGTCTTCGTGCGCAGCTTCCAGGACTCGGACGGCGACGGCGTCGGCGACCTGCGTGGCCTCACCGCCCGGCTGCCGTACCTGGCGGGTCTCGGCATCACCGGCCTGTGGCTGACGCCCATCCATCCGTCGCCCAGCTACCACGGCTACGACGTCACCGACTACCGGAGCGTCCACCCCGAGCTCGGCACGATGGGGGACTTCCTCTCCTTCGTGAGCGCCGCCCACCGTCACGGGATGCGGGTCGTGCTCGACCTCGTCGTCAACCACTCGAGCGACCGCCACCCATGGTTCGTCGCGGCGCGCGCGGGCGACCCGCGCTTCCGCGACTGGTACCGCTTCGAGCGCGACCCCGAGCCGCTCATCGGGACGCTCGGTGGCAGCGCCTGGCACGACGCCGGCGACGGCACCCGCTACCTCGGCCTGTTCGTCGCGGGCATGCCCGACCTCGACCACCGCAACCCGGAAGTCGTGGAGGCGATGCTCGACGTCGCCGCGTTCTGGCTCGACCTCGGCGTCGACGGCTTCCGCATCGATGCCATCCAGCACGTGGTCGAGGGCGAGGACGGCACCGTCGCCAACGCGCCGGCGAACTTCGCCTGGGTGGCCGAGTTCGGCGCCCGGCTGCGCGAGCGGCACCCGGGCGCGTTCCTGGTGGGCGAGACCTGGACGTCGACCCCGACGATCGCGGCCTACCACCGCGACGCCGGCCTCGACATGTCCTTCGACTACCCGCTGTGGCGGGCGCTGCTCGGCGCCCTGCAGGCGCGCAGCGCCATCGATCTGCGGGCCCAGCTGGCCCTGAACGCCGATGCCTACCCGGAAGGCGCCCGCCGCGGCACCTTCGTCAGCAACCACGACCAGCAGCGGCCCGCGTCGCTGCTGTCGCCGTTGCGGCCCAACCCGGCGCGCGCGGCGCTGCTCGGGCGGCTGCTCCTGGCGCTGCCGGGGACGCCGTTCGTGTACTACGGCGAGGAGCTCGGGATGCCCAACGGCTCCGGCGACGACGACCGGCAGAAGCGCACGCCGATGCGCTGGACGGCGACCGAGGACGGTGGGTTCAGCGACGCCGCGCCGTGGTTCCCGCCGTCGACGACCGACCCGGCGATCAGCGTCGCGGCCCAGGCGGGCGACCCAGCGTCGGTCCTCGAGGCGTACCGCTCGGCCATCGCCCTGCGCGCCGCGCACCCGGCGCTGGCCCGCGGCGGCGCCACGGCGCCGCGCGACCTGCCCGGCGCCGCGCTGGCCGTGTGGCGCACGCTCGAGGGCGAGGCGCCCGTGCTCGTGCTCGCCAACCTGAGCAACCGCGACCTCGAGGTCGACGCCGCGCAGTTGGCGGCGCCGGGGGCGGACCCGGGCGACCTGGCGCCGCTCGACGGCCTCGGCTTCGACGGCGACGGCCCCGGCGTCTGGTCGCTGCCGGCGAACACCCTCCGGCTCCTCGGCCCCGCGCGGTAGACTCCGCGCCATGGAAACCCACGCCGCCGCCGGCGCCCCGCAGCGCCCGCGCGTCTTCTCGGGCATGCAGCCCACCTCGGTCCTCCACCTCGGCAACTACCTCGGCGCCCTCAAGCACTGGGTGGCGGGCCAGCACGAGCGCGACAACGTCTTCTGCGTCGTCGACCTGCACGTGCTCACCATCCCCGAGGCGGTGGATCCCGCCGAGCTGCGCGCCCGCAGCCGGTCGGTGGCGGCGCTCTACCTGGCGGCCGGCATCGACCCGGAGCGCAGCACGGTGTTCGTCCAATCGCACGTCCCCGAGCACGCGGAGGCGAGCTGGCTGTTCAACTGCGTCGCGCCGCTCGGCTGGCTGCAGCGCATGACCCAGTTCAAGGCCAAGACCCACGGCCGCGAGTCGATCGGCAGCGGCCTGCTCACCTACCCCGCGCTGATGGCGGCGGACATCCTGCTGCACGACACCGACGAGGTGCCCGTGGGCGAGGACCAGATGCAGCACGTCGAGCTGACCCGCGACCTCGCCGTCCGCTTCCACCACCTCTTCGGCGAGGTCTTCGTGCTGCCGAGGGCGGTCATCCCCACGGCGGGCGCGCGCATCATGGGCTTCGACGATCCCGAGGCGAAGATGAGCAAGTCGACGGCCGAGGAGCGCCCGGGGCACGCGGTCTTCCTGCTCGACACGCCGGACGCCGTGCGCAAGACGATCATGTCGGCGGTCACCGACTCCGGCCGCGAGCTGCGCTTCGAGCACGCCTCGGCGGGCGTCCGCAACCTGCTCACCGTGTGGCAGTCGCTCGACGGGCGGCCGATGCCGGAGATCGAGGCGGAGATCGCGGGCCGCGGTTACGGCGACCTGAAGAAGCGCGTGGTCGAGGTGGTCGTCGACGCGCTCGAGCCCATCCAGTCCCGGTACCACGCGTTGATGGACGATCAGGCCGAGCTCGACGCCCTGCTCGCCCGCGGGGCCGAGCGCGCCCGCGAGACCGCCTCGCGCACCCTCGCGCGCATGCAGGCGGCCGTCGGGGTCGGGGCCTGAGCGACCCCGTCCTGTTCCTCTTCCTCGACGGCGTGGGCCTGGGCGAGCCGGACCCGCAGCGCAACCCGTTCGCCGCCGCCCACGCGCCGACGCTGGCCGAGCTGGCCGGGGGACCCTGGCTGCGGGGACTCGGACCCGTGTCGGAGCCGGGCCGCAGCGTGGCCGCCCTCGACGCCACCCTCGGCGACCCCGGCCGGCCGCAGTCGGCCACCGGCCAGAGCACGCTGCTCACCGGGCGCGACGCGGTCGCGGTGATGGGCGGACCGTACGGGCCGTGGCCCGGCCCCAGGCTGCGCGCGCTGCTGGAGCGCGACACGCTGTTCCACGACGCGGCGGCCGCGGCCCCGGGCGTCGGGGCGGCCCTCGCCAACGCGTACCCCGACGCCTACCTCGAGGCCCTCGCCCGCCCCAGCGGCCGCCACCGGCGCGCCCGCGCGCCCGCCGCCGTCGTGGCGGCGACGGCGGCCGGCGTGCCGCTGCGCGGGCGCGAGGCGTGGGTGGCCGGTCGGGCGGTCGCACCCGATCTCGATGGGGGTGGCTGGCATGGCGCCGCGGGGGGCGCCGTCCGCGGCCGCGCGGGCGCGGCCGACCCCGCGCGTGGGGTGGCCGTCGGCGACGTGGGGCGCGAGGCGTCGCGGCTGGCCGCGCTGGCGGCCGACCACCCGCTGACCTACCTCGACGTGTGGCTCACCGATCAGGTGGGGCACCGGGCGGAGCTGGCGTCGGCGACGGCGCTCGTCGAGCGCCTCGATCGCTTCCTGGCCGCGCTCCTCGAGGCGCTGCAGAGCCGCGTCACGCTGGTCGTCACCTCCGACCACGGCAACCTCGAGGACGCGCTCGACCGGCGGCACACCCACGCGGAGGTGCCGCTGATCGCCCTTGGGCCCGGTGCCGGGGCCTTCGCCGGCGCGCGTGACCTGCGCGACGTCGCGCCCGCGGTGCGCGCGGCATGGGGCGCTCAGGGACTCAGCGCCACGAACAGCACGGCCTCGTACCAGGCGCCCGCGAGCAGCAGCAGCCCGGCCGGGACGAGCAGCGACGCGGCCTGCCGCGCCGCGGACGGGTAGGCGCCGAAGCCGCGCCGGAAGACGGTGCCGAGCACGATGCCGCCGCCGGAGATCACCAGGAAGTAAGCCGTCAACTCGATCGCGAGCAGCAGCAGCAGCGGCAGCAGCGACAGCAGCGGGCTCCCGACGATCGGTCCGAAAGCGACCGCCACCAAGAAGAACTGGGGGATGGCCACCAGGTAGCTCGGCACCCCCAGGAGCAGCGTCAGGAAGAAGTGCACGCTGAAGGTGACCACGACGAAGTTCTGGTAGAAGGTCGTCGCGGCGGCCCGCGCGGCGTCGCCGCTGGCGTACGCCTGTCCGGCCCCCACCTGATCGATCGCCCCCTCCAGGACCGCGACGATGGCGGCGTCGCACTCGGGCGGTAGCGCCGCACCGGTGCCGACGCCCAGGGCGAAGACCGTGGTGAGGAGCCCCATCGTCACCAGAACGGTCGTGCGATGCCTGCGTGCGGTGGCGAGCCCCATGGCCAGGCCGCGCCGCAGCGGCGAGGGGCGGGCGAGCCCGAAGAGCACCAGCAGGGTCAGGGCCACGAACGCGCCCGACGCCGTCGGCGTCTGCAGCCAGGCGCGCATCCCGGTGAGTTCGCCGGTCGTGCGGAACGCCACGCGCTCGACGCGCCAGCCCTCGTCGGCGGGCAGCAGGTCGACCTGCACCACGTCGAGGACGTCGCCGGGGCGGACGGCCGCGTAGGTGTAGGCGCGGCGCTCGTCGTCCGCCTCCAACTCGAGACGACGGCGGTCCTCGAGCACCACCCGGGTGCCGGGCGGCGGGGGCGGGGTCTGCAGCGCCTCGGGGAGCCGCCGGCACACCTCCTCCGCCGGGAGCGCCGCCAGCTCGGCGATCGCGACCGGCTCGCGCTCCAGCCACTCCAGGACGGCGGCGTCCGCCACCGCCTCCGGGTCGTCGCCGACGGGCCAACCGCGGTCGTCGAGCATCGGGTCCTGGGCCAGCGCCCAGGGTGCGGCGAGCAGCGCGAGGAGGAGCAGCAGGGCACGCATCGCCGCCATGATACGTGGCGCGCCGACGGGTAGACTCGCGCCCGTGAACGCGCCTCGGCATCTCGCCGGCCTGGTCCGGCGCACGCTCCTGGGGCTCGCCCCCGGCATCGCCCGGCCGGACGACGCCTTCGCGCTGGGTTGGCTCGAGGCGAGCGAGGTCGATGCCTACCGGGCGATGGACCCCCGCGACCGCGACCACGCGTGTCGGGTGGCGCGCCGGCTGCTGGCGTGGTTCCCCGACGCCGAGCCCTGCACGGTCCGGGCGGCGCTGCTCCACGACGTGGGCAAGGCGGAGCGCCCCTACCGCGTGTGGGAGCGGGTGCTGGTGCACGTCTGGACCCCCGGTCCCGGCGTCCTCGAGCGCTTCCCCGAGGCGTGGCGCGGTGCCTGGCGCGTCCACGCCGAGCACGCCGCCCTCGGCGCCGGGCGGCTGCGCGCGCTGGACGTGGACGCCCGGGTCGTGGAGCTGGTCGCTCGCCATCACGAGCCGCCCGCCGGCGACGAGGAACTGCGGCGCCTGGCCGCGGCCGACGAGGCGACGTGAACGCCGACGACTGGACCTGGGTCGAGCGCCTCCAACGCTTCGGCGTTCACCCGGGCCTGACGCGCACGCGCGCCCTCTTCGCCGCGCTCGGCGACCCGCAGCACGCCTTCGAGGTCGCGCTGGTGGCCGGCACCAACGGCAAGGGCTCGACCGTCGCCCTGCTCGATGCGATGCTGCGGGAGAACGTTCCGGGGTTCCCGCGCGACGCGGGGGCCGCGCGGGCCCCGGGCGTTGCGCCCGTTGGGCGCTTCGTCAGCCCCCACCTCACGCGCTTCGGGGAGCGCTTCACGGTCGACGGCCGGCCGCTGGCGGACGCCGCGCTCGCCGAGGCGCTGAGCGACGTCCGCCCGCACGCGGAGCGCCTGGGCGCCACCTTCTTCGAGGTGCTCGTCGCCGTGGCCGCGCTCGCCTTCGCCCGCGCCGGGGTCGGCCGCGCGGTGCTCGAGGTCGGCATGGGCGGCCGCCTCGACGCCACCAACGCCAGCGAGCCGACGCTGTCGGTCATCACCCAGATCGCGCTCGACCACGAGGCCGTGCTCGGTCCCGACGTCGCCACGATCGCCTGGGAGAAGGCCGGCGTGCTGCGTGCGGGGCGACCGGCCGTGACCTCGGCCGAGGGGGTGGCCCTCGCGGTCGTCCGCCGCCGTGCCGCGCAGCTCGGCGCCGACCTGACCGTCGTCGACGAGGCGGGCGCCGAGCTGCGCGACTTGGGGTGGGTCGGCGTGGAGGTGCGTGGGCTGGGTCCGGCGCCGATCCGGGCGCCCCTGCTCGGCGCCCACCAGGCGCGCAACCTGGCGGCCGCGGCGCTGGCGGCGCGGGCCTGGGGCACGCCTTGGGACGCCGTGGTCGCGGGCGCGGCCGCGGTCCGCTGGCCCGGCCGGCTCGAGCCGCTCGCGGCTCGCGGCTGCCGCTGGCTGCTCGACGGGGCACACAACCCCGCTGGGGCGCACGCGCTGGCGGGGGCGCTCGACGCGCTCGATGCCCGTCCCCGCGTCGCGGTCGTCGGCGTGACCGACGACCGGCTGGGCGGCGAGCTGCCCGCGGCATTGCGTCGCCTGGCACCCGTCCTGGTGGCGACGCGCGCGTCGCGCAGCCCGCGCGCGTCGCCGGCGGCGCGGCTGGCCGAGCGGTTGCGCGCGGCGGGCGCCGGGAGCGTCGTCGAGGTCGACGACGTGGCCGCGGCGGTCTCCGCGGCCGCGGCCCTGGCGCTCGCGTCCGTGGACGCCGACCTGGGCGGCACCGGGGCCGGCGCGACCCCCGCTCGTGACGCGCCGAACGTGGTCGTCGCCGGCAGCCTCTACCTCGTCGGCGAGGCGCGGGCCCTGCTCCTGGGCGAGGAGCGCGAGGCCTTCGAGCGTTGGCAGTGAGGCGGCCGGTGGGCGGCCCGCCCTGCACCGTCCGAGCGACCCCCGGGCGGTCGACCTCGCTCAGCCGTCGGCGGGCGCGCGCGGCGGTCGGTGCTTGATCAGCGACACGATGGCGAGTGGCAGCGTGGCGGTGAACAGGGCGAAGGCCGTCTCGAGCGGCGCGCCGGTGCGCAGGGCGACCAGCGCGACCAGCCACGGGTAGGCGAGCAGGGTCAGCACGGAGGCCAGATGGGCCCGGCGGGTGATGAGCAGCAGCGACAGGATCAGGCCGAGGCCCGCCACTCCACCGAGCGGGTACAGCGGCAGTGACACCCCGAAGATGGTCGCTAGCCCCTTGCCGCCGCGCCAGCCCACGTAGACCGACCAGGCGTGGCCGACGACCGCGGCCACCCCGGCCGCGAGGGCCACCGCGAGCCGCTCCTCGGGGCCGAGGCCGACGAGCGAGGCCATGGCGAGCGCCGCCGCCGTGGCGGCGGCCCCCTTGGCGACGTCGGCGACGAGGACCGCAGCCCCGAGCGCGAACCCCAGGTTGCGGGCGGTGTTCATCGCGCCCATGTTCCCCGAGCCGACCTCGAAGATCCGCCGGCCCTTGAGGCGCGCGGCGAGCTCCGCGCTGGGGATGGCGCCGAGCATGTAGCCGACGGCGATGGCGGCGAACAGCGTCAGCACGGCAGGGCCTCCAGGGCGCGAACGTGGCCGACGTGCCAGCGGACGAAGCGCCGCAGGGCGCGCCAGTGGCGCGCGCGGTCGACCGGCGGGTGGTGCACCGCGGACGCGAGCGGGCCCCGCACCAGCGCGTCGAGCTCGGCGAGGGCTTCGCGGCCCAGGAAGAGCGCCTCGTCCGCATCCCGGTCGCCGCCGACGCCCGCCGCGCAGGCGGCGCAGCGCGCCTGTCCCGCGGGGATCCACAGGTGGCTCGGCTCGCCCCCGCACCCCGCGCACGCTCGCACGTCGGGCGCGACCCCCGCCAGCGCGAGCAGCCGCCAGGCGTAGGCCAGGCCGACGGCCTCGGGGTCGGCGTGCGCGTGCAGGCCCCGCAGGCCGCTGGCGACCAGCGTGTAGCAGCGCTCGTCGACCGGCTGCTCGACGGTCAGCACGTCGGCCAACTCGGCGAGCAGGTGGGCGTACGGGTAGGCCTCGGGCCGGGCGAGGCCGGCGAGCGCGCCGTTCAGCTGGACCTGGGTGATCAGCGCGAGGTCGTCGTCGTTGCGGCGCCAGAACTGCACCGTGACGTCGTGGAACAGCGACAGCCGGGCCAGGTTGCCGCCGGGCAGCCGGCCCTTGCGCGCGATCGCCCGCCAGGTGCCGGTCGGCGAGAGCAGCGTGGCGACCACGTCGCCGCTCGGCAGCGGCGATCGCCGCAGCACGAGGGCGTCGCGGACCTGGGTTCGGCGCACACGTCCAGTGTAGCCGTCGGCTCCGGCGCCGCGAGAAGCGGCCGCGTCAGGCATCGGCGTCGTGCCACAGCAGCGAGACGGCGTCGGCGACCGGTTGCAGGGCGACCTCGGTCCCGGCCGGGAGCTCCAGGGCGTCGCCGCGCTGCAGGATGCGGAAGTCGCCGTAGGGGAGGTCGACGATGACGGCGGCGTCGAGCGCCAGCAGCCATCGCGGTCGCTGCAGGCGCCAGCCGACGCGGCGCTCCAGCCGTGCCGCCACCCACGTGCGGCCGGGCAGCGCGGCGCCCGCCTCGCCCGCCGCACGGGCGAGGCCGAGCACGCCGACCACCTGCCCCACCTCGTCGGACCGCATCGTGGTGCCCTCCTGCCTCCGCCGTGGCTCGGCCAGCGCGCGGGCGTCAGCCCGACCGTTGGCCGCCGCTCGCGCGCGCCTTGCCGTACGCCATGCGCAGCTTGAACCGGGCGCGCTTGGCGGCGGCCTCGACGTCGTCTTCGCTGCGGCCCAGGCGCCGGGCGACGGTGGCCACCGGCTCGGCCGTGCGGCCGAGGCCGTCGACGCTGGCCACCACCTCGCGGTCGTCGGCTTCGAGGCGGTCGAGGAAGGGGATCAGGTCCTCGGGCGTCGCCTTGGGCTTGGCCGCTGCGGCGGCCTTCTTCGGCTTCGCCCCCGCCGACCGGCTGCGACCCTTCGCGCCGCCCTTGGCGGCGCCCGTCCGCTTGGTGGCGGTCTTGGACTTGCCGGTGCCCCTCGCGCCCGTCGACCGCCCGCCGCGGCCGCCGCCCTTGGCCGCCACGCGCGCGGCGAGCAGCTCAAGGGCCTGGGCCAGGGTCAGGGCGTCCGGGTCGCTCCCCTCGCTCAGCGAGGCGTTGACCTTGCCGTGCTTGACGTACGGGCCGTACTTGCCGTCGTGCAGCGTCACGGGCGCGCCGTCGTCGGGGTGATCGCCGAGCGTGCGGCGGGCGGCGCCGCGGTTGCGCTTCTTGGCCAGCAGCTCCAGCGCCGTCGCGAGGTCGACGCTGAGCACGTCGGTCCCCTTCGGCAGGCTGGCGAACAGCTTCTCGTGCCGCACGTACGGCCCGAAGCGGCCGATGTGCGCCTCGACCGGCTCGCCGCTCTCGGGGTGCGTGCCGAGGCGCCGCGGGAGGTCGAGCAGCGCCTGTGCCATGGCCTGGTCGACGTCCTCGGGCGTGACGCCGGGCGGCAGCGAGATGCGTTTGGGACGGGCCTCGCCGGTGCCGTCGCCGAGTTGCAGGTAGTGGCCGTAGGGGCCGCGCTTGAGGAACATCGGCTCGCCGCCCGGCTCGTGCTGGCCGAGCGAGGCGTCGGGCGCGTTGCGTTCGCGCAGCGCGCGCTCGAGGTCGTCGCGCGTCAGGTCGGCGACCGCGGCCTCGTCGGGCAGGCTGGCGCGCAGCGTCTCGCCGTCGATCTCGCCCTCGACGTAGGGGCCGTAGCGCCCGACGCTGACCGCGTAGGGCTCCCAGCGTGGATGCCGGATCGTGCTGATCTCCTTGGCGTCCAGGCTGGCCAGGCCGCCGGTGACGCGTCGGGCGATGCCGCTCTCGCCCGCGTAGATCGCGTCGAGGTAGGGGACGCGCGCCTGGCGTCCGTGGGCGATCTCGTCGAGGTCGTCCTCCATCTTGGCCGTGAACTTCTCGTCGACCAGCTCGGCGAACTGCGCCTCGAGCAGCTGCGTGGTGGCGAAACCGGTGAAGGTCGGCACCAGCTGGCTGCCCTGCTTGCGCACGTAGCCGCGCTGCTGGATGGTGTCCAGGATCGCCGCGTAGGTGCTGGGGCGACCGATGCCCTCGCCCTCGAGACGCTTCACCAGGCTGGCCTCGGTGTAGCGCGCCGGGGGCTTGGTCTCGTGGGGTACGGCCGCGACGTCACGGGGGTCGATCGCATCGCCGACCTCGAGCGGCGGCAGCGCCTGGTCGCGGGCGTCGAGCTCGCCGTTGGGGTCGTCGCGGCCCTCGACGTACGCGCGGAAGAAGCCGGCGAACACGGTGGTGCGGCCGCCGGCGCGGAAGGTCGCGGTCTTGCCGTCCGCGCGGACCTCGAGTTGGGCCGTGGTGAAGCGCAGCCGCGCGTCCGCCATCTGGCTCGCGACCGTGCGCTTCCAGACGAGGTCGTACAGCGCGGCGTCGCGGTCGCGCAGGCCGAGCTCCTCGGCGGTGCGCATGTCCGTTCCCGCGGGGCGGATGGCCTCGTGTGCCTCCTGCGCGTTCTTCGACTTGCTGGCGTAGATGCGCGGCGCGTCCGGCAGGTGGTCGTCGCCGTAACGCTGGCGGACGGTCCGGCGCACGGCGTCGAGCGCCTCCGCGGCGAGGTTGGTGCTGTCGGTGCGCATGTAGGTGATGAGGCCGCGTTCGTACAGGCCCTGAGCGACGCGCATGGTGTCCCGGGCCGACCAGCCGAGCTTGCGCGACGCCTCCTGCTGCAGCGTCGAGGTGATGAAGGGGGGCGCGGGTCGGCGCGCCTCCTCGCGGTGGTCGATCGCGGCGACCCGCCACGGCTGCGCGGCGGCCTCGTCGGCCACGGCGCGGGCCCCGCGCTCGTCCAGCACGACGACGTCCTTGCCCGGGACGATCCCGGCGGCGAGGCGGCCGGTGTGGTCGTCGAAGTCCTTGCCGCTCACCAGCCGGACGCCGTCGAGCTGCGTCAGGGCGGCGCGGAAGGGGCCCGTGTCAGCGGGACCGGGGGCCGCGTCGCCGCCATGGGGGGCCGTCGCCACCGTCGCCTCGACGTCCCAGTAGGCGGCGGGCACGAAGTCCATCCGCTCGCGCTCGCGTTCGACCAGCAGCCGCACGGCCACGCTCTGGACGCGGCCGGCGGAGAGGCCCTGGGCGATCTTGCGCCACAGCAGCGGGCTGATGGCGTAACCGACCAGGCGGTCGAGCACGCGCCGGGTCTCCTGCGCCTCCACGAGGTTGGCGTCGATGTCGCGGGTCTCCTCGAGCGCGCGGTGGATGGCCGCCTCGGTGATCTCGTGGAACGCCATGCGCTTGACCGGCACCTTCGGCTTCAGGACCTCGACGACGTGCCAGCCGATGGCCTCGCCCTCGCGGTCCTCATCCGTCGCGATGTAGACCTCGTCCACGCCGGCGAGCGCCTGCTTGAGCGCACGCACCTTCGACTGGTTCTGGGGCGACACCACGTAGTGCGGGCGGTAGTCGTGTTCGACGTCGATGCCGTAGGTCAGGCCCTTGGCGGCCTCGCCGGCCTGCTTGGCGTTCGCCGGCAGGTCGCGCACGTGGCCCATGCTGGCGATCACACGAAAACCGTCGCCCAGGAAGCGCTCGATGGTGCGGGCCTTGGTGGGCGACTCCACGATGACGAGTCGGTTGTTGCCGGTCGCGGCTCTCTTCTTGGCCACGGATCACGTCCTCTCGAAACGGGCGCCATTATATGGACGGATCCGGTGGCGTCAAGGTGGTGTGCGTCGCAGCGACCCGGGCGGTCGCCCGGGTCGGCGTTCGCCGCAGTGCCTCGCCGGCCGCGTCAGAAGGGGCGCCGGTGGGCGATCGCCTGGCCCAGGGTCACCTCGTCGGCATACTCCAGGTCGCCGCCGACGGGCAGGCCGTAGGCGATGCGGCTCGTGCGGACGCCGTGCTCGTGGAGCGAGCGAGCCAGGTACATGGCGGTCGCCTCGCCCTCGACGGTCGTCGAGGTGGCGAGCACGACCTCCTCGATCCCGTCGAGGCGCGCCCATAGCGCGTCGAGCGTCAGCTCGTCGGGGCCCACCCCGTGCATGGGCGACAGGACGCCGTGGAGCACGTGGTAGCGGCCCTGGTAGGCGCCGGAGCGTTCGATCGCCAGCACGTCGGCTGGCTGCTCGACGACGCACACCAGGGCCGCGTCGCGCCGAGGATCCTCGCACACCGCGCACAGTGGCGCGTCCTTGCTCTTGACGTGGAAGCAGACGGGACAGCGGTCGAGTCCGTGCTTGGCGTCGAGCAGCGCCTGCGCCAGCGCCTCGACGTCGGACGTCGGCCGGTTGAACAGGTGGAACGCCAGTCGCTGGGCGGACTTCGGGCCGATCCCCGGGAGGCGACCGAGCTCGCGGATCAACGTGACGAGCGGGGCCGGGAAGCGCACGGGGCCGCCGCCGGCGTCAGAACAGCCCCGGCATGCCGCCGAGGCCGCCGACGGCCGTGCCCATCTCGCTCTCCTGCAGTTCGCGGCTGCGGCGCTGCGCGTCCGCGACGGCGGCCGTCACCAGGTCCTCGAGCAGGCTGAGGTCCTCCGTGTCGACCGCGCTCGGGTCGATGACGACCGCCGTGACGCTGCCGTCACCGGTGGCCGTGACGCGCACGAGGCCGCCACCGGCGGTCCCCTCGACGGTCATGGTGGCGAGCCGCTCCTGCGCCTCGGCCATCTTCTTCTGGGCGCGCTGCGCCTCCTTCATCAGCTTCTGCACGTTCATGCTGAACCTCCGGGTTCGTTGGGGTCGGTGTCGACGCCGTCGGCGTCGCTGGGCGCCTCGAGGGGTACGGCTTCCGCATCGTCCAGCGCGGGTGGTCGGCCGCCGCTCCCGCCCGGCGCCGCGGGCGGGACCAGGCGCAGCACCCGGCCGGGGAAGACCGAGCGCAGCAGCTCGAGCCGGTCGCCGGCGGCGGCCTCGGCGAGCGCCTCGGCGGAGGCGCGGGCCTCGGGTGGCCGCCGGCTGGTGACGGACGCGGGTTCGCTCGCGCTGTCGGGTCGCTCCGGCGTGGCCTCGGCGAACGGGTCGGGCTGGGCGCCCTCGTCGAACGGGTCGGGCGGGGGGCCCTCCGCGAACGGGTCGGGCGGGGTGCCCTCGTCGAACGGTTCGGGCGCATCCGTTGCCGGTTCGGGCGCCGCTGGCGCCGGGCCGGGCGCACGCGGCACCACTCCGGGCGCACCCGGCGCCTGTTCGGGCGCAGGCGGCGCCACTCCGTGCGCCGCCGGGGTCGACTGGGGCGGGACCGGGACCGGCGCGGCAGGCACCGGCCCCGTTACGGCTTTTTTGCATCGACCGCGCCTTCCGGCGACCTGGGGCCGTGCCGGTCGCGGCCACCCGGGCCCTCGACCACCACCTCGAGCCAGGCGGCACCGGCGTCGTCGAGCAGCTCCAGCAGCTCCCGCTCGCGCTTGCGCAGCTGGCCGAAGTGGAAGGCGTGACGCTCGTCGTAGCGCAGCGTCAGGGTCCCCGCGTCGACCTCGGCGGTCGCCGGCAGCAAGAACGCCTTGAGTTGGGTGCCGGCGCGCGCCATCACCGGGTGCCAGGAGAACCGGGGCGCGCGGGGGCCACCGGCGGCCTGTGGCGCCTGCGCCTCTTCCGGCGCCGGCGTCGCGGTGTCCGCGGGCGGCGCCGGACGGGCCGCCTCTGGCGCCGCGGGCGCGGCGGCCGCCGGTGCGGTGCGCCCGTTCGGCTCGAACGCGGCGGGGGCCGCGCGGGCCCCAGGCTCGGGCGCCGCCGCCGTGACCGCGGCCGTGTCCTCGGCGGGTTCGACGAGTCGGCCACGGCGCAGCGAGGTCGCGACCCGCAGCAGGGCCACCTCGAGCGCGTAGAGGTCGTTGTGGCGCACGAACCGCTCGCTCGCCTCGTCGAGCGCTTCGATCGCCCGGGCGAGGTCGTCGGCCTCCAGCCCGATGCTGGGGCCGGGTTCGCCGGTGACCGCGGCGAACAGGGCGTCGCGCAGCGTGCGACCCAACTGTTCGGCGACGGTCCGCGGTGCGAAGCCGTCGCGGTAGAGCGAGCCCGCCTCGCCGAGCAGCGCATCCCACGCCCCGTCCGCCAGCGCGACGGCGAGCCGCACCAGGCGTTCGCCCGGCGGCAGCCCGAGCGCCGCCTCCGCCCGCTCCAGCGTCACCCGTTCGCCCTCGACCAGCAGGCGCTCGAGCAGCGACTCCGCGTCGCGCATCGCGCCGTCGGCCGCGCGAGCCACGAGCGACAGGGCGTCGTCGTCGGCCTCCACGCCCGCCTCGGCCGCCAGGCGCGTCAGCTTGGAGCGGATCTGCTCGACGCTCAGCCGCCGGAAGCGGAAGTGCTGGCAGCGCGACAGGACCGTCGGGGGCAGCTTCTCGGGTTCGGTCGTCGCCAGGACGAACACCAGCCCGGGTGGTGGCTCCTCGAGCGTCTTGAGCAGGGCGTTGGCGGCCGCTCGCGAGAGCATGTGGGCCTCGTCCAACACCCACACGCGCCTGCCGCCGCGCAGCGAGGCGAGACGGACCTTCTCGCGGAGGTCGCGGACGTCGTCGACCGAGTTGTTCGAGGCGGCGTCGAGCTCGATGACGTCCGGGTGATCGCCGCGCTGCACCAGCAGGCACGACTCGCAGGTCCCGCAGGGGCGTTCGGGGGCCTCGGCGTCGCAGTTGACCGCCATGGCCAGCAGGCGCGCGGTGGTGGTCTTGCCGACGCCGCGCGGGCCGGAGAAGAGGTACGCGTGTCCGACGCGCCCGAGACGCAAGGCCGCGAGGAGCACGTCCTTGACGTGTTCCTGCCCCACGACCTCGTCGAACCGGCGCGGGCGCGCCCGCTGGTAGATCGACGCCATCGGCGCCAAGCTACCACGCGTGTCGGCGGCGTCCCGGGCCGGGTACCATGCCTGTGATGGGAGCGACGCGGGCCGAGCTCGGGATCGCGCTGGGAGGCGGGACGGCTCGCGCCGTGGCGCACGTCGGCGTGCTGGAGGTGTTGGCCGAACGCGGTTGGCACGCGGACGCCATCGCCGGAACCAGCTCGGGCGCGATGATCGGGGCGATGGCAGCCCTGGGGATGTCGGCGACCGAGATCGCCGCGCTGGTCCGCGGCATCGACGTCCGCGAGCTGTGGCGTCAGGCCCTCGATCCCGGCCTGGACCAGGCCAGCCTGATCCGGGGCCGCAAGCTCGAGGCCTGGCTCGATCGCCACGTGTTCCACGGCGCGACGTTCGACGATCTCCAGGTGCCGTTGCTGGTCGCCTGCACCGACCTCGTGACGGGCGATCTCGGGTTCCTGGGCGAAGGCTCGCTGGCCGGCGCGGTGGTGGCGAGCTCCGCCCTGGCCGGCTTCTTCTCCCCCGTGATCGACCGCGATCGCGTGTGGGTGGACGGAGGCTTCGTGGAGGCCGTGCCCTTCCGGGCCTTGGCCCAGCTGAACCCCGAGCGCTCCCTGGGCCTGCACGCCGGCATCGACGCGGGCCGATCGCGCCTGATCGCGTTCGTCCGCTGGCTCCACGCGACGCCCGCCGGCGCGCGCTGGCGCGACTGGCTGCTGGCGCGCGGGGCGTTGGGCCCCTGGCGGCGACTCGCGCGCGGCACGGCGCTGGCCGCCCAGTCGTACGAGCGGGGCCTGGAGGTGCCTCCGGGCGCCCGGCTGGTCTCCAGCTTCCCGCGGGTCGCGTGGTGGGACTTCCACCGCATGGACGAGGCGATCGCCGCGGGCAGGCTGGCCGCCGAGGCCGCCTTCGAACGCGAGGGGCTGCAGGCCTGGCTCGCGGGCGAGCCCGACGCGGAGACGATGTCGGAGAGCCGCCCGGGAGCGGTGGCCGGAGGGGTCGTCAGATGAGCTGGTTCCTGCTCGACGCCGTGGAGCGATCGGCCGTGTGGCAGCCCGCGGAGGCCATGGCCGCCGGCGGCGAGCGCGTGCGCCGCGCCTACCCGGCGGCCTGGCAGGCGACGCGACTGGTCGGTGGCGACCTGGCCGACGCCGTGGCGGACGCGATGCTCTACGGGGAGGGGGCGTGGTCCCGCCTCGCCTCGGGTGGCCCCGACGCCCTGTCGCGCGACGTCGAGGGCGCCCTGCGCGCCGACGTCGCGCGGGTCGCGCAGGTCGTCGCGAGCGCCGCGGCGCAGCAGGTGATGCCGCCCTGGCCGGCGGCGGCCGCGGGCGACGATGCGGTTCGGGCGGAGGTGGCGGCGGGGCTCCGGTCCGGCGACGTCGGCGGCGTGGTCGCCGCCTTGCTGCGCCATGCGGTCTGGCGCGGCGCGGGGCCGTTGGCCAGGCACGCGGCGATCGCCTGGGACGGCCGGGCCTGGGGGGCGGCGAGCCCACCGCCGGCCGACCCCCTGGTCGGCGTCGACGAGCTGATCGCGCGACTCGACGCCAACGTGGCCGCCTTCGTCGCGGGGCGTCCGGCGCACGCGACGCTGCTCTACGGCCCGCGCGGCAGCGGCAAGTCGACCGCCGTTCGCGGCCTGCTCGAGCGCTTCGCGGATGACGGTCTGCGCCTGGCCGAGGTCGGGGCTGACGTCGGGGCCCTGCCCCGCGCGTTGGCGGCGCTGGGCCCGTGGCCCTACCCGACGCTGCTGGTGCTCGACGACCTGGCCTTCGAGGACGGCGAGTCCGGCCACCGCCCGCTGCGGTCGCTGCTCGAGGGCGGCCTCAGGGGCCTGCCGCCGCGGCTGCTGGTGGTGGCCACGTCGAACCGTCGCCACCTGGTGCGCGAGCGCCTCCGGGATCGTCCGGATCCCCTGGACGACGACGTCCATGCCTGGGACACCCACCACGAGCGTTTGGCGCTGGCCGACCGCTTCGGCCTGGTCCTCACCTTCCCGCACGTCGACCGCGCGCGCTACCTGACGCTGGTGGCGGGGCTCGCCGAGATGGCGGGCCTCTCGCTGCCGGAGGATTGGCGGTCCGCCGCCGTGCGCTTCGCGGAACGCGGCAACGGCTACGCCGGGCGGACGGCCCGGCAGTTCGTCACCGAGGTCGCGCAGGGTGGCGGGGTGGAGGCTCCGGGCAGGCCCTAGCGGTCGCCGAGGACCTCGGAGCCCTGCGCGCGCAGCGCCGTACCCTCGGCATGGAGCTCCAGGAGCCAGGCGCCGATGGCGTACACCTCGCCGCGTCGCAGTGGCCGCCCCGGGTCCGTGACGTCGAGGCCTGCCGCGACGAGGTCGGTCCACGTGACGCCGCCGGCGCCTACCGGGAGCGCGGTCGGCACCTCGGCGGCGAGCAGGAAGGTGGCGACGATCTCGGCCGCGGTGGCGGGCTCGAGTGTGCCATCGGTCCGCGGCACGCGGTCGAGCAGTCGGCGCCCGGCGTCGGGCACGCCCATCGCCCGCTGCCCGAGGTTGGCGAGCAGGTGCAGCAGGCTGGCGGGTGCGACCTCGGCGTCCAGCGCGGGGTCGTTCGCGTAGCCCCCCACCGCGAGGCCCCAGCGCAGCATCGCGCGGAACGCCGCGTACTGCGGGTGCTCGGCGGGACCCGCGGGGCGGCGCGGGCGCACCTCGGGGAGGTAGACCCCACGCTGAGCGAGGCGCGTCCGGACCGCGCTCACGGGACCGGCGCCGGTGGCCACCGCGCGCGGCGAGAAGCCGCGGGCGGCGCCCCAGGCGGCGGCGACGCCCGCGGCCTCCGCCATCGCCATCCCGAACGGCACGACCCTGGCGCTGGCGTGCGCCAGCGGGTCGTAGCCGGCCGAGCGCCCGACGACCCACAGACCCTCGAGGCCGCGGGGCAGCAGCATGCACAGGCGGCCGCCGTAGATCTCCGGCAGGCCGAAGACGTAGCCGTCGTCGCTCTGGAGGAGGGTCTGGACGTCGAGCGGGTAGCCGCCGGCGGCGACGTCCCGGTCGGTGACGACGTGGTCGAGGACGTCGTCGATCGTCAGCCGGCACTCGGCGTCGAGATGCCGCGTCTGGCGCACGTACAGCGCGTCGGCGACGCCGCCGGCGCGCGCGCGCTCGAACCCCGGCAGGTCTTGCGCGAGCCAGGCGACGATGCGGTCGACCTCGGACGCCGCGCGGGCGCGGCCCGCGTCGACGCTCGCCGGATCGAGGGCGTCGACGCCGTAGATCAACAGCGCGTTGACGAGGACCGAGCCGTCGTCCTGGCGGCCGAGGTTGAGGCCGCGCAGGCGCAGGCCCGGGTCCTCGGCCCGGTAGGCGGCCGGGTGCCCGCCGAAGTGTCCGTACGCGACGCGCTCATCGACGTAGGCGTAGGCGCGCCCGCGCGACCCGGCGCCGCGGCGCAGGGCCTGCCAGTCGACGCCGTCGATGCGGAAGACCAGCGTGTCCGCCATGCGGGCGTCGAGGCCGATGGAGGAGAAGCCCCAGGTGCTCGCCGCGCCGGCGGCGTGCGCCAGGTCGGCGTCGGCGGTGCCATCGACGACCTGGCGCGACCTCAGCCCATCGCCGCCGACGAGGACGCCGACGACCCGATCGCCGGCCAGCCACGGCCGGGGCGTCGGCTGCGAGAGGCGGACCGTCACCCCGGCCGCCGCGAGCAGGTCGGCGAAGGCGCGCTCGGCCCGCTCGAGATCGAACGCCCCGTAGCGCCCCACCATCCGCCACCAGCGCTCGAACAGGCCGCGTTGGTAGTCCACGGGCGTGACGCGCAGGTCGAGCACGTTGAGCGCGCCGCGCACGAAGAGGCCGCCCAGGCGCGGGTCCTCCGCGAGCAGCAGGGTGCGCGCGCCCTCCTCGGCGGCAGCGACCGCCGCCGCGATCGCCTCGGGCTCCGCGCCGACGACGATCACGTCCCACCACTCGCTGGGCGTCTCCGGCGCGGCCGCGACGGCCGAGATCGCCGCGGCGTGCCCTCCCAAGAGGATCGCCAAGGCCAGACACCAGCGCGTCCACCGTCGCCGCTTCACGCCGGGAGTGTAGCAGCGCCAGTCTGACGGACTCCTCACGCGGTCTCAGCTTCGTCTGGTAGCCTTCGCGCCGAGGAGGCAACCCCATGCGCCGTCCCCCAGCGGGCCCCGCCGGTATCCTGATCGCTGCCCTGGGCCTCGTCCTCAGCGCCTGCGAGGCCGATCCCGCTCCCCAGTTGCACGAGCTCAACGTGACCGGCTCGCTGGAGCGGCGGGTCGCCTGGTTCTATGGCGAGCCGCGCGCGTTCGCCTTCGAGGGCGAGGAGCGAGCCCTCACCGCGGCCGAGGCCGGACCCTCGCTCGACCCCTGGACGGTTCCCTCGGCCCTGTGGATCGATGGAGAGCCCGCCTGGGTCGACGCCCCGGCCGAATCGCTCGAGGCGCCGGTCGCCGTGCGCCGCATCCCCCTGACGACCGACCTGCAGATGCGCACGGAGCGCGAGACGCGGGCGGTGCTGTACTACGACGGCAGCGCCTGGCTGACGCTGGGCGAGTTCGATCCCGGCGGGCTGAACGTGCGCGTCACCCCGCGGCCGCGCCTCGCCGGGCTGCGCGGCCTGGGCGAGCTGACCAACGCCGAGGCCGACGCGCTCAGGCGCGTGCTCGAAGACCGCGGCCAGCCGCTCGTCGTGTCCGTGCTGGCGGAGCCGGACGTCCCGCGCCGGTCGGTGGACGGCGTCGCCGAGCAGCGCGCCACGGCGATCCACGTCACCGCCGGGGTGCCCACCGACGTCGGCGCGTTCCGGCCCGCTCCGCGCGAGGTGCCCTTCGAGGTCGTCGCGCGCGGGCAGCAGGCGGCCGGCGTCACGGCCGCTTCGTACCAGCTGCTGCGCAGCGCCGACGAGTTCGCCGCGGCCTGGAACCGCGCGTACGGCGCGTCGCTGGAACCGCCGCCGCTTCCGGGCGCCGACCTCGAGCGTGAGACGCTGCTCGCCGTCTTCCTCGGCCCCAAGCCGACCGGCGGCTACGGGGCGGAGGTGCGCGGCGTCACGCTCGAAGGTGGCGACCTGTTCGTCGACCTCGTCGAGACGTCGCCGGGTCCCGGCGCCATGGTCACGCAGGCGCTCACCAGCCCCTGGCTCATCGTGCGGGTGCCGCACGGCGGCGTGTCGGCCGTCTGGTTCCGCGACCCGGCCGACGGTCGCCTGATCGCGGTCGCTCGCCGCAGCGACTGATCGGGTGCGGCGGGCAGCTCAGGTCAGCGTCATCGGGTCGAACAGCTTGCGGTACTCCACGGTCGCGTAGCGGTCGGTCATCCCGGAGA
Source organism: Trueperaceae bacterium (assembly GCA_011389865.1). Taxonomy (GTDB): domain Bacteria; phylum Deinococcota; class Deinococci; order Deinococcales; family Trueperaceae; genus JAABTL01. The sequence continues at coordinate 174,227 of JAABTL010000001.1, forward strand.
GGTAGTCCACCACGGCCTGCTGCGCACCGAGGCGGTCGACCTCGGCGCGCACGTTCGGCGGCAACATGTCCGGCTGGCCCACGTAGGCGTGGTAGAGGCGCTCGAGGATGTGGTCCGCCTTGCGGGTCATGCGGATCTGTCGGTGGTGATGGTAGAGGTTGCGGTAGAGGAAGCGCTTGAGCTCGGCGAGCTCCGCGGCCAGTTCGTCACCGTGACGGACGAGGGTGTCGTCGTGCGCCCGCACGTCGTCGATCGACGCGATGCCCGCGTCCTCGACGGCCGCGTGGGTGTGCCGGATGGTGTCGTCGATCATCGTCCCCAGCAGCTCGCGGACCAGCGCGTAGCGGGCGCGGTTGTCGAAGCGTGCAGGGTCGACGCCGAGGCGGCGCATGAGCCGGTCGACCACGCCCACCTCCGCCACCTGGGTGGGGGAGAGGTGGCCGGAGCGGAGGCCGTCGTCGAGGTCGTGGGCGTTGTAGGCCAACTCGTCGGCGACGTTGACGACCTGCGCCTCGAGGCTGGGGCGGGCGTCCGGCTCCCACGAGGCGTCGGCGACGTCGTACTCGGTCTCGTGCTTCATGATCCCCTCGAGCGTCTCCCAGGTGAGGTTGAGACCCGCGAAGCCGGGATAGCGACGCTCGAGCTCCGTCACGATGCGCAGGCTCTGGCGGTTGTGGTCGAAGCCACCCGCGTCGGCGGCCAGCCGATCGAGGGTCCGCTCGCCCGCATGCCCGAAGGGCGGGTGCCCCAGGTCGTGCGCCAGCGCGACCGTCTCGGCGAGGTCCTCGTTCAGTCCCAACGCACGCGAGATCGCCCGCGCCACCTGGGCGACCTCGAGGGTGTGGGTCAGGCGCGTCCGGTAGTAATCGCCCTCGTAGTTGACGAACACCTGCGTCTTGTACTCCAGGCGCCGGAACGCGCTGGTGTGGATCACGCGGTCCCGGTCCTTCTGGAAGGCGGTCCGGAACTCGCTCTCGTCCTCGGTGTGCAGGCGGCCGCGGGAGTCGCCGGCGAACGCCGCGTACGGCGCCAGCGTGCGACGCTCCGCATCCTCCAGACGCGCTCTCGACATCAGCATGATGCGGCATCGTACCGCGGGCGGGGGCGGGGCCCCCTCCCGGGGCCTGGAGTCACCTTGCGGTGCCAACGGCCCCGGGAGGGGGCCCCGCCCCCGGCGGCGCTGCTCTTGGGGCCTAGGGTGACCGGGGGTGCCAACGGCCCCCGGAGGGGCCCCAGCCCCCGCTGGCACCACGTTCCGCGGAAGCTGGATGGCGGGGTCGGGGCCGCTGCGCGAGACCTGTGGAGCCACCTGGGGGTGCCAACGGTCCCGCCCGAGGCCCCCGGCCCCTCTGACACGGCTCTCCGCGGAAATGCGCTGGCGGGGTTGGGGCCCGGGCGCGGGGCCGTTGGCACCTCCGGTGGCTCCAGGCACCGCGCCCGGGCCCCAACCCCGCCGCCACGCGGGCGGGTAGCGTAGGTGCATGGAGAACCTCGATCGGTTTCTCGATGTGGCCCTGGAGGCCGCGTTCGTGGCGGGGCAGGCGACGCTGTCGCACTTTCGGACCGGGGTCGAGGTGGAGACGAAGGACGACGCGACGCCGGTGACGCTCGCGGATCGGGCGGCCGAGGCGATCGTGCGGGAGCGGCTGGGCCGCGCGTTCCCCGACCACGGGATCGTGGGCGAGGAGGAGGGCGCCGAGCGGGCCGACGCGTCGCACGTCTGGTGGGTCGACCCGATCGACGGCACCAAGGCCTTCGTGCGTGGCGTGCCGCTGTACGCGGTGCTGATCGGCCTGGAGGTCGAGGGCCGCGTCGAGGTCGGCGTGGCGCACTTCCCGGCGCTGGGCGAGACGGTGTACGCGGCCAGCGGGCGCGGCACGCGGCTCAACGGCAGGCCGGTGCGGGTGCGCGACACCGCCGATCTCGCGGACGCCTACGTCGCGTTCACCGACGCCGGCTCGTTCGAGCGTCACGGCCGCGGCGACGCGTGGGCGCGCCTGCGGGCGGCGACCGCCTACCAGGCGGGCTGGAGCGACGCGTACGGCCACGCGCTGGTGGCCAGCGGTCGCCTGGAGCTGATGCTCGACCCGGTGATGAACCCCTGGGACGCCGGCCCCTTCCCGGTGCTGCTGCGCGAGGCCGGCGGCCGCTTCGGCGACTGGGCCGGGCGCGAGACGATCCACGGCGGCGAGGCCCTGTCGACCAGCGAGCGGCTGTGGCCGCAGGTGGCGGCGCTGATCGGGGAGCGCGAGGCGCCCCGGGGCGGCTGACGCGCGCCGCGGCGCGCGTCTGGGGCGGCGGGTTGCGCGGCCGCCGAGACCGTGGCTGGCACCACCGTGGCGCCACGGAGGGCGCGTAGACTGGGCGCATGGACGCCCCCCGCCGCCGCGCCACCGTCACCGTCCCCATCGGGCACGTCCTGCTGGGCGGGGACCACCCCGTGGTCGTGCAGTCGATGACCAACACCGACACGGCCGACGTCGCCGCCACCGTCGAACAGGTGGCCACGCTCGCCCGTGCCGGTTCGGAGATCGTGCGCATCACGGTGAACAACCGGGCGGCCGCCGCGGCCGTTGCGGAGATCCGCGACCGGCTGCTGGACCAGGGTCTCGACGTCCCGCTGGTGGGCGACTTCCACTTCAACGGTCACCAGCTCCTCCGCGAGTTCCCGCGGGCGGCCGAGGCCCTGGCCAAGTACCGCATCAACCCCGGCAACGTCGGCGTCGGCGAGCGCCATGACGCCAACTTCGTCACGATGGTCGAGGTCGCCAGGGAGCACGACCGCCCGGTGCGGATCGGCGTGAACTGGGGATCGCTCGACCAGGCGCTCTTGACCGAGCTGATGGACGACAACGCGCGCGCGAGCGAGCCGCGCTCGGCGCATGCCGTGATGATCGAGGCGATGCTGCAGTCGGCGTTGCGCTCGGCCGAGCTCGCCGAGTCGGTCGGGCTGGGCCGCGACCGCATCGTGCTGTCCGTCAAGGTCAGCCAGGTGCCCGACCTGTGGGACGTGTACCGCCAGCTCGCCGCGCGCTGCGACTACCCGCTCCACGTCGGCCTGACCGAGGCGGGCATGGGCATCAAGGGGGCGGTCGCCTCGACGGCGGGCCTGGTGCCGCTGTTGGCGGAAGGCATCGGCGACACGATCCGCGTATCGCTCACGCCGGACCCGGGGGCGCCCCGCGAGCGCGAGGTGGAGATCGCCCAGGAGATCCTGCAGGCGGTCGGCCTGCGCCGCTTCGCTCCCAGCGTCACCGCCTGCCCGGGCTGCGGCCGCACGACCAGCACGCTGTTCCAGGAGATGGCGCGCGACATCCAGGCGTACCTCAAGGCGCGCATGCCCGAGTGGCGCGAGACCTACCCGGGCGTCGAGGGCCTCAAGGTCGCGGTCATGGGGTGCGTGGTCAACGGGCCGGGGGAGAGCAAGCACGCCGACATCGGCATCTCGCTGCCGGGTACCGGGGAGTCGCCGCGGGCACCGGTGTACCGCGACGGCGTCTTCGTCGGGACGCTGCAGGGCGCCGAGATCGTCCCCGAGTTCAACCGCATGCTCGACGCGTACGTCGTGGAGCGCTACGGCGGCGGCCGCCGCGCGGCCGACGAGCGCATCGAGCTGCCCACCGGCGGCTGAGGACGTTACCGGTGCCGACCGGACGGTCGACCCCATTGGCCGGTGGCGGCCCCGTGCTACCGTCGCGGCGAGTTAGTGACCCTAACGCGGGTTCGGGAGGGCCATGACCGTCGCGCAGGCGATCGCCAGCTGTACCGAGGAGACGCGCGCGCACTCGAGCACGTTCTACCTGGGCTCGCGGCTGTTCCACGGCGATCGCCGCTCCGCGGTGACCGTGATCTACGCCGTGTGCCGCGCAGGCGACGACGCCGTCGATCAGGCGTCCAGCGTGACCGAGGCACGCGAGCGCCTGGCCGCTTGGTGGGCCGGGATCCAGCGCGCCTACGCCGGCGCGCCCGACCCCGAGGCCGCGGTGGAGGTCGGCCTGGCCTGGGTGCTGGAACGCCACGACGTCCCGCTGCCCGCCTTCGAGGAGCTCTACCTGGGGCTGGCCTCCGATCTCGAGCCGACGGACGTCGCCGACCTCGAGGAGTTGATGCTGTACTGCCGCCGGGTGGCCGGCGTGGTCGGCTGGCTGGTGGCACCGGTCGCGGGGTACCGCGGCGGTTCCGAGACGCTCGACATGGCGATGTCGCTCGGGCTCGCGATGCAGCTGACGAACGTGTTGCGCGACGTGGGCGAGGATCTGCGCCTGGGACGCTGCTACCTCCCAGCCGATCTGCGCGCCAAGTACGGCGTTACACTTGAACAACTGCGCTCTGGAGAAGTCACACCCCAGTACGTCGCGCTCCTCGAGGAGCTCGTCGCCCTCACCCATCGCCTCTACCGCGAGGGGTGGCGGGGCATCCCCCGCCTCCACGGCGTGGCCTCCCTCGGGGTCGCGGTCGCCGCCCTCAACTACGAGGCGATCCTGCGCAAGCTGCGCCAGAACGGCTTCGACAACCTCAACCGACGCGCCTACCTGCGCCCCGTCGAACGCATCGCCCTGATCCCGCGCGCCGTCCTGCAGCTCGCCGGCGGGCCCGCCCGCGAGGCGCGGGGGGCCCGCTCGTGAGGCGCTCATGCCCTGGCGGTCGCCGTTCAGGGAACGAAGGAGGGGCCGCGTGCCCGATTACGACGTCCTGACCATCGGCGCCGGGCACAACGCCCTCGTCGCCAGCGCCTACCTCGCCCAGGCCGGCCTCGCGGTCGGCGTGTTCGAGCGCCGCCCGATCGTGGGTGGCGCGGTGTCGACGATCGAGCAGGTGCCCGGCTACCGCTTCGACCTCGGCGGCTCGGCCCACATCCTCATCCGCAACACGCCGATCGTCGAGGAGCTCGGTCTCGAGCGCTTCGGCCTCGAGTACATCGACGTCGACCCGCTCTTCTTCGCCCCCTTCGAGGACGGCGACCACCTGCTGTTCCACCGCTCGGAGGCCCGCACCATCGAGGGCATCGAGGCGCGCTTCCCGGGCGAGGGCGAGGCCTACGGGCGTTTCCTCGACGAGTGGCGGCCCTTCGCCCAGGCGGTGCGTGACCTCTTCCTCGCCACGCCCGACCCGCTGACGCTCGGCTCGACCGCCATGTCGGGCAAGGCGGTGCCCGGGGACTGGCGCAAGGCGCTCCCGCGCATCCTCAAACCCTACGGCGAGCTGGTCGACGACTACTTCCGCGAGGAGAAGGTCAAGGCGCCCCTGGTGTGGATGGCGGCCCAGTCCGGCCCGCCGCCGACCGAGCCGCTCACGTCGCCCTTCCTGTTGTGGCACCCGCTGTACCACGAGGGCGGCATGGCCCGCCCGCGCGGCGGCTCGGGCATGCTCACCCAGGCGCTGGCGCGCCACGTCGAGGCGCACGGCGGCCGGGTGCACGTGGACGCGGCGGTCGACGAGATCCTCGTCGAGGGCGGCCGCGCGACCGGCGTGCGCGTCGGCGAGCAGGTCTACACCGCACGCGTCGTGCTCGCCGGCGCCCACGCGCTCGAGACCTTCGGCCGCCTGCTCCCCGAGGAACATCGGCCGCCGAACGCCGCCGGGATGCGCGTCGGCAACGGCTTCGGGGCGATCGTCCGACTGGCGCTCTCCGAGCCGATCCGCTACCCCGCCCACCCCGACGACGAGGCACGGCGGGCGCTGCAGCTGATCTGCCGCGACCGCGCCCAGGTGTCGGCCGCCTACGGCGACTACCTCGCCGGCCGCCCCGCGGCCGACCCGCCGATCGTCGCGATGAGCTTCTCGGCCGTCGACGACACGCTGGCGCCGCCCGGCGGCGAGGTGCTGTGGCTATGGGCCCAGTACTACCCCTACCAGCTCGCCGGCGGACGCAGCTGGGACGACATCGCGACCGAGGTCGAGGCGTCGATCCTCGACGCCTACGAGGTGTACGCACCCGGCACCAAGGCGAAGGTCGTCGGCTCGCTCTTCCAGCACCCCGCTTGGCTGGAGCGCGAGCTCGGGCTCTTCCGCGGCAACGTCATGCACCTGGAGATGAGCCTCGACCAGATGTTCGCGCTGCGTCCCTTCCTCGGCGCGCACGCGTACCGCGCGCCGGGCGTGCGCGGGCTGTACCTCACGGGCGCCAGCACCCACCCCGGCGGCGGCATCATGGGGGCCTCCGGCCGCAACGCTGCCCGCGAGGTGCTCAAGGACCTGCGCCGGCCGAACGTCGCGTTGGGGCGGAGCGTGCGGCGTGCGCTGGGCGGCGACGGGCGCAGCGGCCCGCGCTCGTGAGCGACGGGAAAGCCGCCGCGTCGCGTGCGGCCGCGGCGGTAGGCACGGCCGGCGAGCGCCGCTGGTTGCGGAGCTGGTTCCTCCCCCTCCTCGCCTCCGTCGCCGGTGGTGCGATCTGGTCAGCGGAGATGACGTACCTGCAGTTCCACGTCGCCTTCACGCTGCCATGGCTCGCCTGGCTGCTCGTCGGCGCGATCAGCGCCGTCCGCGCAGGGCGTCCGCTGGCCGGCGAACTCGGCGGCGACCGCGCAGCCCGGGTCGGCCTGGGCGCCCTCTCGCTCGCGGCCCTGGTCTACACCTGGCCCTGGGACCGGGCGCTGATCGCGCAGGGCGTGTGGGGGTACCCGGACGGCCGGGTGCTCGCCAAGCTCGGTGGCGTCCCGCTCGAGGAGCTGGCCTTCTTCCTGATCCAGACCTGGATCGTCGGCCTGACGACCAGCGGCGGCTTGCCGAAGCTCCTGTTCCGGTGGGCGGGCGCGCTGCTGGCGTTGGCCGGCGCCGGCGCCGGGCTGCTGCTGTGGCCCACCGAGCCCGGCCGCTACCTCGGGCTCATCCTCGTCTGGTCCATGCCGGTGGTCGCCGTCCAGTGGGCCTTCGGCGGTGACCTCTTGTGGGCGCGGCGGCGGGCACTCGTCCTGGCGGTCGGCCTGCCCACCGCCTGGCTCTGGCTCGTCGATCGGCTGGCGATCGGCTGGTCGATCTGGTGGATCTCGGAGGAGTTCACGCTCGGTCCGCGTCCGCTGGGACTACCGCTCGAGGAGGCCGCGTTCTTCCTGCTGGCGAGCACGATGGTCGTCGGCGGGCTCCTGCTTGCCCTGCACCCGGCGACGCTCCCTCGCCTGCGGCGGCTGTGGGCCGAGCTGACCAGGCGCCCGTGGCGGGCGTGGCTGGTCGTCTGGGCGCTCACGATGGTCCCGACGCCGCTGTTCCCCGACCTGTTCGCCCCGCTGGCCTACACCAGCACCACGGCGTTGGCCCTGGCGGTGCTCGTGTACGCCCGGCGGCGCTACGGCGCGCGCGCCTGGGCACTCTTCGCCGCGGCCTTCGCGTTCGGCGTGGCCGTCGAGGTCCTGGGCGAGCGCACGGGCTTCCCCTTCGGAACCTACAGCTACCTCGCGCCTGGCCCCGCGCTCTTCGGCGTGCCCCTCCTGGTGCCGCTCGGCTGGTTCGCCTTCACGCTGATCGCGCTGGCGGTGGCGCCGCGCGGCCGCGCCCGCTGGCTCGCCCCGCTGGCGCTCGTCGCCTGGGACCTCGGCCTCGACCCGCTCATGGTGCGCGAGGGCTTCTGGGCGTTCGAGCAGGGTCCCTACTTCGGCGTGCCATGGTCCAACTTCGCCGGCTGGTACCTCGCCGGCTGGCTACTCGTCGCGCTCCTCCTGTGGATCGAGCCGCGCCTGGCCGACGAGGATGCCGGCGACCTGCGCGCCACCTTCGCGGCGCAGGCGTTCTTGATCGGCGTGGGTCTGGCCTTCTTCGGGCTGCCGCTGGCCGGGCTGATCGCCGCGGTGGCGATGCTGGCGGTCGCGGCGCCCGGTCTGTGGGCGGCGCGAGGGGGTCCCTCGGCTACCGCGCGAGGGGGTCCCTCGGCTTCCGGGCGAGGGGGTCCCTCGGCGTGAGCGGCGCCCGCCCGCGCGCCCTGTGGGCCTCGCTGCTGGAGCGGGCAATCGCGGCGTCCCTGCCGGGCATCATGCGGCGCGCCCTGCGCCGCGGGCTCGCGGGCATCTGGGCACGTGCCGAGGCCCCGGTCCCGACGGACGGCGCCGTCGTCGTAGCCAACCACCACAGCTGGTGGGACGCCTACCTGGCGTGGGCCGTCGCCGATCACCACGGGCGACCCTCGGGCGCGATCATGGACGAGGCCCAACTGGCACGTTTCCGGTTCTTCCGACACCTCGGCGTGGTGTCGGACCGCGAGCCGCGGGCCGCCGCCCGCCGTGCCGCCGCCGGGGCGTGGCTGGTCGTCTACGTGGAGGGCGGGCTGCGCCCGCCGGGGCCGCTGGGCCCGGTCCGCCCCGGGGCCGCGGCCATCGCCCGCTGGGCCGGCGTCCCCGTGCTGCCGCTCGCGATCCGCTGCGTGATGCGCGGGGGCGAGCGCCCCGAGGTCTACCTGCGCTTCGGCGCGCCGCTCGCCAGCGGCGTCGACCACGAGACGCTGGCGCGGGCCCTCGCTGACCTGCTCGAGCGCCTCGACCGCGACCTCGCCGCGGCGACCGACGCCGAGGCGCCGGTGCCCGACTACCGCCCGTGGTGGCGCGCCACCGAACGGAGCCACGAGCGACTGGCGCGCTGGCGTGCGTGGTGGGGGGCGTCGTGACCGGCGACCCCGCGGCGGCCGCCGCCACGGCGGGCCTCGCCGCTACGGTCTTCGCTGCGGGCTTCTGGCTGGTCGCCGCCTTCCTCGCGGCCCAGGGCGCCGTGCTGCTGCTCAACCTCCTGGCCTTCCCGGTCCTGGGCGCGCGCGCCGGGCGCGCCGGCGTGGCGCCGGGTCGACAGCGCCCGCGGGTGTCGCTGCTGGTGCCCGCGCGCAACGAGGCGGAGACGCTGCCGACGACGCTGCCCACGGTCCTCGCCCAGGGGGCCGACGAGGTCCTCGTGCTCGACGACGGCTCGACCGACGCGACCCCCGCCATCCTCGCCGCCGCCGACGGCCCGCGGGTGCTGTCGGGCGCGCCGCTGCCGGCGGGCTGGTCGGGCAAGAACTGGGCCTGCCACCAGCTCGCGCGCGCGGCGACCGGCGACGTGCTGGTCTTCACCGACGCGGACGTGGCGTGGCATCCCGGCGCGCTCGATCGGGTCGTCGCGGAGCTGGACGCCACCGGCGCCGGCCTGCTCAGCGCCTGGCCGCGGCAACGCTGCGTCACCCTCGGCGAGCGTCTGGTGGTGCCGCTGGTCGACCTGCTGCTGTTGGCCAACCTGCCGCACCCGCTGGTGCGGGCGCTGCCGTTCGCGAGCCTCGCCGGCGCGAACGGCCAGTTGATGGCCTGGCGCCGCGAGGCGTACGAGCGGGTCGGCGGCCACGCCGCGTTGCCCGGCGAGGTGCTGGAGGACGTGCGCCTCGCCCACCGCGCCAAGCGGCTCGGCGTGCCGCTGACCCTGCGCCTCGGCGGTCCGTGGGTCGAGACGCGCATGTACCGCGGCTGGGCCGAGGTCGTCGGCGGCTTCGGCAAGAACGTGCTCGCGGCCGCCGGCGGATCCCCGATCGCGCTCGTGGGGCTGTGGCTGCTCAACCTCGCGGCCTACACGCTGCCGTGGCTGCTGGCGTGGTGGGACCCGCGCTGGTGGACGCTCGCCGGCGCGGGCCTGCTCCTGCGGCTGGCGTCCAACCTCAAGGCCGGTCGCGCCGCCTGGGAGGCGGTGCTGCAGCCGTTCGGGCCGGTCGCCCTGACGGCGATCGTGGCGCGCGCGCTGGCGCGCCGTGGGGGCTACGCGTGGAAGGGACGGAGCTACCCGTGAGCGGCACGAGCAAACGACCGCGCGCGAGATCGCGCGGGCGACCGCGCGTCGCCGTCGTGGGCGCGGGGTTCGCGGGGTTGGCGGCGGCGATCGACCTCGCCAGGGGCGGGGCGGCCGTCACCCTGCTCGAGCGCGCGCCCGAGGTCGGCGGCAAGGCGGGTGAGTGGCGGGCCGACGGCTTCCGCTTCGACGTCGGGCCCTCGGTGTTCACCCTGCCCGACGTGGTCGAGTCGATCTTCCGGGACGCCGGCCGCGAGCGCCCCTTCGACCTCGCGCCCCTGAGCCCCATCTGCCGCTACGTCTTCCCGTCGGGCCGCGTGTGGGACGTGTACCGGGAGCTCGAGCCGACCCTGGCGGGCCTCGACGCCGACGAGCAGCGTGCCTACCGCCGCGCGCTGGACGTCGCCCGCAGGCTCTACGAGGACGCCGCCCCCACCTTCGTCCGCGGCCCCGCCCCCGGCCTCCTGCGCCTGGCCGCCTACGGCGTTCGCGCAGGCTGGCGCGCCCAGCCGGGACGGCGGCTCCCCGAGCTGCTGGCCTCGCTCGGGGTCCGCGGCGACCTGCTGCCCTTCTTCCTGCGCTTCGCGACCTACTTCGGGGGCGATCCCTACCGAGCGCCGGCCGTGTTGCACAACATCGCCTGGGTGGAGCTCGGCCTGGGCGTCACGCTGCCCGTCGGCGGCGTCCACGGCGTGGTCCGGGCCCTGCGCGGCCTGGCAGAGGAGCTGGGCGTGGAGGTTCGCACGGGCGCCGAGGTCGAGCGCCTCGTCGAGCGCGCCGGGCGCGTGTCGGGCGTGGTCGTGGCCGACGGCGAGCTCGAGGTCGACGCCGTGGTCGCCGCCGTCGACCGCCGCTGGGCGCTGCAGCTCCTCGGTCGCCCGGCGCCCGTGCGGCGCTTCCCGAGCCTGTCGGGCACCGTCGCGCTGCTCGGGGTTCGCGGCGAGACGCCCGAGCTGGCGCCGCACAACGTGTTCTTCCCGCCGGACTACGCGCGCGAGTTCGACGACCTGCGCGCCGGTCGCCACCCGAGCGACCCGACCCTCTACCTGCACGCCTCCTCGAAGGGCGATCCCGACGACGCCCCGGCGGGCCACGAGAACTGGTTCGTCATGGCGAACGCGCCGGCGTTGCCGCCCGGCGACGATCGGGGCGCGCCGGGGCGGCCCCCCGGGCGGGTCGACGACGAGCGCGCGGCGGCCGACGCCGCGGCTGCACGTCGCCTGCGGTCGACGCTCGCCGCGCGTGGCCTCGACCCCGCCGGTCGGACGGTGGTCGAGCGCGACCTCGGGCCCGCCGACCTGTCGCGGATGGGGGACAGGGGCGCGATCTACGGTCCCATGCCCCAGGGCCTGCTGTCGACGCTGCGTCCCGGCCCAGCCACGCACGGCGTGGCGAACCTGTGGCTCGCGGGCGGCACGGTCCACCCCGGCGGGGGCATCCCGCTCGCCCTGCTCTCGGGGCGCTACGCGGCGGCCGACCTCCTGCGTCGCATCGCCCGCTGAGGCACCGGCGATCGAACCCCGCTGGAGCGGGTTCAGCGCGCTGCGGTTCGTCGGCCGTCGGGGCCGAGACCGGCCGGCCGCACGATCCACGCGGCGCCGTCGAACGGCTGGGGCGGCTCGAACGATCGTCGCGGTAGTGGGCGCGTGGCCGTGAGCACCAGGCCGCTCGGCAGCCGCGGCGGGTCGTCGGCCGCGACGGCGACGACGGCCACCCGTGGCGGCCCGTCGGCGGCGGCCGCGAGCGCTGCCGGGACGAGCGCGCGGGGCAACGACACGACCAGCACGTCGGGCGGGGGCAAGCGGCGCCAGGCCATCAGCCAGTCCTCGGCCAGCACCCGCGCGGTGGCGAACCGCGCCCGCAGGCCGGCCGCGAGCCGGGCATCGAGCTCGACCAGCGTCAGGTCCGCCGGGGCGACCGTCCGCGACAGCGCCAACGCGATGGTGCCGGCGCCCGCGCCCAACTCGACGACGCGCTCACCCGGCCGCGGGTCGAGCTCGGCCACGATCCACGCGAGCGCCTCCGGATCGGTCAGGAAGTGCTGTTCGAGGTCGCCCATCGACCGCAGGCTACCGCCCGAGTCCGCGGTGTCGACGTCGGGGTCCGTGGCTGCGGTGTGCCCCGGGCGCCGGGCCCTGGGCCCCGGAGCCCAGGCCCTGGGCCCCGGGGCCCAGGCTATGCTCGGCGCATGAAGCTGTACACGCGCACGGGTGACGACGGCACGACCGCGCTCTTCGGGGGCCGCCGGGTTCGCAAGGACGCGTTGCGCGTCGAGGCCTACGGGGCCGTGGACGAGGCCAATGCCGCCCTCGGGATGGCGCGCTCGCAAGGGCTCGACACCGAACTCGACAGGGTCCTCGCGGACCTGCAGCGTGACCTCTTCGACGTGGGATCCGACCTGGCGACGCCGCACGATGCCCCGGCGAGGGAGGCGCTGCGGCCGATCCAGGAGGAGGACGTCGCCACGCTCGAGGACCTGATCGACCGCTACGACGAGGAACTCGATCCGCTTCGGCAGTTCATCGTGCCGGGCGGGCACGCCTCCAGCGCGGCGCTGCAGTTCGCCCGGGCGGTGTGCCGGCGCGCGGAACGCGCCGGGGTCGCGTTGGCCGCCGAGGAGGAGGTCAACGCGGTGGCGCTGCGCTACCTCAACCGGCTCTCCGACCTGCTCTTCGCCCTGGGCCGGGTCGCGAACGCGCGCCACGGGGTGAGCGAGGCGCGTTTCCACGTGCCGCGCCGCATCAAGCCGAAGGAACGGGCCGGCTGAGGGCGCCTCAAACGGCGTCGCGCGCGCTGAGGTAGTCGCCGAGTGTGGCGTGCCCGGCGGCGTCGAGCCAGCGCCGGATGCCCGCCGCCAGCTTCCGTGGCATCATCGGCCCCTCGTAGATCCAGCCGGTGTAGACCTGCAGCAGGCAGGCCCCGGCCTCCAGGCGAGCGATCGCGTCCTCGGCCGTGAAGATGCCGCCGACCGCGATCAGCGGCAGGGGGGTGCGCTCGCGGAGCTGGCGCAGGACCTCGAGGGCGATGGGGCCCAGCGGCGCTCCCGAGAGGCCGCCAGCCTCGTTGGGATCGCTCGGCAGCATGTCGCGGCGGACGGTGGTGTTGGTGGCCACCAAGCCGTCGAGCCCGTGCCGTTCGGCCTGCTCGACGACCGTGTCGAGATCGGAAGCTTCGAGATCCGGCGACACCTTGAGCAGCAGCGGCATCGGCCCCAGCTCGCCGCGCAGCGCCGCGGCGAGCCCGAGGAGTTCGGACAGCGGGCCGGCCTGCTGCAGCGTGCGCAGTCCGGGCGTGTTGGGCGAGCTGACGTTGAGCACCACCAGGTCCGCGACCGGCCACACGGCCCGCAGCGACGCCTCGTAATCGGCCGCGGCGTCCTCGAGCGGGGTGACGCGGCTCTTGCCGACGTTGACCGCGACGGGCGCCGTGGGCCACCACGGGCGCGCGCGTTCGCGCCGCAGCCGCTCGGCCAGCGCCTCGGCGCCGGCGTTGTTGAAGCCCATGCGGTTGATCGCCGCCTTCGATGCCGGCAGGCGGAACATCCGAGGCGGTGGGTTGCCGGGCTGCGGCAGGGCCGTGACCGTCCCCAACTCGGTGTGGCCGAAGCCGAGCGCCGGCCACACGGCGGCGGCCAGGCCGTCCTTGTCGAAGCCCGCCCCCAGCCCGAAGGGGTTGGGGAACTCGAGACCGAAGGCACGCACGCGCAGGCGCGGGTCGTCGACGCCCGTCGTCCAGTGCAGCAGCCGCAGGGCGCCCGGGTGCGCGGCGGCGAAGGCCAGCAGCGCGAACACCCGCGCGTGGATCACCTCGGGATCGAGGCGGAACATCGCGCTGCGTAGGATCGGGTAGAGGTTCATCAACCGCCTCCGGATGGGCGCCGCCGCGCGGGACGGAGCTCGATGCGCGAGGGCAGCGCCCGGCCCGGGTTGCGCAGCACGAACAGGACCGCCTCCGCGACGTCCTCGGCCTGGAGCTTCCAGGCGTCGCCCCCGCCGCCGCGGCGGGAGAACCCGGTGGCGACCGACCCGGGCATCACGGTGGCGACGCGCACGCCGAGGTCGCGCAGGTCGTGCATGATCGCCTCGGTGAAGCCGACGAGACCGAACTTGCTGGCGTTGTAGGCCGCGCCTCCCGCGAACGCGTGGGCGCCGGCAAGGGAGCCGATCGTCACGATCGTCCCGCCGCTGGCGACCAGCGCGTCGAGCGCCGCGCGCACGCTGTGGTACGCGCCGCTGAGGTTGGTGTCGATCACCTCGCGCCAATCGGCCTCGCTCAGGTCCTGGATCGGCGCCATGCGGCCGACGCCGGCGTTGACGACCAGCGCATCGAGCCGGCCGAAGCGGTCGCTCGCGACCGCCACCGCGGCGCGCAGCGACGCGGGGTCGCGCACGTCGGCGGCGACCCCGATGGCGTCGCCCGACGGGTGGTCGCTCGTCAGCCCGGTCGCGATCTCTGCCGCGGCCAGCCCGTCGCGCCCGGTCAGCACGACCCGCGCGCCGCTGGCCAGCAGCGAACGGCTCACCGCCAGGCCGATCCCGCGCGTCCCTCCGGTCACCAGCACGACACGCCCGCGAAGCTCGTCCACGCCGCGAGGCTACCGCAGCGACCGACGGACGGCGCGTGGCGGCCGTCCCGCTGGCGCACGCGAAGCGTGCGCACGATGACGTGGTACCTTGGCTCCGCCGATGCGACGCCTCACGCTGATCCGCCACGGTCTCACCGAGTGGAACGTCAGCGGGCGTTTCCAGGGCCACAGCGACGTGCCCCTGTCGCCAGCGGGCCGCACCCAGGCCGTCCTGCTCGCCGGCTACCTCGCCACCTTCGCGGCCATCGACGTCGTGATGTCGAGTCCGCTGCAGCGCGCCGTCGAGACCGCGCGCGTCGCGATGCCCGACCGCGAGCTGCTGCTCGACGCCCGCCTGCGGGAGCTCGACTTCGGCGCGTTCGAGGGCCTCACGCGCGACGTGATCGAGCGAGATCCCCGCTGGGACGTGTGGATCCAGGACCCGTTCATGCGAACGGCGCCCGAGGGCGAGTCCTACCATCAGCTGCGCGAGCGGATGTTGGCGTGGCTCGCCGAGAGCCGCCACCGCTTCCCCGACGCCCACGTGGCGGCCGTGACCCACTCGGGCTCCATCCAGACGCTCCTGTCGGCGCTCCTCGGGGTCGAGCGACCGCGTTGGCGCAAGCGCCTCTACCTGCGGCACACCAGCGTCAGCCACGTCCTCTTCAGGGGGGAGGAGGCGGTGGTCGAGCGGGTCAACGACACCCGCCACCTGGTGGCCGACGGCGAGGACCCGCTCGCCGAGTGAAGCCGCCGCCCGCCCCCGACCTCGAAGGACCGATCCGGCTCCGGCTGCCGCCGCCGGCGCGCGTGCGCGGCAGTCCGCCGCAGCCCGGTGTGGCGCAGCGACCCGCTGAGGCGCAGCGACCCGGCGCCGCGCCGCCGACCGGCGCCGCGTCGCCGACCGGCGCTGCACGGGCGACCGGCGCCGACCCCGTCCGTGACGGCACCCTCGTGTTCGAGGGCACCCTCGTGTTCGAGGGCACCCTCGGCGAGCTGGCGCACGCCCTGCGGACACGCCGGCTCGTCCCCGCCCAGGTCGACCTCGTCTTCGTGGTGCGCGAGGTCCTGGCGCGCTTCGAGGCCTTCGCGGCGCGTGACCTCGACCTCGCCACGGAGGCCCTGCCCGCGGCGGCCACCGTCATCGAGCTCAAGGCTCGCCTGTTGCTCCCGCGACCGCCGCGGGAGGCAGACGAAGACGAGGAATCGGCACGCGCCGACGCCCTGGCGGCGGTCGCCGCGCTCGAGGCGTTGGAGGAGGCGATCGTCGAACTGCGGGAACGACGCGAGCGGCGCCGGCACCTGCTGCCGGCGCGCGCCTCGGCGCCGAGCTACCCACGCAAACCGCGCCCGCTCGGCGTCCCGCTGACGCGCTTGGCGGAGCTCGCGGCGCGCCTGCGGCCCGGCCCCTACTTCGAGCTGGTGCGGGATCGGCTGACCGTCACCGCCGCGATCGGTCGCATCCTGGCGTCGTTGCGTCCCGGTCAGCGGCGGCGGTTCGACGAGCTGCTGGACGACGCGCAGTGGTCGACACGCACCGTCTACTTCGCCGGGGCGCTGGAGCTGGTCCGCGACGGCCGCTGCGAGCTGCACCAGGATGAGGCCTTCGGCCCGCTGGAGCTCGAGGGCCGGCCCCCGCCTTAGGCCGCGCGCGCCGCCCTAGACCGCCGGCGCCTCGGTGGCGCGCTTGGCCTCCCGCTTGCGCAGGTGCGGATCGAGATGCCGCTTGCGCAGCCGCAGGTTCTTGGGGGTCACCTCGAGCAGCTCGTCGTCGGCGATGTACTCGAGCGCCTCCTCGAGGGTCAGCCGCTTCGGTGGCACCAGGACGATGTTGTCGTCGCTGCCCGCGGCCCGCACGTTCGTCAGCTTCTTGTTCTTGCACACGTTGATGTCGAGGTCACCTGGCCGGTTGTTCGCCCCGACGATCATGCCGACGTACACCTCGGTACCGGGGTCGATGAAGAAGGTCCCCCGGTCCTGCAGCTTCCAGATGCTGTAGGCGAACGCCTCGCCCGGCTCCATCACCACCAGCGAGCCGGCCTGCCGCGTCCGCAGCTCGCCGACGTGCGGCTCGTAGCCGTCGAACACGTGGCCCAGCAGGCCCTCGCCCGCCGTGAGCGACAGGAAGCCGCTGCGGTAGCCGAAGAGGCCGCGCGAGGGGATCGAGAACGTCAGGCGCGCACGGGTCTCGCCCTGCTCCATGTCGATCAGCTGACCGCGGCGCGTGGCGAGGGACTCCATCACCGCGCCCATGGCGTCCACCGGTACGTCGGCGACCACCTTCTCGAACGGCTCGCTGATCACCCCGTCGATCGTCTTGAGGATGACCTCGGGGCGCGAGACGGAGAACTCGTAGCCCTCGCGCCGCATCTCTTCGATGAGGATCGACAGGTGCAGCTCGCCGCGGCCCGACACGCGGTACGACTCGCCGCCGAGTTCCTCGACGCGCAGCGCGACGTTCGTCAGCAGCTCGCGCTGCAGGCGATCGGCGATGTGGCGGCTGGTGACGTACTTGCCGTCGCGGCCCGCGAAGGGGCTGGTGTTCGGCGAGAAGGTGACCGACACCGTCGGCTCGTCGACGCCCGCGAACGGCAGCGCCTCGACGCGCGCCGGGTCACACAGCGTGTCGCCGATCTGGACCTCCTCCAGGCCGCTGACCGCCACGATGTCGCCCGCGATCACCTCCGGCGTCTCGACGCGGTGCAGCCCGAGGTGGGTGTAGACCTTCGTGAGGCGGCCCCGGACCTCGCGGCCGTCTCGTCCCACGCGGACGATCGGGTCCCCGGTCCGGGCTCGCCCGCGGCGCACGCGGCCCAGCGCGACGCGCCCCAGATAGTCGGAGTAGTCGAGGTTGGCCACCTGCATCTGGAACGGGGCGTCGCGGTCGCCGTCCGCGACCGGCGCGTGCGTCAGGATCGTCTCGAACAGGGCCGTCAGGTCGCTGCCTTCGGGCTCGCCTTCGCGCCAGGCCCGGCCCTCGCGGGCGATCGCGAAGAGGATGGGGAAGTCGAGCTGCTCGTCGGAGGCGCCGAGTTCGACCATCAGGTCGAAGGTGAGGCCCGTGACCACCTCCGGACGCGCGTCCTTGCGATCGATCTTGTTGATGACCACGATCGGCCGCAGGCCCAGCGCCAGCGCCTTGCGCAGCACGAAGCGCGTCTGCGGCATCGGGCCCTCGGCGGCGTCGACCAGCAGCAGGCAGGACTCGACCATGCCGAGCGCGCGTTCGACCTCGCCGCCGAAGTCGGCATGCCCGGGGGTGTCGACGATGTTGATCCGCTCACCGTGCCACTCGACGGCCGTGTTCTTCGCCAGGATGGTGATGCCTCGTTCACGCTCCAGGGCACGGCTGTCCATCACCCGCTCCTCGACGACCTGGTTGGCGCGGAAGGTGTTGGACTGACGGAGCAGGCCGTCGACCAGGGTGGTCTTGCCGTGGTCGACGTGGGCGATGATCGCCAGGTTGCGGTAGGTCATGCGGGGTTCCTCGTCGATCCGCCGCGGTGCCACCAGGCTCGCCGCGTCGGCGGCGGGCCGGGTTCGGGGGCGTAGAGCGCGGCCTGGGTGCCGCGGCGTCGCCGCGGCCGTCCGCCATCGTAGCAGGCCGACGAAGGGAATGGGCCCCCGTTCGATGCACGACACACCCGGCGAAGCCGCTCCGGTAGCCTCCAGCGCGTGGACGACGATCACCTCATCATGTACACGACGGGCTGGTGCGGCGACTGCCGCGCGGCGAAGAGCGCCCTCGAGGCCCGCGGGATCTCCTTCGTCGAGGTCGACCTCGACGCGGACCCCGGTGCGGCGGCCCGCGTCGAGTCGCTCAACGGCGGTCGCCGCAGCGTGCCGACCCTGGTCCGCGGCGGTGCCGCCGCCAGCCTCTCGCGCTTCTCGCCCGCCAAACTCGACGCCTTCCTCGCGACGGCCGGGCTGCTCTGATCGTGTGCCCGCAGGCGCCGGCCAGTGGCCCGTGGCCAGCGACGGCCGGCAGGCGCCGGCCCGCGGTCGCCGGGCGACGATGACGGGGGGCTGGGCCACCGCCGGCGCCGGAACGACGTGGTAGCGTCCCGTCGCATGCCCGACGCTCACACCGCCCCCACCGCAGCCACCCGTCACCTGCCTCCGATCGGCGAGGGCGACCCCACCAAGGGGGCCGAGGTGCGCGCCATGTTCGACGGCATCGCGCCGCGTTACGACGCGCTCAACGCCATCCTGAGCCTCGGCGTGGATCGCGGCTGGCGCCGTCAGGCGGTCGCCTGGGCGGTGGCCGACGACCCCAGCGACGTCCTCGACGTCGCGACCGGCACCGCCGATCTCGCGATCGCCCTGCGTCGGGCAGCGCCCGACGCGCGTGTGGTCGGGGTCGATTTCTCAGAGCCGATGCTGGCGGTCGGGCGCGCCAAGGCCGCCCGCCGCGGCGTGGACGTACGCCTCGAGGTGGGTGACGGCACCGCCCTGCCGTACCCGGATGCATCGTTCGACACCGTCACCATCGCGTACGGGCTGCGCAACTTCGCCGACGTCGATGCCGGCCTGCGCGAGTTCCGCAGGGTGCTTCGACCCGGCGGCGTCGTGGTCGTGCTCGAGTTCCCGCCTCCACCCGAGGGGTTCTTCGGGCGCGTCTTCCGCTTCTACTTCACGCGGGTCGTGCCATGGCTCGGCGGGCGGGTGTCCGGACGCCCTGGCGCCTACACCTACCTGCCAGCGTCGGTGATGGCCTTCCCGGCCCCCGAGGCGCTCGCCGAACGGATGCGGGCGGCCGGCTTCGCCGACGTGCGCTACCGGCTGCAGACCGGGGGCGTCTCGGCCCTGCATCGGGGCGTGGCCGCGTGAGTGCTCGCGAGCGCGTCGGCCTCGGCGTGGTGGTCAACACCGACGCCGCACTGGTCGATCCCGACTGGGACGTCTTCGCGGCCGAGCACGAGCGTCGCTTCGGCCTCGCGATCTCCCACCTCAAGAGCCTCGTCCGCGGACAGAGCTACGACAACGAGGTGATGAAGGTGCGCGTGGGCGCGGGCGGCTTCTACGTCCAGTCGCGGCGCTTCCCGGCCGCCTTCTACGGCGACACCGGCCGGCCGACCGTGCGTCACGTGGGGCGCGAGGAGGCCGAGGTCATCGCGTGGGACGCCGCGGCGCACTACCGGGCCGGCGAGGCCCGCTCGCTCACCTGCATCTACGGCGACGACGACCCACCCGACGTCTTCTTCGGCTATCGCACGGGCGGTCAGCGGCGGTACGAGCTCGGCGTCCTGCGCCATCGGCTGCCGCTGCACGCGCGGATCCTCGTCGAGGGCGCCGGCGCGAGCGAGCTGGTACCGGGGGGTTCCGGCGTTCTGGTGCTGCAACGGCTCGCCGACGAACGCTTCGTGGTGCTGACCGCCCTGGGCCGTCGCGCGCCGTTCTCCGGGACCTTCGAGCCCGAGGGCTGAGCCGACGTGCGTTCGGTGTTGGTGGTGGGCGGCGGCGCCGCCGGCTGCGAGCTCGCGTGGGGCCTGGCGCGCCATGGTGTGGCAACGACGCTGCTCACGACGAGCCTCGACACCCTGTACGCGCTCCCCGCCGACAGCTGGCCGAGCCGCCCCCCGGCGGCGACCCTGTGGTCCGAGGTCGCGCCCGAGGCCCGTGACGCGGCAGGCCTGCAGCGCGCCGGGCCGCTGAGGCGCGCCGCCAAGCGGGAGCTCGAGCGGCTGGCGGACCTGCGGGTGGTGCAGTCGAACGCCATCGCCCTGGCGCGCGGCGACGCCGGCGAGGTCGTCGGTGTGAGGACGTGGGAGGGTCCGCCGGTGCGGGCCGGACTGACGGTCCTCGCGGTCGGCAGCTTCCTGGGCGCGCGCCTGACCTTGGGCCCGGCGGTGGAGATCGCCGGCCGCCTCTCGGAGATGGCCTACGACGACCTGCGCGACGACCTGCGCGACGCCGGTCTGCGGCTCCGGCGGCACACGGTCACGTTGGGCGGTGAAGGGGTCGCGCCGCCCTACGCGGTCGAGCACGACGTCGTCGACGAGGACGAGTTGGAGCCGCTGCGGGTGGCCGGTCGGGTCGTCGTCGGCGCGGGCCGGGCACGCCGTTGGTCTGGCCTGTGGTTCGTCGGCGCCTGCACGGGCGACGTCGGCATCGAGGCGGCCGCGGCGGCGGGCCGAGACCTCGCCGCGCATCTTGCCACGGCGACCGCCTAGCGGGCGGGCTTGGCCGTGCCCTGGGCTCAGTGGAAGCGCATGACGTGCGCGGTGTCCGAACGCTGCCGGGTGTACGCCTCGATCTTGCGCAACTCGGCGGGCGCGGCCCAGCGCACGCGCGGTCCCTGCGGGGTGGTGGCAAGGAGGCGGTAGCGGGCCGGCGGCTGGCCCTCGATGGCCGAGATCACGTAGCGATCACCGTCGACGAGCACCTCTTCGCCATGCGTGAAGGTCATGCACCATGGTAGCCGACCCCGGGGTCCGTTACCAGAGCCGCGCGCCCGTTGCCAGGGCCGGGCGCCCGCGGGACCGCGGCGAGCGCCGCCCGCCCGTGCGAGGCGAGCGGGGCAAGCCTCAATCGGCGGCCGGCACGAACGGGTCCCGCGGCAGTGGCGGCACCAGGCCGATCGCCGCCGCCTCGGCCAGCAGCCGCTCGACGGCGGCCTGGCCGTCGGCGCCCACGTCCAGCGAGTACGCGTTGACGTACAGCGCGATGTGCGCGCGGCGCACCTCGGGCGACAGTTCCTGCGCGTGAGCGGCCACGTACGGCTCGGACGCGGCAGGGTCGGCGAACGCGGCGGCGACGCTCGCGGCCACGGCGCGCTGTGCCTCGCGCGCCACGCCGAGCCCGAGCTCCCGCTGCACGGCGATCCCCCCCAGCGGCAGCAACCCGCCGCTGCGGCCCTCCCACCACTCGCCGAGGTCGACGGGCGCCAGCAGCCCGTGCTCGGCGTAGGTGAAGCGGCTCTCGTGGATGATGAGGCCGGCATCGACGGCGCCCTCCGCGACGGCCGGCATGATGCGGTCGTAGCGCACCTCGACCTCCTCGACGTCCTCGGGCGCGAACAGCCGCAGCAGCAGTTTCGCCGTGGTGGTCCCACCGGGCACGGCGACCCGCCGTCCGCGCAGGTCGAGTGGTTCGCCGGCGGGGCCGTCGGGCCGGGTGACGATCAGCGGCCCCACGCCTCGCCCCAACGCGCCGCCGGCGCGCAGCATCCACCACGCATGGGCCAGTCTGCCGAAGGCGTGGTAGCTCACCTTGGCGACGTCGAGCTCGCCCGCGAGCGCGCGCTGGTTGAGCGCCTCCACGTCGTCGAGCACGACCTCGAAGCGCAGCGGCGTGTCGATGCGACCGTGCACCAGGGCGTCGAAGACGAAGCAATCGTTGGGACAGGGGGAGAAGCCGAGGCGGAGGGGTCGGTCGATGTAGGCGTCCACGACCGTCAGGGTACGGCGCCGCGGCGGGGGCGAACGTCGGCCCGTTCGTGAGCGGCGCATGGACGCTGATCGGCCGAGTCTGCTACACTCGGACGCCGCGCTCCATGCCGCCGCGGAAGTGGCGGTGTGCGGTGCGAGCACCAGGAGGTGAAGTCCATCGCGAGAGAGATGAAGGTCAACGACCAGATCCGCGCGCGTCAGGTCCGCCTGATCGACGCCGAAGGGACGCAGCGAGGCATCGTGGACACCCGCGACGCCATGCGGATGGCCCGGGAGCAGGACCTCGACCTCGTGCTGGTCGGCGAGCAGGCGCAGCCCCCCGTGGCGAAGCTGATGGATTACGGCCGGTACCGGTACGAGCTCCAGCAGCAGGCCAAGGAGACGCGCAAGCGCTCGCGCAGCCAGGAGATGAAGTCGATCAAGTTCCGGATCAAGATCGATCGCCACGATTACGAGACCAAGGTGAACCACATCCGTCGGTTCCTCAAGGACGGTCACAAGGTCAAGGTGACGATCATGTTCCGCGGACGCGAACGAACCCACCCCGAGCTCGGTCAGGAGATCCTCAACCGGGTCGCCGCCGACACCACGCAGCTCGCGGTGGTCGACTCCGCACCGGTGATCGCCGGCATGGACATGAACATGGTCCTCCGGCCGGTTCCCGCGGCCACGCCCGCGGCCGCCGCACCGAATGCCCCGGCAGCCGTGGCCGACTGACCCTCGCGCTTGCCCAACCTCCGCCACCCCCACCGCCAGCGGGCGGGCGCCGCCGGTCGCGCACCGGTGCACGAGGAGAGACGAAACGCATGCCGAAGATGAAGACCCATAAGGGCACCAAAGCCCGTGTCAAGATCACAGGGCGAGGTAAGGTCGTGGCCATGCGATCCGGGAAGCGCCACCTGAACTACAAGAAGTCCGGGAAGCGCATCCGCCAGGGTCGGGTCACGCTCGTCATCGCCAAGCCGGAAGCGGACCGCATCAAGCGGCTGCTGCCGTACGAGTGAGGGCGGGCCGACATGCCTAGAGCCAAGACCGGGATCGTCCGCCGCCGCCGCCATCAGAAGCTGCTCAAGCGCGCCAAGGGCTTCTGGGGGCTGCGCTCCAAGAGCTTCCGCATCGCCCAGCAGACGCTGCTCAACGCCGCGGACTACGCGTACCGCGACCGCCGCGACAAGAAGAACGTCTTCCGGCGACTGTGGATCTCGCGCATCAACGCCGCCGCCCGCCTCGAGGGGATGAACTACTCCACCTTCGTCGCCGGGCTCCGGCGCTCCGGGGTCGAGCTCGACCGCAAGGTGCTCGCCGACCTGGCGGTGCGCGAGCCCGCCGCCTTCAAGGCGCTGGTCGAGCAGGTGCGCGCCGCCTGAGACCGGCCTGAGAGCGGACCGCCACGGCGACGCCGCGGCCCGATCGATCGACCGAACGCATGACCTCGACATGAGCGGCCGTGCCCCCAGGGGTGCGGCCGCTGGCGTCATGGGCGCGCGGATGCGCGTGGCGCCCGAGGAAGCGGCCGGAGCGCCGACGCCGACCCATCAGTAGCCCGCCTCCACGTCGACCCGCGAGCGCTCGCGCCCCTCGGCGATCGCCCGCAGGGTGGCGCACACGTCCGCCACGCGCGCGCGCTCGGAGGCGTCGGTGGCGTCGGCCCGGTGCGGGCTGAGGACGACGTTCGGCAGCTCCCAGAACGGACGTGTGGCCGGCGGGGTCGCCCGCTGGGCCTCCGGTCCATCCGGGTAACGCCACCAGACGTCGAGCCCGGCCCCCGCCAGCCGGCCGCTCGCCAGGGCGTCGTAGAGGGCGTCCTCGTCGATCACGGTGCCGCGTCCGACGTTGACCACGAGGGCGTCGGGCCTCATCCGGCCCAGCGCCTCGCGGTCGATCAGGCCTACGGTGGCCGGCGTGGCCGGCAGCGACACCAGGAGCGCGTCCGCCCGCGCCAGCGCCGCGGGCAGCTCCGCCGGGCCGATCACGCGCACGCCGTCCTCGTCGCTCTCCGGCCGGCGGCGCAGCGCGCTCACCCGCATCCCGAGCCCGCGGAGCATCGGTGCCAGCTGCCGGCCGATGGCGCCGAAGCCGAGCAGCAGCGCCTCGCCCCCCGCGAGGTGGCGCGAGCGCTCGGGCCGCGCGCGGTCGCCCCAGTCGCCGCGGCGCAGGGCGGCGTCGATCGGGACGAGTCGCTGGGCCGCGGCGAGGAGCAGCGCGATCGCGTGCTGCGCGACGAACGGCGCGTTGTAGTGGGCGTTGTACGTCTTCAGGTGCGGCCGCTCCAGGAGCGCCTCGCGCAGGCTGGGCGGGAAGCCTGCCCAGGGCACGACGACGTGCGCGAGCCGGGTGCCGTCGAGCAGCGGCCCGGGCCGGCCGTCGATCAGGACGTCGATCGTGTCGCGGACCGCCAGCGCGCGCTCCTCGTCGCGCTCGACGACGAGCTCGCAGCCGGGCGGTAACTCCTCGTCGGTCGGGTGCGGATCGGGCGGCGCGGCCCGCCACAGCACGCGTAGGGAACGCGACATGCGCGGCATGCTACCCCGCGGGTAGACTGTCGGGCCATGCGCCACCTCCACGGCCGCGAGGCCGCCCTCACCGCCTTCCGCAACCGTCGCAGCGCCCAGCACGACCCAGAACGCCACGCCATCGTCGCCGCCATCCTCGCCGACGTCCGGCGGCGTGGCGACGCCGCCCTGACCGACATCGGCGAGCGCCTCGACGGGGTGCGGCTCACCGCCTTCGAGGTCGACGCCGACACGCGCGCAGCCGCCGCCGCCGGGCTCGACGCCGACCTCGCCGCCGCGATCGACACCTCGATCCAGCGCGTGCGGTCCTTCCACGAGCGCCAGCCGTCGGAGGGCTTCGTGGCCGCCGGCGCCGACGGCGTCCTGGGGCAGATCATCCGCCCCCTCGAGCGCGTCGCCTGCTACGTGCCCAGCGGCGCCGCCACGCTGGTCAGCTCGCTGATCATGAGCGCGGTGCCGGCGCAGGTGGCAGGCGTCGAGCAGATCGTCGTGGCCACGCCGCCGCGAGCGGACGGCAGCGTCGATGCCGCGCTGCTCTACGCGGCCGAGCGCCTGGGCCTGACCGCGGTCTACCGCCTCGGCGGCGCGCAGGCGATCGCCGCGCTCGCCTACGGCACCGAGAGCGTGCCGCGCGTCGACAAGATCGTCGGGCCCGGCTCCGCCTGGGTCGTCATCGCGATGGCCCAGGTGTTCGGCGAGGTCGGCATCGCCTCGCTGCCGGGTCCGACGGAGACGCTGGTCGTCGCCGACGACCATGCCGACCCGGAGCACGTGGCCGCCGATCTCCTGGCCCAGGCCGAGCACGACGGCGCCGAGCCGGTCCTGGTGACCGTCGACGCCCGCCTCTGGCCCAGGGTCGAGGCGGCGATCGAACGGCGCCTCGCGACCCTGCCGACGGCCGCGACCGCCCGCGAGAGCCTGGATCGGCGGGGCGCCGTCGTCTTCGTCGACGACCTGCCCGCCGCGCTCGAGGTGGCGAACGCCTACGCCCCCGAGCACCTGTGCCTGCTCGTGCGCGACCCGTGGTCGTGGGTCGGCGCGGTGCGGCACGCCGGCGGGCTCTTCGTCGGCGAGACGTCGCTCGAGGCCCTCGGTGACTACGCCGCCGGCCCCTCGCACGTCATGCCGACCGGCGGGACCGCGCGCTTCTCCAGCGCCATCAACGTGCGCGACTTCCAGCGGGTACTGCCGCTGATCGGGCTGTCGCAGGCGGGCGTCGACGCGATCGGCCCGGCGGCCGCGCGGCTGGCGCGGGCCGAGGGCCTGGAGGCCCACGCCCAGGCCATCGAAGCGCGCCTCGTCCGGCCGTCCGCGCCGCTCGACGCGGACGCGCCGGCCGGCCGACGTTGATGGCCCGCTGGTCCTACGCGTGGCGCGAGGTGCTGAGGAAGCTCGCCTAGCGCCTGGGCGCCCTGCGTTGAGGCGCAGGCGTGCGCTGGGGCGCAGGCGCGCGCTGCGCAGGCGCGACCGTGCGCTGAGGCACGGGTCGTTCGCGTGCGCCGCCCGGGCGATGGCGCCACGGCAGCCACAGGTACGCCCACAGGATCTCCGCGTACATGCGCAGGCGGACGAGGACGCCGCGCAGGACGCCGCGCTTCTCCTCCTTCACGACCTGCGACACCCCCTGCAACGCGACGTCGAGCGTGTTCCAGCCCTCGGCCTTCGCGTGCTCGGCGATCGCGATCTCGACGCCGTAGCGGCTCTCGGCCAAACCGGGGACGGCCAGCAGGCCCTCCCGCAGCAGGGCGCGTTGGCCGTTCAGGATGGGCAGCATCCGCTGCGCGAGGGCGGTCGCCCAGCGCCCGCCGACGAACACCCCGCGGGTCATGTCGGCCTCGCCCGCGGTGACGGGTTGGACGAGCGCCCGCACGTGCTCGGGCCGCAGGCCGGTCAGGTCGGCATCGAGCAGCACCACCACCGCCTCGCGGCGGGCGCTGGCGCCGGTGGCCAGTGCCCCGCCCTTGCCGCGGTTCGTCTCCAGCCGCACGACTTCGGCCCCGGCGGCCGCGGCCACCTCGGCGGTGCCGTCCTTGGACCCGTCGTCGATGACGACGACGGGTCCGACCGCCGCCTCGCGCGCGACGGCGATCACGCTCGCGATCGTCGTGGCCTCGTCGAGCGCGGGGATCAGCACGACGGCGTCGCGCCCGGGTTGGCGGCGTCTCATCCGAAGAGCAATCCGCCGAGCTCCTGCACGGTGATGAGGACGATCAGGAAGAGGACGGCCGCGATGCCGATGAAGTTGAGCGTCTCCTCCTGGCCTGGACGGAACGGACGGCCGCGGACGGCGACCACCGTCGCGAGCAGCATGCGACCGCCGTCGAGGCCCGGGATCGGCAGCAGGTTGAACACCGCCAGCGAGAAGTTGATCAGCGCGGCCAGCAGCAGCACCGGCGCCAGGCCGACCTGGGCGGCCTGGCCGACGAGCGTGACCATGCCGACCGGGCCCGCGACGTCCTCGTTCGGGCGGCCGGAGAGGGCGGACCCGAAGCCGCGGGCGAAGCCCGCCACCATCTCCGGGAAGATCCGCAGGCCGAAGCCGGCCGACTCGATCAGCGCGGTGCCGAACCCGACCGGGTCCACCTCGAGTGGCGCCAGCTGGACCCCCAGCAGCGGGCGCTCGCCGTCGGCGAGGCCGGGCGGCGGCCAGTCGGTGGTCACGGTGCGCAGCGAGCCGTCCTCGCCCGCCAGCTGGAGTTCGAGGCCCTGCGCGCTGCGGATCGCGTCCACCGCCTCGGCGGGCGTCGGCTCGCGCACGCCGCCGATCGCGACCACTCGGTCGCCGTCGACGATGCCCAGGCCCTCGGCGATCGAGCCCTCGGCCACGCCCACCACGACCGCGCCGCGCACGTCGGGCGCCTGCCCGCTGACGAGCTCGCGGTACCCGGGTGCCAGCGTGACGGCTGCCGCCAGCAGCAGGATGCCGAGCCCGTAGTTGGCGATCACACCGCCGACCAGCACCCACAGCTTGTGGTGCAGCGGCCGCACGGCCATGCCCTCGTCGGGGTGCTCGAGACGGCCGTCCTCACCGACCTTGGGGGCCATGCCCGGCAGGTCGACGTAACCGCCGAGCGGCAGCAGGGAGAGGCGCCACTCGGTCTCGCGCCAGCGCCAGCGCGCCACCACCGGGCCCATGCCGATGCTGAAGGCCCTCACCGGCAGCCCGACGCTGCGCGCGTTGAGGTAGTGGGCCAGCTCGTGGACGAGCACGGCGGTCATCAGGACGAGCAGGAAGACGACGGCGGTCAGCACGGTGGGGTCTCGATCGCGGTGGGTCGGCGGGGGCCGGTCATGCCCGCAGTATGCCAGAGCCATGCGTCCCGGCGGGTGCCGCCGCCCACCGAGTCGGGCGGGTCGCGGCGCTTCACCCCGCGCGCTGCTGCAGCCAGCGCACGACGTCGGCCTTGGCCAGCACGCCGACGACGCGGCCATCGCGCTCGACCACCAGCAGGCGGCCCGCGTCGGCGGCGGCCAGGCGGCGCACCGCGGTCTCCAGGTCCTCGTCCGCGCCCACCGTCTCGACGGGGCGCAGCAGGTCGGCCAGGGGCGCCTCGCCGTCGCCGGCGTCGAGGTCCGACGCGCGGATCCAGCCGATCGGTGCGCCGTCGACGTCGAGCACCGGGTAGGCGGTGTGCGAACGGAACGCGCGCAGGCGCCGCAGCTGCTCGAGCGACCAGCCGAGGTCGACCGCCACCGGGTCTGGGGTCATCGCCTCGCGGACCCGGCGCCCCTCGAAGGCGCGCCGCGCCTGACTGGCGGCGACCTCGGCGCGGCCCGCGGCGTCGACGAAGAAGGCGATGGCGAGCAGGAACACCTGCAGCGTGAGGAAGCCGTAGACCCCCAGCGCGATGGCGACCACGCGGCTGACCGCGCCCGCCACCCGCGTGGCGCGCGCGTCCCCGAGCGGCAGCGCCAGCAGCGAGCGCAGCACGCGGCCGCCGTCTAGCGGCAGGGCGGGCAGCAGGTTGAACAGCGCCAGGCCGGCGTTGGTGACGGCGAGGTAGGCCATGACGAACGCGACGCCACCGCCGAACAGGTCGCTGCGCAGCAGCGTCCACAGCAGCAGCGACAGGGCGCCGCTGGTGATCGGCCCGACGATCGCGACGATGGCCTCCGCCCCGCGCTTGCGGGGCACGTCGTCGAGCTGTGCCACGCCGCCGAGGAACCACAGCGTGATCCGCTGCGTGCGCACGCCATACACCCGGGCGACGATGGCGTGGCCCAGCTCGTGAACCAGCACGCTGGCGAACAGGCCGATCGCCGCAGACGCGCCGAGGAGCCAGGGCGCGGCGCCGGTCGACAGCGGCGCGGGGTCGAGGTCGACGCCGAGCTGCGCGAAGAGCTCCGCGAAGCCGGCCACCTGCGAGCCGATCAGCCAGGCGAAGAGCGGCAGGATGAGCGCGAAGGTGGGGTCGAGTTCGACCGGCACCCCGAACGGCCGGAACGGCAGTCGCCAGCCGCGGCCCGTCATGCGGCGCGTCCGAACCGCGCCACCGCCTCTTGCGCCGCGGCGCGCGCCTCGCGATCGATCTCATCCAGCGTCGACCAGTCCGGCGCCGTCGAGGACGCGGTCGCGACGACGGCGGCCAGCACCCGCGGGATGCCGTCGAAGCCGAGTCGACCGGCGAGGAAGGCGTCCACGGCGACCTCGTCCGCGGCGTTGAGGCGCACGGGGGCGTCGCCGCCGGCCTCGCCGGCGGCGTAGGCCAGCGCCAGCGCCGGGAAGCGCTCGGTGTCGGGTGCCTCGAAGGTCCACTCGCCGGATAGCGGCAGCGGCTCGAGGGGCACGGGCGGGCGGGCGGGCGCGGTGATCGCGTACTGGATCGGCAGGCGCATGTCGTGCGGGCCGACCTGGGCCTTGATGCTGCCGTCGCGGAAGCGCACCAGGCCGTGGACGAGCGACTGGGGGTGCACCACCACCTCGATGCGGGCGAGCGGCAGGCGGTAGAGGAACGCGGCCTCGAGCACCTCGAGGCCCTTGTTGAACAGCGTCGCGGAGTCGATCGTGACCTTCGGGCCCATGCGCCACGTCGGGTGGTCGAGCGCCTGGGCGGGCGTGACGGTCGACAGGTCCGCGGGCGCGCGCCGGAAGGGTCCGCCGGACGCGGTGAGCACGAGCCGCTCGACGCCGTCGGGCGGCTCGCCGAGCAGCGCCTGGTAGAGCGCGGCGTGCTCGGAGTCCACCGGCGTGAGGCGGGCGCCGTGCGCTTCGGCCTCGGCCCACATCAGCGGGCCAGCGCACACCATGGCCTCCTTGTTCGCGAGCGCCACGTGGCGCCCCTCGCGCAGCGCGACGCGCACCGGTGCCAGCCCCCGGAACCCCGGGATGGCGGCGACGATCGTGTCGGCCTCGAGGGCGGCGACCTCCTCGACACCGGCGGGCCCGGGGACCAGGCGGGTGCCCGGCGGCAGCTGGCCGTCGACCTCGCCGGCGACCTCGGCGTCGCATGCCACGAGCCGTGGGCGCCAGCGCCACGCCTGCGCGACGAGCACGTCGGAACGCCGCCCCGCCGCCAGGCCGACGACCTCGCAGTCCTGCCACTCGGCGACGTCGAGCGTCTGGCTGCCGATCGAGCCGGTCGAACCGAGGACGACGAGCCGGCGTCGGTCGGCCGGCGCGGGGAAGGGTTGACCGAGGGGGTCGAGGGGCGCGGTCACGGGGCCATCATGGCACGCGCCGGCCGGCGGCCCCGTCGGGCTCGGGGTCGGTGGCGCTCGTGCTGGACGGTCGGACTCGGCGCCGACCTGCTAGATTGTGGGGGAGCCGAGCGATGCGGGGCCGGTGCGCCGTCTCTGGCGAGATGGCGCCGAGCCGTCACGAGCGAGACGGCGCCAAGCCGGCCCTGGCGGGCGGTGTCAAGCCGTCCCTTAACGGTGCCAAGCCTTCCCTGAGGGGACGGCGCACGGGTGGCCGCCGGCGGCCGGCCCCGGCCAAGGAGGAGACATGCTCGTTCGCGACTGGATGACGAAGGATCCCCACACGGTCCCGCCCTCCACCCCCGTCATGGAGGCGATGCAGTTGCTGCGCGAGGCGGGTTACCGGCGCCTGCCGGTCGTCAAGGACGGCAGGCTCCTGGGCATCGTCACCGACCGCGACCTCAAGGAGGCCACGCCTTCCACGGCGACGTCGCTGTCGGTGTACGAGCTCAACTACCTGCTGTCGAAGCTGACGCTCAAGGACGTCATGCGCACGCCGGCCATCACGATCGGCCCCGACGAGGCCATCGAGCAGGCGGCGCTCACGATGGAGGAGCACCGCGTGTCGGGCCTCCCCGTCGTCGAGAAGGGCGCGATCGTCGGCATCCTGACGATCACCGACCTGCTGCGGGCGTTCGTCGACTTCCTCGGGCTGCGCGAGGGCGGTAGGCGCGTGACCGTCGACATGCCCGACGCCCCCGGCTCGCTGGCGAAGGCCGCGGCCGTCGCGCCGCCGTCGAACGTCGAGGCCATCGTGACCGCGGGCGCGGCCGACGGCCGCCGGCATCTGGTCTTCCGCGTCGCGGGCGAGGGCGCCGACGGCTTCGCCGATCGCCTCAGGGCGCTCGGCATCACCGTCGCCGACGTGCGATGAGCCGCGAGCCCGCGGGCGCCACCGCCGGCGCCGACCTGCTCGCGGCCGCCGCGGCGGGTGGGCGAGTGGCGTCGAGTCCCTTCCTGCCCCCGCGCGAGGCCGACGCCTGGAGCGCCCGCCTGCGTGCGGCCGGCGTCGGCGTGACCGTCGATGGCGGTCGCCCGGGCGCCGACCGCCGCGTCGTCACCGCACACCCGCCCGAGGTGCCCGCTGCGGGACCGCGCCTGGCGGCGGTGTGGTTCGCGGGCGCCCGCGACGAGGGCACCGTGCGGGCCGCGCTGCGCGCCGCCGGTGTCGACCCGGACGAGATCGGCGACGTCCTGATCGACGACCGCGGGGCGTCGGCGGTCGTGACCGCGGCGGTCCTGGAGGCCGCCGGCCGGGTCCGCCCCGCCGGCGAGGCGGGCATCGAGGTGCCCCTGCACGCGCTCGCCCAGGCCCGCGAGCGCACGCGTGCCGCCGTGGTGCCGTCGCTGCGGGTCGACGCCCTCGGGGCCAAGGCCTTCGGGGTCTCGCGCAGCTGGTTCGCCAAGGGCATCGCCGCCGGCCGGGTCCACGTCAACGGTCGTCAGGTGGGCAAGAGCGCCGAGGCCGCCGTGGGTGACGAGGTGTGGGCGGACGGCCTGGGCCGCTTCCGCGTGACGGCCGTCCACGGCGAGACGCGGCGGGGCAACCTGAAGGTGACGATCGAGGTCGAGCAGGACTGACAGTGATGATGGGCGCCGGCTAGGGTGTCGCGTCCGGCGGCGGCGTCGCCGTCACGTCGGCGCGCCGGAAGGTACGCACGCCGGTGCGGGTGATGCGCATGACCGCCCTGCACTGCGGATCGGGGCACATCACCAGGTCGTCGCTGCTCATCCAGTCGTCCGCGTCGGTCACCCGCTGCTTGGCCGGCAGCAGCGGCAGGACGGCGGCCAGCGCGTACATGCTGAACGTCCTGCCGGCCGGGATGGAGAGGTTCTCGCCCGACACCGTGAAGTGGTCGCCGAGGTGGTGGTTGCAGACGTCCTCGAGTCCGGCGGCCACCTCGACGATCTCGACGCGCAGGTCGTAGAGGCGGAAGGTGCGCTCGTCGCCGGTCACGGTCGCGCCTCGTTGAGGCCGTACTTCATCACGCGGCCGTGGCGACCCTCGCGGTCGCGCTCCAGCGCGTAGACCTCGCCGGGGACCTCGGGGAAGGCGGCGCGGGCGCGCTCGAGGCGGGCTACCTCTGCCTCGGACAGCTCCTGCGCGTCGCGCAGCTCGACGTGCCGGGTCAGGTGCCGGCGCGAGCGCACACCGACGATGCAGGCGCGCACGCCCGGTTGACGCAGGCACCAGGCGCTCGCCACGGTGGCGACGTCGCTGCCGCGTGCGTCGGCGACCGCGCGCAGCTCGCGCAGCAGCGCCTGCAGCGCGTCCCAGCCGCCGAGCTCCTCGACGACGAGCAGGTACTTGACCAGCGAGCGGTTCTCGGGCGTGCCGGCGGGGGCGGGCCGGTCCAGCCAGGCGTCGGACAGCAGGCCGCCGGCGACGCTGCCGTAGGCCAGCAGGTCGACGCCGTGCGCCGCCGCCAGCTCGGCGAAGGCCCCGCGCGTGCGCCGGTCGAGCAGCGACGCCTGCGCCTGCAGCGACGCCACCGGGACGCCATGGTCGAGGATCTCGGCGAGGCGCGCGTGGTCGAAGTTGGTCAGGCCGATCTCCCGCACCTTGCCCTGGCGCCGCTGCTCCACGAGGGCGTCGAGCGCCGCCAGGTACCCCGGCACGGCGAGGTCCCACCAGTGGAACTGCACCAGGTCGAGCGCGTCGACGCGCAGGCGCGCCAGCGAGCGGTCGACCGCCCGGGCGACGTCGTCGGCGGTCAGCGTCGACAGCGCGGCGAGGTCGGGCACCAGCTTCGTGTGCACACGGACCTCGCCCGCGAGGCCGTGGGCCGCGACGAAGTCGCCGAGCAGCGTCTCCACGCCGGTGTAGATGTCGGCGGCGTCGAACACGCGGAAGCCGGCAGCGGCGTAGGCGTCGAGGACCGCACGGCCGTCTTCGACGTTCGTGCCGTGGCCCTCGGCCAGCTGCCAGCAGCCGACGACCACGCGGTCGAGGTAGGGGAGGGGCATGGCGGAGGATACCGCGGGCGTCGCCGTCGTCCCGGGCCTGGGACGCGTCGCGCCCCGCCCGTCGCGGCCGCCGCGCCGACGGGGACGGGCGGCCGCCGCGCCGACGGGGCGTCGTCGGCTACGCTCGGGGCGACGCCGCCGCGCCGCAGGAGGAGCCGCATGCACGACCCCCCCGCCCGCATCGATGCCGACGCCACCACCGCGCTGGTCGCCTGGTCGCGCTCGGCCGGGGACGCGGACACCGATGACTTCGCCCGTGCTCGACGCCGCGCCGCCCGGCTCGGCGCGCGCGTGCGCCGCGACGCCGCAGGGATCGTCGTCGAGTTCGGGTTCTGGGCGCCGGCACTCGCGGCACGCCGCTTGCCCGACGACCGCGTCCGACTGGAGCTGTTCCTGCCCCCATCCGGACTCGACCCGGCGCGGCCGCCGGAGACCGCGCGCTTCGTGCGCCAACGCCTGCCGCTGACGCGCGACGGCGACTACCTGTGGGCCGTCGCGCGCGGGCTGCCGGTCGGCGACGGCGGGCGCCTCGGCGCGCTCTACGCGCTCGCGCACGCCGACGAGCACGGCCGTTGGCGCAGCCTGCCCGACCCGCTGGCCGCGTCGATGCCGTTCGGTGCCTTCGCGCCCTCGGAGGTCGTCGACCTGGACGCCTTCCACGAGGGGCGCGCCGACGCGGGCTTCTTCGAACGCCACGCCGCCCGGAACGGCGATGGCGCGGAGCCGGCGCGCTTCGGGCCACCGGTCAACGTCCTCCAGCTGCACGTGCCGACCGCCACCGCGGGCGGCACGCTGGCCAGCCTGACGCGCGCACTGCGGCGTCTCGCCGCGAAGCTCACGACGGGCGAGCCGCTGACCCCGTACGAGCGCTGCCTGAGCGAGTACGACGCCATCCAGCCGCTGCCGCTCGAGCCGACGATCGAGCGGGAGCGGGGTCCGTGGCCCTGGTCGCCCGCGCCCGTCGATCCGGCGTCCGACGTCGACGACGCGGTCGCCGTCGACGTGCGGCTGCGCCGGCCCGACGTCATCGACTGGGGCTACGACATCGCCTTCGCCGGCATGGCTGCCACCAACCCGGCGCTGCTCGCGGGCGGCCGGCCCGACGAGGCGATCGCGCTGGCGGAGGCGCTGCACGGCTTCCCGGGGCGGCCGATGATGCTGATCCTCGACCTGGTGTACGGCCACGCGGACGACCAGTCGCTCGCCATCCTCGACCCCGCGTTCTTCCGCGGGCCCAACATGTACGGCCAGGACGTCAACCAGCAGCACCCGGGGGTGCGCGCGCTCATGCTCGAGATGCAGCGCCGGCGGGTGGACGTCGGCGCCGACGGCATCCGCGTCGACGGCGCGCAGGACCTGAAGACCTACGACCCGGCCAGCGGTGAGCTGGCGCACGACGACGACTACCTCGTGGAGATGGGCGAGCTGGTGCAGGAGGTGGCAGGCGTCCGCTACCGCCCGTGGTGCATCTTCGAGGACGGCCGCCCGTGGCCACGCGAGGACTGGCCGACCGCCAGCCGCTACCGCGAGGTCACGGAGCGGCAGCCGCACGCCTTCCAGTGGGGACCGCTGACCTTCGCGCACAACACGCCCGCCCTGGAGGGCTTCTGGTGGGACCGCTGGTGGCGCGTCGAGCAGATCCTGGAGGTCGGCGACCGCTGGATCAGCGGTTGCGCCAACCACGACACCGTGCGGCGCGGCACGCAGCTAGATCCCGACGGGCCCATCAACCGCCGGCTCGGCGCCACGCTGCCCGAGGTGCTGCGCCGCGCCTACGACCACCCCGCGGGCCAGCTGCTCACCTACGTCGCCTTCCCGGGCGTGCCGATGGACTTCCTCAACGCCGTGGCGCGTGCGCCGTGGGGGTTCGTGCGCGACACCGACGACCGCCATGCGGTCAAGGTGGCGGCCGAGGAGGCCGGCTTCCTCGACTGGCAGGTCGACGAGGGGGGCTTCGCCGGCGGGGAGGCCTTCGTGCGCCTCAAGGCACTGGGCTTCACCGAGCTGGCGCCGCTGCGGCGCGCGTTCCGGGCGCTCGAGGCCGAGGTGCGGGCCGGCTCGGACGTGGCGACCGCGGCCGAGCGCGTCGCCCCGCTGCTGCCCGCGGGCTTGGGGCGGCCCCCTGGCGTCGAGGGCCTGAAGCGCCTGGCCCACGCGTTCATGGCCGACGCCGCCGCGTGGTGCAACGTCGGGCGCCACGCCGACCGCATCGACGCGGCGCAGGCCGAGTTCGGCGCCCGACTGCGGGCGCTGCGGCGCGCGCGACCGTGGCTGATGGCGGCTCTCGGCGACGGCGAGCACTGCCGCGTCGAGCGCCGCGACGGCGCCACCCTGGTCGACGCGCTGCGGCTCGCGCCCGATGGCGGCGAGGCGCTGTGGCTGGTCGCCAACCTGGAGGGGGAGACGGTCGACGTGCGCTTCGAGAACGCACCGGCGGCGGGCGCCTGGACGCCGCTGCTGGCCTCGCTGGGGGCGCACGTCGGCGACGGTGTCGTGCGGCTGCCCGACGGCGAGGGGCTGGTGCTGCGGGGGGCTCGGCCATGGATGGTTGCTTCTTGTCGCGCCACGACCGGCGACGGCCGCTAGGATGAGCACACGTGCTCCTGCGGACCCTGGGCGGCCTCAACTTGGAGGGCGCGTCGTTGACGCGACCCAAGCCCCTGCTCATGCTGGCGTACGTCTGTCTCGAGGGCCCGGTCACGCGCCGCGAACTCTCCGACGTCTTCTTCCACGACGCCGACGACGCTCGCGACAGCCTGTCGACCGCGCTGCGGCACCTTCGTCGGGCGGGCGCCGTGGAACGGCTCCCCGACGAGCGGGTCTCGGCCCTGGTGGCATGCGACGCGACCGGGCTGCTGCGCGACTTCGACGCCTACCGCTACGAGGCCGTCCTGCATGCCTACGAGGGGCCCTTCCTCGAGGGGATCGACGTGTCCCTCGGCCTCGACCTCGAGACCTGGCTGTTCACGACGCGGGAGGCGATCGCGAGACGGGTGCGCGTGGCCGCGCTGCATCGAGCCCGAGCACAGATCGCCGAGGGGCAGCTGGACGAGGCCCGCCGACTCGCCGCGCTCGCCGTCCACCTGCGCGGGGCGCCGGAGCTCGAGATGGACGAACTGGCCGCCGCCCTGCCCGTGCTGGAGCGGCTGAACCTGCCCGAAGCGGCCCAGGTTCGCGAGCTCGCCGAGAGCTACGGTATCGACTTGGAGCGCTCCGGCCCCGGGGATGCCGAGCGCGCGCGGATCGCGACCGTGCCGCGCCGCAACACCGCCTTCTTCGGCCGCCAGGACGAACTGCGGGCCTTGGAGGAGATCCTGGACGAGCCGAACACGCGTCTCCTCACGCTGTTCGGGCTCGGCGGCGTGGGCAAGACCCGCCTGGCGCTCCGCCTGGCCGAGCGGGTCGCGGCCCATGGCTCGGAGCGCTACCCCGACGGCGTCGCGGTCGTGTCGCTGGAGTCGGTGGACCGGCCATCGGAGGTCGCGCACACGATCGCCGCCGGCCTCGCGCTGCCCGCCACCGCCGGCGCGAGCGCGGGCGACCTCGCCGACGCCCTCGCGAGTTGGCGGGCCCTCCTCGTGCTCGACAACTTCGAGCGCGTGGCCGGCGCCGCGACCGATCTGGCGCTCCTCACCGACCGCTGCCCGCACCTCCAGTGCCTCGTCACGAGCCGGGTTCGTCTGGGCATCGCGTGCGAGCGGACCTTCGAGCTCGGCGGTTTGGCGACGCGGAGCTCGGTTGAGCCCGCGGGCGTCGCCCCCGCGCCGACCCTCGGGGCGATGTCCGAAGCCGCCCAGCTCTTCGCCGAGCGGGCCACGGGTGTGGGCTTCCCGACGGAGGCCGTCACCCGTGACGCGGACGCCATCGAGGCGTTGTGCGGAACGCTGGAGGGGTACCCGCTCGGCATCGAGCTGGCGGCGGCGTTGACGCGCGCCCTGTCGGTCGCAGAGATCCATGCGGCGCTTCGCCGCGACCTCGAGGTGCTCGACCACGGGCCGCTCGATGCGCCCGCCCGCCACCAAGGTGTCAGGGCCGTGCTGGAACCGAGCTGGTCCCTGCTGCAGCCCCGCGAACGCGACGCGTTGGCGCGGCTGAGCGTGTTCCGGACGACCTTCGCCTTCGATGCCGCGGCCGCCGTCGGCGGCCTGTCGCTGCCGTCCCTGCTCCGGCTCGTCGACCACGCCGTACTGCGCGCCGACGGCAGCGGCCGCGGCCGCTTCGGCTTCCACCCGGTCATGCTGGCCTACCTCCGGGAACGCTGCGGCGCGGCGGAGCGAGCGGCGGCCGAGGAGGCGCACCGGACGTTCTTCGCCGAGCGCCTGGCGGCGGACGGCCCCCGCGCCGCCTCCGAACCGCGCGAGGTGCTGGACCGCTTGGCCGCCGACCTGCCGGACGTCATGTACGCGGTGCGGGCATGGTTCGCCGCGGGTGACGACGCCCGCGCCATCGACATGATGCGGGCGTTGGTGGTGGACGCCGAGTTCTTGGTGGCGCGGGGCGGCGGCGTCGAGCTCATCGCCCTGGCCCGCCAGGCGGCCCTCGCGGCCGAGGCCCGCGGCGACCTCCACGCGGCCGAGCCCCTGTGGACGAAGGTGGCCAACGCGGTGCGCCTCCTCCAGGACGACCTCTTCGAGGCCGTCGCGTGCTACGCGCGCGCGCTGGAACTGGCCGAGCGGAGCGACGAGGTCGGCCGGCAGGTCATGCTCCATGCGATCCTGGGAGGGATCCTGGACGCGCAGTTGCCGGACGTCGCGGAGGCCCACATGACCAAGGCCGGGGACCTCGCGGAGGCGGCGGACGACGACCTCCTTCGCTGCGAGGTGCTGCACCGCCGCGGGTACGTCGCTTCGGCGCGGGAGGACTGGCCCCGAGCGCGAACGCTGAACGCCCGGGCCGTCGAGATCGCGGACCGGCTCTGGGCGGCCGGTGCTCACCCCGGTCGCGTGCCCAGCCTGCTCTTCTTCAGCCTGCACAACCTGGGGGTCGCCGAGGAGGGGCTCGGCGACGTGGCCGCGTCGATCCCGCACCGCACCCGCGCCCTGGAGGTGGCGACCGCCCGCGGGCAGTCCCTGTGGATCGCCAACGCCCGGCACGACCTGGCCATCGCCTACCGGGCGCTCGACGACCGAGACGCCGCACGCCGCCACGCCGAGGAGGCGCTGCGCCTCTACGACCTCCAGGGGGCCGCCAGGAACCGCGCGAGGGTCCAGGAGATGCTCCGCTCGTGGGGGGAGGAGGAGGCGTCTCACGATGAGGTCACGGGATGAGCCGCAGCATCTTGGTGCGGCGCCATGGCGGCGATCCGCCGTGACTTCGAATGGGGAGCGTGAGCACATGGAACGAAGCAGCCGGATCCGTCCCTTCCTCCTCGCCGTGGCCGTTGCCGCCTTGGCGGGCGCCGCCTGGGGCCAAGCGTGGCAGCCTCACTGGGAGGCGGACCTCTACCACGCGTTCGTCGAGGGGCTCGGCGAACGTCAAGCGTTGGCCGGCAGGATCGCCGACGCCGCCCGGGCGGGTGCCCGTCTCGACGTCGAGGCCGTCACGGGAGACGTGTGCGCCATGCAGCTCGGGACCGGCGGGAACCCGCGAATCGACGGTGGGGGCGGCACGGCCCGGATCGACGGCGGGGGCGGCCGGCCCAGGGTCGACGGCGGCGGCGACACGCTGCTGGCGCCGTTCCCCTCGGGAGGCTCGGCGCTCTGGCCCTACCCGCACGCGAGCGCCTACGTCGTCCCCTTCCCCCCCACCGGCGGCCTCGAGCCACCCACCGTTCGGATGGCCGTGATCGACGCGTTCGGGACCGGCGCCTTCGGCGCGCTGACCGGCAGCGGCGCGACGTACAGCGTGGCCGCCCTATGGCACGAGCTGGTCGGTCGACTGCTTCTGGGTCACGGCGCGGATCCGGTCCCCCACGGCAACCTGGTCCTGTTCCACCTGCTCGCGCAGTGGGCGGGACAGGACGGGCTCCAGGTTCGTGCCTCGGGGGACGAGGAACGCCCCGTGCTGCACGTCAGCGCGCCTGGCCGCAGCGAAGAAGCGGACGTCCACCTCCTCGGCGTCGCGTACGCGGACGTCGCGAGCATCCGACGGGCCATGGACGACGCGAGGGAGCTCGGTGACGCCGTGGTCGTGGCGAGCTGGGGGTTGGTCGACTGCACGGTGGCGGCGGGGTATCAGGCCGCGGCGTCCACGCTGCCCAGCTTCGCCACCTACGTCGCCGGCGTGCTGCGGCGCTCGGGCGTATCGCAGGCGCTGCTGAGGGAGCTGTGCGGGGCCTTCGGGCCCGAGATCGCCGCGGTCGTGGGGTACGCGGATTGCGAGAACGAGGGCTTCTTGAGATCGATCAGCCGGCTGCTGACCGTGGCGGCGGTGGCGGAGATGGACCGTCGGGCGCGCTTCGCGGTGGAGTGGGACGATGGTGGCGACGGCGGGCTCGCCGTCTTCGCATCGGCGGGCAACCAGGGCCTGGCGTTCCCGATGCCGCCGGCCGCGTGGCCGGGGGTGGTGGGCGTGGAGGCGTGCGTCGCCGGGGCCCTGGACGAGCCGGCGGCCTTCTCGAACGCAGGCAGCACGTTGCTGGACGGCGCCTTCGGGGCCCGCGCCCTCGGCGGCTGGTTCGCCACGCCGGTCCTCGTGGACGGCGCGCTCCTCGGCTACTGGGGAACCTCGTTCGCGGCGCCTGCCGCGGCGGCGGCCTTCGCCGGCGGGCGCTGGGACCTCGGTGCCCTCGGGGTCGTGGCGCCCTGCACGGAGGGTCAGAGGTGATCCCGCGCCGCGGTCGGGTCTTGGACGGAGCGTGAACGGAGCCGCCGCCGCATCCTGATCTCGCGGGATCGGAGGCCGCTCATGACCATCAGGAAGGGATTCGATCGCAGCGACGCTGCAGGACCGGCCAGGCGTGTGCGGTCGTGGCGCCTGCTCGGGGACGCCCGCGAGGGCGTGGCCGCCCCGGCGCGCCGGCGAGGGCGCTCGGCGAGGCGTGGGTTCGACCGCCCGTCCCCGCCGTCGCTGGCGCTGCTGGGGGCGCCGCGCCTGCGCATCGACGGGGCGTGGCACGATCTGCCGCCGAGCCGCTGGGTCGCCCTGCTGGCGTACGTCGCCCACGCGCGCACATGGGTGCGCCGAGAGCTGCTGGCGGTGACCTTCTGGCCCGAACACGACCAGGTGCGCGCGTCGTGGAATCTTCGCCAGTGCCTGCAGACGATCGCCCGCTCGCGCGCGGGAACCGCCTTCGAGCGCGAGCCCACGCGGGTGTGCTGGCGGGGAACGTCGGACCTCGGCGATTTCCAGTCCTACCTGGAGGCCGCATCGTGGCAGGCGGCCGTCGCGACGTACCGCGGCCCCTTCCTCGACGGCCTCGAAGCGGTAGACGTCGGCCCCTTCCAGGACTGGCTCGGGGTCGAGCGCGGCGACCTGCAGGAGCGGTGGCGGGCGGGCGTCCTGGCGCTCGCGGAGGAGCGGCTCCGCGCCGATCGGGGCGGAGCGGCGCTGGACCTGGTCCACACCCTCCTGCGGCACGACCCGCTCGACGAGGTCGCCGTCCGGCTCGCCCTGCGCGCCGCCGCGGCGAGCGGCGACCGGACCCGCGGCGCCCGGGCCTACCTGGCGTTCTGCGAGGCGCTGCGTGACGAACTCGGCGCGGAGCCCGAACCTACGACCGAAGCCCTGTGGAAGGAACTGACGTCGACGCCCGCCTGAGGCGGGCGCCGACCGCCCTCAGGTCTGCGTCCGCACCCGCTTGCCGCCCTCCTTGCGCCGCGACTTGAACACCAGCCGGAAGGGCACCTCGGCGAAGCCGAGGTCCTCGCGGATGCGGTTGATGAGGAACTGCTCGTAGGAGCGGGTGACGTACTTCTCGCTGTTCACGCTCATGTGGAAGACCGGCGGGGCGGTCTCGACCTGGCTGGCGTAGTAGATGCGCAGCGGCCTGCCCTGGAAGTTGGGCGGCGGCTGGCGGGTGGTCCAGACCTCGATCCAGGCGTTGAGTTCGGCCGTGCCGACGCGCCGCCGGGCCGTCTCGTAGACGCGCACGGCGGTCGCCAGCAGCTCGTGCAGGCCGAAGTCGGTGAGCGCGGAGGTGTAGACGCGCGGGGCGAAGTCGAGGTGCGGCAGGGTCTCGTCGATGAGCTTCCTGCGCGGCGCGAGTTCGGCGTCCTCGACGAGGTCCCACTTGTTGATCGCCAGCACGGTCGGGATGCCGCGCTCCAAGGCCAGGTTGGCGAGGCCCATCTCGTGGTCGCCCATCTCGAACGGATCGACGACCAGCACCGCGACGTCGGCGCGGCGCAGGGCCTCCTCGCTGCGGATGGTCATCCAGCGCTCGAGGTCGCGCGTCGGCTTGCGGCGGATGCCGGCGGTGTCGACCAGCACGAAGGGGCGGCCGCCGAACTCGAAGGCGACGTCCACGCTGTCGCGGGTGGTGCCGGGCACGTCCGCCACGATGACGCGTTCCTCGCCCAGCAGCGTGTTGACGATGCTCGACTTGCCGACGTTGGGTCGGCCGACGACCGCGATGCGGATGGGCGCCTCCTCGGCGAGGTCGTCCTCCTCGGGGTCGGGCGGCAGCGCCTCCTCGAGGGCACCGAGCAGCTCCCAGGTGCCGCGCACGTGCGCGGCACTGGTGGGGTAGACCTCGCCGAAGCCGAGCGCGTACGCCTCGAACATCGGCGCCTGCTCCTCGTGCCGAGGGTCGTCGAGCTTGGTGGGCACCAGCCACACCGGCTTGCCGAGCGTGCGCAGCCAGGCGGCGATCTCCTCGTCGGCCGACAGCACGCCCTCGCGGCCATCGACGCAGAAGAGCACGATGTCGACGTCTCGCAGCGCGCGACCCACCTTCTCCTTGATGTCGCGCTCCCAGCGGTCGCCCGACCACAGGCCGCCGGTGTCGAGCAGCGTGATCTCGCGGCCGGAGTCGAGCGTGACGCTGCCCTCCTTGACGTCGCGGGTGACGCCGGGGTGGTCGTCGACGAGCGCCTCGCGGCGGCCGACGAGGCGGTTGAAGAGGCTGGACTTCCCGACGTTCGGGCGGCCGACGAGCGCGACCCTAGCCAAGGCGCCACCCCGGGACGACGCGCGCGCCGTTGGCCCACGCCCGCGCGTCCATGCGCGGTTTGCCGGGCGGCTGCACCTCGGTCAGGCGCACGGCGCCCTCGCCGCAGGCGACCCGCAGGCCGTCGGCGTCGACGGCGAGGACGGTGCCGGGGGCGGCCACGGAGGCGACGGGCGCGCGTGCGCCCGACGAGTCGGGCGCGAGCTCCAGGCCGTGCACCTTGAGGACGGCGGCCTCCTCGTCGACACCGATGCGGCACCAGCTGCCGGGCCAGCCCGCGACGCCGCGGTGGCGGTCGCGGACGCGGCGGGCGGGATCGGCCCAGCGGATGCGGCCGTCGTCCTTCGTCAGCCGCGGCGCCAGCGTGGCGCGGTCGTCGTCCTGCGGCACGCTCGGCAGCGTGCCGGCGGCCAGCCGCGCGAGCGCCTCCAGCAGGGCCTCGGCGCCCAGCCGCGCGAGCGCCTCCAGCAGCGTTGCCGCATCGTCGTCCGGCCCGATCGGTAGTTCCCGGACGAGGCGCACCGGACCGGTGTCGAGGCCCGCCTCCGTCTGCATGATGCAGACGCCGGTGACCTCGTCGCCGGCGATGAGTGCCTGCTGCACGGGCGCCGCACCGCGCCAGCGCGGCAGCAGGCTGGCGTGGACGTTGAGGAAGCCCTCCCGTGGGATCGCGAGCAGCGAGGCTGGGAGGATCTGTCCGTAGGCGGCGGTCACGGCGACGTCGAGGTCCAGCGCCGCGAGGCGCTCGGCGAACGCGGGGTCGCGCCGCAGCCGCTCCGGTTGGGCGAGCGGTA
Organism: Trueperaceae bacterium; assembly: GCA_011389865.1. Taxonomy (GTDB): domain Bacteria; phylum Deinococcota; class Deinococci; order Deinococcales; family Trueperaceae; genus JAABTL01. The sequence goes on from JAABTL010000001.1 coordinate 216,931, forward strand.
GCCCGAGCTCGCGGGCGCGCGCTGCCACCGGCGGCGCCGTCACGGCGCGCCCGCGCCCGACCGGCCGATCGGGCTGGGCGACGACGAGAGCGACGTCGTGGTGGGCGTGCAGCGCGTCGAGCGTGGGCAGCGCGAACTCGGGGGTCCCGAAGAGGGCGACGCGCAGGCGGTCGCGCCTCACAGCTTCGGCCGCCGCGCGGGCCGCGGCCGGCGCGCCGCCCGCGGTGGCCACGGTTGCGGCGGCAGGCCCGCGGCGCGCAGCTCCTTGAGGTGGGCGCGGGCGTCGCGTTGCATCTGCGCCAGGTCGGCCCGGTGCGCCTCCATCACCTCGGCGCGGACGTCGCGCGTGAGGCGGTCGAGGAACAGCACCCCGTCGAGGTGGTCGGTCTCGTGCTGGACGGCCTTGGCGTGGAGGCCTTCGGCTGGCTCCTCGTGCCAGGTGCCGTCCAGGTCCTGGTAGCGCAGCGTGAGCGCGGCTGCGCGTTCGACGTCGGCGTACACGCCCGGGATCGACAGGCACCCCTCGACGTCGACGCGGCTACCCACGTGCTCGACGAGCTGCGGGTTGACGACCAGGCGCACCGCTGCGCGCTCCGTATCGGGATCGTGCTCCTCGGCGGGGTCGAGAACGCCGGCATAGGTGCCGGCGAGCGCGAACAGGCGCAGCGGGACGCCCACCTGCGGCGCCGCCAGGCCGGCGCCCTCGGCCGCCAGCATCGTCTCTGCCAGCGCCTCACCCAGGCGCCGGAACTCGGCGTCGAAGTGGGTCACCGGCTGCGCGCGTCGGCGGAGCACGGCGTCACCGTAGAGGCGGATCGGGAAGGTGGTCAAGGTGGCTCCTGCGGGTTTCACTGGGCGGGGTTCGTCGGCGCCGTGTACTCGAGGTCGACGGTCGGGCTCTCGACCGCGAGGACGTCGGCGGGGAGCCGAGGGCGCAACTCGAGAGTATACCGCCCGCTTTCGAGGTCGCCCGTCGGCAGGTCGACGTCGGCCACCACGGCGTCGAGCGCCGCGACCGAGCTGCGCGGCCCGACGACCGTGATCTCGGCCGGAGCGCCGCTCGGGTCCGACCACGGTTCGTCTGGCAGCGCTGCGACCTCCAGGGGGAGCGTGCGCTCGACGTACACCGGCTCGAGGTCCCAGTCGAGCGCGAAGCTCTCCGGCTCGATCGCCACCTCCGGCAGGGGCCGGCCCGTCGCGTCCACGGCGAAGCCGATGCCCGACATGGCGCTGGTCGCCAGGGCGTCGCCGGCCGGCAGGGGCACGACGACGGCGACGGCCCGCACGACCACCGCGGTCCGGCCCCGCACCTCCGCTTGGGCCGGCGTCACGGTCGCGCGGACCCGCAGGTCGTCGCCGGCCTCGCCGAGCACGCTGGGGACGACGGGCAACTGGGCCCGTGCCACCGGCTCGACGATGCCGATGACCTCGCTCGGTACCACCCGCTCCAGGACGATGCCCTGAGGCGGAGACACGCTCACCTGCAGCTGGAAGTCGCCGCTCACCCCGGCGAGGTCGATGACGGCCTCGAAGCTCTCGGGGCGCAGCCGGTCGATGCGCGTCGTGGGCGCCGAGACGGTCACCTCCGCGAACTGCGGCAGCCCGATCACCACCTGCTCCGCCGAGACGCCCTCCACCACGATGGGGACGAGCAGGCTGCGCTGCGCGATCGTCGCGGTGTCGGTCGCGACGAAGAGCCACACGACGATCGCGACCACCAGCGCGCCGAGCTTGCGGGGCGCGTTCTGGATCAGCAGCCGGTCCAGCAGGTCGAAGACGGTCGTCATCACGGTCCGTACACCTCGCGCAGCGCCGCGAGGACGGCGGCGGGGGCGATGTCGACGCGCAGGACGCCGTCGCGCGCCACCGAGACGGTGCCGCGCTCCTCGCTGACCACCAGCACGAGCGCATCGCTGATCTCGGAGAGCCCGAGGGCGGCGCGGTGCCGGGTGCCGAGCTTCACCGAGAAGCCCTCCTCGCGGTCGCGGTCGGAGAGCGGGAAGATGGCGCCCGCGTGGGTGACCACGTCGTCCTTGACGATCACGGCGCCGTCGTGCAGCGGGCCGCGGCTGGCGAACAGCGTCTGCAGCAGCGCGGCGGTGACCGGCGTCCCGAGTTCGGTGCCCGCGCGGCCGTACTCGCGCAGCGGCGTCGACTGCTCGATGGCGACGAGCGCCCCCACCCGCTGCTGGGCGAGTTCACGCACGGCCGTCATGACCTCCTGCACCGGGTCGCCGGTCGCGCCCGGCTTGCGCCGGCCGCGCCCGAAGCGCTCCAGCGCCGAACGCAGCTCGGGCTGGAACACGACCACCACCGCCAGGAAGGCCACCGGCGCGAGGCGGTCGAACATCGCGCTGGTCGCGTCGAGGCCCAGCAGCGTGGCGAGGAACCACAACGCGGCGAGCGCCGCGAGGCCACGGAACACGTTCCAGGCGCGCGAACCGATCAGCAGGGCGTATCCCTGGTAGATCAGCGCGGTCAGGATGAGCACGTCGAGCACGTCGAGCGGGCCGAAGCCTTCCAGCGGGGTCAACCTTCGCCTCCGGGTGTCAGGGGCCATACCGTGCGTGGTGCACGGTGTTCCGGTGGCGCGATCGTACCATGGGCGCGGCGCGGTACACTCGCAGCGCACGCAGTGCGTCCCGCGCCGAGCGCCGGACGCCGACCGCGCCGGTCCGAGGACCGAGCGCCTGCGGGCAGAACTGTGAGGACCCGCGATGGAAACGCTCCGTCAGCGACTCGATGCCCTCCGGGGGTACCTTTGACTTGGTCGGGAAGCAAGCCCGCCTGGCCGAGCTCGAACCGGAACTGAACGACCCCGACCTCTGGAACGACCCCGATCGAGCCCGCTCGATCAACCAGGAGGCGACGCGCCTGCGCCGCGTGGTCGACGCGTACCACACGCTCGCCGACGACGTCGCCGGCCTCGCCGAGTTGCGGGAGTTGGCCGGCGACGACGACGCCGCCGACCTGGCGGACGAGGAGGCCAGGGTCGAGGCCGACCTCGAACGTCTCTACCGCGAGACGCTGTTCCGCGGCGAGCACACCGAGCGCGCAGCGATCGTCACGATCAAGCCGGGCGCCGGCGGCACCGAGTCGTCGGACTGGGCGGGCATGCTGCTGCGCATGTACCGCCGCTACGCCGAGCGCAACGGTTTCAAGGTCGAGCTGCTCGACGCCGTCGGCAGCGACGCCGCGCCCAACGGCATCGACTACGCGCAGATGATCGTGCGCGGCGAGCGGGCCTTCGGGCTGCTGTCGGTCGAGGGCGGCGTCCACCGCTTGGTGCGCATCAGCCCGTTCGACAGCCAGAACCGGCGCCACACGAGCTTCGCGTCGGTCGAGGTCATGCCCGAGATCGACGACGCCATCCAGATCGACATCGATCCCAAGGACGTGCGCGTCGACGTCTACCGCTCGTCGGGCCCCGGCGGGCAGTCGGTCAACACGACGGACTCCGCGGTGCGCGTCGTCTACCTCGGCGGCACCCCCGACGAGATCGTCGTCACCTGTCAGGACGGCAAGTCGCAGATCAAGAACCGCGAGAAGGCGATGACCGTCTTGCGCTCGCGGCTGTGGGAGCGCGAGGAGCGGCGCCGGCTCGAGGAGCAGATGAAGGCGCGCGGCAGCCAGAAGGCGATCGAGTGGGGATCGCAGATCCGCAGCTACGTGCTGGACAAGCAGTACGTCAAGGACCACCGCACCGGCGCGATGCGTCACGACCCCGACCACGTGCTCGACGGCGACATCGAGGACCTCATCTGGAGCGGCCTCGAGTGGCGTGCGACCGAGGCCCTCGGCGAGGGCGCGCCACAGAGCGCCTGAGCCCCGTGGGCGTCGTCCGCGTCCTTGCCATCGCCGACGCGGTCTCGCCCGTCGTCTATTCCGAGAACTTCCCCGGCAACCTGCCGCCCTTCGACGTCGCCCTGTCCGCGGGGGACATGCCGGGTCACGTGCTGGAGTTCATCGCCACCAAGACGCGCACGCCCCCCGTCTACGTGATCGGCAACCACGCCAACGCCTACCTGCGCGGCGAGGACCCCGACGAGGCGCGCCTGCCGGGGGGCTGCATCAATGCCCACCGGCGGGTCGTGCGGGTCGCCGGGCTGATCGTCGCGGGTTTCGACGGCTCCGCCCGCTACCGCCCGGGGCCGCACCAGTACGCCCAGGCGACCTACCACGCGATGCACGCCGGGATGACACCGCAGTTGCTGTGGCATCGCGCCCGCTACGGCCGCGCCGTCGACGTCCTGCTGACCCACGCGGCGCCCGTCGGGCCACAGGCCGGCGACGACTGGCCGCACCGCGGGGTGGGCGCCTTCAACCGCTTCCACGCGCGCTGGCGGCCGCAGGTGCACGTGCACGGCCACGTCCACCTCTCGGGCGCCAACGCGAGCCGTTCCTACGTGACCGCACACGGCGTCCGCGTCGTCAACGCCTTCGAGTTCACGCTGTTCGAGATCACGGTTCCATGACCGCGCTCGGTCATGTGACCGCGTGCGGCCGCCCGATCCCAGACACGATCCCCAGGAGCCCGGCATGACCGAACCCGATCGTCCCGACGCGCCAGACCGCGCGCCCACGCGCGAGGTCTGGCGATCTCTGTTGCCCGAGGCGGTCCTCGCCGGCCGCGGCGTGCCCTGGCTGGCGGCGGCGGCGCTCGACCACCTCGGCGACCCGGACGGCGAGCGCGTCGCCCTGCTCGGCGGTGGGCCCGTGCTGCTGCCGCGGCTGGCGCACGGTCACCTGCGCCTGACGGGTGCCGACCGGTTGGCGTTCGTGCATGGCCTCGTCAGCCACGACGTCGCCGGCTTGGCCGAGGGTGGGGCGATCGACGCGCTGCTGCTCGACCACCGCGGCCAACCGCAGGCCGGCCTCACCGTCCATCGGCGGCACGACGACCTGTTCCTCGCCGTCCACGACGGTGCGGGCCCCGCGGTCGCGCGGACGCTGGCAGAGCACGTGATCTTCGACCAGGTCGTCGTCCAGGATCTCGACGAGCGGCTGGCGAGCCTGACCCTGTGCGCGGCCGACGGCGCCGCGGCCGCCGACGTGCTCGAGGCGGGTTGGCCGGGTGCAGGCGCGGCGCTGACGGGAGCGTTGGCCTCGGTGTCGCCTGCGACGGGGGCGCCGGTTGCGGCGACGCCGTGCGCCGTCGTGCCGACGCCACACGGCCGGGCGCTGCTCCACCCGCGGCGACTGGGGACCACCTGGGCCGTCGACGTCCACCTGCTGTCCGAGGACCTGGCGCCCGCGTGGGCGCGGTGGACGGAGGCCGGCGCGCGGCCGGTGGGCGAGCGCGCGTGGACGGCGGGCCGCGTGGCGCACGGGGTGCCGAGCGCGTACGCCGAGGGCCGGCTGGGGTTGCCACAGGAGACCGGGCTCGAAGACCGCATCAGCTACCGCAAGGGCTGCTACCTGGGGCAAGAGATCATGGCGCGCGTCGAGGCGCGCGGCCGCCTGCGGCGCGGGCTGCGCGCCGTGCGCCTCGACGGGCCGCCGCCCGGGCTCGGCGCGGCGCCCGGCTGGCGCCTCGAGGACGCGGCGGGCCGCGCCGTCGGCGCCCTCGGCAGCGCGGCGCCTGCGCCCGATGGCGACGGCTGGTGGGGGCTGGCGGTCGTGCGCGAGGACGCGGACGCCTCGGCGGGGTGGCGCCTCGTCGTCGACGGCGAGCCGCCGCGCGTCGGGCCCGCGGAGGTCGGGGTATCCCTTCGCCCGACCGCCGCGTCCTGATACCATGGCTCGGGTTCCACGCGGATGTCATCTGCACACCGTGCGGGGTCGTGGTGCGCCATGAGGAGACCGATACGCGTGTTGATCGCCAAACCCGGCCTCGACGGCCACGACCGCGGCGCCAAGGTCGTCGCGCGAGCGTTGCGCGATGCCGGCATGGAGGTCGTCTACACCGGGCTGCGGCAGAGCGCCGAGGCGATCGCGACCGCGGCCCTGCAGGAGGACGTCGACGCCGTCGGGTTGTCGGTGCTGTCGGGCGCGCACCTGCAGCACTTCGGTGACGTGACCGAGCGGCTGCGGGCCGCCGGCGCGGGCGACGTGCTCGTCTTCGGGGGCGGGATCGTCCCGGACGGCGATCGGGCCGCGCTGGCGAGCATGGGGGTCGGCGAGGTGTTCGGACCGGGCAGCCCGACCTCAGCCATGGTCGCGTACCTGGAGCTCGAGGTCGCGCGCCGACGCGCGCTCGAGGCCGCCTCATGAGGCTCATGATGGCCTTGGTTACTTTCGCACACGTCGTGACCACGTCAGGAGGCCCCCGCTCGTGAGATCCCACCGAGGCTTGCGAGCGCTCCTCGCCGTCGCCGCGACGGCGTGCCTCGCCGTCGGCGCGGCCCAGGGCTACGCCGTCGTCGTCGTGCAGCCGGGTGACGCCCTCGGCTCGATCGCCCAGCGCTACGGCATCGGCGTCGAGGCGCTGAGCGAGGCGAACGGACTGGGCGGTAACCTGATCCGCCCTGGGGACGTGTTGCACGTTCCGCTGCAGGAGTCGCGCGGCGGTCTCGCCGAGCCGGCCCCCGCACCGCCCGTCGGCTTCCGGCGCCACACGCTCGCTGCCGGCGAGACGCTGTCGAGCGTCACGTCCCTGTACGGCATCACCATCGCCGCCCTGGTGGGCGCCAATCCCGACCTGTCGTCGCTCGATCGGCTGCCGGTCGGCGTCGAGTTGCTCATCCCGCCGGGCGAGGGCCTGCTCGTCACCCTCGAGTACGGCATGGAGCTGATGGACCTGCTGGCCGCCTACGGCGCGGACCCGATCGCGGTGGCGCGGGCCAACGAGATCCGCAGCCCCTTCGACCTACGGCCGGGCATGCTGCTGTTCCTGCCCGGGGTCGAGCCGACCGCTGCCCTGGAGCGGTTGGCGGCCGTGCGCGAGCTGGAGAACACCTACGTCTGGCCGCTGCACGGGCGTCTCACCTCGTACTTCGGCCGCCGCAACCTCGGCCTCGGCACCAGCACCTTCCACCGCGGTCTCGACATCGCGGCCCCGACGGGCTCCACCATCGTGGCGGCGCGGTCCGGGACGATCACGTTCGCGGGCTGGTCGAGCCAGGGCTACGGCAACCTGGTCAAGATCCGCCATGCGGGCGGCGCCGAGACCTGGTACGCGCACGCCAGCCGCATCCTGGTGCGCGTGGGCCAGGGCGTCTCACAGGGCGAACCGATCGCCCTCGTCGGCTCGACGGGCATCTCGACCGGCCCGCACCTGCACCTGGAGATCCACGTGGCCGGCCGGGCGATCGATCCGCTCGGCGAACTGCGCTGACCGTGTGTCCGGGTCCGCGGGCGCGCCCGCGGACCCCGACACACGTGTCCGCGGGCGTGCCCGAGGACACGAACCCTCGCGTCCGCGACGCGGACGACGGCTCAGTCTTCAGTCGGCTGGACCAGCAACCGCCCGCACGACGGGCAGCGGGTGACGCCCGCGCCCCTGCGGACCTTCTGCAACACGTGAATCGGCAGCTGGACGTGACAGCCGCCGCAGCGCTTGCCACCCTCGAGGCCGACGAGCGCCAGGCCCCTTCTGGCACGACGCACCTGCTCGTACTGGCGTAGCAGGCCCGCCTCGACCTCGTTGCAGAGGCGTGCTCGGCGGTCGGCGAGGTCGGCGTCACGGGTGTCGATCACGGTCAGGCGTTCGCGCTCCGCGGCCTCCAGGGCCTCGAGTTCGGGGGTCATCGCGGCGAGCTGCTCTTCGAGCTCGGCCATCGCCGCGGCGATGCCCTCGAGCTCCTCCATCAACGGCAGCGTGTCCTCTTCGAGTTCCTGCGCTCGGGTCGTGAACTGCAGTTCCTGGTTCTGGTACTGCGCCATCTCCTTGCTCGTCGTGGCCCGCAGGGCCGCTTCCGACGCGTCCTTGCGGCGCTCCTGCAGCGTCTTGAGGTCGAGCTCGTTGCTCGCGACGCGGCGACGCAGCGCCTCGTGCTCCTGCTGCACCTTCGCCAGGTCGCGGCGCAGCGTCTCGCGCCGCTCGCGGGCGGCCAGCAGCTCGGTCGGCACCTCGCCGCGTTCGACGGCGAGGGCGTCGCGCTGCAGGTCGAGGGACTGGACCTCGCTCAGGGTCTCGAGCATGCGGCCTCCAGAACGAACACGCTCCATGCGGCGTTGGCCACATGGAGCGCTGAGAGGAACGGTGGGGAGAACGACTTCACGGCCTGGAGTCTACCACCACCCCCCGGGGTCGCCGGCCGCGGGCGAGGGCGTGGTCACGGTACACTCGTCCGATGTTCGAGGATTCGGTAGAGGGCTTCATCGACCGCTGGCGTCGGCACGCGATCGATGGCGTGGCCTTCGCGCGCGCGGAGGGCAGCCCCCTGCTCGAGGTCGCCGTCGGCGGCGCTGTCGTGCAGCTGTTCGAGCGCACCGGTCCGTACGACGCGCCCACTGGGCCCGTGCGGCTCATCGTGCACGCCGTGGCGTCGTCGTGGACCACCGCATCGGGCGACGCCCCGTCGCTTAGCGCGGTGAGCCCCGCGCGCCTGCGCATCAGCGGCACGGTCGTCGAGGCCGACGGGGCGATGGTGGTCGTCGACGCGGGGGTACCGGTGGTGCTCGGCCTCGATCCGCTCGACGATGCTCAGCCGCAGCCGTCCGTCGGCGCTCGGCTGGAGTGTGAGTCGCTGGTGCCGGCCCAGGCGTTCGTCCTGCGCAGCAGCGGTCCGCGCCGCCCCGCGGACGCGGTCGACGACCAGGTCTAGCGCGTGCCGCGCGCCTTCTCGCCGCGCGCGCAGCGGGTGCCATTGCCCGCGGGCCACCGCTTCCCCATGGACAAGTACGACCGGGTCGCGCAGCGCCTCGAGGGGGTGGGGTGGAACGTGCTCGACGCCCCCGACGTCGCGGACGAGGCTCTGGCGCTCACCCACGACCGCGACTACCTCGGTGCCGTGGCGGGCTGCGCGCTCGATGCCCGTGCCGAGCGGCGCCTGGGGTTCCCGCAGTCGCCCGCCCTGGTGCGGCGCTCTCGCGCATCGGTGGGCGGCACCGTGGCGGCGGCCCGCGCCGCGCTCGACGACGGCCTCGGGGTGCAGCTGGCGGGCGGCACCCACCACGCCTTCCGCGACCGGGGCGAGGGCTTCTGCGTCTACAACGACCTCGTGGTCGCCGCCCGCGCGCTGCTCGCAGAGGGCGCCATGCGGCGTGTGCTGGTGATCGATCTCGACGTCCACCAGGGGAACGGCACCGCCGCGCTGTGCGCCGACGACCCGCGGATCGCGACCTACTCGGTGCATGGCGACCGCAACTACCCCTTCGTCAAGGAGCGCAGCGACCTCGACGTGCCGCTGCCGGATGGCACCGGCGACGGGGACTACCTCGCGGCGCTCGACGCCAGCCTGCCCGCGTTCGCGCGCGCCGCACGGCCCGATCTCGTGCTCTACCAGGGCGGCGTCGACGTGCTCGCGGGCGACCGCTTCGGTCGCCTGGCGCTGTCGCTCGAAGGCGTCGTCGAGCGCGACCGGCGGGTGGCGACGTGGTGCCGCGACGCCGGCGTCCCGCTCGTCACCACCCTCGGGGGCGGCTACCACGCGGACGTCGACGCGACCGTGGCCGCCCACGTCGCGGGGCTCGTGGTCGTCGCGGAGACGCTGGGCGTCTAGCGGGCCCGGAACCGCGGCCGGCGCGGCGCGTCGGCCCGAATCCTGGCAGCGCGCGGGCGACCTGCTAGGCTGCGCTGTCGTGCCCCACGCCCCTCGCCCCCCCAAGGACCCCAGCGCGCCGCCTTTCACCGCCGCCGTGCGCGAGGTCGCGCCCGGTTCGCCGGCCGAGCGCGCCGGCGTGCGCGCGGGGTGGGAACTCGTGAGGATCAACGGCCAGTGGGTGCCGGACGTGCTCGCCTACCGCCGCGAACTCGAGCGCGGCGAGGCCACGCTCGAGGCACGTGACCCGCTCGCGGGCACGGAGGTCGTCTTCACGGTCGCGTGGGAGGATCCCGGGCTCGAGTTCGAGGACGTCATCTTCGACGGCCTGAGGCTGTGCGCCAACCAGTGCGAGTTCTGCTACGTGCACCAGATGCCCAAGGGCTTCCGCAAGAGCCTCTACGTGATGGACGACGACTACCGGACGAGCTTCCTCTACGGCAGCTTCGTGACGCTCACCAACCTGACCGAGGCCGACGTCCGGCGCATCCTCGACGAGCACCTGTCGCCGCTGTACGTCTCGGTGCACACGGCGGACGAGGACCTGCGGCGCGACATGATGCGCTGGTTCCGACTCAAGGTCAGGGACCCGGCCGCCACCAGCGTCCGCGGCATGATCGAGCGCCTCGAGCCGATCGACCTCTTCACCCAGGTGGTGGCGTTGCCCGGCCGCAACGACGGCGAGGCGCTCGACCTCACGCTCGCGTACCTCGCCTCGCGACCGAACGTCCAGGCGGTCGCCGTGGTGCCCGTCGGCCTGACCGACCACCGCCGCAACCTGCCGACCCTGCGGACCTTCACCCGCGAGGAGGCCGACGCCGTGGTCGCCCGCGTCGAGGCCTTCCAGCGGACGATGCTGCGCGAGCGCGGCACGCGTTTCGCCTTCCTGTCGGACGAGTTCTACCTGGTGGCCGGGCGGCCGCTGCCGCCGGCGTCGGCGTACGAGGGCTTCAGCATGCTGGAGAACGGTGTCGGGATGGTGCGCGACTTCATCGCTGGGTCGACCCCTCCGCTGCCCGCCGCCCTGCCGCGCCCGTTGCGGGTGATCTGCGCGACCGGCACGCTGTTCGCCCCCGTCCTCGACGCCGCGCTCGCCCCGCTGCGGGCGGTCGAGGGACTCGAGCTCGAGGTGCGGCCGCTGGTCAACCGCACGTTCGGCGCCGTCACCACCGTCACCGGCCTGCTGGCCGGGCGCGACTTCCTGACGCAGATCTCGCCCGGGGAGGCCGACCTGCTGCTGGTGTCGCCCAGCGTGCTGAAGTACGGCACCGAGACCCTGCTCGACGACCGCACCCTCGATGACCTGCGCCACGAGCTGGGCATGCGCGTCGAGGTCGGCGGGACGAACCTCGCCGAGCTGATGACGTCCATCCTGTCCGGGCACGGCCGCTCGGCGCTGCCGCAGTTCGGCTTCTCGACCCACGCCGTCAAGGAGACCACGGGGCAGCACTGACGCCCGTCGACCATGCCCACCACCGTCGCCCCCGGCGTTCACGTCATCGGTCTGCTCATGGTCAACGTCGTGCTGCTCGAGGGGCGCGATGGCTGGACCCTGATCGACACGGGCACGGAGGGCACGCTGGGTCGGCTGCGCGCCTCGCTGCGCCGCATCGGGGCGCCGGCGAGCGATCTTCGCCGGGTCCTGATCACCCACGCGCACCCCGACCACGTCGGAGGCCTCGCCGAACTCGTGCGGGCGTCGGGCGCCGAGGTCTGGGCGCCGGAGGCCGATCGCGCCTGGGTCGAGGGCCCCGGGTCGCCGCCGCGCCCCGATCCGGCGACCCTGCGCGGCGTGCATCGCCTGCTGGGCCGCATCGAGCCGACGGCCGCGACGCCCGTGGCCGTCGACCGGGGCCTTCGCGGCGGCGACCGGCTCGATGCCGTGCGCGAGGGCCTCGAGGTCGTCGCGCTGCCCGGCCACACGCCGGGGCAGGTCGGCTTCTGGCTGCCGTCCGTACGGGTGATCGTCGCGGGTGACGCGCTCATGCACGTGTTCCCGTGGTGGCACCCGCCGATCGCGGCCTTCAGCAGCGACATGCAGCAGGCGCGACGCTCGGTGGAGCGCATGGCGGCGCTCGAGCCGCGTGTGGTCGTCGTCGGACACGGGCCGCCGGTGTCGCTGCCCGCTGGCGCAGCGAGCAGCGCGAGCCTGGCGCCGCGCCTGCGCCGCGCCCTCCGCACCTTCCCGCCGGTCGACGACGCGCGCGGGTGACCGTGCGGGCCTCGGGGTCGGCCCGGGCGTGCGCGTGCGCGCACACGATGTCCCACCCAGACGGGGTGTAGGCTCGCGCCGAGATGGACGACGGACGACGCCGACACCACCGCTTCGCTCGGGGCCCCGCATGACGGCGCCCGCCACCGAACGCCGCCGCACCCTGGCCGCTTACCTGCGGCTCGTGCGCTTCCAGCACACGCTGTTCGCCCTTCCCTTCGCCTACGCGGGCATGTGGCTCGCGGCCGATGGCTTCCCCGGCTGGGCGACGTTCGGCTGGGTGACGCTGGCGATGGCGGGCGCCCGCACCTTCGCGATGGCGGTCAACCGCGTGCTCGACGCTCGCATCGACGCCGCCAATCCGCGCACGGCCGCGCGCGAGATCCCCAGCGGCGTGCTGAGCGCCGCCGACGGCTGGCTGCTGGCCGCCGTGGGGCTGATCGCGTTCGTGACCGCGGGCCTGGCGCTCAACCCGCTCACCGCCGCGCTGCTGCCGATCGCAGCCGTGTTCCTCGCCGTCTACCCGCTCGTCAAGCGGGTCTCCTGGTGGTGCCACGCGTGGCTCGGCGTCACGATCGGCGCCGCCGCCGCCGGCGGTTGGATCGCGGTCGCGGGCGCGTTCGCGCCGCCCGTCTGGTGGTTGTGGCTCGGCGTCGGCGCCTGGATCGGTGGCTTCGACGTCGTGTACGCCATGCTCGACCGGCGCTTCGATCAGGCCCACGGGGTGCACAGCGTGCCCGCCCGCTTCGGCGATCGGACGGCCGCGCGCATCGCCATCGGCGCGCACGTGCTCGCCGTGGCGTCCCTCGTGCTGCTGGCGCCGGCGGCCGGTCTCGGCGCGACCTACCTGGCTGCGGTCGCCGTCGTGGCGGCGGTGCTCGGCCTCCAGCACGTGTGGGTGGCGCGCCACGGCCCGGCGGTGGCGTTGCGGGCGTTCGACGCCAACCTGGTGATCGGTCTGGTGGTGCTGGGGGGCGTGGTCGCCGACCACGCCGTCCGCGGGGCGGGCGGCTGAGGGCGGCGGTCGGGTCGCGGCCCGCTCGCGTCGGCCGACCCGCCCGGCCCGCTTCGGTTGACACCTCGAGGAGCGACTGCGTATGCTCGCTAACGCGTTTGGAGCGGTAGTGTAGCGGTTAGCATATCTGCCTGTCACGCAGAAGGTCGCGGGTTCAAATCCCGTCCGCTCCGCCAAGGTCGCCGGCCCCCGAAGGGGGCCGGCGTTCGTTTGGGGTCGCGGCCGTCGTCCCCGCACGGGGCGTGGGGCCACCTTCCGTAGGCGCCGCGGCTGGTAGCGTGAAGGCATGGCCGAGCTGCCCGTCTTCCCGCTCGATCTCGTGGTGTTCCCAGGGCAGACGGTGCCGCTGGTGGTGTTCGAGGCGCGCTACAAGCGGTTGGTCAAGGCGGTCCTCGAGCTCGAGGAGCCTCGCTTCGTCATCGCCCGCGCCCTGGCTGCGGCCGACGGCCCGGCGATGGCCCCGATCGGTACGGTGGTCCGGGTCGTCGAGCTCGCCGAGCGCCCGGACGGCACCTACACGCTTACGGGCCACGGTGGCGAGCGCGTGCGGGTCGACGTCACGCGCCGCGAGGACGTGGCCGAGGCGGACGGCAGCGAGCGGCCGCTGTTCTTCACCGACGCGGAGCCCCTGCCGGTCGTGCGCGACGACCCGAACCTCGAGCGGGTGGCCGCGTGGGACGCCCTCGAGGCCTTCAGGCGCTACGCCCGCACCTTCTTCGCGGCCGACGCCGAGCAGCAGGTCGACGACCACGTCCCCGACGAGTCGCTCTACCAGGCATCGTTCGTCTGCGCCAACCTGCGGCTGGAGGGCGACGAGCGCCAGGCGCTGCTCGAGGCGCCATCGCTCGTCGACCGCTTCAGGCTCGCAGAGCGGCTGATCGAGGAGCGTCTGGAAGCCCACGCGCCTGGCCTCGGTGACGCCGACGCTGGCGACGTCGGGTGAGGCGGGGCGACGACCTGGCCGATGCACCCGCCGTCGAGCGGCGGCTCGACGCGGACCGGGGGACGTTGGACGAGGCGCTCGAGCACGCGCTGACGTTCCGCTGGGGCGATCTCCCGACGGTGACCCCGGAGTTGCCGGGTGCCGGAGGTCGGGTGCGCGCAGATCCCGAGGACTTCGTCGTCCGCGAGCTGCCCCTCTACCTGCCGAGCGGCGAGGGGAGCCACGCCTACGCCCGCGTCGAGAAGGTCGGTTGGACCACCCGGGACCTGCAGCGTGCGCTGATCGCGGCCGGCATCGCGGCCCAGCAGATCGGCGTCGCCGGCCTCAAGGACAAGGTGGCGCGCACCGAGCAGTGGCTGTCGGTTCCTCGACGGCACGAGGCCGAGGCCTGGGAGGCCCTGGAGGCCATGCCCGGGGTCCGCCTGCTGGAGACCGGACGGCATGCCAACAAGCTCGGTGTCGGTCACTTGCGCGGCAACGCGTTCCGCGTGCGGGTCCGCGACGTCGGTGCCGAGGGCGCGGACCGGGTGCGCGAGGTCGCGGCCCGGATCGCCGCCTGCGGCGTCCCGAACTACCTCGGCCCGCAGCGCTTCGGGCGTTTCGGGCGCAACGCCGTGGACGGCTGGCGCCTGGTGCACGGCGAGCGCGTGCACGGCGACGTGCGCCTGCAGCGCTTCTTCGTGTCCGCGTTGCAGTCGCAGGTCTTCAACCTGCTGCTCGCGGAGCGGGTGCGCGACGGGCTGTTCGAGCGCGTGATCGCCGGCGACTGGGCCCGGAAGCACGCCACCGGCGGCACCTTCGAGGTGATCGACCCCGAGGTCGAGACGCCGCGCGTCGCGGCCCTGGAGATCTCGGCGACGCTCCCGCTCCACGGCAAGAAGGTCCGGCCCTCCGCAGGCGAGGCCGGTGCGCGCGAGGTGCGCGTCCTGGAGGCGTTGGGGCTGCGCTGGACCGACCTGGTCCGGCGCCATGGCGACCGCAGGATCACCCGCATCGTCGGCGCGAACGTCGAGGTCGAGGAGATCGGCGACGATCTGTGGCTCGCCTTCGAGCTCCCGAAGGGGAGCTACGCCACGACCTTGCTGCGCGAGCTCCTCAAGGTCGACGTCGATGCGCCGCTCGACGGCCCCTCGTCCTCCGGGCCGTAGCGCCGGACGGCGAACTCCGCGAGCGCGAGCAGCAGCGCCAGCGCGGCAGGCCACCCCCACAGGGGCGCCGCCGATGGGGCGCCCAGCGGCGCGTAGGCCTCGCCGGGCTCGATCACCGCCCCGCCGGTCCTGGTGGCCAGCGTCTCCAGCAGCGTCGCTCCGTCGACGTCCGCGAACTCCGGGTCGGGCGTGGCGACCGTACGCCGGGCGACGACCTCCGCGCCGTCCGCGACCACCACGGTCCCGCCGCTGCCGCGCACCGGTAGCTCGCCGACGTAGCGCCCCGGGGCGACCTGGCGCAGCTCCGTCTCGCTGCCCTGGAAGCGGGCCACCAGCGGGCGCTCGTTGACGTAGGCGCCGGCCTCCACGGCGTCGACGACCACCTCGAGGGTCGCGCCGCGCACCGTCACGCTCGCCGAGTACGGCGCGGGCCGCGCCTGCAGCCAGCGCACGAGGCCGCCGAGGAGCCCCGGTAGCCCGTCCCAGCGACCGAAATCACCGGCCCACGAGCCGAGGTCGGTGGTGAACGCCGCGCTCCGCCCCAGACCGTAGCGGCCGACCGCCAGCAGCGGCTCGCCGTCGAGCGCCATGAACAGCGCCTCGCCGTCGGGCTTGAGGCTGGTGGCCACGTAGGCGGACAGGGGGGGCGCCACGCCCTCGAACGACGACAGCGGGTGGCGGCGGCCCTCGGGCGCGACGGGCTCGTCGCGCAGCAGGTCGCGGGTGGCCGTGAGGGCCTCCGCGACGAACAGCCTCGGCAGGGTGCGGACGTCGAACGCCTCGTAGAAGCGGCCGCCACCGCCCGACGCCAGCGCCGTCAGGGCCTCGGTGTCGGCGTCCGCGCCGATCGCGACCGCGCTGGTGGTGATGCGGTCGCCACGGGCGGCCGTCGCGGCGCCGAGCCAGTCGACGCCGTCGGTGGCGGCGAAGGGCCCCTGGCGGTCGAAGAGCTTGCCGTCCGAGAGGACGATCACGTGCTTGACCGCGGCGTCGGTCGCGCGCAGGGCGTCGATCGCCATGGTGTACCCGGGGAGCAGGACGGTGCCCCCCTGTGGTTCGAGCGCCAGGGTCGCGTCCAGCATCGCCCGCTTGCCGCTGTCCGTCGCGGGCCTGAGATCGAAGACCCAGCGCGTCAGGGCCGGGTCCGAGAACACGACCAGGCCCAGCAGGTCGTCCTGGTAGGCGAGATCGATCACGTCGATCACGCCCTGCTTGGCGAGCTCGAGGCGGCTCGGGTTGCCGACCGCCATCGACTGCGAGATGTCGAGGACGATCACCATCGCCACCTGTGGCACGGTGACCTCGGTACGGACGTCGCTCGACACCGGCAGCACCGCCTCGACCGGCGTGCGGTACCACCCGCCGAGCCCGAAGCCCTCGGGACCCCCCGTCATCAGCAGGCCGCCGCCCTGGTCGACGTAGCGGGCGAGCAGCTCGAGTTGACCGGGGGTGAACGAGCCGGCGCCGCCGCGCAGGACCAGCGCGCTGGGCTGGAAGGGCGCCGTGACGCGCTCGGGCCCGCCCTCCTCGACGTCGAATCCCTGTGCCCGCAGGAGGTCGGCCATCGCGGCGTCGCCGACCACGAGAACCGGGGAGGGTGCCGTGACGGCGACGTCGACCACCTGGTTGTCGTCCTCGACGGGCTGGGCGAAGTCGACGTCGAGCGTCGCGCCCACCTGCAGCAGCGCCCCGGCGGCGGGCGCCGCGCTCGCCGGGGCGACCACGCGGAAGGGGACCGCGTGCCTGCCCGCGGGCAGCGCCACCTCGATGGCCTCCTGCGGCGCGCCGTCGACGTCCGGGCGCAGCGTGACGCGGGCGGGGCGGTCGAGGCGGACGACGGCGACCACCTCGGCGCTGGCGCCGGGCGCGACCCTATCCGGCGCCCAGAGGGCCTCGAGGCGCGCGTTCGGCTGCCGCGGCACCACCACCACGTCGACGGGTACCGCGGCGTGGGGCACGCCTGGCTCGTCGCTCACGACCCCGGTCGTGCGTGGGCCGCCCGCGGCATCGACCCCGTCGGACAGCAGCAGCACGCGGCGCGCCCCGTCGGCGGCCGCCACCGCCAGGGCGCGCCCCAGGTCGGTCCGGCCCGCGTCGAGGGCCACGGGCGTGGGGGCCTGCAGCGCGTCGACCCGGGTCGCGTCGCCGGCGAACAGGATGATCGAGGCGTCCTCGCCGAGGTCGGCGAGGAACGGCGCGGCCGTGCTACGGGCCGCATCCCCGACGCTGGCTGAGACATCGACCAGCACGGCGATCCGATCCTCGACCGCCGGCCGTTGCGGCTGCGCCAGCGCCACGATCAGGGCCGCGAGCGCGGCCATGCGCCAGCGCCGGCCGCGCCCCCGGGGAAGCAGCGGGATCAGCGCCAGCGCCAGCAGCGCCCACGGCAGGGCGAAGAGGTCGGTGATGGCGGTCATCGGGTCAACCTACCCGTCGCCGGTGACCGGACCATGAGCCCGCTGCCTGTCGGTATGATGCGCACATGCAGGTGAAGGCCGCACCTTACGTGCTCCTCGCCATGGCGACCGAAGCCCGCGGCGAGGGCCTGCGGCCCGTGGTCGAGCAGCTCGAGTTGGCGGCCGAGGTGTTCACCGACGTCGAGCGGTTGCTGTACCACACGCGCGGCTCGGTGCCCGAGGCGATCGTCTTGGAGCACGGCCTCGTGGAGAAGGTGGCGCAGCTCGACCTGGTCGCGCTGTTGCGCCGACGCGCCTCGCTGGTCGACGTACCGCTCGTGTACCTCGGTCCGCCGCAAGCGGACGTGACCGCGCGGGTCGTCGAGCAGGGGGTCGACGCCTACGTCACCCTGCCGACGCGGCCCGACGTGGTCCGCGTCACGCTGCGCCGGCTGCTCGACCGACGCCAGGCCGAGCGCGGCCTCCGCTACGCGCTGGAACAGTCCCGCCGCTACGAGCAGGCGTACAAGGAGTCGGAGCGGGTCAAGGACGACCTGATCCACATGCTGGTGCACGACCTCAAGAGCCCGATCTCCAGCGTGATGGGGCTCCTCGACCACTCGCTGGAGATGCTGAAGACGGAGACGCACGATGACGGTGGCGTCGACGAACTGCTCAGCCTGGCGCGCGGCGAAGCGCAGCACCTGCTCAACCTGGCCGCGAACATCCTCGACGTCCGCCGCATGAAGGACGGGCACATGCCCTACGCGCCCGACGTCGTCACCAGCCTCTCCGAGCTCGCCAAGGAGGCCCTCGGCGACGTCTCTGGTGGCCCGCGCGATCGCCACTTCGGCTTCCTCGTCCGCCCCGAGGCGGAGCGCCTCCAGGCCGACCCCAACCTGCTCCGGCGGGTCCTCGCGAACCTGATGGCGAACGCGATCAAGCACACCCGCCGCGGCGGTTACATCGACTTCCGCGCCTGGCGCCAGGACGACGACTTCGTGCTGTCGATCCGCGACGACGGCGAGGGCATTCCCGAGTCCGACCAGAAGCGCATCTTCAACGCCTTCGAGCAGTCCCGGCACACGGTGCACGATCGCTACGACAGCGGCATGGGCCTGACGTTCTGCAAGCTGGCGGTCGAGAAGCACGGCGGGCGGATCTGGGTCGAGTCCAAGGTCGGTCGCGGCTCGACGTTCTACTTCACGATCCCCGTCGACGTGGCCACGCCCGTCGGCGACGATGCCGTCACCGTCGCCGGGGGTTGACGGACGAGGGTGCCACCCGACCTGAGGCTCGAGCGCGCGCTTCGCCTGCGCGGTTGCCTGACCGTCGCCGGCGTGGACGAGGCCGGTCGAGGCGCCTGGGCGGGTCCCGTGGTGGCGGCGGTCGTCGTGCTCCCCGATCTCCCCGGCCTGCCGTACGTCGACTCGAAGATGGTGTCCGCCGTCAGGCGCGAGCGTCTCGCCGAGCACGTGCGGGCGACGGCGACGGCGTGGGCCGTGGCGGAGGCCACCGTCGCCGAGGTCGACGAGATGGGCCCGCTGCGCGCCACCCACGTCGCCGTGCACCGCGCCATCGCCGTACTCGGCGTCGCCCCCGACGCCTACGTGACGGACTACCTGCGGCTGCGGTTCGCGACGTTGCCGCAGCCCGAGATCATGGCCCCCGCGCGCGCCGAAGGCCTGTCGCTGAGCGTGGCGGCCGCCTCGCTGCTCGCCAAGACCCACCGCGACGCACGCATGCGCGCCGCAGCGGTAGATTGGCCGACGTACGGCTTCGAGCGCCACATGGGCTACGGCGTGCCGGCCCACCGGGCGGCGCTGCGCCACACCGGCCCGTGCCCGTGGCATCGCCGCAGCGTGCGGCCGGTGGCCGAGATCGCCGCGGCGAGCTGCCTGCCCCGGCCGGACGCGAAGGAAGGTACCGCATGACCGACGCCATCGGCGTGACGTTCGACAACGGCCCCAAGCTCCACTTCGTGGAGTCCCCGCCGACGCCCCCACCGGTGGGCGCGCACTGCGTGGTCACCACCCGCCGCGGCCTCGAGGTGGGTCGCGTGCGCACCGAGCCCCGCCGCGAGGACCGCACCGTCGGTCACCTGTTGCGGATCGCCGACGAGGTCGACCTCGAGGCGCACGAGCGCCTGCGGACCAAGGCCGACGACCTCAAGTGGCTGGTCCGCGCCCGCGCTCGACAGGCGGCCGCGGAGGTCAAGATCGTCGCCCTCGAGTTCACGCTGGACGAGGCGGCGCTGGTGGTCAGCTACACCGCCGAGGCGCAGGCGCCGCTGCGGGTGATCGCCCAGGCGCTCATGGACCACACCGAGGCGCGGCTCGAGTTCGTCAACGTCGGCCCCCGCGACCAGGCGCGCATGCTCGGCACCCTCGGTCGCTGCGGGGACGGCTCCTGCTCGTCCACCTGGCTGCAGTCGTTCAGCGCCGTGTCGATCCGCATGGCACGCGACCAGCAGCTGCCGCTCAACCCCGAGAAGATCACCGGTCCGTGCGGCCGGCTGATGTGCTGCCTGCAGTACGAGCACGACCTGTACCGCGAGCTGTTGCAGGGCATGCCCAAGAAGGGCGGCAAGGCCTGCCACGATGCGTCGGGTGTCTGCGGCCGCGTGGTCAAGGTCAGTCCTCTCGCCGGCACCGTCGAGTTGCGGACGGAGGAGGGCACCTTCCACGAGCTGCCGGCGGACGAGGTTCGGCGCATCAAGGGCGGCGACTGAGCACCGCGGAGCCGCACCCGCCTAGCGCGGCTGGGCGCGCCGCAGTTGCAGGACCCACGCCCTCAGCGCCAGGTCGCGCTGCGCGTACGCGGCCCAGGCGGTCTCGAGCGTGGTCGTCGCCGCGTCTCCCGAGAGGTACGCCTGCTGACCCCTGGCACGCCAGGCCTCGCGCAGCAGGCCGGGGACCTCGGCGTCGCCCGGGGGCCACGCGTCGGCGAGCGCATCCGCGGCGTCGAAGGCCTCCGCGAGATCGCCGTCGATGGCGCCCAGCAGGCGCTCGACGGCGGCCCGCCGGGCGGCCGTCGTCTGCGGGTCGGCCAGGGCGGCTTGCCACGCGCCGGGTCGCCCGAGGCGCAGCGCCGGGTGGGGCGCCAGCGCGGCGCGGACCTCGGGCGGGGCCTCTGCCGGGACCAGCCGCAGGGTCGTGCAGCGCGAGGCGACGGTCGGCAGGAGGGCATCGGGGCCCTCCGCGATCAGTACGATCGTCGCCCGCGCTGGCGGGTCCTCCAGCGTCTTGAGGAAGGCGTTGGCGGCCTCGTCGGTCAGCGACTCGGCGTGGTCGATGACGGCGACGCGATGCCGGCGGACCGGCGGGCGCTGGAGCCACGGGCCCAGCGGCTCGGTCTCCGCGCGTTCGCGCGGTACCAACTGCTCGATCCGGAGCTGCGGCCGGCGCGCCGGCTTCCCGTCGCGGGTCGTCGTCGCGGGTCCGATCTCCCGGTAGTCGGCGGCCGGCACGACGCCGTCCGCGTCGGGGGCGTGATCGCGGCACGCGGGGCAACGTCCGCAAGGGTCGTCGAGGCGCGCCTCGCAGTTGCGCAGCGCGGCGTACCAGCGGGCCACGGCGCGCCGGCCGACGCCCACCGGGCCGGCGAGCAGCAGCGTGCGGGGGGCGTCGCGCTCCGCGCTCGCCATCGACCGCAGCGCCGCCAGCACCGCGTCCTGGCCCATCGGGGTCGGGATCATCGGCCTTCCAACAGGCGGCTCGCGAGGCGCTCTGGGTAACCCGCCCTGCGGACCCGCCGGATCACCGAACCGACGTCGTAGGGAACCCGGTTGACCTCGAACTGGCGCGTCTCGGCGTCGAACAGGGCGTACGCCGCGAAGTGGTTGCCGTCGCGCGGTTGGCCGACCGAGCCCGGGTTGAGGAACGCGCTGGCCCGCGGCGGCACGCGGTAGCTCCGCCGCGCGCCGCCGAAATCGATCATGCGCCACAGGCGTTCGCCCTCGTGGGCCACGCTGACGTGCGCGCGCGGGACGTGCGTGTGCCCGACGAACCCGACGGGCGCGGGGAGGTGCTCCAGCTGCTCCTCGGCGTCCGCGAGGGTCATCAGGTAGTCGAACGGGCGCCGGAAGCCCCCGTGCGCCGCCGCCCAGCCGTCCCACTGGGCCCGCGCGGTCATCCCGTCGAGGTAGCGGCGCTCGGTTTCCCCCAGTTCGCCCAGGTGCCGCTCGACCACCTCCACGACCACCGGCTCCTCGTCGGCCGCGTCCGGGTCGCCGCCGTTCGCGAGGGTCAGCAGCAGCTCGTCGTGGTTGCCGCGCAGGGCGACGACGGGTTCGAGGGCGCGGACCAGATCGAGCGCCTCGCAGGGATACGGGTAGTAGCCGACGAGGTCGCCCAGGAAGACGGCGGCGTCGTAGCCACGGCGCCTAGCATCGGCCACGACCGCCGAGAGCGCGGGAGCGTTGCCGTGCACATCGCCGAAGACCAGGTAGCGCATGCGGCTGCACCATACACCGCGCCACGCCCGGGTTCCCACGCCCGGGGGCCCGGGCAGGGGCGCACGCGCGGGACGCGCGCACGCGGGGGGCGCGCACGCGCGGGGGGCGCGCGCACGCGGGGGGCGCGCGCACGCACGGGGACGACCTCACGCGCGGGCCCGCGGCCCAGAACGGGGGGCGAGCGACTGCTAGACTGGCGCGGATGCAGGCCTCCCGGGCGGTACCCCGATTCGTCGCCCCACCGTCCGACCCGAGGACGTCGTCGTTCTCGAGGCGCCGGCGCTGGTGGTCGGGTGCGGTCGTGTGGCTGCTGTGCGCGTGGGCGCCGCTGGCGTTCGCGGAGGGTTTCGCGATCCCGGACTTCCCGCCACGAGGCGACGTGCCCGAGGCCGTCGCCGAGACGTTCATGAGCGCGTTGCGTGCCGAGCTGGCGGCCCGCGGTCTGCGCGTCAGCAGCGCGCCGCTGGTCACCGCCGGCATCGCGGGCAGCCTCGAGCCGGCGTTCGGCGAGCTGGTCGCCGACCTGGAGGGCACCCGCTACGCCGTGCTCGGCGAGATCCTGGAGCGCGACTCGCTCGACGGACCCTACGCCGTCGATCTGGTGATGGTCGACGCGGTCGGCGGCCGCTCGAGCGACCTCGTCTCGCGGGCCTTCGGACTCGCGACCCAGGACGCGGTCGTCCAGGACGTCGCGGCGATCCTGCTGGCCTTCACGGTGCCCGACGTGGTCTTGCCGCCGGGCGATGCGGGGCTGTTCATCTCGACCGCACCGAGCGGCGCCGAGGTGCGGGTCGAGGGCACGGTCGTCGGCGTCTCGGGGGCGATCGATCTCCTCAACCTCCGGCCCGGGCGCTACGAGATCGAGGTGCGGCTGCCGGGCTACCTGCCCGAGGTCCGGAGCCTCGAGCTGCGCAGCGGCGACACCCGGTTCCTCCACGTGGTGCTGACCGAGATCGTCGGCGGCAGCCTGCAGGTGCTCGCGTTCCCCGACGCCGAGGTGTGGTTCGAGGGTCGCCACGCGGGCACGACGCCGGCCACCCTCACGGCGCTGCCGGGCGACGTCGAGGTCGAGCTCCGCCGCCCCGGTTTCGTTTCGCGCAGCTTCACCGTGCCCGTGCGCAGCTTCCGGGTGACCAGGGTCGACGCCGTCCTCGAGCCGCTCGGCCAACCGATGATCGTGTGGTCCTTGGACGAGCGCGCCAGGGTGCTGATCGACGCGCAGCTGTACGAGGAGGGCTACGCCCTCATCGGCGTCGGCCTGCGCACGATCGAGGTGCTCCAGGCCGGCGAGGTGCGGCGGTGGCGGCGCGCGCTGCCCGAGGAGGGCGTCTTCGAGCTCGACCTCGAGACCGGCGAACTGCGGTTGATCTACCCCTGACCGGCGGTGGCGGAGCGGCCTGACGCCGCGGCTCAGCGGTCGCTCGTCAGTGCCCAGGCCAGCTCGAGCGACGCGGCGCCGGGCGCGACCCAGCGGGCGCCGACGTGCACCGTGCCCGTCCCCCACGGACGTCGCACGGCGGCGGCGAGGTAGGCGTCCGGGCGGTCCGACCAGCGCGGGCCGACCGCGCCGGTCAACGTCGCCTGCGTGCCGCCCTCGCGCACCACCCACGTCAGCTCAAGCCCCGGCCCACGGCGCGCGGCGTCGCCACCCCACCACGCGGTCAGCTGGGACTCGGGCGCCCGGCGCGGCACGTGGTGGACCGTCAGCCCCGCGGCCGCGTGGTGGCCCAGCGGCCCGAACGCCAGGTCGAGGCGGGCGCTGACGTCGATGTCGGGCGCGACGGCCGCGCGCCGCAACGAGGCGGCGGTGGCGCCCGCCCAGCCGTCCGCGGAGCGGTGCGCGCGCGGCGTCACCTCGACCGTCCAGCGACGGTCGATGCGCCACACGGCGTTCGCGCCGAGGTCGAGGCGGACGCCGCCAGCGGGGCCGGCCAGCGGTGCCAGGTCGGGCACGGGCGGCGTCGTCGTCGGCGCCCGCGCCGTCACCGACCAGGGGGCCGGGGCCCGGGTGCCGGCGGCGGCCTCGAGCCGCAGTGCGACGGGACCGAGCGTGCCACGGGCGGCGACGTCGAGGCCGGCGCCCCTGGGTTCGACGCCTGCGCGCGCGTCCAGGACGAACGTGCCGAGCGGTCCTGCGGCCATCGTCCGCCGCCATCCGGCGGCGGCCGCCAACCCGCCATCCGTCCAGCCGATGCCGAACTCGAAGGCGTCGTCGTCGAGGCGCAGGTCGTGCAGCGCCACGCGCGCGTTCGGCGTCGGCCCGCCGCCGGCCGGCGGCCCGCCGCTGGGCGAGGCCGCGTCGACCCCGAGGCCGACGGTCCACGAGCGGGCCACGGCGGACGGGGTGACGGCGAGGCAGGCGCCGAGCAGGAGGGCGAGCGAGACGAGGCGGCGCATGGCCCACGGTACCAACCACCGCCGTGACCAGCGGCGGGGCGGTGGTACCATCTGCAGTCGCGAGCGCGCCCGCAGGCGCACCCGTGCACCCGCGCCCCGCCCAACGGCGAGCCGGCGCGAACTGGAGGCCCCAGCATGACCATCCTCGGGAGGATCACCGTCCTGCCGCGCGTACCCAAGGCGCTCGAGCGCCTCGAACGCCTCGCCCACAACCTGGCGTGGACGTGGGACCCCGACGCCCGCGTGCTGTTCCGCGCCCTCGACGAGGAGCTGTGGGACCGGGTCGGCCACAACCCGCTCGCGTTGCTGCGCGACGTCGATCAGGCACGCCTCGACGCCATGGCCGAGGATCCCTCGTTCCTGGCCCAGCTCGAGGTCGTCGCCGCCCACTTCGAGGCCCACCTGGTCGACGTCGGCTGGTACGGCCGCGAGGTCGGGGCGGCCGACACCTACGCGTACTTCTGCGCCGAGTACGGCTGGCATGAGGGCACCGCGACCTACTCCGGCGGGCTCGGCATCCTCGCCGGCGACCACACGAAGGCCGCCAGCGAGCTCGGCGTGCCGTTGGTCGCCGTCGGCATGTGGTACCCGGAGGGCTACTTCCACCAGCGGGTGGCCGCCGACGGTCGCCAGGAGGCGGTCTACCAGCGCACGAGCCCCGACGAGCAGCCGCTGGAGCGGGTCGTCGGCGACGCCGGTCAGCCGGTGCGCGTGCGCCTGCGGGTGTTCGGCCGCGAGGTCGTCGTGGGCGCGTGGCGCGCCTGGGTCGGGCGCATCCCCGTCCACCTGCTCGACGTCGATCTGCCCGAGAACCACCCCGACGACCGCGCCCTGCTCGCCCGCCTCTACGGCGGCGACCAGCGCACGCGCATCGCGCAGGAGATGATCCTGGGGATCGGTGGCGTGCGCATGCTGCGGGCCCTCGGGATCGCGCCGACGACGTGGCACATGAACGAGGGGCACTCGGCGTTCATGGCGCTCGAGCGCTGCCGCGAGTTGGTCGCGGAGGGCATGCCCTTCGACCAGGCGCGCGAACTCGTCGCGGCCAGCACGGTGTTCACGGTGCACACGCCGGTCGCGGCCGGCAACGACGCGTTCCCGTTCGACCTGGTGACGCAGGCCTTCGCCGGCGACTGGAACGCGCTCGGGCTGCGGCAGCACGACTTCCTCGAGCTCGGCCGCGCGGACCACGGCTGGGGACCGGTGTTCAGCATGCCGGCGTTGGCCCTGCGTTTCACCACCGGCCGCAACGGCGTCGCCGAACTCCACGGCGACACCAGCCGCCGCATGTGGTCCGAGCTGTGGCCCGAGGTGCCGATCGACGAGGTCCCCATCGGGCACGTCACCAACGGCGTGCACGCCGGCACCTGGGTGGCCGCCGAGGTGCGCGACCTGGTGACCCGCGAGCTACCGGAGGACTGGCGCGCGCGGCTCGACGACGACGACATGTGGCGGCCGGTGGCCGATCTCGAGCCGGCCGAGCTGTGGGCCGTGCGGCAGCGCATCAAGGCGCAGAGCGTGCGCTTCCTGCGGCGGCGCGTCGCGCGCCAGCTCGAGCGTCAGGAGGCCAGCGCCACGGCGATGGCCGACGCCTCGGAGCTGTTCGATCCCGCGGCCCTGACGATCGGCTTCGCCCGCCGCTTCGCGACGTACAAGCGCGCCACGCTGGTGCTGCGCGACCTGGAGCGCCTGCACGCCATCCTCAGTGACCCCGAGCGCCCGGTGCAGCTGGTGTTCGCGGGGAAGGCCCACCCGGCCGACGAGGGCGGGCAGGAGCTCGTGCGGCAGATCCACACGCTGTCGAACGACCCGCGCTTCCACGGGCGCATCCTCTTCGTCGAGGACTACGACATGGCCGTCGGGCGCGCCCTCACGCGCGGCGTCGACGTGTGGCTCAACAACCCGCGGCGGCCGCTCGAGGCCTCCGGCACTTCGGGACAGAAGGCGGCGATGAACGGCGTGCTCAACCTGTCGATCCTCGACGGCTGGTGGCCCGAGGGCTTCGACGGTCTCAACGGCTGGGCGATCGGCGGCGACCGCGTCTACGTCGACGAGGCCCGCGGCGACGAGGCCGACGCCGACCAGCTGTACGACCTGCTGGAGCGCGAGGTCGTGCCGCTCTACTACCAGCGTGACGAGAGCGGTGTCCCGACCGAATGGATGCGCCGTTCGGCGCGCGCGATCGCGACGGTCACGCCGCGGTTCAACGCCCAGCGGATGGTCAAGGACTACGTGCGGAAGTACTACGCCCCGGCGAGCGAACGCGGTAGGGCGTTCGCGGCCGACGACGGCGCCCTGGCGGCGGACCTCGCAGCGTGGCGCAAGCGGATCGCCGAGCACTGGTCGAGCGTGCACTTCCAGGGACATCCGCTGGAGAAGGGCGCGCGCCGCATCGGCGACGAGCTCGAGGTCGAGGCGGTGTTCAACCCGCGCGGCCTGCGCGGCGAGGACATCGTCATCGAGCTCGTCTACAGCCTCGAGCGCGACGGCCTGCAGCACGGCCTGCACCGCGTGCGGATGGAGAAGGCGGAGACGTACCCGGACGGGGGAGAGCGCTACGTGGCACGCTTCGCGCCGGCGATCAGCGGCCGTCTGGTGTACGGCGTGCGCGCCTACCCGACGCACCCGGGCCTGGCGCACCCGTCCGATGCCATCGCGATCCGCTGGGGCTGACCCGGCGGGCCGGGCGGTATTGGGCGCCTACGCGGCGTCCGTCGTGCCTTGGCCGGCGGCGGCCGGGTCGGCGAGCAGCCACAGGCGCTCCCGCGGGCGGATGGCGAGCAGCGGGAGGGCGTCGGGGTCCGCGTCGGGGTGCGGGGGACCCAGCAGGCCCGCCGCCAGCGTCCGCTGCAGCGCGGGGCGCTTGTCCGCCCCGGTGACGAGGACCCACGCCTCGCGCGCGCGCGACAGCGCGGCGGCCGTCAGGCTCAGGCGCGCGGGGCCGGCAGCCGTAGGCCGCACGACCGTCGTGACGCCCACCGCGGTCACCGCGCCCGTCCCCGGGAAGAGGCTGGCGGTGTGGGCGTCGGCGCCCAGACCGAGCAGCGCGAGGTCGATGTCGAGGGGGTCGCCGAAGGCCGCGCTCAGGCGCGTCGCGTGCTCGGCGGCCGCGGCCTCCGGGGCGTCGCGCCGCGGCCAACCGAGCACCTGGTCCGGCGGGATCGGGACGCGATCGAGCCACGCCTCGCGGGCCGCGCGCTCGTTGCGGTCTGGGTGATCGAGCGGCACGTCGCGTTCGTCGCCCCAGGTGACCCACAGGCGCTCCCACGGCAGGTCGAGGCGCTCTCCGAGCCTGCGGTAGCCCGGCAGCGGCGTCCCGCCGCCCGCGAGCGCGACGACGAACCTGCCCCGCGCGGCGACGGCGTGGTGGCAGGCGGCGACGAAGCGCGCCACCCAGGCCTCGGTGACGTCGTCGGCGACCTGAAGCGCGGCCTCCATGGCGTCGAGCGTACCACCGGCGCCGACGCGGGCTCGGGGTAGCCTGTCGCATGAACTGGACGCGAGCCGAAGCCTACGACCTGATGACCTCCTGGACCGAGAGCGAGAGCCTCCGCCACCACATGCTGGCCGTGGAGGCCGCGGTCGCCGCCTACGCCGCGAAGGAGGGCGCCGACACCGAGCTGTGGGCCGCCACCGCGCTGCTCCACGACTTCGACTACGAGCGGCACCCCGACCTCGGACCCGACGGCCACCCGTTCGTCGGCGTCGCGCACCTGCGTGAGCTCGGCGCGCCCGAGGAGATGCTCGACGCCATCATGGGTCACGCCGACCACACGGGCGTCCCCCGGACCACCCGCCTGGCGCGGGTGCTCTACGCCTGCGACGAGGTGACGGGCCTGATCACCGCCGCCGCGCTGGTGCGCCCGGACAAGGACGTGCGCTCCGTCGCCATCCCCAGCCTGAAGAAGAAGTTCAAGGACAAGGCGTTCGCTCGTGGCGTGGTGCGCGACGACGTCCGCCGCGGCGCCGAGGAGCTCGGCGTCGAGCTGTGGGACCACATCGCGACCGTGCTCGCCGCCATGCAGGACCGCGCGGCGGAACTGGCGCTGGACGGGCGGCGGGCGGCCGGCTGACGGACGCCGTCAGAGGCGGTGCACGTTCCAGCTGCGCTGCCCGTCGGTGTCGCTTCGCCACGGTGGCCAGACGACCCACGAGGCGCGGCCCGCCACGTGGTCGAGCGGGACGGGCCCGAACGCGCGGGAGTCGCGCGATGCGAGGGGCGAACGGTTGTCGCCGAGGACGAAGAGGTGATCGCTCGGCACCACGGTGGGCGCCAGGCTCGTCACGCCCGCGGTCCCGCCGGCCAGGTAGGGCTCGGCGACCTGGGCGCCATCGACCCACAGTCGCCCGCGGCGCAGCTCGACGGTCTGACCCGCGATCGCGACCACGCGCTTGATGAGGAAGGGCCCCCCGGTCAGGCGCTCGATGAGGGTCTGGGGCGAGGCGCCCGGGGGCCGGAAGTAGACGACGTCGCCCGGCGACCAGCTCCGCAGCCCCAGGCGGACGAGCCAGGTCTCGAAGCGCGGGACCCAGGCGCGGTCACCGTGCTGCAGGGTCGGGGTCATCGAGGCGCCGTCGACGCCCACGGTGGTGAAGCCGAAGTTGGCGACCGCCAGGCCGAGCGTCAGGACCAGCAGGGTCCGCAGCAACGAGCCTGCGAGCCGCTCCGCGGGCCGCCGGTCGAGCATGCTCAGGGCGCGTTCGTGGGCGCCGGCACCGCCTCGAACGCCTCCGGCGGACGCAGGGCACGCCAGTTCCATTCGCCGTCACGCAGAGGCGGCCAGATCACCGCGGTCGCCTTGCCGGCGATCGCCATCAGCGGCACCGGACCGAACAGTCGCGAGTCCTCGCTGCCGCCGCGGGCCCGCTGGCGGTTGTCACCCATGACGAAGTAGTGCTCGTCGGGGATGACGATCTCGTGCAGGAAGGGGATGGCCTCTGGGGCGTCGGCCGGTATCGGCGCCAGCGAGTCGAGCGTCTGGCCGTAGTAGAGGGCGATCCGCGGGTCGCTGACGGGCAGCGCCGGCGGGTAGAAGCCCGTGATCGGCAGGTCCGGGGCGGGCGTGCCCGACGGCGTGGTGGCGAAGCGCACGACGAAGCCCTCGAGTTCCCCGTCGCGCACCGTGATCACCGGGAAGTCCTGGCGGTCCGGGGTGATCTCGCCGCTGTCGGCGATGAATCCCTGGTCGATCGGGTGACCGTTGACGATCACCTGGCCGGCGTCGATGCGCAGGCGGTCACCGGGGACGGCGACCACCCGCTTGATGAAGAAGGGGCGGCTGCCGGTCTCGAGCGCGGTGGGCGAGTTCGCCGGATCGCGCACGACGACGATGTCGCCGCGCCGGTAGGGGCCGGTGACGCCGACGCGCTTGAGCCACGTCTCGTACTTCGGGATGAACACCCGGTCGCCGGTCAGCAGCGATTGCAGCAGGTTGCTGCCGCCGACCCCGCCGTCGAGGTTCGGGCGCATCGAACTGCCGACGACGCCGACGGTGTTGAAGACGAAGGTCACGACCAGGAAGGCGATCGCGAGCGCCTCGGCGTACCCGCGCACCTCCGTCCAGAAGCGGCGCTGCCAGGTGGGCTGCGGGGGGACCTTGCTCGGGACGGCGGCGCGCGCGCCGGGTGTCGATGCCATGGGCGGCAGTCTACCCCCGCCGCAGGTGTGACCAGAGCGCGCGGATCGACTCGCCCGTGCGTTCGCTCCGGTCGCTCGGCTGCGCCCCGGAGGCCTCGGCGGCGCCGGTCTCCGCCGCGGGGCGACCGGCGGCGCTCGCCGGCCCGCCGCTCGGGCCAGAGGGCGACCGGGTTCGCGCCCAGCCGTCCGGTGGTCCGTCGACGGCCGCCGGCGGCAAGGAGCGCCGCCGCATCGGCGCGGTCGAGGCGGCCTGCAGCCGCTCGAGCAGCGCCGGTTGGGCACGCAGCGCGGTCTCGGCCTCCGCCTCGCCCAGCGCGACGATCTCGTCGAGCGCCCAGAACGACTCGATGCGGTAGCCCGGCATCTCGTGCTGGATCCGCAGGTCGGCCGGATGGTGGATGTACTGCGCGTCGGTCAGGAGCCGCATCATGATGTCCGCGGCGCGGAAGGTGGCGGCCGCCAGGGGCGTGCGGCGCTCCAGCGTGACGGTCGCCACGACCCGCTGCCACCACGAGGCGTGGCCCCCGTGCGTGTCCTCATAGACGGCGCGCCGCGGCGGCGACACGTCGGAGGCGAGCGTCAGGTCGGTGTGGACGAGCGCCAGCGCGTCGACCGGCAGGTTGTTGAGGATGCCGCCGTCCGCCAGGGTGCGCCCCAGGTACTCCACCGGCTCGAAGGCGCCCGGGAGGCAGGCCGAGGCCCGCACGGGCGTGATGAGGTCGCCCCCGGTGAACACGAGCTGCTCGCCGGCCTCGATGTCGGTGCAGGTCACGGCGAGCGTCTTGCCAAGGTCCTCGAAGCGAGGCGGCAGGTAGGTGGAGAGGAGCTGATGCAGCTTCTCGCCC
Organism: Trueperaceae bacterium; assembly: GCA_011389865.1. Classification (GTDB taxonomy): domain Bacteria; phylum Deinococcota; class Deinococci; order Deinococcales; family Trueperaceae; genus JAABTL01. The sequence goes on from JAABTL010000001.1 coordinate 247,625, forward strand.
TTGACGACGCCGCCGCTGAGCGAGAGGTCGATCACGTCGCGCCACGACACGGTGCCGGCCAGTTCGTGGAGGTCGTCCGCGCGGTAACCGTGGGCGTAGAGCGCCGCCAGGATCGCGCCCATCGAGGTGCCCGCCAGAGCGTCGACCTCGATGCCGTAGCGCTCCAACACCCGCAGGACGCCGATGTGGGCGAAGCCGCGGGCGCCGCCGCCGGACAGCACCAGGCCGATCTTCGGGCGATGGTCGGTCGCCGGTCGCGTCTTGGGGGGGGCGCTGCTCGGGCGTGGCATGGGTTCAGTCTAGCGGCGGGAGCCCTTCGAGGGTGTCGGCGCTGCTGACCAGCGTGCGACCGCCACGCTCCAGCTGCACGGTCAGGGTCTCGCCGTCGTCGCGCAGCTCCTCGCCGCTCAGCGCGTCGGTCCAGGTTCCCGTCACGCCGCAGCGGCCGACCGGCAGCACCACGCGGCCGCCGACGCGATGCGTGACGACGAGGACGGCCCCATCGCGGTGGACCCGGGCGAACGCGTGCGCGTCGCCCTCGGCGAGGAGCGGGCGGTAGCGGCCGCGGGCCAGCGCGGGGTGACGGCGCCGTAGGTGCGCCAGCCGCCGGATCGTTCGGTGGATCCGCCGGTCCCAGCGCGCCTCGTCCCAGGGGAAGGGGCGGCGGTTGTCCGGGTCCTCTCCGCCCTCGAGGCCGATCTCGTCCCCGTAGTAGACGCACGGCACCCCGACGTAGCCGAACAGCGCGTGGTGGGCCGCGAGGAAGGCGTCGCGGTCGCCGCGGACGCGCGTGAGGAAGCGGGGCACGTCGTGCGAGGAGAGCAGGTTGAACTGCGACAGCGCGATCGGCCACGGCAGCCGCGAACGAACCCGCGTGAGCCGATGCTCGAGTTCGGCCGCGTCGCAGCGTTCCGGGTCGCCGCGGAAGTCCACGCCGGCCCAGAACGCCAGCATCGGGCGCAGGAAACCGGCGTAGTTCATGGCACCGTCCTCCTGGTCCCCCTGGAGCCACGCGGTGGCGTCGAAGAAGTGCTCACCGAGCACGTACGCATCGCGGCGTTCCTCGCGGATCGCTCGTCGGATGGCGCGCACGTGCTCGGCGTTCGCCGCCGCGCCCTCGCCCTCGCCGAGCATGTGGATGACGTCGAGTCGCCAGCCGTCGATGCGCCACGGGGGACGCAACCAGCGCCGCAGGATCGCCGCATCGCCGCCATACACGTCGTGGCGCACGGCGCCCGACGCGAAGTCGAGGACCGGCAGCGACCGCACGCCCGCCCAGCCGACGTAGCTCTCCGGGTCGGCCGGGTCGCGGAACACGTAGCGCTCGCGGTGCGGTGAGGCGGGGTCGGCGAAGGCGCCGAGCGGCTCGGCGACCCCCGCCCGGTCGAACCACGGGTGTCGGTCGCTGGTGTGGTTGACGACGGCGTCGAGCACGACGCGCACGTCGCGGCGACGCATCTCGGCGAGCAGTCGCTCGAGCGCGGGCTCGCCCCCCAGGTGGGGGTCGACACGACCGTAATCGACGGTGTCGTAGCGGTGGCTCGAAGGGCTCGCGAAGATCGGGTTGAGGTACAGCGTCGAGGCGCCGAGGTCGACGACGTGGTCGAGTCCCTCACGGACGCCGTCGAGGTCGCCGCCGAAGAACTCGCGCGCGCCCATGCCACGGGTCGGCAGGTCGTCCCAGGCGCGCCGCACGATCGGCCGGCCGTCGACCTCCCAGGCGCCGTCTCGTGGGTCGTTCGCCGGGTCGCCGTTGCGGAAGCGGTCGGGGAAGACCTGGTACGCGACCCGCGGCCAGATCCACGCCGCCGGCTCGTAGCCGGCGACATGGCGGAAGTGGTGCTGCGGGTCGGGCTCACCCGGATGCAGGCCGTCGGCGGCGAGCCACAGCTGATGGTCGTCGAAGACGAAGCGGAACGCGTAGCGGGTGGTCGCCTCGTGCGTCGCGATCGCCGTCTCGGTGACCCAACACGTCCAGCCGCGTTCGTCCGGCCCCCACTCGACGCGCAGTGGGGTCAGCCGTTCCTCGTGGTGGGGCTCGCTCCGGAGCCACGCGCTCCGCGGGACGGGGCCGCGGGTCAGCACCCGCAGCCGCAAGCGGTCGCCGAGGTCGTCGAGGAGGTCCTCGACGGGCGTGTGGTCAGCGTCGAACGCGTTCGCGTCGCCGGCGTCGAACGCTATCGCGTCGCCGGCGTCGGACGCGCCCGTGCCCGCGGGCACGGGGTCGGCGGGGAGGTCGGCCATGCGCCGCAGCCTACCCGCCGCCGCTCACTCCGCGGGCGGCACCGCCAGCGCGACCTCGACCGTGCGCGTGTCACCGTTGCGCCACACCTCCAGCGTGACCGTGTCCCCCGCATCCTTGGCGAACACGATGCGCTGCAGGTCCTCGGCGCGGGGCACGCTCTCGCCGTCCGCGGCGAGGATCACGTCGCCGCCGGCCGGGTAGCTCTCGCCATTGACCTCGGCGTTGAAGCTGGGGCCGGCGATGCCCGCCTGGTCGGCCGCGCTGCCGCTCGCGACCTGGCGCACGACGAGGCCCTCGTCGGGCAGGTTCAGCGCCTCGCGCACGCTCTCGGGGAAGGCGGAGACGGGGAAGATCGTGACGCCGAGCCGCGGACGCGTGGGGTCGGCGGAGGCCGCCGCCAGGCCGCTCAGCCCCCCGGCCTGCAGGGCGGGCATCGCCTCCTCGAGCAGCTCGGCGGGCACGGCGAAACCGATGCCGACGTTGCCGGCCTGGCCACCCACGTTGACGCCCGCGACGATCGCGGTGTTGATCCCGATGAGCTCGCCGCGCGAGTTCAGCAGCGGCCCGCCGGAGTTCCCCGGGTTGATCGCGGCGTCCGTCTGGATCATCGGCACCTCGATGCGGCCGATCGAGGTCAGTTCGCGGCCGATCGCGGAGACGATGCCGGTGGTCACGGTGCTGGCGAGGCCGAAGGGGTTGCCGACCGCGATGGCCTTCTGCCCGACGCGCACGGTTTCGGCGGCCAGCGGGATGGGCAGCGTTCGCGGCGCGAGCTCGGGCTCGAGGAGTTCGAGGAGTGCCAGGTCGAAATCGGGGTTGGCGCCGACCACGCGCACGTCGAGGCGCTCGTCGAGGTCGGGGAAGCTGACCTGCAGGCTGGCGCCCTCGCGCAGCTCGACCCCGCCGGTCTCGAGGGCGTCGCGCACGACGTGGTAGTTGGTCACCAGCCAGCCGTTCTCGACGACGAAGCCGCTGCCGGAACCCGCCCGTCGCTGCGGACCGCTGGGCGGCTGCGGCAGGTTGAAGAAGTCGCGGAACTGGGGAGGGAGCTGCTCGCGCAGCTGCTCGAAGGGGTCGACGGCGCGGCCGAGCACCTCGACGTGAACGGCCACCACGCTCGGGCCGTAGGTCTCGATCACGGAGACGTTGTTGGCCTCGTCCTGGAGCAAGGCGGTGGGCTCGTCGATCGGGGGCACCACGCCCTGCGCCAGGCTGGGCCAGGTGGCCAGGGAGGCCGCGGCGAGGGCGGCGATCAGCCAGACGACCCATGGGAGCCTGGCGGCGGGCCGTGCTGCCGTCACGGCGGTGCGAGCGGGCGGTGTCAGGTCGGAGTGTGAATGTCTCAACGTAGGACCTCCATCCTCGCCAGCATGCGCCCGCGCCATGATGCTCGTGCGTGACGGGGATGAATTCGATGAGACGGTGATTCGCGCGCCGTGCGTGGCCCTTGCGGGTCAGTCGTGCGGGCGCCCGGCAACGCGGGCGCGAAGGCCCCAGCGGTGGAGTCCCCACACGGCCCCGGCGCCGAGCAGCGCCAGCGCGATCGCCGCGGCCGCCGCCGCCGCGTCGGGTGGCGGCAGCAGAACGAGCCGTACGGCGTCGTCGGGCTGCCACGGCCACACGCGCCGCAGGCTGCCGACCAGGAAGCCCGCCAGCGCCGCGTGGGTGGCGTCCGGGAAGCGGCGCAGCCAGCCGCTGAGCAGCCGCGCGAAGCCGAGGAGCCCCACGCCGGCGCCCAGCGCGAACGGCAGCAGGGTGGTGAGATCGCCGCGCGCGATCGCCCCGAGCACCGTCTCGTACTTGCCCAGCAGCACCAGGAGGAAGGCGCCGGAGACGCCCGGGAGCACCAGGGCGCAGATGCCGATGGCGCCGGCCAGCACGAGGAACCACACGGCGTCGGGCGTGGCGACCGGGGTGAGGCCGACGATCGCGGTCGCGGCGACCGCGGCGGCGACCGCGGCGACGACCGCCGAGGCGCGCCAGCGGCGGACCTCCGACGCGACGACCGCCGTGGACGCGGCGATCATGCCCAGGAAGAGCGCATAGACCTGCGGTCGGGCGGCCTCGAGGGCGCCCTCGATCACGCCCGCCAGCGAGATGACGCTGGCGGCGATCCCGACGACCAGGCCGAGGAGAAAGGTCCCGTCGACGCTGCGCCAGGCCAGCAGCCAGGACCGTCGCCGGACGGCGCGCCACAACGGGGCGCGGGTCAGGTTCCCGAGCGCGGTGAGCAGCCGGTCGTAGATGCCGAGGACGAGCGCCATCGTGCCGCCCGAAACGCCTGGGACGACGTCGGCCGCCCCCATCAGCGCGCCACGCCAGGCCGCGGACAGGGCGGTGTGGGCGGGGCGTGGTCGAGGGTGAGCGGGGTTCTCGTCGCCCTGGGGCACGGCCGCCAAGGTAGCACGGGCCCGGCGTCGCGCGCGCGTCGGACGGTGGCGCCGGCCGCGCTTCGGGCGCCGCAGGTGGGTTACCCTTCGCTCATGACCGACGCGCTCGTCGCCCACCGCCTGCGTGACACGTTGCTCGAGCGAGGCCTCGCGGTCGATGCCATCGATGACCTGGCCGGATCGCTGCTATGGCGCATCGGCCGGCTGTCCGAGGACGGCCCGGTGACGGTGAGGGTGGGCTTCGCGACCAGTGCCGCGGCCTTTGGCGAGCTCCCGCGCCTGCGCAACGCCAGCGACGAGGAGATCGTCGCCGCCGTGGAGGAGGGCCAGCTGCGCGTCGAGTGGGTCGGCCCGCGGGGCCGGTGAGCCGCGCGTGACGCTCGACCACGAGGTGAGCTTCGATCTCGATCTAGCGTTGGCGCCGGACGACGCCTTGGCGTTCGTGCGCGACGTCCCACGCAGCCTCTCGCGCGCCGACTTCCTGCGTTCGCTCCGCCTCGAGGGGGAGGCGCCCACGATCGTGGTGGCCGAGTTGCCGGTCAACGCGGCGCTCTTCGGCCAGCGACTCCTGCCGTTCCGCAGCGAGTTGCAGCGGACGGAGCGGGGCGCGGTGTTGCGGGCCCTGCCGATCGAGCACGACGGTCCCGGCTGGGCGGCGGTCGACGGCGAGGCCGAGGTCTCTCCCGGCGCGGCCGGTTCTCGCGTGCGCTACCACTTCAAGGTGCGCGTGCACCTTCGTCTGCCCGACGCCGAGCGCTGGGGCGGGCAGGCGCTGCTGCGCATGATCGAGTACACCGCCCAGACGGTTCTGGAGCGCGTGACGGCGGCCTTCCCGCAGGCGTTGCGGGCCGCTGCCAGCGACGCCGAGGCCTCGCTCGCGGGCGCCGACTCGGCTGCCTGACCACGCGCGGTGGACATGGCCGACGGCCATGTCCACCGCATGTCACTTCCCGACGCAGAAGCGCGCGAAGACCTCCGCCAGGGTGTCCTCGGCGACGTCGCCGCGGCCCGTGATGCGGGCCAGCGCGCGGAGCGCCGTCTCCAGGTCGAGCCCCTGCAGGTCGGCGGGGGCACCGGGAACCCGAGCCAATGCCTCCACCGCCTCGCGCAGCGCGCCGGCCTGTCGCTCCGACGTCACCCACGCCTCCTCGCCCGCGGCGTCGCCCAACAGGCGCGTCTCGAGCTCGCTGCGCAGCGCGTCCAGGCCCGCGCCGGTGGCGCTGGACACCGGTCGCACGGTCACCCCCAGGTCCTCCGCGGTCCACACGCGCGGTCGGTCGGCCTTGCTCGCGACCCAGATCGTGCGGTCGCGGTCGAGCGCGGTGACGACCTCGCGGTCCTCCGGGTCGAGGGGTCGGGTCCCGTCGACGAGCGCCAGGACGACGTCGGCCGCCGCCGCCAGTTCTCGCGCGCGTGTGACGCCGTGGGCCTCCACGGCGTCCGCGGTGGCGCGGAGCCCGGCGGTGTCGACGGCCGTCACGCTGACCCGCCCCAGCTCCAGCGGCGCCTCGAGGTAATCGCGGGTCGTCCCGGGCGCGTCGGCGACGATCGCCCGCTCGTAGCCGAGCAAGGCATTCAGCAGGCTGGACTTGCCGGCGTTCGGCCGCCCGACGATCGCCATGCGCGCCCCCCGGACCGCGTAGCGCCCGGCGGTCGCCGTCGCCAACAGCCGCTCCAGCCGCGCCCGCGCGTCGGCGACGGGCGCCTCGACCTGCGCCTCCGGGACGCCCTCCTCCGGGTAGTCGAGGCTCGCGAGCACGGCCGCGTAGGCGGACGTCAGCTCGCGCTGGGCCGCGTCGATCGCCTCGGAGAGGGCACCGGACAGCCCGACGCTCGCCTGCCGGCGCGCGGCGTCGCTGCGCGCCTCGACCAGCGCGAGGACGGCCTCGGCCTGCGCCAGATCGAGCTTGCCGGAGGCGACGGCGCGCAGCGTGAACTCGCCGGGCTCGGCCGCCCGGGCGCCCCGGCGCAGGCAGGCCTCGAGCACCGTGCGCAACACCGCGGGACCGCCGTGGACCTGCAGTTCGACCGCATCCTGGCCGGTGTAGGAGCGCGGTGCACGGAAGGCGAGCAGCAGGCCCTCGTCCACGAAGGCGCCGGCGCCTTCGGCTCCGGTCCCGACGTCGCCATCGGTGTCGACGACCCGCCCGAACACCACCCGGCCGCCCGGCAGGTCGTGCACGTCGCCGCCACCGGCCGGCCGGAACACCGCGGCGGCGATGTCGAACGCCCGGGGCCCCGCGATGCGAACGATGCCGATCGCGCCGATGCCGGGCGCCGAGGCGATCGCCGCGATGGTGTCGTCGAGGCGACCGGACGTCATGCGGGTCGGCGCGACGGTCGCCGGCGTGAAGGCCGGAGAGGCGTCTCGGAGGTGGCGCGCGGGTTCATGGCCCCATGGTCGCACGCGGGGCACCGGGGGTTACGATGCCGCGAATCAGGCACGCGCTCCGCGCGCATCGGCGCGGGGTCGAGCGCGGCGCGAGTTCCCGCGCTTCCGCCGCGCCCGCGGGTGGAGGTCCGCATCGTGGAGACGATCCAACTGATCCAGAGCATCGCCGCGCCCTGGCTCGACACGCTGATGACGTGGGTCACCGACCTCGGTTCGGAGGAGGCGTACATCGCGTTGATGGTGGTCACCTACCTGGCGGTCGACGCGCGTGCCGGACGCACGCTCGGGATCACGCTCATGCTCAGCTTCATGCTCAACCAGCACGCCAAGGGTTGGTTCGACACGCCCCGGCCGTTCGAGCTCGACCCGGAGGTCGTCCGGACCGAACGCGCCCTGGCCGGCGCCCTCGGCCCCGGTTTCCCATCGGGTCACGCGCAGAGCAGCCTGACGTTCTGGGGACTGGCCGCGCTGCTGGCCCGCCGCCGCTGGTTCACCGCCGTGGCGCTTCTGATCGTCGTCCTCGTGGCCTTCAGCCGCCTGTACCTCGGGGTGCACGTGCCGCTCGACGTCGTGGGCGGCCTGGCCCTGGGGGCGCTGATGGTGGGCGCAGCCGCCGCCGCCGTGCGCGCCGAGCTCACCCCGCCCGCCTGGCTCGTCCTCCTCGTGGGCGTGGTCGGGTCGTTCGCGCTCCACCTCCTGGCCCCGACCCCTGAGTCCGACCTGCTGATGGGCGCGCTGGCGGCGTTGGTCGTCGGCCCGATGCTGGTGCCGCACCGCACCGACGGCCCGCTCTGGGGGCGCATCGCGGTGGCGGCGATCGGCCTGTTGCTGGCCTTCACCGTGCTCGTGGCCAGCAGCCAGCTGCTGCCCGAGGAGGTCAAGCGCGATCCGGTCGGCGGCTTCGTCCGCTACTTCGTGTTGGCGGCGTCGGTCACCATCGTCGCGCCGTTCATCGGCGCCGCGCTCGGGCTGGTGCCGGCGCGCCGCGCGCGGACCTGAGCCCGTTGCGGCGCGTTCGCCTGACGCTCGAGTTCGATGGCAGCGGTTTCGCCGGCTGGCAGTGGCAGCCGACCGGCGAGCGGACGGTCCAGGGAGCCGTGCAGGAAGCCTTCGCGGCCCTTCCGGGGCGCCACGGATCGGTGCATGCGGCCGGCCGCACGGACGCCGGCGTCCACGCCTTGGGCATGGTGGCCCACGTCGACACCGAGGCGCGCATGGCGGACGAGAAGCTGCGCCTCGCGCTCAACGCCCACCTTCCCCGCGACGTCGTGATCCTGGACGCAGCCACCGTCCCCGACGACTTCGAGGCGCAGTTCGGCTGCCGCTACCGGCGCTACCTCTACCGCCTGCGGGTGGTGCGCGACGACCCCAGGGGGCTGGCACTCGAACGTCGCCGCGTGCAGCCGGTGTTCCGTCACGTCGACGTCGCCGCCATGCAGCGCGCGGCGCGCCACCTGGAGGGGACGCACGACTTCAGCTCGTTCGCCACCCAGGAGACGCGCACCCCGATCCGCACCCTGCACCTGTGCGACCTGCGCGAGGAGGGGGCCGAACTCCGCCTCCACCTGGCCGGCGACGGCTTCCTGCGCCACATGGTGCGCACGATCGTCGGCACGCTGCTGTGGGTGGGGAAGGGGAAGCTGACGCCCGACGACGTGGTCGCCGTCCTCGCCGCACGCGACCGCAAGCGCGCCGGCCCCAACGTCGGCGCCCAGGGCCTGTACTTCGTCGAGGCCGGGTACGCGTCGTGGGACCCGGCGCGCTCCGAGGCCGTGACGATGGCGCGGGCCCCCGGGGTGCCGCCGCGTACGATGGCGCCATGAGCCTGTCGTTGCGCCCCGTCGCCGTCGACGACCTCGCCGACCTGCAGCCGCTCGACGCCGCCTACGCCCGCGAGATGGGCGTCGAACCGGCGGTGGAGGCCGCGTCGCTCGGCTTCTTCGCCCGCACCGGCCACGCGTTCGTGGCGGAGTCGGACGGGCGCGCGCAGGGTGCGGTGTTCGCTCAGGCGGTGTGGGACGGCGTCCGACCCACCGTGCGCGTCTCACGTGTGATCGGCTCGCCCGAGGCGCGCCGGGCGCTGGCCGAGGCGGTCGTCAAGAGCGCCTACGACGCGGCCGTCTACGACCTGGTGGCCGAGGTCCCCGCCGCCGACGAGTCGCTCGCCGCGCTGCTGTCGGCGGCGCGTTGGAGCGAGTGCCCGACGCGCCGCTTCGCGCGGGTTCTGGGGTCGCGTGCGACCCCCGGATCCGATGCGACCCCGGGACCGCGTGCGGTTCGAGGACCGCGTGCGATCCAAGGATCGCCTACGGACGGAGGAACGGCGTGAGCGCCGACCGCGCCCTGCTCACCATCCGCGGGCTCGACAACGAGCCAGCCCGCGTCAAGACGTTGGCCGCGTTGCGCGCGGTGCCCGGCGTCGTCGACGTCGCGGCGGCCGGAGAGGGCCAGGTGATGGTGGAGTACGACGGCGGCGAGGTCACGGTGATGGACCTGATTCGGGCGTTGCGGCGGCTGGGCTTCGTCGCCGGCATGGGGTGAGCGCGCGCGCCCGCGGTGCGAGCGCGCGTGGCGGTGGCGCCGCGGCGCGCGACCGTGGCTCCGTGCCCTGGGTCGGCGTGCTGCAGGTCGAGGTCGGTTGTCCCTGGGTCCATAGCCTCAAGGAGAAGCGCGCGCTGATCGTGCCGCTCCTGGAGCGCTGGCGCCGTGGTTACTCGCTCTCCGTCGCTCGGGTCGGGGGCCTCGACGCCCATGGCTGGGAGCGCCTGGCGGTGGTCGCGGTGGACGCCGATCGCGACCGCCTGGCCGGCGTGTTGGCGCAGGCGGAGGCCGCCGTGCGCGAGGCGGGACTGGACGTTCTGGCGGCGCGGCTCGACGTCGAGCCGTGGGACCCGCTGGTGGACACGATGCCGTGAGGCGCCGATGGGGACCGGAGCCGGGTTAGCATGGCGAGAGGCCGAGGAGGACCCCGATGACCCGACGAAAGGCCGATGCCTCGCGTGGCCGCCGACCCGCCGCCGAAGGCCCGGGTTCAGAAACCAAGCCGGCCCTCGACGCCCCCGATGCGCCCGAGGCCGCCGTCTCGAAGCCCCCCGAGCGCAAGCGCCGCTCGCGCAAGAAGCCGGCGCGGAGGCCCTCGGCGGTCGACCACGTCGAAGTCGCCGACGATGCCCTGGCGACCGTCGTCGGGCTCGCCGCCCATGAGGTGCCCGGCGTCGTCGGGATGGCGCCCGCCAGCCTCAGCGAGGGCCTGCGGCGGATCCTGGGCGTGTCCCAGGTCGACGAGGGCGTCGAGATCGAGCGCGACGCCGAGGGTTTGGCCAATTGCATCGTCCTGCACGTGGTCGTGGCGTATGGCGTCAACATCCCGGCGGTCGCGGAGTCGGTCGTCGAGCGTGTTCGCTACGCCGCCAGGACCTACGCGGGCATCGAGGTGACCGACGTCAAGGTGCACGTCGCCGGGGTCAGTCGTGGCTGAGAGCGCGGCGGCCCGCGCCGCGGCTGCCGGCCCGGACACCAGCGAGATCTCGCCGGGCGCGCTCGCCGATGCCTTCGTCTTCGCCACCGACTACCTCGGCGTGTTCATCGACGAGGTCAACGCCCTCAACGTGTACCCGGTGCCCGACGGCGACACCGGCACGAACATGCACCTGACCCTGCAGTCCGTGCGGCGGCAGCTGATCGACGACGCCCCCGACGGGATGGCGGACGTGGCTCACGCGCTGGCCTACGGATCGCTGCTCGGCGCGCGTGGCAACTCCGGCGTCATCCTGTCGCAGGTCCTGAAGGGCTTCGCCGAGGGCGTCAAGGGACATGCCCAGGTCGACGCGGCGATCCTGGCGAAGGCCCTCAGGGGCGCGACCAAGACGGCCTATGCCGCCGTGATGAAGCCGGTCGAGGGCACGATCCTGACGGTGGTGCGGGAGGCGGCCGAGGCGGTCGCGGAACCGCTGCCCGACGAGGGGCCGGTCGCGCTGCTGCAGCGCGCCCTGACCGCGGGGCACGGCGCGCTGGAGCGCACCCCCGAACAGCTGCCGGTCCTGAAGCAGGCGGGCGTCGTCGACGCCGGCGGGCTCGGGTTCCTGCGGATGCTCGAGGGCGTCGTCGCCGCCTTCGAGGGGGCCGCGCTGCCTGCGCCGCCCAAGGTCACGGAGCGCGCGCAGCAGCAGTTCGAGGAGGAGGCGTTCGGCTTCTGCACCGAGTTCTTGCTGTCCGGCGTCGAGGTCGAGACGCGCGAGATCCAGGACGCGGTGGCCCCGTTCGGCGACTCGCTCCTCGTGGTCGGCGCCGAAGGTTTCGTCAAGGGCCACATCCACACGGAGGAGCCCGAGAAGCTGCTCGCCCTGGTCGCCAAGTACGGCAACATGGTCCGCTCGAAGGTCGAGGACATGTCGGAGCAGCACTCCGAGATCCTCGCCGACGTCGACATGGGCGCGGCGGAGCCCCCCAAGACCGGGCTGGTGGCCGTCTCCAACGGCTACGGTCTGACGAAGGCGTTCCGCAGCCTGGGCGCGCGGGTCGTCGGTGGCGGGCAGACGAACAACCCGTCGGTGCAGGACATCGCCGACGCCGTCCGCTCGCTCGGGGCGTCCACCGTCATCGTCATGCCGAACAACAAGAACATCATCATGGCGGCCCGGCGCGTCGACGAGCTCGTGGCGGACAAGCGCGTGCTCGTGCTGCCGACCCGCACGATCGGTCAGGGCCTGGCGGCCGCCGTGCTCTTCTCCGAGGACCAGGACGCCGACGCCCTGATGCCGGGCATGGAGCGGACGGCGGAGGGCGCGCGTACGCTCGAGGTCACCACCGCGAGCCGCGACGCCACGATCGACGGCATCGACGTCCGCGAGGGCTCCTACATCGGCCTGCTGGACACCGTCCTCACGCACACGGCCGACACGGCCGAGGACTGCCTGCTGGCGATGCTGGCCGACGTGGCCGACGGTGTCGACATCGGCAGCCTGTTCTACGCCCCCGCCGTCGGCGAGGAGACGGCCCAGGCGTTGGCCGGGCGGATCGCCGAGTCGCACCCGGAGCTGGAGCTCGAGGTGCACGGCGGCGGCCCCGACCTGTACCCGTACCTGCTCGTCCTGGAGTGAAGCGCGCATGAAGGGCCCGGTGACACGGGACCACTCGCAAGGGCGCCCCCGCGACTAGAGTGGGAGCAAGGAGGTCGATCATGCTTCGTCGTTCCTTGCGGTTCGCGGGTGTGGCTCTGGCCACGTTCGCGCTCGCCGCGTGCACGGGCGTGCCCTTCAATCCTACGATCGAGGACACCTTCACGGCTCAGGTCGTCGAATGGCCCGGAGGCGACCCGACGCCCCGTGCCAGCGGCATCACCCTGCGTGAAGGGCGCACCGTCTACTACCGTGTCGACACGCCGAGCGCTCGGCGCGACCTCATGTACGCCGAGGTGGTCGCCACCGGCGCAGCCAGCGGCCTGCGAATCTCGCTGGTCAGCGACCTCGGCTTCACGCGCGCGGTGTCGGTCTCGCCCGACTACTTCAGTTCCACCTTCGCTGGCCTGACCCTGAGTGACGGGGAGGCGTTCGAGCTCGATGCGGTGGGCGGCCGTTCGATCTCCGCCGAGTTCGCCTGCCTCGGGCCCTGTGTGGCCGTGCGCGCGACGGCCAACAGCTACCTGGTCAAGATCGAGAACACCTCCGGCAGCTCGCGCACCTTCGACCTCTACGGCTACACCATCGACTTCAGCGACGAGGGCGAGCCGAACGACAGCGCCGGCTCCGCCGTTCCGTTCTCCGGCGCGGGCGTTCTCCAGGGCGCGATCGAGACCCTGGGCGACGAGGACTGGTTCCTGTACACCGGCAGCGAGTTGCGCGAACTGCGTTTCGATGCCTTCGACCCGGCGCTCGGGCTGGAACTGCAGATCGACGGCGGCGGTCCGACGCTGGTCGACGGCGACGAGGACGTCATCTACCCGGGCGAGCGCTTCCGCGTGCACCCCGCGGACGGGCGGGCCGGTCCGTCGTCGACGTCGGGTTACGCCGTCACCGTCGGTGACGTGGCGACCTCGCCCATCGACGCGACCGTCACGGCCCAGGACACGACCTCGCCGGGGCAGCTGCTGTCGGCGTCCGTCGCCGCGTTCGCCACCCGCACCTACCGGGTCGACGTCCCCACCGCGCGTGACCTCCTGTACGCCGAGGTGGTCGGTAGCGGCCTGCGCGTCCGCCTGCTGACCACCAGCGGTTCCACCCTCGCGGTGTCGGACACGCCCGCCTACTTCACGGGCGGGCTGAGCCGGGGCGAGGCGGTCGACGGCGCGCCGGGCCCGACCCCGGCGGCCATCGAGGTGCAGTTCTCGTGCGTCGGTCCCTGTGCCGCCGTGCGGCCGAGCGCGGCCGCGTACCTGGTCGAGGTCCAGAACCTCACCTCCTCGACCCGTAGCTTCGGCTTGTTCGCCTATACGTTCGATGCCAACGATTCCAACGATCGCGGCAGCGCCAGCAACGACAGCTCGGCGACGGCGACGGCGATCCCCGGTAGCGGCAGCTACAGCGGTGCCATCGAGTGGCTCGGCGACGAGGACTGGTTCCGCTACACGGGGGCGTCCGACCGCGTGCTCGAGTTCACGGTCCTCGACACCGCGCCGGGCCTGCGCCTGCGCTTCGCGGATGGCACCACCGTCGCGGGAACGCTGGGCGGGCTGACGACGAACCTCTATCCCAACGACCTCTTCCGGATCGATTCCGGGTCGAACCGTGCCGGGCCCTCGGCGACCTCGGGTTACTTCCTCCAGGTCACGGCCCCCTGACGCCGTCCCCGTCGCCGCCGCGAGCATGATGCGGGCCGTCGCGGCCTGGGTCGCCGCCATGCTGCTCGGTGCAGCCGGGACCGCCCTGGCTTCATGCCCGGTCCCCGAGGGGCCCATCGCGGCCCTGGCGGCCACGGTGCGGCTGCTCGAGCCGGCGATGCCCCGGTTCCTCATCACGGCGCGCCTCGAGCTCCCCGCGGAGCACCCCGACTACGCGGACCTGCTGTACCTGCGCGAGCGCCGGGTCATCGCCCGCGGCGCCGAGGTCGACCCGATGGCGCCCGAGGTGTGGCAGGCGGCGCTCGACGAGGTGGCCGGCTGGTACGACGCGCCCCCCGTGTCGGCGGGCGACCCGAGCGATCCCGCGGTGGTGACCCGCGACCTCGCCGAGCTCGTCGATCGGGTGGGCCGCGCGGTGCGGCCGGTGGCGCTGATCGCCTGGGAGCCCGAGGACCGCCAGCGACTCGCGTTCCTCGGGCTGGTCTGGAACTGGTCGTCGTACCCGCGCTTGGTCGTCTTCCGGCTCGACCCGGACGACGACCGGATCGACGCCAACCTCGGCGGCATGGCGCGCCGGCTCGATACCTGCGCGTTCGCGGTGCGCGACTACGTCGCCGCGAGCGCGCCCGTGGCGCGCGACCTGTTCCTCGCCGAGAACCGGGCCCGCATGTTCATCGTCGGCAGCGAGCCCGACCTGCCGGGCGCCTGGCCGGTCGAGGTGCCGCAGGGCGAGGAGGTCGACGTCTTCGCCTTCGACCATCCGCTGGTGGCTTCCCTCGACGCCTACGCCGCGGTCTTCGTCGGAGATTCCGCGCCCGTCCTGACCTTCGCGCGACTGTTGCCCTTCGTGCGGACCAACCTGTCGCCCATCGGCCTCAGGCGTGTGCTCGTTACACCCCGCTGATACCGTTTCATCTTGATGACGCCGTCATGGCGGGGACCGCGTTCGCGCGCGATCAGCCTTCGCGGCGGGCCAGCGCCCCGTTCAGGTCGTCGCGCATGGCCGCGGTCGCCGTCCGCGCGGCCGCGCCGACGTCGTCGCCGCGCGTGGGGTAGAAGAGCGACCGGCTGGCGTTGACGACGGCGCCGAGCCCCCGCGCGTCGAAGGCACCGACCACGTCCCGCGCCGTGGCTCCCTGGGCGCCGTAACCCGGCACCAGCAGGATCGATCCCGGGAGCCGCTCCCGTGCGGCCGTCAGCTCGCGCGGGTAGGTGGCGCCCACGACGGCGCCGAGCGGGCCGTACCCGTGTGCGTCGCGCGCCATGTCGGCGTTGCGGCGTGCCAGCGCGTCGGCCAGCTGCTCGTGGAGGCGCCCGCCGGCGGCGGTCACGACGTCCTGCAGGTCGCCGCTGCCGGGGTTCGACGTCTTCACCAGCACGAACAGCCCGCGCCCGCCCGCCTCGGCCGCGGTCAGGAAGGGCTCGAGGGTGTCGAGCCCGAGGTAGGGGTTGACGGTCAGGGCGTCGGCCGCGAACACGCCGTCCGCCAGGTAGGCGGCCGCGTACGCCTCGGCGGTGCTGCCGATGTCACCGCGTTTGGCGTCGAGGATCACCGGGACGTCGCGCGACCTGGCGTCGGCGATCACCTGCGCGAGCGCGATCAGGCCCGGGATCCCGAGCGCCTCGAAGAAGGCGCTCTGCGGCTTCACGCAGGCGACGAGGTCGTGCGTGGCGGCGAGCACCTCGCGGGCGTAGGCGGCGACCGCGCGCCCGACGCGTGCCGGGTCATGGGCGTGGGCGGCCGGGTCCGTCCACGGATGCGCCGCGGGCCGCGGGTCGATGCCGAGGCACACACGCGTGTCGAGGCGCTGAATCCGCTCGTGGAGGCGGGTCGCGAAACCCGGTTGGCGGTCATCGTCCCGGCGTGGCGCCTGGGTAGGGTCGACCGAGTGTGGCGCGTCGCTCATGGCAGGGTCTCTGGGCGAGTCTGCTCGGCGTGACGACGTGCGTGACGCGCGCAGCGCGTCAGACACGCGGGGATCGCTGCGCGATCCCATCGCGTTCGACCCGTAGAGCGGGTCAAACGCGCCCGTGGCAATGCTTGTACTTCTTGCCCGAGCCGCAGGGGCAGGGGTCGTTGCGGCCGACCTTCTCCTCGACCGTGATCGGCGCGGTCCTGGTGGCGCCGGCGGCGGGCGGGCGGCCCGCGGCCGCGGCGAGGGCGGAGACGCCGCCGCCCGCGTCGAAGGTCACGGGGCGGTTCGCCTGCCTGCGCTCGAGGCGCTGGTCGGTCTGCACCTGGACGCGGAAGAGGAGCTTCGCGACGTTCAGGCGGATCGTCGACTTCATCTCCTCGAAGAGGTTGAAGGCCTCGAACGCGTACTCCTGCAGCGGGTTGCGCTGGCCGTAGCCGCGCAGGCCGATGCCCTGGCGGAGCACGTCCATCGCGTGGAGCTGCTCCTTCCAATGCTGGTCGACCACCTGCAGCACGATGAAGCGCTCGAGTTCGCGCAACAGTGGCGCGCCGAGCTCCGTCTCGCGGGCGGTGTACGCCGACTCGATCGCGGGCACGAGCGCCTGCGTCGCCTCGTCCGGCGGGATCTCGCGCAGGGCCTCGAAGTCGAAGTCCTCGATCTGCGGCACCGCCTCGAGCACCGCGGTCCTGAGGGCGGGGACGTCGCGCTCCTCGGGCTCGAGCTCGGGGTTGAGGTGGCGCTGGACCTGGGCGTCGACGTACTCGGCGATCATGTCCTGCACGTCGTCGGAGATGTCGTTGCCGAGCAGGATCTCGCGGCGCTGGAGGTAGATGACCTCGCGCTGCTTGCTCATGACGTTGTCGAAGTCCAGCAGCTGCTTGCGGATGCCGAAGTTGCGGTCCTCGACGCGCTTCTGGGCGCGCTCGATCGCGCCGGTGACCATCTTCGCCTCGATCGGCGCGCTGTCGTCCATGCCGAGTCGGTCCATCATGCCCAGCACCCGCTCGCTGGCGAAGAGGCGCATGAGGTCGTCCTCGAACGACACGTAGAAGCGGCTGCTGCCGGGGTCACCCTGGCGGCCCGCGCGCCCGCGCAGCTGGTTGTCGATGCGCCGCGACTCGTGGCGCTCGGTCCCGATGATGTGCAGGCCGCCGAACTCGACCACCTTCACGTGGTCCCGTTCGGCCTCGTCGCGAAGCTGCACGATGCGGGTCATCACGCCGTCCGGCAGGCCCTCGAGCCGCCTGGCCAGCTCGCGGGCCTCGTCGTCGCGGTGGAGCATGATGGCCTTGATGAAGAGCTCGGTGTCGGAGTCGTAGCGGTCGAAGCCCTCGCGCTCGAGCAGCTGGCGCGCCAGCGCCTCGGGGTTGCCGCCGAGGACGATGTCGGTGCCGCGGCCGGCCATGTTCGTCGAGATGGTGACGGCGCCGATGCGGCCCGCCTGCGAGACGATCTCGGCCTCGCGCTGATGCTGCTTGGCGTTGAGGACCTGGTGCTTGACGCCCTTGCGCATCAGCATCTTCGACAGCCGCTCGGAGGCCTCGATCGTCACGGTGCCGACCAGGATCGGCTGGCCCGTCTTGTGGACCTCGACGATCTCCTCGACGACGGCGGCGTACTTGCCGTCCTGCGTGCGGAAGACGACGTCCTCGTGGTCCTTGCGGATCATCGGCTTGTTGGTCGGGATCACCAGGACGTCCGAGCGGTAGATCTCCTGGAACTCCTTCTCCTCGGTCTTGGCGGTGCCCGTCATGCCGGCGATCTTGTCGTAGAGCTTGAAGAAGTTCTGGTACGTGACGGTGGCGAGCGTCTGGTTCTCGCGCTCGATCTTCACGCCCTCCTTGGCCTCGATCGCCTGGTGCAGGCCCTCGCCGAAGCGGCGCCCCGGCATGAGGCGGCCGGTGAACTCGTCGACGATGACGATCTGGCCGCCGTCGTCCTTGACGTACTGCTGGTCGAGCCGGTAGTGCTCCTTGGCCCGCAGGGCTTGGCGCAGCATGTGGCCGTACTCCATGTTGGCCGTGCCGAAGATGTCCTCGACGCCCAGCGTCTCCTCGGCCTTGGCGATGCCCTGCTCGGTGAGGTGGATGTCCTTGGTCTTCTCGTCGGTCGTGTAGTCGCCGGTGGGTGGCGTCTCCTTGTCCTCCGAGGACTCGCCGCGTTGCAGGCGGGTCGCGAGCTTCGCCATGACGTAGTACTTGTCGGTCGCCAGCTCGGCCGGACCGGAGATGATCAGCGGCGTGCGTGCCTCGTCGATCAGGATCGAGTCGACCTCGTCGATGATCGCGTAGTGCAGCGGGGTGTCCTCGCGCAGCACCAGCTGGTCCGGGCGGAAGGCCATGTTGTCGCGCAGGTAGTCGAAGCCGAGCTCGCTGTTGGTGATGTAGGTGATGTCGCAGCGGTAGGCGTCGCGGCGGGCGGCGGCGTCGGAGCCGTGCTCGATCACCCCCACCGTCAGCCCCAGGCCGCGGTAGATGGGCCCCATCCACTCCGCGCCGGTGCGCGCCAGGTAGTCGTTGGTGGTGACCAGGTGGCTGCCCTTACCCGTCAGGGCGTTGAGCGCGAGGGCGAGGGTGGCGACCAGCGTCTTGCCCTCACCGGTCTTCATCTCGGCGATCTTGCCGTAGTGGAGCGCGGCGCCGCCCACCAGCTGGACGTCGTAGTGGCGCAGGCCGAGGTGGCGCTTGGCAGACTCGCGCGCGAGGGCGAACGCCTCGGGCATCAGGGCGTCCAGCGTCTCCTCGCCTTCCTGGTGCCTGCGCCGCAGCTCCGCGAACGCGGCCGGCAGGTCGGGCGTGTCGGCCGCGGGCTGCTCGAGGTCGTAGGTGCGGCGCACGACCTCGCTGTCGAGGCGGCTGACCTCGCGGTCGTTCTGGTCGAACATCTTCTGGATGAATCCGAACATCGGAGGGACCCCTTCGCTGACGGCGGGCATCAGGCCGGCCGACGTAGGCGCCAGGCAGCGGGGTCGCTCTTGGGAGGGACCCGGTGGGGCCAGCGGGTGGCGGCCCGGGCGCGACGCGCGAGTCTAGCACGGTCACGCCGCTCGGCCCGTCAGCCGTCGTGCGGTCGCTCGGCGTGCGGCACGCGCACCAGCGTCAGGGCGTTCGACCCGTAGCGACGCACCTCCGCCATCGCCGGTGCGCCGTCCAGGACGAGCGCAGGCGCCATGCCGCTGGGGTGCTGCAGGACGTAGAGCCCGCCGGGGCGCACGCAGCCGCTGTCGAGGATCGCCTGGAAGATGGCGGGGAGGTCGTCCGGGTAAGGCGGCGAGGCGCTGCACACGTCGACCCGGCCGCGCAGCTCGCGGGCCGTGGCGATCGCGTCGCCGAGGCGCGCGTCGACGTCCAGGCCGAGCGACCGGGCGTTGCGGCGCACGACCTCGGCGGCCTCGCGGGAGCGGTCGACGCAGATCGCGCGCCAGCCACGCGACGCGGCCTCCAGCCCCAGGGCCCCCGAACCGGCGTAGAGGTCGAGGAAGGTGCCGCGCTCGCTGAACGCCAGCATGTCGAACAGCGCCTCGCGCACGCGCGAGGGCGTCGGTCGGGTGCCCCTGCGCGGGGTCGCGAGCGGCCGGCCGCGGGCCGAGCCGCCGATGATGCGGGGTCGTGGCACGCCGCCCAGGATACCGGGCGGCGGTAGCATGCGGCACCTTGATCCGCTCGCTGACCCCCGACGAGCTCCCCTGGTTCCTCACGCGAGCCTTCGCCTACCTCGGGCACCGCGACCCGTGGGGCTTGGCCCAGCGCAGCGTGGCGCGCCTGCGCGACGTCCGCCGTGACGCATCGCGGGCCTGGGTGCTCGAGTCTGCGGCGGGCGCGACCGCGCCGGCGGGCGCGACCGCGTCTGTCTTGGGCGCCGCCGAGGCGCCCACGGCAGGCGTGGTCGCCTGGCCACCGGACCCCGACCGCGACGACCCGACCCTGCGGCTCGCCCAGCCCTGGCACGACGGCGACGATCCGACGCCGTTCGCCGGGCTCGTCGGCGAGCTGCTGCGCCGGCAGCCGCACGAGGCGGTCGAGCTCGACCTCTCGGCCGTGGGCCCCGACCTCGCCGCGTCCCTCGGCGACGCGCTGGCGCCGCTGGGCTTCGAGCCCGACGGGCTGCGCTCGTTGGGCTTCGAGTTGGCGGAGACGCCGCCGCTCGGCCGCCCACTGGTGCTCGAGGGCTGGCGCCTGGCGGCCGACGGCGAGTTCCGTTCGTTCGTCGCCGAGGCGGAGGGGGTCGTGCTCCGAGAGGGACGTTGGGCGTGGCTGAAGCGCGCCCACGGGCCGTTCACGCCCGACCTGTGGTTCCTCGCGCGCGAGACGCTCGACCAGCCGCCGGTCGGCTACGCCCTGGCGGGCCGTCGGCGGGGCGGCGTGGACGGTGAGCTGGCCCTGACCGCGGTCGGCGTCGCCCGGAGGCACCGGGGCTCGACCGAGATGCTGCGGCGGCTGCTGCTCACGCTGCTGCACGAACTCGCGGCCGAGAGCCCGGCAGGGCGCCTGCGGGCCGAGTTCTCGACGACGGACACCAAGCTGGTGGCGATCATGCGCTCGATCGGCTTCGAGGTCGGCGACGTCCGCCCGGTGCTCAGGCGGCTCCCCGCCTGAGCGTTCGGATCGAGTGGCCGTAGGGCGCCGACGCGCGGAGCGACGCCCTGCGCTAAGGTGGTCGGTATGAACCTGCTGATTCGTTGGGCCCTCAACGCCGTCGCCCTGTGGCTGACCGTTCAGCTGCTTCCCGGCGTGAGCATCGCCGCCGGCGGCCTGGGACCGCTGCTGATCGCGGCGCTCGTCGTGGGTCTCGTCAACGCCGTCGTGCGGCCCGTGATGGTGCTGCTGACGCTCCCGGTGACGCTGCTGACCTTCGGGTTGTTCCTGCTGGTCGTCAACGGTTTGGCGCTCGCGATCGCGGCCGCGGTGTCGCCGCTGCAGTTGGCCGGCTTCGGCTCGGCCGTCCTCGGGGCGTTGGTGCTGTCGCTCTTCAGCGCGCTGTTGTCGCGCCTGTTCGCCGAGCCGCGGGTCACCGTCCGCTAGGCAGGTACGCCGCCCACGCGGGGTCGACGTCGGGGAGCACGCCGTAGGCCGACGTGAACATGAACGTCGGCGCCCGTGGCCGCCTGCGCAGGACCATGCGCGCCTCCTCCGGCGTCCGGTCGCGCTTGCTGGCGTTGCAGCGGCGGCAGCACGCCACCACGTTTTCCCAGCTCGTCGGCCCGCCCCGCGAACGCGGCAGCACGTGGTCGAGGGTCAGGTCGTGGCCGCGGGCGCCGCAGTACTGGCAGCTGTGATCGTCGCGCCGGAACACGTTCTTGCGGTTGAAGGCCACCCGCTGGCGGTGGGGCCGGCGGACGTAGCGCCGTAGCCGGATGACGCTGGGGACCGGGACCACCAGCGTCGGCGTGCGCAGCACCCGGTCGCCGTCGAGCTCCCGTTCGGCCACCTCTTGCATCAGCAGCGTGATGGCGCGCTTGACCGAGCACACGTGCAGCGGCTCGTAGCTGGCGTTGAGGATGAGCACGCGCGCGGCACCGGGGTTGGTGAGCGGCCGCGGGCCGGGCGTCGAAGCGTCGCCGGTCGGGTCGGCGGCGCTTGCCGCCCCCGCGGCGTCCGTCGGGTCGGGATCGGGGTCGAAGATGGCGGCCAGGAGATCGTCGCCGCCGGGATCCGGACGCAACGGTTCGCCGGCCGCGGGCCACACGACTCCCGGCGACGGGACGGCGCTGGCGTCGCCGGCGGGTTGGGCGCCGGTGGCGCCCGAGCGTGGGTTGTCCCGGCCGTGGTGGGCGGTGTCACCTCCCGACTCGGGATGATAGCGCGTGCCGCCCGCCGCGTGCCGCCGTTCAGCGCGCCGTGCGCGCGAGCTCGATGAGGTGCAGCGCGAGGTCGGGGTAGGCCAGCCCGCTGGCGGCCCACAGGCGCGGGAACATCGACGTCTCGGTGAAGCCGGGCATCGTGTTGATCTCGTTGACCCACAGCGCGTCGTGTTCCGGCTGCCAGAACAGGTCGACCCGGGCCAGCCCGGCGCCGTCGATCGCGAGGAACGCCCGCCGCGCGTACGCGCGGCACGCGTCCGCCACCCGTGCGGGCAGGTCGGCGGGGACGTCGAGGCGGGCGGCCCCCGGGGTGTACTTGGCCGCGTAGTCGTAGAAGGCCGCGTCGGTGTGGATCTCCCCGACGACGCTGGTGCGCGGGTCGTCGAGCCCCAGGACCGCCACCTCGAGCTCGCGCGCCCCGGTGGCCGCGGCCTCGACGATGACGCGGCGGTCGTGCCCGAAGGCCCCCTCGATCGCGGCCTCGCGCTCGGCCCTGCCTGCGACGCGCACGATCCCGATGGACGAGCCGAGGTTGGCGGGCTTGACGAACGCCGGCCAGCCGAGACCGTCGAGCTCGGCGTCGACGGCCTCGCGCTGCGTCCGCCAGCGATGCCGCGTCACGCCGCGGTAGGCGACCTGGGGGAGCGCCGCCTCGCCGAACACCGCCTTCATGGCGAGCTTGTCCATGCCGACGGCGCTCGCGAGCACCGAGGAGCCGACGTAGGGCACGCCGAGCACCTCCAGCGCTCCCTGCAGCCGCCCGTCCTCGCCGTAGGGGCCGTGGAGGAGGGGGAACACGGCGTCGACGCCCGCGAGCGCGGCGATGTCGAGCCTCGGGCCGGTCGCGCCGGCCTCGTCCTGGTCGTCGGCGGCGGCCCGGGTCAGCCGGCTGTGGCTGTCGCGGGCGTCGAGCCAGTGGCCCCGGCGCGAGATGACCCGCGGCACCCACGCGACGCGGTCGCCGGTCGCGGCGAGCAGCGACCGCGCGGAGGCGAGCGACACGTCGTGCTCGGCGGAGGGGCCGCCGCAGAGCAGCAGGACCCGCGGTGGTTCCGTCATCACGGCGTGACGCCCGAGGAGCGGGGGCGGCGATGGCGCAACGTGTGTAAGTTACACAACATACGGCAGTCTAGGGCGCGGCCGGGGTCACGGTCAAGCCGATGGCCCGCCGCGGATCGCGTTCGGCCGCCGCAGCCGGTCGTCGCGGTCGGCTACGCTACGGGGCGAGGGATCCGCCGCCGGCGGGTCCGCGAACGGAGGTCCGCATGCGGTGCTCCCCGAAACCCCCGACGAACGCGGCCCGGCGGTGGCTCGTCGCCTCGCTGGCGGCCGTCGCGATCGCCGCGCTGGTGGCGTGCGTGCCCGGGACCGAGCCCGCGCTCGCCGCCCCCACCTTCAGGC
Organism: Trueperaceae bacterium; assembly: GCA_011389865.1. GTDB lineage: Bacteria > Deinococcota > Deinococci > Deinococcales > Trueperaceae > JAABTL01. Next base: position 270,544 of record JAABTL010000001.1, read on the forward strand.
TCGTGCCCGACGCCAGCCGCATCGTCCGCCTCGACCCGCCCGGCGCCTTCGCGGAGGGCGGCATGCTCGTCCGCGTGGCGCTGCGGGCGACGAACCCCAACCCGATCGGCGTGCGGTTGGCGGAACTGGAGGGCGACCTGTGGCTGGGCGGCGCCTCGGCCGCCGGGCTGCGCTTCGTGGACGGGGTCGACCTGCCGCCCCGCGGGGCGGCCGACCTCGTGGTCGAGGTCTCCGTGCCCCTGGGCCGGCTCGACGCCCTGGTGGGGCCGCTGACCGACGCCGTCGCCGGCCGCCCGTTGGCCTACCGTGTCGACGCCGTCGTCGGCGTCGAGGTCCTCGGCGTGCCGACGCGCTTCCCGGCGTTCACGATCGCCCGCGGCGAGGTCCGCCAGGCCGACCTCGTGCCGGCCGCGCCGCGCGTCAGCTTCGACCCGGCGACCACGGGCGTGAAGGAGGCGCGTTTCGACCGCGTCACGCTGGCGATCGGGCTGATCGTCGACAACCCGGGTCCGCTCGGTTTCGTCCTGCGCGCGCCCGACGCGCGGCTGCGCCTGGGCGACCGCGAGGTCGCCTCGCTGGGCGTGCCCGCGGTGCAGGTGGCGGCCCGCAGCAGCGCCACCTGGGCGCAAGAGGTCGTCGTCAGCCCGGTGGCGCTCGGGGTGGCGCTCGCCACCCAGTTGCAGGCGGTCGCGACCGGCGGCGCGGCGGCGATCGACATCGCGATCCTAGGGAGCTGGGAGGTCGATCTGGGCGTCCTCGGGCGGTGGAACGCGCCCTCGGGCCTGCTCGTTTCCGGGCGCGTCGACTGAGGCGCGCGCCGACGGCGGCCCAGGGTCCGCGACGGCCGGCCGGCGGCCCTCTCCGGGGTCCTCAGGGGGTCAGGAAACGGTCGACGAACTCCTTCACGTCGGTGCCCTCGACGACCACCTCGCCCGAGACGCTGCCGTCGCTGAGGAACACCACCCTGTCCGCCGTCATCGCCGCCCGCACGTCGTGCGTCACCGTCACGACCGTCCAGCCGTGCTCGTCGACGCCGCGGCGGAGGAGGTCGAGCACCTCCTGCCCGGTGTGCGAGTCGAGGTTGCCGGTGGGCTCGTCTGCCAGCACCAGCACGGGGTCGTTGATCAGCGCGCGGGCGATGGCGACGCGCTGGCGCTGACCGCCCGACAGCTGGTCGGGACGATGGTCCAGGCGATCGCTGATGCCCAGCTGGTGCGCCAACAGCTCGAGGCGCGGCAGCGCGGAGGCGCCCTCGCCGTGGATCTCGGCCGGGAGCAGGATGTTCTCCTTGGCGGTCAGGTTGGGTACGAGTTCGAAGGTCTGGAAGACGAAGCCGAGCTGGCTCCTGCGCAGGTCGGTCAACGCGTCGTCGTCCAGGCCGCCGGTGGCCGTCCCGGCGAGCAGGATCGACCCCTCGTCGGGCTGGTCGAGGAGCCCGAGCAGGTGCAGCAGGGTGCTCTTGCCCGACCCCGAGGGGCCCATGACGGCGACGAACTCGCCGCTGCGGACGCTGAGGTCGACGTCGCGCAGCGCGTGCACGGTCTCCGTCCCGAGGTGGAAGCGGCGATGGAGCCCGCGGGCATCCAGGGCGAGGACGTCGTTCGGGACGGTCATGCCACCTCCGAGGCGCCGAGCGCCACGCGCGGGGCCAGGCTGGCCGCGCGGCGGGCCGGCAGCCAGGAGGCGAGCAGGCCCAAGAGCGGGATGAAGACGCCGGCCCAGACCAGCAGGCGCCACGGCACGGCGGCCGTGATGGGGTAGCCCGTCAGTGCCCGGGCCCCCGCGGTGATGACGTCCGCCAGCAGCAGGCCGAACGCCAGGCCCAACACGGCGCCGAGCGTCAGCACGACCATGCCCTCCGCGAGCACCAGCCGCCGGACCCCCGCCCGCCGCAGGCCGACCGTGCGCAACACGGCGATCTCGTGTGCCCGCCGCGACAGGTTCATACCCAGGGTGTTGGCGACCCCGAGGGCCGCGATCACGGCGGCCAGGGCCAACAGCGAGTTCGTGGTGGCGAAGGAGCGGCCGATCAGGGTCTCGATCTCGGCGCGGTAGGCCTGGTTCAGGGTCACGTCGAGCAGCAGGTCCGGGAACGCCGCCCGCAGGTTCGAGCGCACGGTCATCGGGTCTTGCCCCGGCAGGATCGTGACGACGAAGAGGTCGGGGCTGCCGCCGCCGAACAGCGGCAGGTCGTCGATCGAGGCGATGAACGCCTCGCCGCCGCCGGTGTAGTCGACGACCACCGAGCCGATCGGGAAGTCCCGGAAACCGTCGTCGGTGCGCAGCCGTACCGTGTCGCCGAGGCCGACGCCGAAGCGGTCGCGGATGGTGTTCGCGGCCAGGACCTCGCCGCCGCGCCGCAGCGCCTCGAAGCCCACGCGCTCGTCGCCCTGCCCCGCGATGTACTGCAGCCGGCCGAAGCCGGTGTCGGGCTCGAAGCGCAGTGGGTCGACCAGGATCACGGCCACCGTGCGGGCCCGCCGTGCCCCCTCGGGCTCGAAGCGCACCGCCCGGATGCCCACGCCGGACACCTGATCGACGCCCTCGACGTCGGCCGCCCGCAGCTCGAAGTCCGCCGGGAAGCGCGCCGCGCTGGTGACGAACAGGTCGCCGACGATGGTCGTGTCGAGCCAGTCCGACACCGCCCGGTTGATCCCCTCGACCATCGACCCGACGCCGACGATCAGGCCGGCGCCGACGATGACCGTGCCCATGGCGACGCCGTTGCGCGGCGCGTTGCGGACGGTGAAGCCGGCGCCGAGGCGGCCGGCCGCCCCCAGCAGGCGGGTGATGAGCGGCGTCGCCAGCCGCACCGCGGGCGCGATGAGCGAGTCGGCCGCCAACGCCACCCCGGCGAAGAAGGTGGCCATCGACAGGCCGGCCCCCAGGAGCGCGAAGTAGCCCGACCAGGGGAGCCGCGTCATGGCGACGCCGGCGACCACGAGCGCCCAGCCGATCCAGCGGAGCCAGGGGCTCCGGGGCATCTCGGTGGCGCGCAGCGCGGAGAGCGGCGAGGTCCTGGCGGCCGCCCGGGCGGGGAGGCTGGCGGCCAGGAGCGCCACACCCACGCCGATCGCGGCGGCGAGCGCGACGCTGCCAAGCGGCAGCACCAGGGTGCGCGTCTCGAACCCCACGACCAGGGCGTTCACGCTGGTGATGCCGAGCGCGAGCAGAGAACCCAGGGCGACGCCGACGATCACCCCGGCGAGGCTGACCCACGTCGCCTCCCACAGCGCGAGGCGGCGGACGTCGCGGCGGCGCATGCAGATCGTGCGCAGCAGCGCGTACTCGCGGGTTCGCTCCACCACCCCGGCCATGAAGGTGTTGTAGGCCATGAACCCGCCCAGCGCCATCAGCGTCGCGGCGAGGATCAGCAGGCCGGCCTGCAGCGTCTGCACGATGCCCGAGGTCGCGTCGCCGACGCCGGCGGGGTAGGTGACCGTGTACGCGTCGCCGATGGTGTCCTGCAGCCGCTCGCGCGCGACGCCGATGTCGGCGTCGTCCTGCAAGGCGAGCTCCAGGTGGCTGGCGCGGTCGACGAGGCCGTTGACCTGCTGTAGGTCGACCAGGTGCGTGATGCCGATCCGGCCGCCGTTGGTGGAGGCGAGCGCGTAGGCGTCGTCGAGCAGCCCGACCAGCGTGAAGGGCACCAGACCCGTCGGCGTCGTGAAGACGATCTCCTCGCCGAGGCGCATGTCGCGGACGCCCGCGAAGTCGGCCGCGATCGCGACCTCGAGGGCCCCCTCGGTGGGCAGGCTGCCGCTCGCGAGGCGCACGGGGACCGTCTCGGGGCGCTCCGTGAGGCGCCCGCCGAGCTGGAAGCCGGTGTCGACGCCGGGGAGCAGCGACCCCGCGCCGGTGGCCTGGGCCGCGCGAACGGGCTCCGAGCGGGTGTTGAGCACGGGGACCACCCAAGCGACGTCCGGGTCGGTCTCCACGAGCGCGAGCAGGGGAGCGTGTTCGAACACCGCGCGCCCCGTGGCGCCCGGCGTCACCAGCAAGTCGGCGGGTCCGGCGGCGGCCTCCAGCGTCGCGCGCAGGTTGGCGTCGACGTTGGCGCCGACGGAGAGCGTCGCCAGTACCGCGGCGATGCCGAGGCCGACGCCGAGGACGGTGGCCAGCGTGCGCCACCGGTGGCGGAGGAGGTTGCGCAGGGCGAGGCGCGGGAGGATCGGCACGAGGGATGTTACCAGGGGTCGCGCGGCGTCAGCCGCGCGCCAGTGCCAGCACCCCGGCGACGTCCTCGTCGCGCGACAGCGGCAGCTCGACGGCCGCCACCCGCGCCCGCCAGGCGGCCAGTGCCGGGCCGTCCGCCAGCCAGCCGGCGACCTCGCGGGCGCCCGAGCGCGGCTGCGGCCACCACGCGCCGACGCCGCGCGACAGGGCGAAGTCGACGACGAGCCGCTCGTGCGCGCCGGCGACGTAGACGTGACCGATCGGGGTGCCGACGGCCAAGGCCTCGAGGGTCGAGGCGGGGCCCGCCTTGGCGACCACGATGTCGGCGGCCGCCAACCACAGCGGGACGTCGTCGCGGAAGCCGAGTGGGAGCAGCCGGGTGCGGCCCGCGAGGCCGCGCGCGCGGGCGTCGAGCCGCTCCTTCAAGGGCCGGTGTCGGGCCGTCAGGACCGCGACCGTGGCTTGCGCGTCGGTCTCGATCAGGGCCTCGACCCAGTCCTCGGTGCGCGGGCCGACGCCCTCGGCCCCGAGGCTCAGCAGCACCAGCGGCGTCTCGGCGGACAGGCCGAGCTCGGCGCGCGCCGCCGGTGGCGGCGGGGCCGGGCGCAGGAAACGCTCGTCGATCGGGTAGCCGGTGACGCGGATCTCCCGCGCCGGCACGCCGAGGCGCCGCAGGCGCCGGGCGGCCTCCTCGGTCGGGGCGCACATCGCGTCGCTGCCCCGGACGGCGAAGAGCGCGTGCGTGTCGAACGTGTCCGGGTTGAAGCCGACGACGGGCACGTCGGTCCAGCCGCGGCGCCTGGCGATCGCCATCGCCTGCAGCGGGTACATGTGCGTCGCGAGCACCAGGTCGAAGCCCCGGTCGCGCACGAAGGCGGCGAGACGCCGCCCGTGATCGAAGACCGAGACCCCCTGCATCCGCTGCGTCACGCCGGCCGGGACCACGTGGGTCGTCACCGCCTGGGCCGCGGCGACCGCGCGCGGCACGCGCAGCGCGGCACGCCACATCGCCTTCGTCGTGCGATCGAGCCGGCGGGGCCCCAGGGCGGCGACGGTGTCCACCACCTCGGTCTCGGCGCCCATGGCCGCGAAGCGTGCGGCCCACGCCCTGGCCGCGGTGGTGTGCCCGCCGCCGGCCTCCATCGTGGCCAGCAGTACCCGGACGGCCCCGCTCACGTGCGACCGCGGGGCGCTACGCCGAGGTGCGGCAGCGCGTCCACCGCGGCGCGCCGCAGGGTCTCGCGCCACGGCACCCGGGGGCGCCATCCGAGCTCGTCGACGGCGTGATCGATGCGCACGTGCAGGCCGGTGCCCAGCAGCGCGGTGCGGTAGCGCGTGAGGGTCGGTTCGCTCGCCGGGGCGGCGATGCCGTAGGCGCGCTCGAGCACCGAGGCGACGGCCTGGATCGGCGCCGTCGGCAGCAGCCTGCGGGGTGGGCGGCCACCCAGCAGCGACGCCAGCGTGGTCAGCGCGTCGCGCCAGGTGAGGCGCGTCGGCTCGGCGACGGCGTACACGCGCCCCGGGGCCGCCGGATGGAGCGCCGCGAGCACGACGCCGGCCGCCAAGTCGTCCGCGTCGACGAGGTTGAGCACGCCGACACCGCCCCCGACGAGCGGTAGGCGCCCGCCGCGCAGGGCGCGTGCGAGGCGCCACAGGACGGGGTCGGCGCGGCCGATCGGCCACAGGCCGGGGCGAACGACGACGCCCTCGATGCGGTCGTCGCTGAGCACCAGGTCCTCGACGCGTCGCAGGGCGTGGGCGTAGGGCAGCTCGCGGCGGTCGCGGGGGCGCGTGCGGACGTCGACGTCGACGCCGCCGTCGAAGCCGTGCACGGCCAGGCTCGACAGCAGCACGACCCGGCGCACGCCGCCGTGGCTCGCGGCGGCCAGCAGGCGTTCGCTGGCGCCGGCATTCGCGCGGGCGAAGGCCGCCTCGGGCCCCAGTTCCGCAGCCCGCGACCTGGCATCGACCAGGACGTCGCAGCCCTCGAGCCAGCCCTCGGCGGCGCCCCCGTCCTCGACCAGCGTGACGTCGCTCCCCGCCGCGCGCAGCCGGCGCCGGCGCTCTTCGGAAGCGCGACGGTCCACCACCGCGACCACCGCGTGACCCTCCGCGGCGGCGTGGGCCACCACGTGCCCGCCGAGCACGCCCTCGGCGCGGGTGACGGCGAGCCTCACGCCGCCAGCCTCCTACCCCGCCGGCGCGCGAGCGCCGGGCAGCGCGGCAGCGTGTCGCCGAACGGGTCGAGCGCTTCGACGGCCTCGCCGCGGGGGTCGATGCCGATGCTGGTGCGCCAGGCGTCCGCGAGATCGTCGAGGGTATCGACCCGCACGAACGGCCGGCGGTCGACGCCCAGGCGCTCCGCGTAGGCCGACAGCTGACCGCGGAGCCGCCGCAGGGCGCGCTCGCCGCCGTACCAGCCGACGTGGTCGCGGGCGTGGCGCCACGACACCGCCACCACCTCGTCGCTCGACGGGGCGGCGCCGCCGAGCAGCTCGCGGAACAACCACGGACGACCGAGCGCGGCGCGGGCCACCATCACGCCGAGCCCGCGGGCGCGCGCGCGACCGTAGCTGTGGACGTCCGTGACGTCGCCCGAGCCGATCACCGGCACGTCGACCGCGGAGGCGATCTCGGCGATCGCGTCCCAGTCCGCTTCGCCGGCGTACTTCTGCACCGCCGTGCGGCCGTGGATGGCGACCGCCACCGCGCCGGCCTCGACGACCGCCGCCACGACCTCGCGGGCCGCGACCCGGTCGAGGCCGAGGCGCGTCTTGACGGTCACCGGCACCGGGACGGCGGCGTCGATGGCGGTCACGATGGCCGCGGCGCGGCCCGGGTCGCGCATCAGTTCGACGCCACAGCCGCGCTGCACCACCTTGCGCACGGGGCACCCCATGTTGAGATCGAGGGCGGCCGGCGCGAACGCCGCGACCAGCTTCCTGGCCGCGGTGGCGGCCTCGGCCGGGTCGGCGGCGAAGAGTTGCAGGACGACGTCGCGCTCGCCGGGATGTGGTGCCGAGATGGCGAGGCCGGCGTCGTCGCCGAGGGCGAGGGCCCGTGCCGACACCATCTCACTGACCGCCCAGGCCGCGCCGTAGGCGCGCGCGAGCCGCCGGAACGGGGCGTCCGTGTACCCGGCCATGGGCGCGAGCACGGCGCCACCGACGCCGAGCAGCCTCGCGAAGCGCCGCCGGCCGGCGGCGGCACGTTCGGCCGCTGACGGCGAGCCGTTCATCGCGGCGGCGCGCCGCGGCGAGGCGACGCGGGGTCGAGGCGACCGCCGATGCGGGACGAAGGGGCCGGCATGGACCGAGTGTACCGACCCGGATCTCGCGGCCGGGTGCCTCACGGAGCCCTCGGGCGTGCGTGGTACCTTGCGGTGATGCGCGAACCCGATGCTCTCGGTGCGCTCGCGACCCCGTCGGCGAGCGCGGATCCGCTGGTACCGTTGACGCGCCCGGCCGACGTGCACGACGCCGGGTTGCTGCACGCCCTCTACCTCGCGACCCCCAGTTACTTCGACATGATCGCCATCCCCGTGCCGACCTCCTCGGAGGTGCGCACCGAGGTGCTGGCCGCCCGGCAGGACCCCCGGCGGCACATCGAGCTGGTGCTGGGCGATCCCGGTTGGCGCGCGCCCGGCCTGGTTCGCGACGCCCGGACCGGCCGCCCGGTGGCCGGCGTCCTCGACTACAAGCTCGACTACCCGGAACCCGGCGACGCCACCGTCAACCTGCTGCTCGTCCATGGCGCGCTGCAGCGTCGCGGCGTGGGCGCTCGCGCCGTCGCCGACCTCGAGCGCCGCCTGAATGGCTCCACGCGCAGGGTCCTGGCCGCGGTGTACGGGCGCAACCCCAGCGCCTGCGGCTTCTGGGAGCACCAGGGGTACCGCTTCGCCATCGACGCCGGTCCGGTGCTCGACTGGTACGCGAAGGAGATCGGCGCATGAACCACGCCGCCAAGCACGTCGTCAGCGTCTCGTTGGGGTCGTCGGCGCGCGACGTCGACGTCACCGTGGAGTTGCTCGGAGAGACGGTGCGCATCCAGCGCCGCGGCACCGACGGCTCGGTGGCGGCCGCCCGGGCCCTGGTCGCCGAACTCGACGGCCAGGTCGACGCGATCGGCCTCGGCGGTCTCGACCTGTTCCTGCAGTGGATGGGCCGGCGCTACTACTTCCGCGAGGCACGCGTGATCGCGGCGGCGGCCAAGCGCACGCCCGTGGTCTGCGGGGCGGGCCTCAAGGACACGCTGGAGCGTCGCGCCGTCGCCCTGCTCGACCGGAGCGTCGGCTGGCGGGGTCGGCGTGTGCTGCTGACGCTGGCCGTCGACCGCTTCGGCATGGCCGAGGCGCTCGTCGAGCACGGCGCCGACGTTCGCTTCGGCGACCTGATGTTCGCCCTGGGCCTGCCCTGGCCCATCCACTCGATGCGCACCCTCGACCGCGTCGCCCGGTTGTTGGCGCCGCCGCTCACCAAGATGCCGATCGCCTGGCTCTACCCGACGGGCAGCAAGCAGACCAAGGCGACGACGTCGCACCGCTTCGCCGAGCACTACGCCTGGGCCGAGGTCGTCGCCGGCGATTGGCACACGATCCGCCGCTACGCGCCCGAGCGCCTCGACGGGCTGACGATCTTCACGAACACGACCACCAAGGCCGACGTCGCCTTCCTGGCCGCGGCCGGCGCGGCGCGGCTCGTGACGACCACGCCACGCTTCGAGGGCCGCTCGCTGGCCACCAACCTGCTCGAGGCGGCGTTCGTGGCGCTACGCGGCCCCGACCAGGGGCGGGCGGGGTACGAGGCGATCCTCGACGAGCTCGACTACGCCCCGACCGAGGCGCCGCTGTCGTGAGCGTGGCGCGACGGAGCCCGTGGACGGGCCGGGTGCTAGACTCTGCCATCGCCCCGAGGGGCGCGGCCCTCGCGTGCCCGGCGACCTTTCGCCGCCAGCCTGCGGCGCCGCGTCGCTGGGGACCCGAGTTCACCCATCCTTCGGAGGATCTCGCATGATCAGCGTCACGGACTTGCGCAACGGCACCAAGGTCGAGCTCGAGGGCGGCCTGTGGGAGTGCCTCGACTACCAGCACCAGAAGATCGGCCGCGGCGGCGCCAAGGTCGTCGCGAAGTTCCGCAACCTCGACACCGGTTCCATCGTCGAGAAGACCTTCAACTCCGGCGAGAAGCTGCAGGACATCTTCATCGACTACCGCACGATGCAGTTCCTGTACGCCGACGGCGACACGTTCACCTTCATGGACACGGAGACCTACGAGCAGCCCGTCCTCGATCGCCGCCAGATCGGCGACGGCGCGCGCTTCCTCAAGGAGAACGTCGAGGTCACCGTCGACTACTACCAGGGGCGGGCCCTCAAGGTCACGCTGCCGACGGTGGTGGCCCTGACGATCGTCGAGACCGATCCGGGGGTGAAGGGCGACACCGTGTCGGGCGGCAGCAAGCCGGCCAAGCTCGAGACCGGCGCGACCGTCGCCGTGCCGCTGTTCATCGAGAAGGGCACCGTCATCCGGGTCGACACCCGCTCCGGCGAGTACCTGGGACGCGCGTGATGGACGTCAAGGAGCTCAAGCGGCTGATGGACGCCATGAAGGCGACCGGCACGGCCGAGCTCGAGCTCGAGTGGGACGGTAGCGAGGAGCGCCCCGGTGGCCGTGTCGCGCTGCGGCGCGAGTCCCCGGTCATGCCGGGGGGCCCGGCGTCGCCGGGGGCCCCGACACAGCCGGGGATTCCGGCTTCGTCCGGGGTCGCCGCGGCGGCTGCGGGGGCGCTGGAGGCCATGGCTGCGGGCACCCCGGCGGCCGGCGAGGTCCCCGCCGCCGCGGAGGAGAAGGCGAAGGGCACCGACGTGGTGGCCCCCATCGTCGGCACCTTCTACGCGGCGCCTTCACCCGACACCCAGGTCTTCGTCCGCGTGGGCGACCAGGTCAAGGTCGGCCAGGTGCTGTGCGTCATCGAGGCGATGAAGCTGATGAACGAGATCGAGGCCGAGGTCGCCGGCACGGTCGTCGAGATCCTGGTCCGCAACGAGGACCCGGTCGAGTACGGTCAGGTCCTCATGCGCATCGCGCCGGCCTGAGGCGGGCGACCGCGTGTTCAAGAAGATCCTGATCGCCAACCGCGGCGAGATCGCCCTCCGCGTCCTGCGCGCCGCGCGCGAGTTGGGCGTCAAGGCCGTCGTCGCCTACTCGGAGGCCGACGAGACCTCGTTGCCCGTCCTGCTGGCCGACGAGTCGATCTGCATCGGACCGGCCGCGTCGAGCGGGTCGTACCTCAACGTGCGCAACCTGCTGTCGGCCGCGCTGGTGACCGGCGCCGAGGCCATCCACCCCGGGTACGGCTTCCTCGCGGAGAACGCCGAGTTCGCCGAGATGTGCGAGGAGCATCACCTCACCTTCATCGGGCCACGGCCCGAGAACATCGAGCGCATCGGCGACAAGGCGCGCGCGCGCTCGCTGGCGATCGAGGCCGGCGTCCCCATCACGCCGGGGTCCGACCCGCTGGCGGACCTCGCCGCGGCCCACGCCTTCGCGGCCGAGGTCGGGTACCCGGTGATCCTCAAGGCCTCCGCCGGCGGCGGCGGCCGGGGCATGCGCGTCGTCCAGAGCCCCAACGACCTCGAGCGCAACTTCGTGCAGGCCCAGGAGGAGGCGCGTGCCGCCTTCGGCGATCCGCGCATGTACCTCGAGCGCTTCCTCGAGGAGCCGCGCCACGTCGAGATCCAGGTCTTCGGCGACGGGGAGGGCGAGGTCATCCACTTCTACGATCGCGACTGCTCCATCCAGCGGCGCTACCAGAAGGTCCTGGAGGAGGCGCCGTCGATCCTCGATCCCGCCCTGCGGGCCGACATCGCGGAGGCGGCCGTCCGTCTGGCGCGGCACATCGGGTACCGCGGCGCGGGCACCTGCGAGTTCCTCGTCGACCGCGAGGGGCGCTTCTACTTCTCCGAGATGAACACCCGCATCCAGGTCGAACACCCGGTCACCGAGATGGTGACCCGCTTCGACCTCGTGCAGGAGCAGTTCCGCGTCGCGGCCGGCGAGGGTCTGTCGCTGCGGCAGGAGGACGTTCGCCTGGAGGGACACGCGATCGAGGTGCGGGTGAACGCCGAGGACCCCGACCACGACTTCCGGCCGTCGGCGGGCGTGGTCACCGACGTGCATTGGCCGGGGGGGCCGGGGATCCGGGTGGACTCGCACGTGTACGCCGGCTACCGCATCCCGCCCAACTACGACAGCCTGATCGCCAAGGTGATCGCCTGGGGACCGACCCGCGCGATGGCGATCGCGCGCATGGAGCGCGCGCTGCGGGAGACGGTCGTCGAGGGCGTCGCGACGACGATCCCGTTCCACCTGCGGGTGCTGGACAACGCGTTCTACCGCCGCGGCGCGGTGTACACCAACTTCATCGCCAGGAGGATGTCGATATGACCCAACCCGAACTCGAGCTGTCGTCCGATGTCCTGTTCGGCATCGCGCAGCTCGCCCTCGACCAGGTCGAGGGCGTGCGCACGGTCAACCCGCCGACCCGGGTCGGCGAGTTCCTCACCGGCCGCCGTGCCAAGGGCATCGTCATCGAACGCGAGGGCGACGACCTGACGATCGACCTCAACGTCTCCATGACCTACGGCCTGCAGGTGCCCAAGGTCGCCAAGGCCGCGCAGCGCGCGGTGCGCGAGGCCGTCGCGTCGATGACGGGCCTCTCCGTCCGCAGCGTCAACGTCCGGGTGGAGGCGATCGACCTGCCGCCCGAGGGCGCAGGCCCGCGTGGCTAGGCGACGCGCGCGCGAGGTGGCCTTCCAGGCGCTCTTCCAGGCCGAGCGAGGCGGGGCCCCCCTGCGGGAGGCTTGGGCCGAGCTGCGTCTCGACCTCGCCGCCGAGGAGGACGACGAGGACGCGCCGCGCGCGCGTGACGAGGACGCGGACCGCTTCGAGGCGGGCGATCTCGCCTTCGCCGAGCGGCTGGTCGAGTCGCTGGCGGCCGGCAAGGACGCGATCGACGTCGAGCTGACCGAGTTGATCCACGGCTGGACCTTCGGCCAGATGGCGCAGACCGATCTCAACGTGCTGCGCCTGGCGCTGGCCGAGATGCGCCTGGCGGAGACACCGCCGGCGGTCGCGGTCGAGATGGCCGTCCGGCTGGCGAAGCGCTTCGGGGGCGAGGACTCCGGTCGCTTCGTCAACGGCGTGCTCGCCAAGGCGCTGCGGCGGCACGCCGTGACCCAGGAGGTGTGAGATGACGACATCACGTGCAGAGACGCTCTCTGGCCGGGCCGTCGCCGACGGGGTGGCCGAGCGACTGAAGGCGCGCGTGGCCGAGCTGCCGTACGTTCCGCGTCTCGTCTTCGTGCGCGTGGGGGAGGACCCCGCGAGCGTCTTCTACGTGCGGTCCAAGCAGCGCTTCGCGAAGCGCATCGGGGTCGATGCCGAGACGCTGGTGTTGCCCGACGACGTCGACCAGGCGGAGCTGATGGCCACGATCGCCGCGCTCAACGCCGACCCCGATACCGACGCGGTGTTGGTCCAGCTCCCGCTGCCAGGGCACCTCGACAGCGCACCGGTCCTCGAGGCGATCGACCCCGCGAAGGACGTCGACGGCTTCCACCCGCTGAACGTGGGGCGCCTGTGGTCGGGTGGGGCGGCGCTCGCGCCGTGCACGCCCGTGGGGCTGCTGGCCATCCTCGACCACCACGGGCTCGAGGTGCATGGCCGGCACGTGGTCATCGTCGGCCGCTCTCACATGGTCGGGAAGCCGGCAGCGGCGCTGTTCCTCGCCCGCCACGCGACCGTCACGCTGGCGCACTCGCGGACCCGCGACCTCGCCGGGGTCGTGCGCACGGGCGACATCGTGGTGGCCGCCGTCGGTCGCGCCGGCCTGATCACAGCCGACATGGTCAAGCCCGGTGCCGTCGTGCTCGACGTCGGGATGACGCGCGTCGGCGACCGCATCGTGGGCGACGTGGCCGAGGACGTCTGGGACGTTGCCGGCCACATGACGCCCATGCCCGGCGGCACGGGCCTCGTCACCGTGGCGATGGTCCTCCAGAACACCCTGACGGCAGCAGAGCGCCGCAGAGGATGAGATGAGCTTGCTCGCCAACACGCCGCTCGTGGCGGCGTTCACGGCGACGCTCATCGCCCAGACGTTCAAGCTGGCCCTGGTGCTGGCGACCGAGCGTCGCTGGGCGCCCGAACGGTTGCTGGAGACCGGCGGCATGCCGTCTTCGCACTCGGCCGCCGTGGCGGCGCTGGCCACCAGCGTCGGGATGATCCACGGTCTCGGCCACCCCTACTTCGCCATCACGGTCGTGTTCGGGACGATCGTCATGTACGACGCGACGGGCATCCGCCGGGCGGCCGGGCATCACGCGGAACTGCTCAACGACCTCGTGGAGGAGCTCTCGCACCTCTTCGACGAGGGTTTCCAGCCGCGCGCGCTCAAGACCCTACTCGGGCACACCTACCCGCAGGTTCTGGTGGGTGCCGTTCTGGGGCTCACGACCGGTTGGGTGTTCGGCCTGATGTGAGTGACGGCGCGCTCACCGGGCCCGCGCGACGACCGCGGCCCTGACCTCGGCCGCCCCACCCGCCAGCAGCGCGGCACGGCAGGCACGGAGCGTCGCCCCGCTCGTGCTGACGTCGTCCACCAGGAGGATCCTGGTGGGGACGCGGCCGCCGAGTGGCACGCGCGCGTCGAAGGCGCCCAGCAGGTTCGCCTCGCGGCGGGCGGACGGCAGGAGCGACTGCGGCCGGGTGGCCCGGTTCCGTCGCAGGGCGCGGAGCATGGGGCGCGGGTGCGGCAGCGCTGCGGCGACCGAGGCCGCCAGGAGCGCCGTGTGGTCGACGCCCCGGCGCCGCTGGCGGCCCGCATCGGGCGGGACCGGCACGACCGCGGCCGTGCGGCAGAACGCCGGCCAGCACGCGCCGGCATGCGCGCCGAGCCGGGCGCCCAGCGATCGCAGCAGCGCCGTCGACGGCCGGTACTTCGCCGCCCGCACGAGGCGACCCAGGGGCCCGCGGTAGGCCCCCCAGGCCACGAGCCACGGCCCATCGGGGTGGGGCCCACGGTCGATCGCTCGCCAGCAGGGGGCGCAGGCGCCATGTGCGGTGGCGAGTCGGCGACCGCACCCCGGGCAGGGGAGGGGCGGCCAGTACATCATGGACCCATGTTCGCGCCGGCACGGAACCCGGCGCAGCGCGGCGCGGGCCGAAGACGAGGGTTTCTGGGCCGCGCGTGGGCCTAGTGCCGGCGACTGACGAGCCGGGCGAACTGGTCGAGCAGCCCCTCGGCCGCGGCACGGCCGGGTAGGGGCTCGAACGCCTCGCGCAGGCCGCGCAGGGCGGCGCTCGCCTCGCGCTCGGCGACGCTCTGGGCGTACGCGAGCGAGCCGTGGCGGGCGATGAGGTCCAGCAGCCAGCGCGCGTCGTCGGCCGTCTTGGCGGATCGCGGCTTCGCCAGGCGCGCCTCGGCCTCGGCGGCCTCGTCGGCGCTCGCGTGGGCGAAGAGGTGTGCGAGGACGAGGGTGCGCTTCCCCTCGTAGAGGTCGCCGGCGAACTCCTTGCCGGTGGCGGCCTCCGGGTCGAGGTTGAGCACGTCGTCGCGGATCTGGAAGGCGGCCCCCAGGCGCGCGCCCTCGGTGTCGAACGCCGGGTGCGGCGCGCGACCGGCCGCGAAGGCGCCGATGCGCAGGGGACCGATCACGGTGTACCAGGAGGTCTTGAGGGTCACCATGCGGAAGTAGTCCGCCTCGCCCACGGCGAAGCGCCCCTCGGCCACCCAGGTCAGGTCCAGGTGTTGGCCCTCGGCCGTGCGGTGGATGAGGCGCACGAACTCGGAGCGGATCGCGTCGGCGTCGACGTTTCCGTCCGAGCCGAGCGCGAGCAGGGCCTGCCACATGTAGACGTGCATGGCGTCGCCCACGTTGAGCGCCACCGGAACGCCGGCCGTGCGGTGGAGCGCGGGGCGCCCGCGGCGCTCCTCGCTGTCGTCCTCGATGTCGTCGTGGACCAAGACCCAGTTCTGGAACAGCTCGAGGGCGGCGGCCGGCGTCAGCGCGAGCGCCGGGTCGCCGCCGTGCGCCGCGCAGGATGCCAGCACGAACCGCCCGCGAAGGCGCTTGCCTCCGCGGGCCGGGTAGTCGCGCAGCAGCCGGTAGAAGCCATCGAGGTCGGGATCCCGGTGCCGTTCGGGCAGCATCGCCAGGACGGCCTGCTGGAGGTCGTCGGCACTCGGCAGACGCGCAGGTTCGTCGTGCCCGGCGGGGCTCACCGGAAGAGCACTTCGGTGACCAGCCACAGCGCCAGCAGGAACAGCAGCACGAACACCAGCAGGTACGGTGCCGAGACCTTGTAGGTCGCCCAGATCAGCGCCAAGGCGTCGCGCTTGGAAAGCTTGGGGCGACCGCCCTCGTACGCCTCGGGTTCATCCCTCCGCCGTGGCACGCGCTTCCTCCGAACCGTCGCCCGTCAGCGGCGGATGCAGGCCTTGAGGTGTCCGGGACCGACTTCCTCGAGCGGCGGCACGACGTGCTTACAGTCCTCGATCGCGATGGGGCAGCGGGTGCGGAACACGCAACCGGACGGCGGGTTGATCGGCGAGGGGATGTCGCCCTGCAGGATGACGCGCTCGCGCTTGATCGTGGGGTCGGGGATCGGCACCGCCGAGAGCAGCGCCTCGGTGTACGGGTGCACCGGGTTCCTGTACAGCTCCTTCGCGGGCGCGATCTCCATGATGCGGCCGAGGTACATGACGACGACCTTGTCGGAGATGTACTCGACCACGCCCAGGTCGTGGGCGATGAAGAGCATCGTCAGGCCGAGCTCGTCCTTGAGGTCTTGCAGCAGGTTGACGACCTGCGCCTGGATCGACACGTCGAGCGCGGAGACGGGCTCGTCGGCGACGATGAACTTGGGGTCCACCGCGAGGGCGCGGGCGATGCCGATGCGCTGACGCTGGCCGCCGGAGAACTCGTGCGGGTAGCGGCGCATGTGCCCGGCGTTCATGCCGACGCGCTCGAGCAGGTCGGCGACGCGGTCTTCCTTGGCCTTGCCGCGCGCGAGGTTGTGGATCGTCAGGGCCTCGCCGATGATGTCGCCCACCGACATGCGGGGGTTCAGGCTGGCGAAGGGGTCCTGGAAGATGATCTGCATCTCCTTGCGGTAGTCGCGCATCTTCGCCTTGGGCAGCTTGGCGATGTCGACACCCTCGAAGATGATCTCGCCGTCGGTCGGCTCGATCAGCCGCAGGATGGCGCGGCCGGCGGTGGTCTTGCCGGAGCCGGACTCGCCCACCAGACCGACGACCTCGCCGCGCCGGATGGTCAACGAGACCTCCTCGACGGCCTTGACGTTCGCGACCACGCGGGAGAAGACGCCGCCGCGAATCGGGAAGTACTTCTTGAGGTTGCGGACCTGGAGCAGCGCGTCGGCTTCGGTGCCGGTGGCGGTGCTGGCCGCGGTCGCGGCGGCTTCGGTGGCTGCGGAGTTGCTCTCGGCCGCGTCCCTCTTCACGGCGTCGCTCACATCGTCACCTCGTTCTTCAGGTCGAGCTCCGCATGCCGGATGCAGCGCACCATGTGGCCGCCGCCGGCGTCGACGAGATCGGGGATCGCCTTCTGGCAGTCGTCGATCGCGAAGCGGCAACGCGGATGGAAGGCGCAGCCCTCCGGCAGGTACAGCGGGTTCGGCACGTTACCGGGAATCGCCTGCAGGCGCTCCTGGTGCTCGGCGGCCTTGTCGACGCGCGGGATCGAGTTCATCAGACCCAGCGTGTAGGGCTGCTGGGGGTTCTTGAAGATGTTGACCACCGTCGACTCCTCGACGGCGCGGCCGGCGTACATGACGACCACCCGGTCGGCCATCTCCGCCACCACCCCGAGGTCGTGGGTGATGAACATGATCGACATGCCGATCTCGCGCTGCAGGGTGCGCATGAGGTCGAGGATCTGCGCCTGGATCGTCACGTCGAGCGCAGTCGTGGGCTCGTCGGCGATCAGCAGCTTCGGGTTGCACGACAGCGCCATGGCGATCATCACGCGCTGGCGCATGCCGCCCGACATCTGGTGCGGGTAGTTCTTGACGCGCTTGGCGGGCTCGGGGATGCCGACGAGGTCGAGCATCTCGGTCGCCTTGCGCATCGCGGCGCGGGCCGTCTCCTTCTGGTGGAGGACGATGGCCTCGGCGATCTGATCGCCGACCGTGTACACGGGGTTCAGGCTGGTCATCGGCTCCTGGAAGATCATCGCGATCTCGTTGCCGCGGATTCGGCGCATGTCGCGCTCGCTCTTCTTGACGATGTCCTGGCCGTCGAAGAGGATCTGGCCGCCGGCGATGCGGCCCGGGGGAACGGGGATCAGACGCATGACCGACAGGCTCATGACGGACTTGCCCGAGCCCGACTCGCCCACGACGCCGAGCGTCTCGCCCTTGTCGATGTGGAAGCTGACGCCGTCGACCGCCTTGACCGTTCCTTCGTCGGTGTCGAAGTAGGTCTTCAGGTCGACGACCTCGACCAATCGCTTCTCGCTAGCCATGCGCGTGGAGGCTCCTCATGGTCTCGGAGCATACCGCATGGGCCGCTGCGGGCGGCCATGCCAGCGCGGCGCATAACTACACGACCAGCGAAGGCGCGGACGCCGCGCATCGGCGCCGGCGCGATGGCGTCCGGCTGCCGTCGTCCCACCGCAGGTGGGGCAACTGCGTAAGGTAGGGGCCGGCGAAGCCGGCCCC
>JAABTL010000020.1 GCA_011389865.1 Trueperaceae bacterium
ACCGTCCCGAAGGCGGAGAAGGCCTCGAACGCCAGCACCGGCAGCGGCACGCCCACCTCGCTGATGGCGAGCCCGAAGATCGCCAGCGTCACGACCGCGAGCGCGAACGTGACGACGGCCGCGGCCCGCGCCAGCAGCGGGCCCGAGATGCTTCGCCCGAACGCGATCGTGCTCCCGCGGCCGCGCACGGCGGCCCACGCCGCCAGCAGCAGCACCGCGACCGTGGTGGTCTTGACGCCGCCCGCCGTCGAGCTCGGGTTGGCGCCGATGAACATGAGAGCCATCGTCAGCACCTGGCTCGCCGGGGTGAGGTCGGCCGGCTCGAGCACGTGGAACCCGGCGGTCCGCGGCGTGAGGCCCTGGAAGGCCGCCGCCATCGGGCGTGCCGCGGGGTCCAGCGCCCCGAGGGTGGCGGGGTTCGACCACTCGAGCGCGGCGATGCCGCCGGCGCCGACGAGCACGAGGATCCCCGTCGCCACCAACGCCATGCGGGTGTGGAGCGTCCACGGAACGCGCGCCTGACCGGCGCCCAGCATCCCACGGCGGATCCAGCGGGCGCGCGCGGCGCTCGCGACGTCGACGAAGACCACCAGGCCCAGTCCGCCAGAGACGAACAGGAGCGGCACGATCACGGCGACCCACGGATCGGACGCGAAGCGCATCAGGCTGTCCGAGAACAGCGAGAAGCCGGCGTTGTTCCAGGCGCTGATGGCGTGGAACAGCGCCAGCCAGGCGCCCTCCGCGCGCCCGGCGTCGCGCGCCATCGCCGGCCACAGCGCGAGCGCGCCGAGCAGCTCGGCGCTGGTGGTGAAGATCAGCAGGTTGCGCACGAAGCGCACGACCCCACCGAGCTGCAGCCGGTTCGTCTGGGCCTGGAGGCCAAGGCGTGCCACCACGCCGAGGCGCCGCCCGGTGGTGAAGGCGATCAGCGCGCCGACCGAGAGGATCCCGAGGCCGCCCGACTTGATGAGCAGCAGGACCACCGCCTGCCCGAAGCGCGAGAGATCGCTGCCGGTGTCGACGACGATCAACCCGGTGACGCAGACGGCGCTGGTCGCCGTGAACAGCGCCTCGAGCCAATCGAGCCGAACGCCGGGAGCGTGGGAGATCGGCAGCGCCAGCAGCACGGTGCCGACGGCGATCGCGCTGAGGAACGCGAGCAGGACGATCTGCGGCGGGGTGAGCTGGGGCCGGCGGGGACGCTTCACCTCGCGCCTACGCTACGCCCGGCGGCGCCGGGACGTCGGCCGAAGGGCCACATCGGCCGAGGGCCCCTCGGCTACGACCCAGCGCGCCGGCGCGCCCGCCCCGCGATCCGCCACCATCGCGCCATGGACGGGCCCCCCCACCCCCACGCCTGGTGGCGCGCCTCGGGCCCGTGGCGGGTGGCGCTCGAGGGCCCGCCGGAAGGCGGCTGGCGGCCCGCGTGGGGGGCGCTGCTGGCGGGCGGCGAGCCGACCATGCCGCTGGATGCCCACGAGCCCGATCTCGCCCCGACCGCCTGGCGACCACCTCGCCGCCGGCACGCCCGCCTGGCGAGCGTCGAAGCGGCGCTCGCGTGGGCGCACGAGGCGCTCGACGGCGCGCCGCCGGGTTGGAGCGTGGCCTTGCGCTCGGGGAACGGCACGACGGCCGGAGAACGCCTGCGCTGGCGCGCGCGCAGCGTCGGCGACCTGCGCTCGGCGGCCCGGGAGATCGCCGGCTGGACCGGCGACCCACCAACGGCACCCGTGGCGCCCACGGCGGATCGCGGTCCGCCGCGCCTGACCGCCGCCCAGCGCGCGGTGGTGGCGCACGACGACGGACCCGCGGTGGTCGTCGCCGTCGCGGGCGCCGGCAAGACCACCACGATGGTGGCCCGGGTGCAGCAGCGGGTGGCGCGCCGCCAGGTCGATCCCCGAAGCCTGCTGGTGGTCAGCTTCTCGCGCGCGGCCGTCTCGGCGGTCCGCGAGCGACTCCGCGACGACCCCGCCGTCGCGGGCGTGGAGGTGCGCACGTTCCACTCGCTTGCGCACCTGCTGCTCGCGACGCGTGCCCGGTTGGGCGGACCCCATCCGCCCCAGGGCCCGCCGCCGGAGGCGCTGGTGCCGCAGGTGGCGCGCCGGGCGCGGCGCGAGGCGGCCGCGAGCGACCCCGACCTCGCGGACGCCTGGCGCGACGTGGACATCATGGCCTTCGCCGCCTACCGCGGCCGCTGCCTCGCGCGCCTCGAGCTGCCGTGCTTCGACGACGGCCTGCCGGCGGGCGCCCGCGCCGAGGCCCACCCACCGCCGCCCGACCCGGACCACCCCGACCACCTCGCGCTGCTCGAGCACTTCGAGCGCGTCCGCCGCAGGCTGGGGTGGCTCGACCACGACCAGCTGCTGGTCGAGGCGTGGACGGCGCTGCACGCCGACGCCGGCCTGCTCGCCTGGGCGCGAGGGCGCTGGCGGGCCGCCATCGTCGACGAGGCCCAGGACGTCAACGCGGTGCAGCTCGCCTCCCTCGAGCTGCTGATGACCGGCCGCGACGACGTCATGCTCGTCGGCGACGACGACCAGAGCGTGTACGGCTTCCGCGGGTCGGTGCCGGGGTCGCTGCGCGGCTTCGCGCTGCGGCGTCGCGCGACCGTGCTGCTGCTGCCGGAGGCGTTCCGCAGCCGGGCGGAGCCGCTCGCCGCCGCCGCGGCACTGATGGCGCACGGCGGCGGGCGCTGGCCCGTCCGCCCACGGGCGGTGCGCGGCGCCGGAGGCAGCCTGACGCTCGACGTCGCCGACGGCCCCGAGCCCGAGGCCGCCGCGCTGCTCGCGCGCGCCCGCGCGCACCTGGAGCGGGGCGCGCGGTGGTCGGACCAGGCGGTGCTGCTGCGTCGCTTCGCGCAGGCGACGGCGCTCGAGCTGGCCGCGGCCCGGTCCGGCGTCGAGCTGCGGCTCGAGGGCGCGCCCCCGCTCGCCCGCCACCCCACGGTGGTGGCCGCCTGGGCGGGGGTGGCGCTGGCGCTGGGTGCCGCCGGCGAGACGCCCGCGGTCCGAGAACGCGCCTGGCGGCGCTGGCTGACCGGACCTGGCGGTTTGGCCCAACCGGCGGCCTGGGCCGCCGCCAGCCGGCTCGCACGGCACCCCGGCCCGGGGGCCGACGCCTGGCGCGAGGCCGCCCCACGCGGGGCGGAAGCGGGACCGGGCGCGCGCCTGGCGGCGATCGCCGAGCTCGCGCGAACGGACGCCGCCGGGGCGTTGCTCGCCGCCGGCGTCGATCCCCGCGCCTGGCCCGCCGACCCGCCGCCGCCGCTGGCGGCCACGGCCGCGCTCGTGCGCGACGCGCGCCAGCGTGACGCGCGGCTGCACGACGCGCGGCTGCGCCCCGCGCAGACGGACGGCGCCAGCGCCCTGGCCGCCGCGTTGGCGGGCTGGCGCCGACCGGCCCCGCGCGAGGCGCTGCTCGTCACCAGCGTCCACCGCGCCAAGGGGCTGGAGTGGCCGGTGGTGCACGTCCCGGGGATGAACGCCGGCAGCTTCCCGCTCGGCGACGACCCCGAGGAGCGACGGCTGGCCTACGTCGCCTGGACCCGGGCGCGCGAGGCGCTGCACCTCTACCGCGATGCGCGCGCGCCGCCGTCGCCCTTCCTGGAGCAGGGCGAGGTGACCCGGATCGCGGCCCTGGCCCGCGACGGCGGCTGGCTGGCGGCGCGGCCGGAGGACGGCGCCACGCTGGCCGCCCGCTGGTTCCGGCGCGAGGCGCGGCGACGTTTCGGCGCGGAGGGACGGGGGTACGATGTCGCGACCGCGCCCCCCGCCGGCGAGCGGGCACGCGCGCAGGAGGACCCCGTTGCACCCCATCGACCGTGACGCGGTACAGGCCGAGCTCGACCGGCGGCGCGACCAGCCGGTGTACCTGCACCTGGAGACGACCACCGGCTCGTACACCGCCCTCGGGCCCGAGAAGAAGCCGCCCGTGATCGCCTTCGTGCGCAACGCGCAGGTGACCTACGCGCGCGGGGTCGTCACGGGCCCCGGTCCGTACCGCGTGGGGCTCAAGCTGCAGGACGGCTGGGTCTACGCGGACGGCCTGACCGACTTCGTGGTGAGCGAACGCGACGAGCTCCTGCTCGCCGGCCACGACCCCGACGGTCACCTCACCGTGGCGCTGCAGCTCTCCATGCGACCCTTCCGGGAGGCCTGAGCATGGCGACACCGACGACCACCGGTGCGCCCTATGACGCGACCCCCGTCGCGACACCCGCCCCCTTCGATCCCGCCGCCGAGCGCGGCCTGCTGGTGGTGCTGCCGCACCCCGACGACGAGACCTTCTCCTCGGGCGGCACGATGGCGCGCTGCGCCGACGCCGGCGTCCCCGTCACCTACCTGTGCGGCACCTACGGCGACATGGGGCGGCGCATGGGCCGGCCTGCCTTCGCCAACCGCGAGTCGCTGCGCGACATCCGCGAGCGCGAGCTCACAGAGGCATGCGCCGTCCTGGGCGCGGAGGCGCGCATGCTGGGCCTGCGCGACAAGTGCGTGGAGTTCGAGGACCCCGTCGAGATCGCGGAGCGGGTTCGCGCCGTGATCGAGGAACTCGATCCCTCAACCGTGATCGCCTTCTACCCCGGTTTCGCGGTGCACGCCGACCACGACGCGCTGGGTCTGATCGCCCAGCTCGCCGTGCGCTCGCTGCCGGCGGGCCGTCGGCCGCGCCTGCTGGCCGTGGCGGTCGGCGACCAGGAGGCCAACCGCGCCGCGCTCGGCGAACCCGACGTCCTCAGTGACATCTCCGGCACCGTCGATCGCAAGATCGAGGCCCTGCGGGCGCACCGCAGCCAGACCGAGGCGATGTTCGTCAAGTGGGACGAGGACATCGAGGACGAGCAGGGCAAGGCCTTCCGCGACCGCCTGCTCGGCGGCGAGAAGTTCTACCTGCTCGACCCGCACCACGTCACCGACTACGAGAGGAACCGCCCATGAGCGAGCCCACCGCGTCCGCCACCGGATCTGCCCTGCCGCCGGACCTGCGCACGCGCTACCGCGAGCTGCTCGCGCGCTGGGTGGCGATCCCCTCCGTGGCCGCCGAGGGGCGCGCCCAGGGCGCCGCCGCGGAGGCGGTCGCCGAGGAGCTGCGCGAACTCGGGCTCGACGTCGAGGTCCACCCCACCGCCGGCGCGCCGGTGGTGTTCGCCGAGCGCCACGTGCCGGGCGCCCCCACCGTGCTCTTCTACAACCACTACGACGTGCAGCCGGCCGACCCGGTCGAGGCCTGGACCGCCGATCCCTTCACCCTCGACGAGCGCGACGGCAAGCTGTTCGGTCGCGGCGCGACCGACGACAAGGGGCAGCTCGCCTCGCGCGTCGTGGCCCTCGAATGGCTGAAGCGGCGCCACGGCGGCGAGCTGCCGGTCGGCGTGGTCTTCGTGGTCGAGGGCGAGGAGGAGGTCGGCAGCCCGAACATGGCGCCTTACGTCGCCGCCATGCGCGACCGCCTGCGGGCCGACGCCTGCGTGTGGGAGTTCGGCGGGGTCGACGCCCACGACCGGCCGCACCTGGTCTCCGGCCTCAAGGGCATCGCCACCGTCGACCTGAGCGTCCGCACCGCCGACTACGACCAGCACTCCGGCCTCGGGCCGGTGGTGCAGAACGCCGTGTGGCTCATGGCCGCGGCCGTCGCCAGCCTGCGCGACGCCGACGGCCGCGTGCTCATCGACGGCTTCTACGACCGCGTCCGGCCCGCCACCGAGCGGGAGGCGCATTACGTCGCCGTCGCCCCCCGCGAGGACGACGTGGTGGCCCGCCAGATCGGGGTCGAACGCTTCCTCGCCGGCGCCACCGGCAGTGAGTGGCAACGGCGGCTGCAGCTGGAGCCGGCGGTCAACGTCAACGGCCTGCACGGCGGCTACGGCGGCCCCGGCATGAAGACGGTGCTGCCGGCCTCCGCCACGGCCAAGCTCGACTTCCGCCTGGTGCCCGACCAGGACCCCGAGGAGGTCGTCGGCCTGCTGCGGGCCCACCTCGATCGGCACGGCTTCGGGGCCGTCGAGGCGAGGCTGGCCGAGCGCCCCGAGCACCCGAGTCGCGTCGACCCGGATCACCCGTGGGTTCAGCACGCGGCCGCGGCGCTCGAGGAGGCCTACGGCACGCCCGCGATCGTCACGATCAGCTCGGGCGGCTCGGGGCCGCTGTCGCCGTTCGTCGACGAGCTGGGCGTGCCGGTGATCATGATCGGCGTCGGCTACGCGGAGGGGCGCGCGCACGCGCCCGACGAGAACGTCCGCTGGGTCGACGTGGAGCGCGGCACCTACGCGACCGTGCGCACGGTCGAGCGCTGGGCGGGAATCGAGCCTCGGACCTCCGCCTAGCCTGGATGGCAGGATCACCTTCCTGCCACGTGCGTACCGTCTTCCGGGGCCTTGGGAGGTCGTGCATGGCCGGACGTGAGGACACCACGGAGCAGCGCCCGTCGAAGGGCAGATCGCGGCTGGGACCCAGCATCGGCATCGGTGTGGCCATCGGTGTCGCCATCGGTCTCGCCACCGACAACCTGGCCTTGGGGATCGGGATCGGCATCGCGATCGGCGTCGCTCTCGGCCTGCGCATGGACGCGGCCAGAGGCGCGGTGGGCAGCGGCCAGCGGCGCGGGCGGGGCCGCGGCGACGGCCACGAGTGAACCGGCGCTCGCGTCGGGCGCGGCCAGTCCGAGCACGCCGTACCCAAGGACGGGCAGGACGAGCGCGTCGGTGAGGGCGGCTGTGAACGTGCGCCGGTTCACGGGTGGTGCCTCCCGGGAGGGTGGCTCACCCATGCCGGTGGCGTAGCGATCGGAGGCTCCGTCAGCGGCGCGCGAGCAGCTCGCCGCGGCGGAAGCCGCGCGCGCCCAAGACCAGCAGACCTGCAGCCGCGGCCCAGAAGACGGCGCCCAGCAGCGCCACCAGCGCCACCGAGAAGACCAGCACCCCGGTGGCCTGACCCAGCAGCAGGACGACGATCGGTAGGACGACGACGCCGCCGATCTGGTAGGCCTCCTGGAAGGTGTTGACGCGAGCGGAGACCAGGACCGTGGCGCCGAGCGCCAGGGCGGCGACCGCCGGTGCGACCCACAGCGCCAGCACCCACCACATGCCGGTGGGGAAGAAGATCCGGCCCATGACGGGCCAGGCGGCGGCGTTGGCCACCACCGTGTAGACGAGGAAGCCGCCCCACGCCACCGCCAGCGCCGGCACGAAGCCCGACAGCAGCTTCCCGAGCAGCAGCTCGCGGTCGCTGGTCGGCGTGAACAGCAGCGCCTCGAGCGTGCGGCGCTCCTTCTCGCCGGCGAAGGCGTCGGCCGCGATGACGCTGGCGACCATCAGCGGCACGATCAGGTACATCGGCGCGAAGAGGTACACGAGCATCAGCGTCACGATCGTCTGCTCCTCGCTGAGGCCGGCGAAGCGCTGCGTGAAGGTCTCCGGCATCCGCTCGAGCAGCTCGCCGAGATCGCTGGCGCCGGGGATGTTGACGAACTGCGGCGCGAACGAGGCGAGGATGGGCAGCACCAGCAGCATCACCGCGGGCACGATGATGATCGGCAGCAGCACCGCCTTGCTCTGCAGCACCACGCTCAGGTCCTTGCGCACGATCGCGCGCACGGCACGCAGGTTCATCGCCGGGCCTCCCCGCCCGCCGGTGCGCCGTGGCTCGTGCCGTCGAACGCGTCCCTGGACGCGTGGGCTGGTGCCGCGCCCGGCCCGCCGTGCACCTCGCCGGCGGACGGCTTCCGCCGCTTCCCGTGCAGCGCGAAGTAGACGTCCTCGAGGTCCGGCAGCTCGCGCTCGACGGCGTACAACCTGACGCCGCCCGCCACGAGCGTCGCGACCGCCTCGGCCACCGCCTCGGCGTCGCGCGCGACGCCGGACACCAACAGCGCCCCGCCGTCGGCTGGCGCATCGGTCGCCGCGACCCCCGGCTCCGCGACGACGCCACCCCAGCCATCGAGGGCGCTCAGCCGCGCGGCGACGTCGACGTCAGCCGGCGCCGACGCCACGAAGCGCACGCGCACGCCCGCGCCGAGGCCGGCCGCCAGGGCCGCGGGGGCACCGGCGGCCACCACGCGGCCATGCTCCAGCACCACCACCCGGTCACAGAGCGCCTGGGCTTGGGCCAGGTCGTGGGTGCAGAGAATCACGCTGCGCCCCTCGCCGCGCAGCCCGCGGACGCGGTCGGCCACGGCGCGGGCCGCGACGGGGTCGAGGCCGGCGGTGGGTTCGTCGAGGAACAGCAGCTCGGGGTCGTGTAGCAGCGCCCGCGCCAGGGCCAGCCGCTGCCGCATGCCGCGGCTGTAGGTGCCCACCTTGCGATCGGCGGCCTCCGCGAGGTCGAACGACGACAGCAGCTCGTCCACCCGCTGGCGCACGCGCGCGACCGGTACCCCGTACAGGTCGGCGAACGTCGTCAGACCCGCGCGGCCGCTCAGGCGGTCGTCGACCGCCGGCGTCTCGGTGCTCACCCCCACGCGACGGCGGACGGCCACCCCGTCCACGCTCGGGTCGAGGCCGAACACGCGGGCCGAGCCGGAGGTGGGCGCGAGCACGCCGGCGAGCAGGCGCACGGTGGTGGTCTTGCCCGCACCGTTGTGGCCCAGCAGGCCCACCACCTCGCCACGGGCCACGGTGAGGTCGAGGGCGTCGACGGCGCGAACGGTGCCACCCTCCGAGGGGAACTCGCGCGTCAGCGCCCGGGTGACGACCACGGGTTCGGCCATGCGCACATGCTATGCGGCGCCGGCTCAGCGGCCAGGGACAGACGCCAGGGCGTGAACTCGGCCGCGGACGCCGCCTCGCAGGGCGCCTACGATGGGTGGGCGTGGACCCGAGCCCCATACCCCCCGGCGATCATCGCCTGGCCCCCGCGGCCACGCGTCCGTGGGGCGCCCACGTCCTGTTGATCGCCCCCAGGGGCGATCCGCTGGAGGGGGCGTTGCGCCGGGCACGGCCGCCGCTGGCCGGCCTGCGGCGGATCGACGGCGACGGAGCGATGGTCGACGGGATGCTGCGCGGCAGCGACTGGGACGCGGCGGTCGTTGCCGTCACCGACGCGCGCACCACCGGCGACACCCTGGCGCAGCTGCAGGAGCACGACCCCCGGCTCCCCGTCCTGCTCGTCGTCGACGAGGCCGCCGCCGACGCGGTGGCGGCATGGCGGGCCTTGGGGGCTCGGCTGGTCGTGGCTCGTGACGCGACCGCGGACGTCGCGGCCGAACTGTACACGCTGCTCCGTCGCGCGCCGGAGGCGCCGCGGCCCCCGCGGCCGTACGACGTCGAGGACGCCCAACGGCTGACCGAATCGCTCGCCGCGCTGCTGCGGGCGGCGATGGAGCCCACCCTGGAGGAGGCACTGACGCGCACCGTCGACGTCATGCGGCAGGCCGTGGGTGCGGCGTGGGCCGAGACCTGGCTGCACGCGCCGGTGGGCAGCGGCGCGCCGGCGGGAAGCGGCGCGCCATCGCACGGCTCCGCGCCCGGCGGCATGCCGACCGCCGGCCCGTACGCCGCGGAGGACGCCGCTCTGCGGCGCCTGAGCGAGCCGATCGCCGGCAGCGGCAGGGCGCCGGAACCCCTGCTTCGTTGGGCGCTGGACCGCGGCGTCGCCGTCGGCATCTCCGACCTGGGTCCCGCCGGTGGCGAGGTCTGGATCCATCGCCGGCGGACCCCGTCCGAGGGAGCCCGCACGGCGCGGGGACCGATCCCGGGCCTGCGGTTCCTGCGTCGGCAGCCGGCCTTCGACGCCGGGCTCCGCGCCATCCACGCGGCGCCGCTCCTCGTGGACGACGAGCCGGTCGCCATGCTGCTGTTCGGTTGGCGCGAGGCCGCGCACGAGGCCGAGGGCGCCGCCAGGGTCGACTGGCTGCTCGACTTGTGGGCACCGACGCTCGGCTGGCGCCGCCGGGCGGCGGCGGCGGCCAGCCACGCGCTGCTCGCCGACCACGCGTGGCGCGGCATGACCGACGGGGCGGCGGCCTGCGACGCGGCCGGCCGGCTCTCGCTGCGCACGCGGGCCGCCGACCGCCTCGGCTTCGGGGGGCGCGTCGGCGACGCCGCCGAAGCCTGGCGCGGCGCTTGGCGCCTGACCGACGAGGACGACCGTCCGCTCACCGCGGGCGCCGATCCCCTCTCGCGCGCCCTGGCGGGCGAACGCCTCGCGCGCGCACGCTACGTCGGTGCGTCCTCCACCGGTCGACGACGGCCGATCGCGGTCGACGCCGAACCGCTCACCGACCCGAGCGGGAAGGTCCTCGGCGCGGTGGCCCTGCTGCGCGACGCGTCCTCGGAGGACGCCGTCGCGGCGCTGTCGCAGGCCGCGAGCGAGGGGGTGTTGGCAGAGTTCAGGAACCTGCTCGACCGGGCCGCCGAACTGGCCGCGGCGCTGGGCGAGGCCGCGACCACCGGCGACCTGTGGGAACCACTCGACGGCTTCCTCCGCACCACCACGCCCATGCGCTCCTGGCGGGTCCGCGCCCCGGACGGCAGCGAGATCGCCGCGGGCGGCGGTGCCGCGACGTCCGCGCCAGGCGGCGCCCACCTGATCACCGCGATGCGGCTAGGCGAGCGCGATCTCGGCGCGCTCGAGCTCCATGGCCCCGAGGCGACCGTCTTCGACGAGCGGCACGCGACGGCCGCCCTGACGGCGGCCAACCTGCTGGCGGTCTCGCTCGACCACGCCGCCCTGGTGGTGCGCGAGCGCGACCTGCGACGCCGGGCCGAGGAGTCCTCGCGCCAGACGCGCGCGCTGTTCGACGCGGGCCCCGCGGCGACCGCGCTGATCGCCCTCGACGACGGCGAGCTGCTCGACGTGAACGCCGCCTTCGAGCAGCTCCTCGGCCGCGCGAGCGACGAGCTGCTGGGCACCAGGATCGGCGATCTCGACGCCTGGGTGAACCCGAACGCCTGGCAAGCCCTCCATGGCGAGGCGGCGGCGGGCCACACGGTCCGCGACCGCGAGGTCGCCCTGCGTCACCGCGACGGCGACGAACGGCGTTGCCTGTTCGCCTCCGAACACGCCGAGCACGCGGGCCGGCCAGCGCTCTTGGTGACCCTCCTCGACGTGACCGACCGGCTCCTCCGCGACGCGCAGCTGGGCCAACTCGCGACCTTCCGCGAGGCGCTGATGTCGTTCATCGAGCAGACGCTCGAGCAGGGCTTCGAGGGCTCGTTCTACCAGCGCCTGGTGGAGGCGGCGGTGCGCGCGACGCCCGGCGCCGACGCCGGGTCGCTGTTGGTGCGCGACGAACACGACGCCTACCGCTTCGCCGCGGCCCACGGGTACGAAGGCTTCGACGACGATCCGCTGGGCGACCCGACACGGCCCACCTACGCCGTCGCCGCCACGCTCACGGTGCCCATCCACCTCGACGGACGGCGGGTGGCCACCCTCACGATGGACGCCTTCCGAGATCCTCGCGCGTTCGACGACGCCTCGCACCAGCTCGCCGCCGCCTTCGCGGCCCAGGCGGCCACGCTGGTCAAGCGCCGGGCGCTCGAGCGCGAGCTGGAGCGCCTGGCGTACCACGATGCGCTGACCGGCCTGCCGAACCGCACGCTGCTGCGCGACCGGCTCGGCCAGGCCATCGCGCGCAGCGTGCGCAACGGACGCGGCGGTGCCGCGCTCTTCCTCGACCTCGACAACCTCAAGGTCACCAACGACGCCCTCGGCCACGCGGTGGGCGACGCGCTGCTGCGCGCCGTCTCTCAGCGACTGCGGCTGGCGGTGCGCGGCGAAGACACCGTCGCACGCATCGGCGGCGACGAGTTCGTCGTCCTGCTCCCCGAGGTTCGCGACGCGGAGGCCGTCCGGAAGGTCACCGAGAAGCTGCTCTCGCATCTGCGGTCGCCGTTCGATCTCGCCGGCCACGAGGTGCACGCCACCGCCAGCGTCGGCATCGTCCTCTTCCCCGACGACTCCGCCGACGCCGACCTGCTGATCCAGCACGGCGACACGGCGATGTACCAGGCCAAGGCCCAGGGCAAGGACCGCTTCCGCTTCTTCACCCGCGACATGAACCGCGCGCTGCTCGAGCGCGCCGCCCTCGAGTCGCACCTGCGCAAGGCGCTCGAACGCGACGAACTCGGCCTGCACTACCAGCCGCGCGTGGCGCTGACCGACGGCCGGATCACGTCGGTCGAGGCGCTCGCCCGCTGGGCGCACCCCGAGCGCGGTTGGATCCCACCG
Organism: Trueperaceae bacterium; assembly: GCA_011389865.1. Taxonomy (GTDB): domain Bacteria; phylum Deinococcota; class Deinococci; order Deinococcales; family Trueperaceae; genus JAABTL01. Next base: position 12,168 of record JAABTL010000020.1, read on the forward strand.
GGCGCCTTCATCCCCGTCGCAGAGGACGCCGGCCTCATCGGCGCCGTCGGCCGACACCTGCTGGACGTGGCCTGCCGCCAGGCGCGCGCCTGGATCGACGCGGGCTGCCCCACGGTGGTCGCGGTCAACCTCTCGGCCAAGCAACTGCAGGAGCGAGACGTGGTGGCGCTCGTGCAGGACGCGCTGGAGCGGAGCGGCCTGGAGGGCCGCTGGCTCGAGCTCGAGTTGACCGAGTCCGCCGTCATGCGCAACGTCGAGGAGAACGTGGCCAAACTCGTCGCGCTGCGTCAGCTCGGGGTGCAGGTGTCGATCGACGACTTCGGCACCGCCTACTCGTCGCTGAACTACCTCAAGCGGCTGCCCGCGTCGGCCCTGAAGATCGACCGCTCCTTCGTCGTCGACCTGGGTGACGACCCCGACGCCGCGCCGCACGACGCCGGCATCGTGCGGACGGTCGTGGTCCTGGCGCACACCCTCGGCATGGAGGCGATCGCCGAAGGGATCGAGACGCCGGCCCAGCTCGCCTTCCTGCGCGCGCTGGGCTGCGAGCAGGGCCAGGGGTACCTGTTCGCCCGGCCGTGCTCTGCCGACGAGATCACGCCGCTGCTGCAGCACGGGCGCATCGACCTGCTCGCGGAGTGAGCGGGCGAAGCGCGCGACGGGCCGACCGCGCCGCGCCGCCGCCCGACGTCGCGGACGACCTCGCTCCGCGGCGCCGCCGCGGGCGATGATGGCGCCATGGACCTGGGACTGCAAGGAAAGCGCGCGCTCGTCACGGCCGCCAGCGGCGGCCTGGGCTACGCGGTCGCCGAGGCGCTCGCCGCCGAGGGCGCCCGCGTGGCCCTCTGCTCGCGCGACGCAGGACGCGCCGCGGCCGCGGCCGAACGCATCGCCGCCAGCACCGGCGGCGACGTGCACGCCATCGAGGCGGACGTCGCCGACCCCGCCTCGCTCGAGGCGCTGTTCGAGGCGGCGCTACGCGCCCTCGGCGGCCTCGACGTGCTCGTCAACAACGCGGGCGGCCCGCCGCCCGGCGGCTTCCTCGACCTGGACGAAACGCAGTGGGCGCGGGGCTTCGAGCTGACGCTGATGAGCGCCGTCCGCGGCATCCGCCTGGCGCTGCCGTCGTTCGCGGCCGCCGGCGGCGGCCGCGTCCTGACGATCATGTCGTCGTCGGTGAAACAGGCGCTCCCGAACCTGTTGCTCTCGAACGTCTACCGCCCGGCCCTCGTGGGGCTGACCAAGTCGCTGGCGATCGAGTTGGGTCCCAGGAACGTACAGGTCGTCGGTATCGCGCCGGGCCGCATCGCCACCCAGCGCACCGACGAACTCGACCGCGCGGCCGCGGCCCGCTCGGGCCGCAGCTTCGACGCGGTGCGGGCCGACTCACTCGCCACCATGCCCGCGGGGCGACTCGGCCACCCCGCCGAGTTCGGTCGGGTGGGTGCGTTCCTCTGCTCTTCCGCCGCTGCCTACGTCAGCGGCTCGGTGGTGCTGGTCGACGGCGGCTCGATCCGGGCGCTCTGACCCGGGCGAGCTGCGTCAGCGCACGCGCTGGACCGTCACCGCCCCCACGCCGCCCTGCACCGTCAGCTCGATGCGGTCGCCGGGCGCCGCGGTCGTGTAACCGGGCGTCGTGTAGACGTCGCCGTCGCGCGAGAACGTCCCGGCGACGTTGACCCGGCCGAGGCCGCTGCGCACGGTGACGCGCGCCTCGACCGCCTCCGGGATGCGGACCGTGGTGGCGCCCACGCCGAGATCGAACACGCCGGCGTACCCGCCGCGCTCGGGGAGCGTGACGCTGGTCTCGCCGACGCCGGCGGCGTAGGAGAGGTCGGAGACGGTCGCCGGCCGCAGGTCGAGCGTGTTGCGCCCGACCCCGGCGTGCACGCGCAGGTCGAGCGGCACGGCGCTGCTCAGCGACAGCGACCAGCTGCGACCGCCGCTGGGGCCGACCGAGACGGAGCCCGACGCCCGTGAGGCGATCTCGAGGCGCGCGACGTCGCCGGACCGCGTCAGCCGCTGCGAGATCGTCTCGCCGCGTCCCGTGTCGATCGTCCCGCTCGCCAAACTGCCGGCCGGCGCGGCCGCGTCGATCGTCACGTCCCCGACGCCGAGCCTCAGGGTCACCTCGCCGGCCCGCGCCCCTTCGAGCGCGTGGTCGACCTCGACGCGCTCGCCCGTGCCGCCGACGCCGGTGAAGGCCCACACCACGGCGACGATCACGGCGACGACGATGACCTGCAGCCGGTAGCGCCCGCCGGTGAGCAGGTCGGCGCCGACGGCGATCAGTGCCACCGGCCACACCGACAGCAGCCGGCCGAACAGACCGATGCTCAGCCAGCCGAAGTTCGACGCGAGCAGCAGGGCCCCGGCGATGATCAGCAGGTAGGGCCAGAACGGCCGTGTGCGCGTCGCTTCCGGGGCCGAAGGACCTGGGGGCAGGGGCGTGGACATCGTGGACCTCCTTGCGAACGCTCATCGTAGCGCCCGAGCCGGCCTACGACCAGGGACGGCCGCGGGCGCTACGATGGCTGGGTAGCGAGAGGAGGCCACGATGCCCGAACCCCTGACCGTCCGCGAGCGGCGCGAGGTGGTGCCCTTCCGTGCGGTGGAGCTGCGCTACTTCGGTCAGCTTCACCTGCACCAGGGCGCCGAGACCGGACTCGAGATCGAGGGCGACCCCGACGTGCTGGCCAAGGTCCACACGCGCGTCGACGGCGGCACGCTGATCCTGGAGATCGGCGAGACCTGGCTCGAACGGCTCACCTCCGGGGTGCTGCTCGTCGCCCACCGGCCGCTGCACTACCACGTCACCACGCCCGACCTGGAGCGCATCGCCGTCAGTGGCACCGGCAAGGTCGACACCACCGCGATGCGCAGCGAGCGCCTCGAGATCAACGCCTCGGGCACGGCCGACATGCGGCTCGCGGGTCTCGACTGCGACGAGCTGGCGGCCACCATCAGCGGGCGCGGCAGCTTCGAGCTCGGCGGCCGTGCCGACCGGCTCCACGTACGCGTGTCCGGCTCGGGCGACATCGACGCCGCCGAACTGGTGGCCGCGGAGGCCGAGGTCCGCATCAGTGGCCAGGGCAACGCCACCTTGCGCGTGCGCGAGAAGCTCGACGTTCGCGTCAGCGGCGTCGGCGAGGTGCGCTACCACGGCGCCCCCACGGTGACGCAGCGGATCAGCGGGGCCGGGTCGGTCAAGCAGCTCACCCCCGGCTGACCCCCTCGCGCGCAGCCGAGGGACCCTCGCGCGCAGCCGAGGGACCCCCTCGCGCGCAGCCGAGGGACCCTCAACCCTCGCTGGCCCAGGCGCGCAGCGCGCCCAGCCGCGGCGTCTTCTTGTTCTGGTGCCGGTGCATCCGACGCAGGACGTCCGCGAGGCTGCGGACCGCCTCCTCCGCGTAGGGGCCCTTGTTGAGCATCACGCACTCGGCGCGCTCGCCCATCGCGGCGTCGGTGACCTCGGCGCGCGTCGGCACGCCGCGCTTGGCCATCGCCTCGAGCACCTGCGTGGCCCAGATCACCGGCACGTGGGCCGCCTCGCACAGCCACAGCAGCTCCTCCTGCACTTCCGCCAGCCGCTCGAAGCCCAGCTCCACCCCCAGGTCGCCGCGCGCGATCATCACCGCCGTCGGGCCGCGCCGCAGGGCGTGCACGATCAGCGACGGTAGCGCGCGCACCGCCAGGCGCGTCTCCACCTTGAGCACCAGCGCCGGCGGTGGTCCCTCCCGCAACGCGGCGATGGCGTCGTGCAGGGCGTCGATCTCGCCGGGTCGCTGCACGAACGAGAAGCCGATGGCGTCGGCGATGCCGAGCGCGTGGGGCAACGCGGCGAGGTCCTCGGCGGTCGGCACCGGCAGGTCGATCTCGGTCTCGGGGAAGTTGACGCCCTTCTCCAGGCGCAGTCGCTGGCCCTTGCGGCCGACGTGTTCGACCACGACGCGGACCGCCGTGCCGACCGGCGTGCCGTCGGCCTCGGCGGTCGCCAACTCGACGACGTGGCCGCCGATCTTGCCGTCGTCGAACCACACCTCCTGGCCGAGACCCACCTGCTCCAGGATGGCCGGCAGCGTCACCTCGACGCGCGGCAGCGTGTCCGGCGAGCCGGCCCGGCTGCCCGGCGGCACCAGCCAGAAGGCGTCGCCCAGCTGCTGGCGCGCCTCCGGGACGCCGGCCGCGATGCGCATCTTGGGGCCGGCGAGGTCGACCTCGACGGCGACGTGCCGCCCCAGGTCGGCCGCCGCGGCCCGCACGTGGGCCGCCATCGCTTCCCAGTCGTCGGGCGTGTCGTGGGCGGTGTTGATGCGCACGGCGTCCGCGCCGGCGGCCACCAACCTTCGGGCGACGTCGGGGTCCTGGGCGGCGTTCGACGGCAGCGTCGCCAGCACCCGCACCCGGCGGTCGGGCGGCGGCGGGCCGAAGACGCCGCGGGCGCGGCGCTCGATCAGGCCGTCGCCGGCACGCAGCGCCTCGGCGGTCGGCGGCGGCGGGCCGTCGCCCCGACCGGCCAGGGCCGCCAGCGCCGACCCGACCGCGTCGAGCTGCGGGCCCACGCGGGCCTCGGCGCGGCCGAGCGACGACAGGCCGAGGAGGATGAGGTCCTGCTGTAGGTCGTGGAGATCGTAGCGCCGCAACGCCAGGTAGCGCACCAGGTTGGCCGCGCTCGCGCGGACCTCCGGGTCGGACCCCGCCAGGGGCCAGCCGGGGAACGCCGTGCGCACCTGGCGCTCGACGTCCTCGCGCAGCGCCAGCACCCTGTCGAGCAGGGCGGATGGATCCGGGGCAGCGGCCATGGGCCCTCCTGGGGTCGACCCTCGAGCTTCCATTGGTAGCACGCCGGCGTCAGGGCGGCGTCAGACCGGCCCGCCGCCGCGCACGCCGCGGCCGCCGCCGCGCGTGCCACGGCCGCTGCCGCGGACACCGCGGCCGCTGCCGCGGACACGGTCGTGGCCGTCCTGGTGCGGGGTCCAGCGTCCCGCAACACCCGTGCTAGCGTGGCCGCATGCACACGCTGCGGGACAAGGTGATCGTCATCACCGGCGCTGGGGGCGCGATCGCCGGCGCCGTGGCAGAGGCCTTCCGGGAGGCCGGCGCGCGGCCGGCCCTGATCGACCGCGAGCTGGTCCGCATCCAGGGCCGCGCCGCGTCGTACCGGACGGCCGCGGTGGAGAGCGATCTCGCCACGCAGGCGGAGGCCGAGCGGGCGATCGCCGAGGTGATCGCCCACCACGGACACCTCCACGGCCTGGTGCACCTGGTCGGCGACCGCGCCGGCGGTCCGGTGGGCGCGATCGACGAGGCCACCTTCGACCAGCTGTTCGACAGCAACGTCCGCACCCTCTTCCTGACCAGCAAGGCGGTGCTGCCGCACCTCGCGGCGCAGGGCGAGGGCTTCATCGGTGGCATCGCCAGCAAGGGCGCCTGGGTCGGCGGCGTGGCCGGCGGCGCCGAGGGCGCCGCCGTGTTCGCGGCGGCGAAGAGCGCCGCGGCCGCCTACCTGTTCGCGCTCGACGAGGAGCTGCGCGGCACCGGCGTCCAGGTCAGCATCTGCTTCCCGATGGGCGCGGTCGACACCGAGGCGAACCGGCGCGAGCTCGGCCGCGGGCAGGCGTCGCGCTTGATCGAACCCTCCGTCATCGGCGCCGCGTTCGTCGCCGCCGCGCGCTCCGGACAGGGCGGCCGCCTGCTCGAGATCCCGGTCCACCCGCCAGGCTGACGCCGTGGACCCGGGCATCCGCACGCTGCTCAAACGCGAGGAGAGCTACGCCGTCCACGCGCTCCTGTACCTGCACGAACACCCGGGCGCGCCGGCGGCGCGGGTGGCGGCGGACCTGCAGACGCCGGCGGCCTTCACCGCCAAGGTGCTGCAGCGGCTCGTGAGCACCGGTCTCGTGGAGGCCAAGCAGGGTCGCTCGGGCGGTGTCCACCTGCGCGTGCCACTCGACCAGCTGACCCTGCTCGACGTGATCGAGGCGATGTCCGGCACGGTGATCATGGACACCTGCGAGACGAAGCCCGCCTGCCCCACCCAGCAGCGCACGGGACACTGCCGGCTCAACACCGCGTGGGTGGGCCTGACGCTGCAGGTCCGCAGCGCGCTCAGGGCCGTCTCCCTGGCCACACTCGTCGACCCACCCACGACCACCTGAGGGCGAGCGCGGCGCGCTCAGGGCCGTCTCCCTGGCCACACTCGTCGACCCACCCACGGGCACCTGAGCGGCGTACGCTGCACGGCGTCATGACCGCCGCACCAGCGACACGCGCGAGCGTCCCGCTCTTCCTCACCTTCACCGCCGGGTACTTCCTCAGCTACTTCCTGCGCTCGGCCAACGCCGTCCTGGCGCCCGACCTGCAGCGCGACGTCGGCCTGGGTCCCGCCGACCTGGGCCTGATGACCGCGCTGTTCTTCGCCGCCTACGCCGCGGCGCAGCTGCCGGTCGGCCTGGCGCTCGACCGCTGGGGACCCCGCGGGGTGGCGGTGAGCCTGATGTCGCTCGGGGTCGCCGGCGCGCTGCTGTTCGCCGTCGGCACCTCCTTGCCGGCACTGGCCATCGGGCGCGTCCTGCTCGGCGTCGGGACCGGCAGCGTGCTGCTGGCGGGACTGAAGGCCTTCGCCCTGTGGTGGCCGCCGCACCGCTTCGCGACGATCTCCGGCGTCTACTTCGCCTCCGGCTCGCTCGGGGCGCTGCTCGCGTCGTCGCCGCTGGCGTGGGCGAACGCCGCGTTCGGTTGGCGCGCGACCTTCGTGGCGGCGGCGCTGGTGGTGGCCGCCGTCACCGCCCTCATCTGGCGGCGGACGCCGCCCGTGCCGGCGCGACCACGCCGGGACCCGCACTCGGCGTCGATCGAGCCCGCCACGCCGCTCACCGGCTCCACCTACCTCGCCCTCGCCGCCGTCATGTTCCTCGGCGCCGCCCACACCGGCCCCGTGCTCGCCTTCCAGACGCTCTGGGGCGGCCCTTACCTCTACGACGGCTTCGGTGTCGACGCGTCGACGGCGGGGCGCTTCCTGCTCACGCTCTCGCTCGGCGTCAGCCTGGGCTACGCCTCCTCCGGCGCGCTGGCCGACCGCATCGGGCTGCGACGGGTCACGCTGCTGACGGCGCTGGCCTTCGCGGCGGTGCAGCTGGCGCTGGCCGCGGTCGTCCCCGGCGTCACACCGCTGGCGTGGGTGTTGCCGCTCTACGCGCTGCTCGGCTTCACCGGTGGCTTCTGCGTGTTGGCGCTGTCGAACGCCCGCGCGCTGCTCGGCGTCGCGCGCTCCGGGCGCGCCACCGGCTTCGTCAACGGCGGCAGCATCGGCGGGGTCTTCGCCCTGCAGTGGGCCATCGGCCTGGTGGTCGAGGCCGTCGGGGGGCCCGACGGCTACCGGCTGGCGCTGCTGGGCACGGGTGCGATCACGCTCGCCGCCGCGCTCTTCCATGCCTGGGCGCGCGCCAGGGTGGCCGCGGCGAACGCCTAACGCAGGCCGGCGATGGCGGCGGCCGCCTCGTCGTGGAAGACGACGATGGTGGTCAGGCCCGCAAGCTCGAACACCTCGCGCACCTGCGGCTGCGCCGCCGCCACCGCGAGGTCGCCGCCGGCCGTGCGCGCCGCCTTGACGCCGGACAGGATCGCCCTGAGCCCTGCGCTGCTGACGTAGGTGACGCCGGCGAGGTCCACGACCACGCGCGGTTCACCGCCCGCAACGGTGGCCTGCAGCGCCTCGGCCAGACGCGGGGCCGTGACGGCGTCGACCGAGCCGGCGACCTCGACCACCGCGGCGCCGTCCCCGGAACGGGTCTCGAGCTCGAACGACCTCATGCGGCTCCTCCTCGCGACGCGCCGCCGGGACCCGCGGCGCTCGGCTGTGCGCCGCGCACGCGCAGCGTCAGGATGTTCGGGCGGCCGCCGCCGGCGTCACCGGGGTGGTACGCCACGGCGTCGGTCAGCTCGCGGATCAGATGCCAGCCGAGCCCGCCGACGCGTCGCTGGTCCCAGTCGCTATCGAGGTCCGGCGGCGGAGCGTCGTCCGGGCCGAACGGCGTTCCGTGGTCCTGCAGCGTCACCAGCGCGACGTCGTCCTCGACGTCGGCGGTCAGGGTGAGGTCGCCCGGCTCGTTGCGGGTGGCGTAACCGTGCTCGACGACGTTGACGATCGCCTCCTCGAGCACCAGCTTGAGTCGGTGCGCGTGGTCACGGTCGAGCCCGTAGCGCTCGGAGATCAGGTCGACGAACCCGAGGAACACGGCCAACTGGGCCTTCGTCGCGGGCTTGGTCATGGTCATCGCCGGCATGGAATCACCCCAACCCGAGCAGGCGCTCGGCGGTCTCGAGTAGAGCGTCAGGATCGAAGGGCTTCGTGAGGTAGAGGTGGGCGCCGACGTCGGCGCCCCGCTGACGGTCGGCCTCCTGCCCCTTGGCGGTGAGCAGCACCAGCTGGACGTGCGCCAGGTCGGGATCGGCGCGCACGGCCGCGCACACGTCGTAGCCGTTCATCCTGGGCATCATGACGTCGAGGAAGGCGACGTCGGGGCGCTCGAGGCGGATGCGCTCCAGTGCCGCCGCGCCGTCGGGCTCCATCAACAGCTCGACACCGTCGTCCTCCAGGGTCTCCAGGGTCTGTTGCAGCAGCGTTCGGATGTGCGGCTCGTCGTCCGCGATGAGCAGTTTCGGCACCGCGTCCCTCCCTCGTGCCCTTCGGCGTCGCCGAGGAGCATACCCGGTCACCCCCCTCGGGGTGGGGTACGGAAGCGCGCCACGACCAGGGTGCAGTCGTCGTGGGTGGGCGCGCCCGCGACGAAGGCGTCGAGGGCCGACCGCACGGCGTCGAGCACCGCCTGGGCGTCGGCGTGCCGGTGGGCCGTCACGACCTCCAGCAGGCGGCCCTCGCCGAACTCGTTCCCTTCCGGGTCGCGCGCCTCGGTGACGCCGTCGGTGAAGGCGACCAGCAGGTCACCCGGCGCCAGCGCGACGGCGGCCTCGCCGAAGGCGGCGTCGGCGTCCCAGCCGACGAGGATGCCCGTGCGCGTCAGGCGCTCGACGCGGCCGTCGGCACGCAGCACGATCGGCGGGTTGTGGCCGGCGTTGACGTAACGCACCTCGCCGTCGGGCCGCAGCACGCCGTACCACAGCGTGACGAACATGCCGTCCGAGGCGTCGAGGGCGGCCAGGCGGTTGGTGTCGGCGACGGTCTGCGCTGGCGAGCGACCGCCGGTCGCCGCGGCCCGCAGGAGACTGCGGGCGACGGCCATGAACAGCGCCGCGGGCATGCCCTTGTCGGCGACGTCCGCCACGACGACGCCCAGCGCGTCGCCCAGAGGCAGCAGGTCGTAGAAGTCGCCGGAGACCTCGCGGGCCGGCCGCCAGAAGCCTGCCACGCTCCAGTTCTCCGGCGCCGGCGTCTCGCGCGGCAGCAGGCGCGCCTGCACCTCGTAGGCCAGCCGCAACTCCTGCTCGAGTCGCTCCTGGGCCAAGGCGCGCTGGTGCAGCCGCGCGTTGTCGAGGAAGGCCGCCGCCTGGGTGGCCAGGGCCGTCAGCAGCTTGAGGTCGCCGGCGGTGAAGACGGCGTCGTCGCCCGCCCGTGTCAGCCACACGCCACCCAGGCAGGCCTCGCGCGCCATCATCGGGGCCCACAGCAGGTGTTCGCGGGCGCCGGGCCCGGCGGCGACGATGGCGGGAAGCTCGGGATCGGCCAGGCGCGCGCGTAGCCGAGCGGCGTCCCCGTCGACCGCGGACCGACCCTCGACGACGACCCTGGTGCGGGCGCCGGCCGCCTCGCCGGCCTCCTCGTCGGCGAGCCACACGCCGCCACCGTCGCCATCGATGACGCCGCGCGCCTCCGCCAGCACCCGACGCGGCACGGCGACCGGGTCGAGGGTGCCGGCCAGCGCGTCCCCGACGCGGTAGAGCAGGTGGATCTCGCGGTATCGCTCCAGCGTCTCGCCCGCCATGGCGCGCTGGGCTTGGGCGGCGGCCAGCGCGCGCTGCAGCGCGCCGTGGAGGGCCTCGACCGCCGCCTCCTCGGCGCCCGTCTGGGGGACCGGGTCGACCTCCAACAGGCCGACCTCGGCCGTGTCGACCGTGAGCGGCCACGTCCGGGCGACGTGCGGCTCGCGCCACGACTCGCCGATCTCCTCCGCGTGCAGCGCGCCGTCGGCCCGCCGCAGCCGCAGGCGGCCGCCGACGAGGATCCGCCCGAAGGGCGCGAGCAGCTCGCTGGCCGCACGCGCGGGCAGCAGCCGCCGCAGGCTCGCGCCCTCCGTCCCGATCGCGCTCACTGGAGGAGCACCAGCGGGACCCCGACGTCGCGCACGCGGTCGGCGAGGGCGCCCTCGTGGGCGAGCGGCGCGGGGGCCAGCAGCAGGTCCGGCCGGGCGCCGGGGGGCCGCCCGAGGGCCGCCACCGCCGCGTCGGCGTCGGCGAGCCGCTCGATCTGGTAGCCGGCCTCGTGCAGCGCCGCCATGACGCGCTCCGCGTGGCGGCGGTCGTCGTCGGTGGCCGCGTCGGGATCCACCACGGCGATGCGGGTGCCCGAGGCGGCGTCGCGCAGCAGGGCGTCGACCTCGCCCAGCAGCGCGCGGACGTCGACCGGCTTGGTGAAGTAGCGTTCGACGCCCAGGCGCACCCCGCGCTCCGGGTCGTCCACGACGCTGAGGATCATCAGCGGGATGCGCGCGGTCTCGGGATCGCTCTTGAGGACCGCGGCGACGTCGAAGCCGCTCAGTTCCGGCATCATCACGTCGAGCACCACCAGGTCGGGGCGCCGTCCGCGGACGGCGTCCACGGCGGCCCGGCCATCACCGGCCTCCACCACCGCGTGCCCCGCCTCCTCGAGTTCCTGCCGCAGCAGCGCGCGCACGCGCGCGTCGTCGTCGACCACCAGCACCGTCGCGCTCGCCTCGGCGCCGCCCTCGCCGGTGGTGCGCGTCCGCTCGACCAGCGCCGCGACGCGGCGGCGCAGGGCCGCCTCGGTCGCCCGGACCGTCGCACCCACCAGCTGGGCGGCGTCCTGCGGCGGCGCGGCCTCGGCGGCGATCGGCCGCGTCTCGGCGACCGGGTCGTCGACGGGGGCGTCGGCGCGCGTGTCGCGCGCGCCGCTCGCCTCGCGGGCAACCTGCCGGGGCGGCGCCAGGGGCACGACGAAGGCGAAGGTCGCGCCCTCGCCGTGGACGCTCTCGACCCAGATGCGGCCGCCGTGGTGCTCGACGATCTGCTTGCAGATGGGCAGGCCGAGACCCGTCCCCTGGGGCTTCTCGGTCAGCGTGTCGCCGACCTGGCGGAAGCGCTCGAACACCGTCGCGTGGTCCTCGGGCGCGATGCCGACGCCGGTGTCGCTCACCCGGACGCTCACGGCCTCGCCCACCTCCGGGTCCTCGACGACGCGCGCGACGATGCCGACCTGCCCCTCGGTGGTGAACTTCACCGCGTTCGACACGAGGTTGATGACCACCTGCGTCAGGCGGTCGCGGTCGCCGGTCACCCGCGGCAGGTCGTCCGCCAGGTCGAGGCTCAGGTCCACGCCCGGCTTCTGCTCGAACAGCCCGTGCGTCGCCTGCGCGGCACGCGTGACGACCTCGCCGAGGTCGATCGGCGCCATGCGCCAGTCCACGCGGCCGGCCTCGATCTTCGCGAGATCGAGCACGTCGTTGATCAGGTGGGTCAACCGCTGCGACTCGGAGTAGATGATGCCCGCGTTGCTGCGCACCTGGCTCACCGCCCGCCGCACCTTGCGATCCTCGCTGTCGGCGAGAGCGGGCGCCAGCACCTCGTCGAAGCGCCTCTCGATCAACCTGGCGAAGCCGAGGATCGATGTCAGCGGCGTCCTCAGCTCGTGCGAGACGTTGGCGAGGAACGAGCTCTTGGTGGCGTTGGCGGCCTCGGCCGCGTCCTTGGCCGCCCGCAGCTCCTCCTCGTAGCGCTTGCGGTCCGACACGTCGCGCACCAGGCCACGGAAGCCGACCGCGTGGCCCTTGGCGTCGTGCACCACGCCGATCGAGGCCTCGCCGTGGAACGCGCCGCCGTCGCGGCGGCGGAAACGGAACTCCCGGCGGCGCACGGGCTGGTCGGTCGCCATCACGGCCATGAAGGTCGCCATCACCTCGCGGACGTCGCGCGGGTCGACGAAGCGACGGTACGGCTGGCCGATCAGCTCGTCGAGCGAATCGGCCCCCAAGCCGGTGGCGAAGGCGGGGTTCGCCAGCCGCAGCACGCCGCCGGCGTCCGCCTCGAAGTAGGCGTCCTGGATCGTCTCGAGGATCGTGCGGTACTTCTCCTCGCTGCGCCGCAGCTCGTCCTCGGCGGCGCGCCGCTCGACGAGCTCGGCCTGCACCTCCTGGTACAGGCGGGCCGAGTCGATCGCCACCGCGGCGCTGGCGACGAAGCGCCGCAGCACCGGCAGGTTGTCGCCCAGCGGCCGCCGGCTGTACGGGTTGTCGACCGCGAGGACGCCCACCGTGCGCCCGCGCGAGAGCATCGGCAGCACCGCCGGCGATCGCGAACGGAGCAACTTGTGGTCGGCGTACGGGGGCCGCACGCGCCAGGCCTCCGGGACGGCGACGTTGCCGTCGAAGACGATCTCGCTGGCATCGCGGTACACGGTCTCGAGCACCGGCACGCTGCCGTCGAGCGGCACCCGGTGGGAGGCACCCAGCGCCTGATCGAAGCCGATCCAGCTGGTGGTCTCGAGCGCGCCGCCGTCGTCGGTCGGCAGCCACACGACCGCCCGCTCGAAGCCCACGACCTCTTGGATCGCCTGCAGCACCAGGTCCATCCGCTCCTGCACCGAGGTCGGCTCCTGCATCGCCGTGGAGATGCGGCTGAGCTGCTCGCTCTCGCGGCGCCGCGCCTCGATCTCCTCGATCAGCCGCACCTGCTCGAGGGCGATGGCGCCGAGCTGGGCGAAGCGCGTGAGCAGCTCCTCCTCCTCGGGACGGAAGGTCCGCTCGTCGGCGCGGTCGCGCGCCAGCGCGATGACGCCCAAGGGCCCCGCGCCCGACACCAGGGGCGCCGCCATGGCCGAGCGAGCGAACGAGAGGTCGACGCCGCGCAGGCGCCCGCTCCAGCGCGCGTAGTCGTCGACGCGCAGGGGGCGCCCGTCGGACCACGCGCGGCCCGCCAGGCCCTCGCCGCGCCTGAAGACGAGCGCGGGGCGCACGGCGAACTGGCCCAGCGCGCCGTGCGGCTCGAGCGACGCACCACCCTGGCCGATCAGGTGGACGAAGCCGTGCTCGGCGTCCAGCGCCTCGCTCGCGTGCCGCAGGACGGCATCGAGCAGCTCGCCGATCGGTGCGCGGCGGGCGAGACCGTCGGTCACCTCGCGCAGCGCCCGCAGGTAGGCCTCCTGCTCGGCCAGGCGGCGCTCAGCCTGCTGCAGGGTGCGCTCGGCCAGGACCTGCCGGCCCGCGTCCTGCAGGCGCACCAGGTGGCCGGTCTGGCGCCCGTTGCGGTCGCTGAGCGGCACGACCTGGGCGTTGAACCAGCGCACCGGCTCGCTGCGGCGCCAGGCGAGGTCGACGTCGTCGGCGGCGTCCGCGTCGAGCCGGCGCAGCAGTTCGGGCTGGTCGTGGAAGAGGTCGGCGGCCGTGCGGCCGACGCCGTCGTCGGGGCCGTCGAGCCCCAGCAGCTCGGCGGCCGCCGGGTTGAGTTGCAGGGCCACGTGGCGCAGGTCGAACACGGCGATCGCGTCGCCCAGGTGGCGCATGACGGTCTCGCGGGCCACGGGGACGATGTCGAGCAGGCGGTGCGAGAAGAGGCTCTGCGCCAGCGCCGCGGCGCTGATCGCGAAGGTCAGCGGCGTCAGGTCGACGGGCAGGTCGACGCCGCCGAGCACCACGGCGACGTTGGCGACCCATGGCACCGCGACGGCGATGAGGACCAGCGTCACCTGCGCGCGGTAGCGCCGCGGGGTGCCCACGTAGCCGCGCAGCAGGTAGAACGACCCCAGCGCCAGCCACAGGTAGCTCGTCAGGGTGTGGACCCAGAACCAATCGCCGCGCACGACGAGCAAGCGGCCGTCGACGCTCTCCACCGAGCGCCACAGCAAATCGTTCAGCGGGTAGGTCCACGCGAGGCCGATCGTGACGGCCGGCAACACCAGCAGCAGCGTGACGACGAAGCGGTTGAGCCACGCGCCCTGGCGCGTGTAGTCGTTGGCGAAGACGACGAAGGCGACGGGCAGCGTGGCGATCCCCAGGTACTTGAGCTGCATCCACAGGAGCTGGAGCGCGGGGTCGATCGCGGCGAACTGCATGCCCTCGGCGAGCGCCCACATGGCGCCGGCCAGGGCGAAGAAGGTGAAGCTGCGCGCGCCGCGGATGGCGGCGCGGCGCGTCCAGGCGACCGCCGCCAGCAGCAACAGCACGGCGACGATGGCCCACAGGGCGAGAACGAGGGGTTGGGGCGGCCAGGCCACGATCACCTCCAGCGGGTCCTCCCCCCCTCGGGAGGGCGCGGCGCGGGTGGTGCAAGCCTACCAGCAGGCGGCAAAGCACGGTGCCCGGGGCTCACGCCCCGGGCACCGTCGTTCAACCGTGTGTCAGCTTCAGTAGCGCTGGCGGTAACCAGCGGCCGGGCCGGCGCTGTGCGTCACGGTGACGTTCTTCGCCTGCGGGCCCTTGGTGCCCTGCTCGACGTCGAACTCGACCTCGTCGCCCTCGTTGAGGCTCTTGTAGCCGTCACCGGCGATCGCCGAGAAGTGGCAGAAGACGTCCTTGCCGCCACCCTCGACCTCGATGAACCCGAAGCCCTTTTCGTTGTTGAACCACTTGACCTTACCGGTAGCCATTCCAAGACCATCTTTCTCACCGCCAGTGGTCACCCGGTGGGTGCCTTGCCGAGCGGTACGAGCGAATCCGGGCCAGGGCCCGGGACGCGGCCGGCGAACCGAGCGACGTCGCGCCAAGCGTAGCCGCTCAGCGGGCGAAGCGCAAGATGCCCTCGTCACACCGCAAACCGACTAACCTGTGCGACATCGTCATCTCGACGGAGGTCCCCCATGCCCGAACTGCATGCCATCGTTCCCAAGCCGCTCCCCGACACCCGCGCCGCGATCGAGGCCGCCCTGAAGGCCGAGGGCTTCGGCGTCCTGACCGAGGTCGACGTCCAGGCGATCTTCAAGGCCAAGCTCGACGCCGACCACGAGGGTCACCGCATCCTCGGGGTGTGCAACCCGGCCATCGCCAAGCGCGCCCTCGACCTCGACCGGGACATCGCCCTGCTGCTGCCGTGCACCGTCACCCTGCGCGAGGTCGAGGGCGGAACCGAGGTGAAGGTCCTCGACCCACAGCAGGCCTTCACCCTGACCGCCCCCGCCACCCGCGCGCAGCTCGAGCCGCTGGCCGGCGAGGTGGGCGAGATGCTGGCGCGCGCGTTGGCCGCCGTACGGGCGGACTGACCGGCGCGGCGGCCTAGAAGGGGAAGAGCCGCGGCACGATCAAGACCGTCACGATCAGCACCAGCAGCTGCATCGTCACCCCGACGCGCAGGAAGTCGCCGAAGCGGTACTGGCCGACGCCGAGCACCAGCGTGTTGACCGGCGAGGCCACCGGGGTCGCGAACGCCGTCGACGCCGCCAACGCGACCGTCAGCAGCAGCGGGTAGGGCGACACGCCCAGCGTGAGGGCCGCCTGGAACGCGATCGGCGCCACCAGCACCGCGGTGGCGGTGTTCGAGATCACCTGGCTCGCCAGCGACGTCAGCAGGAAGAGACCGACGAGCATCGCCAGGGGCCCGTACGGGCCGACGCCGGCGACGAGCGCGTCGACCACCAGCTGCATGCCCCCGGTGACCTCGAGCGCGGTCGCCATCGGCAGGATGCCGGCGATCAGCACGACGCTCTCCCAGCTCATCGCGCGGTACGCCTGCTCCATCGACAGGCACCCCGTGATGATCATCGCGATCGCCGCGAGGCCCGCGGCCATCACGGTCGGCAGCCAGCCGAAGGTCATGACGATCAGCATCGCCAGCATGATGGCGATCGCGACCGGCGCCTTGCGGGCGGCGTCGCGCGAGACGGCCGCGTCCTCGGGCTCCGCCAGCACGACGGCGTCCGCCTGCTCGCGGCGCAACGCCGCGATCGCGGCGCGGGGGCCCTGCACCAGCAGCGTGTCGCCGAAGCGCAACCGCAGCTGCCCCAGGCCCTCGGTGACGGTCGCGCCGCCGCGCTGCACGGCCACCACCTGGACCCGGTAGCGCTCCCGGAAGTGGAGCTCGGTCAGCGTGTGGTCGAGCCAGCGCGAGCGGGGGGTCGGCAGCACCTCGATGACGCCGAGGTCGCGGGGCATGACGTCCTCGTCGAAGTGGTCGAGCGCCTCGACGTGCAGGCCGAGATCGCGCCCGAGCTCGTGCACGTGGTCGGGGTGCCCCTGCACCAACAGCCGGTCGCCGTGCTCGATCACCGTGTGGGCATCGACGGGCTTGGACGCGCGCGCGCGGGCGCGCTGCAGGGCCCACGGCGCGTCGGGCTCGACGTCGACGGCCAGCACCTGGACCTGGTGGCGGTCGGACCAGTGCAGGGTGCCCAGGCTGGCGCCCTCGAGGTCGTGACCGGCGGGCAGGTGGAGGCGGAACAGGCGCGCGGGAAGCCCGTAGCGGTCGACCAGCTCGCCGAGGCTGACGTGCTCCTGACGGGCCTCGGGGTTCGCCGGCGCGCGGCTGGGCAGCCAGTGGCGCCCCACGAGCACCATGAAGCCGATGCCCACCGCGAGGATGACGACCGCGACGGGCGTGAACGCGAAGAAGCCGAACGGCTCACGCCCCTGGGCCCTCAGCAACTCGGCCACGACGACGTTGGGCGGGGTGCCGATCAGCGTCAGCATGCCACCGAGCAAGGAGGCGAACGACAGCGGGATCAGCAGCTTCGACGGGCTGATGCGCGCCCGCCACGCGAGCGTCACCACCACCGGGAGCATGACGGCCACCGTCCCGGTCGAGCTCATGATCCCGGAGAGCAGCGCGGTGATCAGCATGATCAGCAGGATCAGGCGCCCCTCGCCGTCGCCGGCGACGCGGCCGAGCCACATCCCCAGTCGCTGGGCGACGCCGGTGCGGAACATGCCGCCCGAGACCACGAAGAGCGCGGCGATCATGATGACGAGCGGGTCGCCGAAGCCGGCCAGCGCCTCTCTGGGCGTGAGGATGCCGGTGAGCACGAGGGCCGCCGCCGACATCAGCGCCACGAGGTCGAGCCGGATGCGGTCGCTGACGAACAGCGCGATCGTGGCGGCGAGGATGAGGAAGACGGTCAGGACGTCCTGGTCCACGGGCATCAATCTACGCTCCCCGCCCCGGCCGGCGGTCCCGCCGCGCCATCGGCCGGCGGGCTCGACGCGCCATCGGCCGGCGGACCCGCCGCGCCGTTGGCCGGCGGGCTCGCCTCGTCGCCCACGACGGCGCCGGCCTCGAGGCGCAGCAGGCGGCGCGGCGCGTAGGCGGCGACCTCCTCGTCGCGGTGGGCGCCCACCACCACCGTGCCGCCCGCGGCCGCGTGGGCGCGCACCCACGCCGCCAGCCGCGCCAGGCCTTCACGGTCGAGGCTGGCCGCCGGTTCGTCGAGGAACCACACCCGCGGCGCCCCCATCAGGGCCGACGCCAACGCCAGCCGTTGGCGCTCGCCGCCCGAGAGGCGCGAGGCGCGGCGCGCGAGCAGCGGCGCGAGCCCCATGCGCGCGATGGCGTCGGTGACGGCCTCGTCGCCCACGCCGCGGCAGGCGCGCGCGACACCGAGCAGCTCGTCCACCCGCGCGCGTCCCGGGAAGGCGACGGCCTGCGGGACGTCGGCGCGGGCGAGCGCCGCCGCGGGCGAGCGGGCCGGTGCGCCGGCGACCCATACGCGGCCGCGGGTGGGCACGAGACGCCCCGCCATCAGCGCCAGCAGCGTGCTCTTGCCCGCCCCGTTGGCGCCGAGCAGCGCCAGGACCCCGGGGCCGACGCTCAGGTCGAGCGGGGCGAGCCGCCCGTCGACGCCGGCGCCCTCGAGCCGCACGGCGGCGGGCGCCTCCTGGTCGGTCGGCCGCGGATCGGCGGGCGCGGGCGGCGTGCCGGTGGCCCCCGCCTGTGGCGAACCAGGCGACCGGCTCATGCCCAACCCCGCGCGTTCGCGACGGCACCGAACGCGAGCGCGAGCGCGGCCAACGCCGCGGCCCAGCCGGCACGGTCGGGCCGCCCCACGGTCGCCGGCAGCCGCGGCAGCGGGTCGGCGAACGCCGCCCCGCGCAGCCCGGGCACGCTCGCCTCGAGCCGCTGCCACAGCGCGATCCCCGGCCCGTACGCCAACAGCATGAGGTCCGGCTGGCGCGCCGCGCGGGCGGCGAACGCCGAGGTCGCGACGTAGGGCAGATCGAGCGTGCCGTCGCCGTCGAGGTCGAGTGGTGGCGCACGATCGAACGCGTTCCCCCGCAGCGTCAGGGCCGCGTCGTCGTCCGCGACCGCCAGGTCGGCCGCGTTGGCCACGAAGGCATGGTCGACGATCGTCACCGAGCTGGCGTCGGCGACGCTGCCGACGGGCGCGCGGTCGAGGAGCACGCCGACGCCGTTGCCCTCGAGCCGGTTGCCGTCGAGCCGGGCGCCCGAGGCCGCCACCAGCAGCAGGCCGACGGTGTTGCCGCGGGCGGTGTTGCCCGTCAGCACGGCGTCGCGCTCCTCCTGCAGCAGCAGCCCGAAGGCCATCGGGCCGCGGTGCCCCGTGAGCCGGTTGCCCGTGACGACCGCGTCGCGGCCGTACATCACCGCGGAGCCGACGCCGCCACCGGCCACGACGTTGTCACGCAGCGTCACGCCGGCCGTGAACATCACGTGCAGCCCATAGCGGCGGCTGTCACGGGCCTCGACGCCGGCGACGAGCGCCCCGTCGGCCCGCTCGAGGTAGGCCCCGTCGAGGAACCCCTCGATGCGGCCCCCCTCGACGCGCAGCCCGGGCGTGAGGTAGCTGGTGACGCCGGGGCCGCGGGCGTCGCCGCGCAGGTCGAGGTCGAGCAGCCGCACGTCGCGCGCGTCCTCGACGTGGACCCCGGCGGTGACGCCGTGCGCGCGCAGCCCCTGCACCAGCGCGCCGTGCGCACCGAACAGCGCCACCGCCGCGTCGGGGGCGTAGAGGTCGGCCTCGGGTCCGACGCCGCTGACCGTCAGGCCCTCGATGCGCACCCCCGGCGCCGTCACGGTCAGCGCGGTGCCGCGGCCGCCGCCGTCGAGGACGGCGCCGGGCTCGGCGCGCAGGCGGACGTCCGGCGCGTCGATCGTCCACGGCCCCACGTGGACGCCGGGCAGGAGGCGCAGCTCCGCGCCCGGCGTCAGCGCCGGCAGCGGGTCACCCGCGGCGATGGTGATCGGGTCGGCACCCGTGGTCGCCGTCGCGGTGGCCACCGGCCCCCACGACGCGAGGAGCAGCCACGCCAAGCCCGCGCGGAGAACGACGGCGACGGGAGAAGCGGCGGGCGGGCGCATGCTGTGGGCATCGTACGGAGGGCGTCGTCGGGACGTTCGCCCCGGCCTAGGTGCGCCGCCCGCGGCGCTGCCCTCGGCGCTGCCCGCGGCGCTGCCCTCGGCCCCGCCCCTGGCGCGTGCGGCGGCGCGCTCGGCGTGACGGGGGTTCACCGCGAACGCCTAGCGGGACCGGCGCGCCAGCACCCCGCCGGCGACCAGCGTGAGCAGCGCCGCACCGACCAGCGAGGTCACGCCGGCCCAGAAGGCCGCGCCCAATGGCGCCCAGCCCCACCAGCGCTCCAGCAGCAGCCCCGTCGGACCGACGAACACCGGCGTGTCGAGCGTCCGCAGCAACGCCACCCGGGCGATCTCGAGCGGGTGCGCCAGCACGAGCACCGCGAGGTACGGCTCGAACGCCCGCTCGGCGAACGCCACCGCCAGCGCGACCAGCGCCGGTTCGTAGGCCACCACGCCCAGTCCCCACACGACCGCGCCCAGCGCGACCGCCTTGGCCGGCTCGAGCGTGGCGGCCGCGACCAGGCCGGCCAGGGCGCCGTACGCGACGACGATCGCGGCCACCGAGCCCACGAGGGCGGCCGCCGCGACCGGCGCCGCCCCCACCACCGCGGCCGCCGCCGCCGCGCCCGCGGAGAGCGGCAGCAGCGCCCCCAGCGTGGCGCCGATCACCGCGCCGCGGTACGCCCCCGCCGGGCGCGTGGCCAGGGAGCCCCAGAAGGCCCAGGTGGTGCGCCGCGCCAGGCGTGGCGCCAGGAGCGCGAGCACCGCGGGCGGCAGCAGCAGGGCCGCCACGCCGAACACCGACATCACGCCGACCTCGGGGGCCAGGGCGCGCCAGGAGAGCGCCGTCAGCGGCAGCATCGCGGCGACGAGCCACACCCACGGGTCGCGGGCGAGCTCGCGCCGGTGCAGCGCCTCGAAGGAGAGCGGCCGCGGCGTCGTCACACCAGCGGCACCCAGGGGCGCGGGATCCCCAGCTCGAGGACCTCGTCCCAGGTCAGCACGCTCGGCTCCGCGAGCCGCTGCGCCTCGGCGAACGCGAGCGCCTCCGGCTCGTCGCCGAAGGCGGCCAGGCCGCCGCCCATCGGCGTGCGCAGGCGCGGGTGGTGGAGCAGCGTGGCCACTTCGGCGGGCCACCACACGGACGCCGCCTGGGTCGACGCCACACGGTCGGCGAGCCATGCGGCGCTCACGACCGGGACCGGGCCGGCGTGCCCGTTGAGGTGGTCGGCGAGGCACTCGATCGCGTCGTAGACGAGCGTGCGGCCGCCCTCGGTGCGCGCCTGCGCGGCGAAGCGGGCGTCGACGACGGCCATGCCACAGGCCGGGCAGCGGTCGTCACCGATCGCCACACCGCGAGGCTCCGGATCCGTCGTCTGCGCCGCCGCGCGGCCCCCCGCCACGAGGAAGCCGGTGAACGCGGCCAGCCAGCGCAGCGCCGCCCGCCGTGAGAGGGTCGGCCGACGCGGTCGCGTCGGCCGACGCCCCACGGCGTCCTCCGCCATCGCCGCGACCTCAGCCGAACTGCCGCTGCAGCAGCGGCACGAGGTTGGCGATCGGCAGGGGGGCGAGGTCGGCCAGCAGGGCGAGGTCGAGATAGCGCCGGCGACCGAGTTGCGCGCTGCGCGGGGCCACGAACGCGGCGGCGTCGGCCTGCCGCGCGAAGGCGCCCACCTTCGCCATCATCGAGGCCGGCAGGCGCTCGGCCCACAGGAACGTCGCGCCGGCGGCCGCCAGCAGTTCGGCGTGGGTCGGTGGTTCGGCCTGGTCGTAGGTCGCGACGTACAGGGCGGCGCCCTCACCATCGACGACGCCGTGGGCGTAGGCCCAGCCGAGCGCGCAGCCGATCGATTCGAAGTGGCGCGCCTCGCCTTCGAACGCCCACTGGGCGTAGGTCCGCTCGCGGAAGCCCGCTCCCTGCGGCGCGGCCGGCGGTGTCGCCAGCGTCATGTCGCAGAAGGCGCAGCGGCCCTCGGTCCAGGGGATCGCGTGCGCCTCGGGCCGGCCCATCGCGGCGCCGGCCGGGGGCGGCGTCGCGCCGCCGCCGGGCGCCATGCCCATGGCGGCCCGCCGCTGGCGGCGGGCCGCCGCTGGCGGCGGGCCCGGTGCCGTGCTGTTGGTCGTGCTGCATCTGGCCCTGGGCGGCGGCGGTCGCGCCGCTGGCGGCGACGAGGGCGCCGGCGGCGAGGGCGCCGAGGCGCTGGATCGCGCGGCGACGTTCGGGATCGAAGGTGGCGTCGGGGGCGGGCTTCGGGTCAGGGAGACGAACGGGGGGCATGGCAACCTCTTCGCGTGGACGGGCTGCACCGCGTGCGGCGCGCCGGGTAGCGACGGCGCGGGGGCCGTCGCGTTCGCTTCGTTGGCATCGGTAGCGGGCGGACTCAGGCCGGCGAGAAGGCGCCGACCGCCAAGCCCGGGGCCGGCGGGTCGCGCCCCAGGCGCGTGCGGCCGGCCCGCGGGCGCGGCGCGCTCGACCGCGGGCGGGCGCGGCGGCGCCTGAGGCTCGCCGCGGGGCCCGGCACCGGCGACGCGACGATCGCCGGCGCGCCGACGCCCCCCACCTCGAGCAGCGCGTGCGCGTGATCGGGCGTGCCCGCCGGGTGCGCATGGCCCACCTCGGGCAGGGCGGCCGCCAGCGCGACGGCCGCGGTCGCCTGCAGCAGCAGGACGACGAGGGTGGCTCGGGCACCACAGCGCAGCGCTCGGGACAGGCGCGCGGACATGGACAGCACCCTACGCCACGCGCCGCGAACTCGGGACGCCTCCGGCGACCCACTGTCCCTGGAAGGACTCGGCAGGGGCGGATAGCCTGGAGACCGCTCGTGCTTTTCTTCACGAGCAGCTGCTCGCGGCCACCCCACGCGAACCCGCCCGCGAGCGGCCCCGGAGGAACGCATGCCCACCATCACCACGACCTCTCTCGGCGACGGCGCCTTCGAGACGCTGCTCGGCCGCCACCGGATCATCACCGACGCCCCCCAAGGGATGGGTGGCGAGGACCGCGGCCCAGAACCCGCACAGCTCTTCGCCGCCTCGCTCGGCGCCTGCGTCGCGGCCATCGTGCAGGCCTACTGCGCCGCGCACGACGTCGACGGGCGCGACATGCGCGTCGACGTCGACTTCGAGAAGGTTGGCGAACCCACGCGACTCCGGCGGATCCTCGTGCGCATCGCCGTGCCGCACGCCGACATGTCGAGCGATCGCCTGCGGACGGTCCTGCAGCGCGTCGCGGAGCACTGCCCGGTGCACGAGACGATCTCGACCCTGGACGCGATTCGCTTCGAGTTCGAGGGCGAGCGCGGGGCCGGCGCCACCGACTGACACGCGCACGTCTCGCCGCGGCTCAGGCGCGGACGGCCGCCTGCCGCCCGGCACCGACGCCGTGGCGACCCGCCACGGTCAGGACCGCCGCGCCCACCACCAGCGCGGCGGCGGCCGCGCCGAACAGCGCGCGGTTGCCGAGGGCGTCCATCAGGGCGCCCGTCGCCCCCGGGGCGACGATGGCGGCACCGGAACCGAAGAGGTAGTACAGCCCGGTGTAGAAGCCGACCCGGTCGCGCCCGCCCTGGTCGGCCACCAGCGGGTAGGCGGGCACCAGCACGAACGCCCAGCCCGCGCCGGCCAGCGCCATGCAGGCGATCAGGACGCTGCTCGCCGCCACCGGCACCGCGGCGGCGAGCAGCAGCGCCAGGGCCAGGAGCAGCGCCCCGCCGCGCATCGTCCGCAGCTCGCCGAAGCGACGCCCGGCGAAGCCGGCGGGCAACGCGAGCAGCACGAAGGCGGCGCTGGCGGTGCCGAGCAGGCGCCCGGCCTGGCCACCCGTGAACCCGAGGGTCTCGGTCGCCAACACGCTGAACTGCGCCTCGACCGCCGCGAAGCCGAAGAAGCAGAAGAACAGGCCGAGCAGCAACCACGCGGGCCCGCGATGGGCGGCGCCCGCCAGCTCCCGGAGGTCGCGCAGCAGCCCGCGCAGGACCGGCGCGTCGTCTTGCACGGCGCCGTGCCGCACGAACGCCGGATGGCGCCGTGCGCTGAGTACGACCACCACCAACGACGCGAGCGCGAGCAGCGACGCCGCGGCGAACGGCCACCAGCGGGCCGCATCGAACGTGGGCGCGATCACGACCAGCGCCACCACCCCGCCCAGCGCCCCCATCAGCGTGATGATCCCGTTGCCCGCCGCCCGGTCCTCGGGCGCGACGTGGTCGGGCAGCAGCGCGACGAGCGGCGCGCGGTAGAGGGTGATCGACAGCAGGAAGACGACGTCCAGCGCCAGCAACGTCCACAGCGCCGTCGCCGCCCACGGTAGGCCCGCGAAACTCAGAGCGGCCAGCGGCACGCCCGCGAGCAGGAACGGCAACCGCCTCCCCCAGCGACCCTCGACGCGGTCGGACCAGGCGCCCACCACGGGGATCAGGAGGATGGCGACGACGTTGTCGAGCCCCATGATCGCGCCGCGCAGGGCGCGGCTCTCGACGAAGTCGCCGAGCAAGAGCGGCATGAACACGTTGTAGGTGCCCCAGATCGCCGCCAGCGCGAGGCCGCCGGCACCGATGCCGATCAGCCGGGCGACGGGGAGCGAGCGATGCGGCGCCACGGGATCAGGCTAACCGCCGGGGAGGCGCGAGCGGCCGGCGGGTCGGCGCGGGCGCCCTGCGTGACTCCGCCCGCGGCTCAGGGGACGTCCCAGCGCACCGGCAGCGCCTCGAGCCCGCGGAAGCCGGGCAGGAAGCGGTACCTCAGCTCCTCCTCGGGCACCGCGAGCCGCAGGTTGGGCAGGCGCGCCAGCAGCGTGGTCAGCGCGACGTCGGTCTCGAGGCGAGCCAGCGGGGAGCCCAGGCAGTAGTGCAGCCCCTTCCCGAAGCCGAGGTGCGGGTTGGGCGAACGGTCCAACTCGAGCGCGTCGGGCCGCTCGAAGCGCTCCGCGTCGCGGTTGGCGCTCGACAGGATGAGGATGACGGGGTCCCCACGGCGGATGAGCTGCCCGCCCCATACGACGTCTTCGGCGGCCCAGCGGTTCAACGCCCGCTCCACCGAGCCGTCGTAGCGCAGGAACTCCTCGACCGCGGCCGGCATCAGCGTGGGGTCGGCGGCCAGCGCGTCGCGCCGGTCGGGGTGGCGCGACAGCGCGAGGACGGCGTTGGCGATCAGGTTGACGGTGGTCTCGTGGCCGGCCACGATCAGCAGCACCACGGTGCTGCAGAGCTCGTCCTCGCTCAGCCGATCGCCCGCCTGGTCGGCGGCGACCAGCGCCGAGATCATGTCGCCGCGAGGGTGCCGGCGCCGCTCCTCGAAGAGCGCCTGGAGGTAGTCGGTGAACTGGGTCAGCTGCCGTACGGTCTCGGCCTGGGCCTCGGGCGTCATGGGGGGCTCGAGGAGGGCGTTCCCCCATGCCCGGAAGCGATCGCGGTCGGCGATCGGCACACCCAGCAGCTCCAGGATGACGGTCGTGGGCAGCGGGAACGAGAAGTCGGTGATCAGGTCCATCTCGCCGCGGCCCACCACGGGATCGAGGAGCGCGTCGGCGATCGCCTGGGCCCGCGGCCGCAGGTCCGCCACGCGCTTCGGCGTGAACGCCTGGCTCACCAGGCCGCGCAGCCGGCGGTGGTCGGCGCCGTCGGCGTTGAGCATGTGCTGCCCGAGCCGGCGATCGAGCGGCGAACCGGCCGGGATCCGCTCGGGCGGCAGAGCCAGCGCGGCGTCGCGCACGAAGCGCTTGTCGCGCAGCATGGCGTCCACGTCGGCGTAGCGGGTGACGAACCAGATCGGCGTGGTGCCGTTCAGGCCCGGCTGCTGGTAGATCGGGTCGTCGCGGCGCATGGCGGCGAAGGTCGGGTGCGGATCGCGCTTGAAGTCGTGGCCGTAGAGGTCGTACTTGCGTGCGGCCTCGCTCATGCTTGGGTCTCCTCGGCCCGGTCGTGGGCGGGAGGCACCGGCGGCGTCAGGGCCGCGATCTCGGCGCGCATCTCGGGCACCATGGCGAACTCGGCGGCGGCCAGCGACGGCGCCAACTGCTCGAGGCTGCGCGCGCCCACGATGGGCGCCGTGACGGCCGGGTGCGACGCCACCCAGGCGACCGCGAGCGTGGCGGGGTGGACGCCGCGCTCGGCCGCGTAGGCCATGAAGTCCTCCGCGACGCCGCTGTCGAGCTCGCGCGCGTAGCGCTTGGCGTACCGCGCGTTCTCGACCAACCGGCCCTTCTCGACGCGCTGGCCGCGCGGGTAGCGCCCAAGCAGCAGCCCGGCGGCGAGCGGGCTGTAGGGGATGACGCCCAAGCCCTCGGCGGCCGCGAGCGGCAGGATCTCGACCTCCGCCTGCCGCTTCACCAGGCTGTACATCGGCTCGATCAGCTCGAAGCGCGCCAGCCCCTCGCGGGCGCTCACCCCGAGCGCCTTGGCGATCTGCCAGGCCGCCCAGTTGCTGACCGCCGGGTAGAGGATCAAGCCGCGGCGCACCAGGTCGTCCAGCGCGCGCAGCGTCTCCTCGATCGGCGTGTCGCGGTCGAACTGGTGGACGAAGTAGAAGTCCAGCCGATCGGTGTCCAGTCGCCGCAGGCTCGCCTCGACCTCGCGCACGATGGCGCGACGTGACAGCCCGCCGGCGTTGACGTCGTCGCCCATGCGCCCGAACACCTTGCTGGTCAGCACGATGCGGTCGCGCTCGCCGGCGATGAGGCGGCCGACGATCTCCTCGGAACGACCCCGAGCGTAGACGTTGGCGGTGTCGACGAAGTTGACGCCCGCGTCGCGCGCCGCGGCGTACATGCGGGCGGACTCGGCCTCGTCGGCGTCGCCACCGAACGCCATCGTGCCGAGGCAGAGAGACGAGACGCGCACACCCGTGCGACCGATCAGGCGGTGTTCCATGCGCCAGGCTAGCCGAGAGGAACACCGGGGTCGGACGGGTCCGACACACGCCCATCGCCGCCACCCGCCCCGCCCAGCGCCACGCGGCCCGCGCACGACCAGCCGCAACGCAGAGACACCCCCTCACGAACGGCTGCTGTACGCTGCCGCCGTGGATCGCAGGCGCTTCATCACCTACGCAGCCGCGGTCTCGGCGACCGCCGCGTCGGGGTTGTCCTTGGCCCAGGTCACCGGGACCTACCGGTTCGACGTCGTGCGGGAGCGGGCCACGCTCGCGGGCCTGCGCGCGCCGCTGCGCGTCGCCTGGCTGACCGACCTCCACCACGGGCAGTACGTCCGCACGGCGTCTGTGCGGGCATGGGTCGACGCCGCGCTCACCGAGGCGCCCGACCTCGTGCTCCTCGGAGGCGACCTGGTCGACCAGCGCCCGGGTGCCGACAGCGATGAGGCCCTCGTCGCGGAACTCGCCCGTCTGCGCGCGCCGCTCGGGGTGCTGGCCGTGTGGGGCAACCACGATCGGGCGCGCTTCGAGGGCATGGAGCCCTTCGCCGGGGCGCTGCGCGATGCCGGCATCGACGTCCTCGTCAACCGCGGCGTCACCGTGCGGGACGACCTCCACGTCGCCGGTCTCGACGACCTCCGCGTCGGCCGTCCCGACCTGGAGGCCGCGCTCGCCGGCCGGCCCGCGACGGGCGCCACCCTGTTCGCCTCGCACAACCCCGACGTGCTCCCGACCGTCCCCATCGACGTCGGCCTGACGCTCTCGGGGCACACCCACGGCGGCCAGGTGGTGCTGCCCGGCGTGGGCGCGCTCTACACCTCATCGGAGTACGGCGACCGCTTCCTGGCCGGCTGGGTCGACGGGCCCGCCCGCGGTTACGTGTCGCGTGGACTCGGCGTCACGAGCCTCCCGGTGCGGATCAACTGCCCGGCCGAGCTGACCGTCCTCGATCTCGCGCCGGTCGCCTGAGCGTCCCATGACCGCTACGGACCCGCTCTCCCGCCTCGAGGCCGCCCTCGCCGCACGCGCGCCGCTGGTCGACGCCGCGCACGAGACCGCGTTCCGGCTGTTCAACGGCCACCTCGAGGGCGACCCGCGCTGGGTGATCGACGCCTACGGCCGCACGGCCGTCGTCTACCGCCACGGGCAGGCCGACGACGCCGACCTCGGCGCGGTCCTCGAGACCCTACGCGCGCAGCTGCCGTGGCTGGCGACGATCGTCGTCAAGGAGCGCGAGGGCCTCTACGAGGCGCGCCGCGGGCGGATCGCCTTCCAGGCGCCGGGCAGCGTGGGCCCCGACACGCGGGTCAGCGAGCACGGCGTGCGTTACGCCGTCGACCCGCTGCTCAACCAGGACGGCGGCTTCTACCTCGACACGCGCGAGCTGCGCCGCTGGCTGCTCGACCACGCCGAGGGCAAGACGGTGCTCAACACCTTCGCGTACACCGGCAGCCTCGGCGTCGCCGCCCTCGCGGGCGGGGCCGCGCGGGTGCTGCAGACCGACCTCAACCCGCGCTTCCTCGACGTCGCCCGGGCGTCGACGGCGCTCAACGGCCTGCCGGTCGACCGGCGCGACTTCGTGGCGCGCGACTTCTTCTCCTTCGTGCGTGGCACCAAGCTGCGCGGCGAGCGTTTCGACATCGTCATCCTCGACCCGCCGTTCTTCTCCAGCACGCCGCGTGGCGAACTCGACCTCAGTCGCGACACCACGCGACTCGTCAACAAGGTGCGCCCACTGGTGCGGAGCGGCGGCACGCTGGTCGTCGTCAACAACGCCCTGTTCCTGAGCGGCGCCGCGCTCGTGGCCGAACTCGAGGCACTCTGCGCGGGCGGATGGATGACGATGGAGACGCTGATCGGCGTCCCGCCGGACGTCAAGGGCTACCCCCAGACGCGTGTCGGCGAGCCGCCGGTCGACCCGGCGCCGTTCGACCACAGCACGAAGATCGCGGTGTTGGGGGTGCGGCACCGCTGACGGCCGCGGGCCGTGCTAGGGTCCTTCACGTACGCACAAGCAGGGGCAGTGGCCGTGGCGCCACGCTGCCGACGGACGAACCTCACCAGGCAAACTTGAGGGCGCACAGGACCGGATCCTCATGCCCCAGAACGATGCCCATGGCACCCAACGCATTCAGCCCATGGGCCCGACGGCGAACGACACCGTTCGGGTCGCGGCGGTCCAGGCCACGCCCGTCTTCCTCGACCGCGAGGCCACCGTCGACAAGGCCTGCGCGCTGATCGCCGAGGCGGGCCGCCACGGCGCCCATCTCGCCGTGTTCCCCGAGGGGTTCGTGCCCACCTACCCGCTGTGGGCCTGGTACATCCCGCCCATCCGCACCAAGGAGGCGCGGGTGCTGTACGACGAGCTGCTGCAGCAGTCGGTGACGGTGCCCGGCCCGACGGTCGAGCGGCTCGCCGAGGCGGCGCGCGAGGCGGGCGTGACGGTCGTCATGGGCGTCAACGAGCGCAACGCCGAGGCGAGCGGGACGACGCTCTACAACTCGCTGCTCTTCATCGGTCCCGACGGCCGCGTGCTCGGGCGACACCGCAAGCTCGTGCCCACGGTGGCCGAGCGGCTGGTCCACGGTCGCGGGGACGGGAGCACGCTGGCCGTCTACGACCTCGACATCGGCCGCATGGGCGGGCTCATCTGCTGGGAGAACTACATGCCGCTCGCGCGCTGGGCGCTCTATGCCCGCGGCGTACAGATCTACGTCGCGCCGACCTGGGACCGCGGCGAGCCGTGGCTCTCCACCCTGCGCCACATCGCCAAGGAGGGGCGCGCCTTCGTGATCGGCTGCTGTTCGCCGGTGCGACGCGGCGACGTGCCGGACCGCTACGCCTTCAAGGCGGAGTACCTACCAGACGCGCCCTGGATCAACCCGGGCGGCAGCGCGATCGTCGATCCCGACGGCCGGTTCCTGGCAGAGCCCGTGACCGAGCGCGAGGAGATCCTCTACGCCGACCTCGACATGGGCATGCTCCGCGGCTCGCGCTTCCAACTCGACGTCGCCGGCCACTATGGACGGCCCGACGTGTTCGGCTTCCGGGTCCGCACCGGCGGCGACGCGACGCCCCACGACGGCGCGGAGGTCATCGATGGGCACGCCGCGCCGGCCGGCGTGTCGGCGGCTACGTGACGCGGCGGCCGTTGATGACCTGGACGAGGAAGAGCACGGCGGCGATCACCAACAACACGTAGATGAACCCACCGAGCGTGGTTCCGGTGACGAGGCCGAGCAGCCACAGGACGAGCAAGACGATCGCAATGGTCATGAGCATGGAAGACACCCCTCTCGGAGAGGGACCGCGTCCGATCGTGGCGGCAGCACGGAGACACCAGGTTGGCGTTTCGATTCAGGATACGCGGGGTCTCGTGCCGGCTCGGTGCAGCGCGCACATCGGCGGCTGCCGAAGCGTTGGGCCCAGGACGGGCCCGTGGCCGGCCACGCCGGGGTCGGAGCCGGGCCGTGCCCCTGTGACGAACGAGTGAGAGACGCTGCCAGGCGGGACATACAATGACGGTCCAGCTCGATGTGCGGGTTGGCGTGAAGACGCGCCGTCGGCGCGTGAAGGTGTCCAATGGCACGACTCGTCAAGATCGCCCTCGCGAGCCTGCTCGTGGGTCTCGCCTCCGTGTTCGCTCAGACCGACCGGCTCGCCGGCGGCGCCTTCGTGGAGTACGGCGCGTCGCACGACCTCTTGGCTTCCGACCTGATGGGTACCGACCTGTACGTCAGCCCGACGCCCGTGACGCTCGCGCGCGTCGATGAGCTGCCGCCCGAGTGGGAACTGGTCGCCAGCATCGGCGACCTCGTGATCGACAGCGACGGCGTCGTCCGGGGCGTCCTGGCCGACATCGGCGGCTTCCTCGGCATCATCGGCACCCGAACGGTCGCGATTCCGATCGAGCAACTCGTCATCCACCGGAGCACCGACCTGTCCGAAGTGCGCGTGTACCTCGCGATCACCGAGGAGGAGCTCCTCTCCCTGCCGCCACGCGACGACTGATGCGCGAACACGACCCCTTGCCTTCTGCGCGGTGGCGCCGGTCGCCGCCCCACCCCGGCACGCCCGCACCGACGAAGGCCGCGTGGCCCTCGACGGCGGACGCCGACTGGCTGCGAGACCTCCATTCGTACGACGGCTTCGTCCGGCACCGGCGCCCCGACTGACGCAGCCGACGACGAGCCTCACCGCGGGACGTCGAGGGCGCCCAGGTCCGCTTCGCAGATCGAGCGACGGCGGCACCCGAGAGGCGCGCCAGACGAACCTCCCATCCGCGGTTGGGGCCCCAACGATGCGCGAGCGCCCGGCAAGGTGGCCGGGCGCTCGCGCGTAGGGACGTCAGTCGGCGGAGATCGCCCCGGCCCTGGCCTCGCCCTTGTCGCCGGCCCGCTGGGCCGCGCCGAACTCGGACTCGAACTGGCCGAGCGCCTCGTAGGCCTCGACGCCGTACATCACCGAGGGGCCGCCACCCATCAGGATGGCGACGCCGATGGCCTCGACGATCTCGGGGCGGGTGGCGCCGGACTTGAGCGCGTCGTGGACGTGGAACGAGATGCAGCCCTCGCAGCGCACGCTGATCGCGATGCCGAGCGCGATGAGTTCCTTGGTCTTCGGGTCGAGCGTGCCGTCGCCGACGGCGGCGTGGTGCAGCTTGCCGAATCCCTCCATCACGGAGGGGATCTCGCGTTGGACCTGACCCATCAGCTTCTGGATGTGGTTGTGGATGTCGGGGTAGTTCTTCTCTTTGGACACGTAGGACTCCTCACGCACGCCCGACGTCGTCGGGCGGCCAGGTCAGCCTACCCCGACCCATGCGTGAATCCAGGTGTCGAACATCCCTCGGTCGCCGAAATACTATCGGCGTGCGCCCTCGGTCCCGTGTCGGCTAGGCGCCCGCGACCTCCACCCATCTTCCAGCCTGCCCGCTCTCGAAGATCGCGTCGAGCACGCGCTGGTTCGCGAGCGCGTCCGACAGCGGCGTCGGCACCGGGGCATCCTCGAGGACGGCGCGCGAGAACGCCTCCGCCTGCAGCGTGTACTGGTCGACGCGGTCGAAGGTCGTCTGGTGGATGCCCGCCGCGGTCTCGTGCCACAGCCGGCAGGGGCCGTCCTGCGGCGCGTTGAACGGGATCTCGAGCTCGATGCGCCCCTCGTCGCCGTACGCGTGCGCCCGCTGGTACGCCTGGTGCTGCGTCCCGCAGGTGAAGGTGGCGGTGCGCCCCCGGCCGAAGTCGAGGATCGCGCTCACCAACCGGTCGACGCCGAGCTCGGGGTCGATGTCGACGGTCGCCACCACCCGCAGCGGCTCGCCTCCGAACAGCCAGCGCGACAGCGAAACGTCGTAGCTGCCGATGTCGCGCAGGCCGCCACCGCCCGCCTCGGGCTGGTTGCGGATGTTCTCCGGGTCGTACTTGACGTAGCTGAAGTGCGAGTGCACCGTCACGAGCCGACCGATCGCGCCCTCGTCGATCAACCGCTTCGCGGTCACCCACTGCGGGTGGAAGCGGTACATGAACGCCTCCATCACCTTGAAGCGCGGGTGGGCCGCCGCCGCCTCCATGAGGCGCTGGACTTCGGCGGCGTCCATGCCGAGCGGCTTCTCGCACAGCACGTGCTTGCCGGCCTGCAGCGCGCGAATCGACCAGTCGACGTGCAGGTGGTTCGGCAGCGGCACGTAGACGGCGTCGACTCCTGGGTCGGCGAGCAGCGCCTCGTAGCTGCCGTGCGCGCGCGGTACGCGCAGGGCGTCGGCCGCGGCGCGCGCGACGGCCTCGCTGCGCGAGGCGATCGCCACCACCTCGACGTTCTCGGCCTTGAGCATCGCGGGGATGACCTTCTCGCGCGCGATGCGGGCGGCGCCGAGCACCCCCCAGCGGACGCGGTCGGGACGAGCGGGATCGGGCATGGGGCACCTCCGGGTCGAACGGGGTCTCGTCAGCTCTGGGTCGCGAGCTCGTGCAGCAGCAGCGCGTACGCCTCCTGGCCGCGCCGCAGGCTCGACAGGCGATAGAACTCGTTCGGCGCGTGGATGTTCTCGTCGGCGAGACCGAAGGCGAAGCCGACGGTGTAGGCCCCGAGCGCCTCCTGGAACATGCCCACCACCGGGATGCTGCCGCCGACGCGGACGAAGTACGGCTCCTTGCCGTAGAGCTTGCGGTGCACCGCCGCCGCGGCGGCGTTGCCGGGGTGGTCGAAGGGCATCTCGTACGGCATCGCCGAGTTCGCGAGCTTCTCCACCGCGACGCGGACCCCGGGCGGGGCGACCCGCTGCACGTGCGCCTCGATCGCGTCGGCGATGGTCGCGGGCGTCTGGTTCGCCACCAGGCGGCAGGTGATCTTGGCGTGCGCCTCGTTCGGCAGCACGGTCTTGACGCCGTCGCCCTGGAAGCCACCCCAGATGCCGTTGACCTCGAGGGTCGGGCGCGCCCAGGCGCGCTCGAGGGTGGTGTAGCCGGGCTCGCCGTAGAGGGCGTCGACCTGCAGGTCGCGCATGTAGCGCGCCTCGTCGAAGTCGACGGCGGCGATGCGCGCGCGGTCGTCGCCCGTGAGGTCGCGGACGTCGTCGTAGAAGCCGTCGATCGTGATCTTTCCGTCGGCGTCGCGCATGCTGGCGAGGATGTGCGCCAGCGCGTGGATCGGGTTGGCGACCACGCCGCCGTACATGCCGGAGTGGAGGTCGCGGTAGGCGCCCTCGACGTCGATCTGCACGGCGCAGAGCCCCTTGAACGCCAGCGCCAGCGATGGCTGGTCCTCGGCCCACTGCCCGCCGTCGGCGCTGATCACCATGTCGCAGGCGAAGCGCTCGCGGTTCGCCGTCACGAACGGGCCCATCGTCGGGCTGCCGATCTCCTCCTGCCCCTCGAAGAAGAACTTGACGTTGACGGGGAGCGTCCCCTCGGTCGCCAGCAGCGCCTCGACCGCGAGGATCGGCGCGAACATGCCGCCCTTGTCGTCGGACGCGCCGCGCGCGTAGACCCGTCCTTCGCGGACCTGCGGGTCGAAGGGTTCCGCGTCCCACAGCGAGAGTGGATCGACCGGCTGCGTGTCGAAGTGCCCGTAGATCAGCACGGTCGGCTTGCCGGGCGCGTGCAGGTAGTCCGCGGTGACCATCGGGTGCCCGCCGGTCTCCAGGATCTCGACGTGCTCCATGCCCGCGGCGGCGACGCGGTCGGCGACCCAGCGCGCGGCGCGGCGCACCTCCTCGGCGTGCTCGGGGAGGCTCGAGATGCTGGGGATGCGGCAGAAGTCGAGGAACTCCTCGACGAAGCGCGGCTGCTCACGGTCGAGGTACGTCTTCCAGTCGCTCATGGGATCCTCTCTGGCCCCCGGGGGCGTCGTCGGACCATTCGCGAGCGGCGGCGTTCGGAGGTGGCGTCGCTCGCGCGGTGGGTCGACGGAGTGAAGGCGAAGTTACCGCGCCGACGCGAGCTCAGCGCTTCAGCACCGCCAGCGGCACGTAGCACGCCACCACGAAACTCGGGTTGACGACCTCGCTGATCTTGAGGTCGGCGGCCGCGCTGCACAGCACGTACGCCTGCTCTCGCGTGAGCCCGTGGTGCGCCTCGAGGTGGTCGATCATGCGCCGCACCGCGTCGCGCGCGCACGCGAGGAGGTCGGTCCCGTGCGCGGTGGTGGCATGGAAACCGCGCGCGTCCGCCGTGGTCAGCGGCGAGGGCACGACGAACTGCAGCTCCGGCACGGGGCGGTCGCGGCGCACCTGGAAGCGCAGGGTCGCCGCGAGGGGCGCCTCGATCGCCGCGCCGCACACCTCGCCGTCGCCCTGCGCGGCGTGGCCGTCGCCGGTGGCGAAGTTGGCGCCGGGCGCGAACACCGGGAAGAAGGCGCGGGTGCCCGCCGTCAGGTGGCGCACGTCGACGTTCCCGCCGTTGCGGCGCGGCGGCATGGTGTCGAGCCGTCCGGCCTCGGCCGGCGCCACGCCCATCACCCCGCAGAAGGGCGCGAATGGGACCTCGACCGCGTCGCTGTCGCGGAAGAAGCACGAACGGCCCTCCACGCGCCAGTGCTGCAGGTGCGGCTCCGGGAAGTCCTCCGCCAGCAGCCCCATGCCGGGGAGCCAGCCGGTCCAGCCCCAGCCGCGGTGCGCGAACTCCAGGATCTCGACCTCGAGCGTGTCGCCCGCCTGGGCGCCGCGCACCGCCACCGGCCCGAGCAGCGAGTGGGCGCGCGAACCGTCGATCGCGAGCAGGTCTGCGACCTTCGTCACGGGGGTCATCTGGCCGTCGAGCGGCTCGCGCAGCTCGAAGGTCACGGTGTCGCCCGGGTCGATCTCGAGCCGGGCGGGGTCGTCGCGGTCGAACCAGGCGTGGGTCTCACTGCCGTCCAGGACGTGGTGGGTCATGCCGTCTCCGCGCCGTACCCGAGCGCGACTGCCGCGCCGCGCACCGCCAGCGGGAGCCGCTCGCCGGCCATCGGCAGGTCGCGGTAGGCGTCCAGGCGCACGCGCGCCACGGCCTCGTCGACGGTGGCGCCGGCGCGAAGAAGGTCGCCCACCTCGGTCGCCAGCGCCTCGAGCAGGCGGCGCTGGTCGTCGAGCACCTCGGGGCCGGCCAGTGGACCGTGCCCCGGCACGACGACGCGCGGCCCCCAGGCGGCCAGCCGATCGAGCCCGGCGAACCAGTTCTCGAGGTTCGTGCGCACGAGCGGGAACGCGCCGTGGAACACCTGGTCGCCCGACCAGGCGATCCGCTCCTCGGGGCACCACCACAGCGTGTCGGAGTCCGAGTGCCCGGGCCCCACCGACACGCCCTCCAGCGTCACGCCGCCCAGGTCGACGGTCGCCCGCGCGTCGAACGCGACGTCGACCTCGGGCATCGCGAAACTCGCCGGGTCCCCGCCGAGCCGCGCGGCCATGCCGGCGTAGGCGTCGTGCACCGCCGGGTCGCGCAGGGTGGCGGCCGAGCGCGCGCTGCCCACGACCGCGGCCCCCTGGAAGGTGACGCGGCCGAGCACGTGGTCGGGGTCGGCGTGGGTGAGAAGGAGCCAGCGCACCGGTCGGCCGCCGGCGAGGCGCTCCGCCTCGGCCCGCACGGGGGCCGTCTGCTCCGGCGTCATCATCCCGTCGACGACGGCCGTGGCGCGGTCGCCGACCACGATCGTGGCGTTGGCCTGCCAGCGCTCGCCGGTGACCGGCCCGTAGGCCACGGTCACGCGCGGCGACACCGGGACGAGGCGGACCTCGGGGTGCGGATCGAGCGGGTGGGGCTGCATGGAGCAGGGTAGCAGGCGGCCGTACGCTCTCGCGCGGTGCCGAAAGCCTGGCCGTGCGCGGCGGCGTGCGAAGGCGCCTGAGCGTGATCCGCGCGCATCACGTCGCCGCACGCCACGCCTGCGTACACTGCCGGCCACGACCGCAACGACCATCAGCCCGGGTCCGAGCGACGACACCCGCGAACCCTGGAGGCCCATCATGATCGACCCCGCCGAGACTGCCGCCGCGCACGAGACCCTCGACCCCACCGACCTCGAGGGCCTGCGAACGCTGGCGCATCGGATGGTGGACGACGCCTTCGACGACCTGGCCCGACTGCCCGAGCGACCGGTGTGGCGCCCCATGCCCGAGGACCTGGCGCCACGCTTCGAGACCCCGGCGCCGCGCACGGGTGTCGGTGCGGAGGCCGCCTACGGCCAGTACCGATCGCAGGTCGTGCCGTACCTGATGGGCAACGACCACCCACGCTTCTGGGGCTGGTACGTCGGTAACGGCACCATGGTCGGTGCGCTCGGTGCGTTCCTGGCCGCGGCATCGAACCCCAACCTCGGCGGAGGCAACCACGCCGCGGTACGCGTGGAGCAGCAGGTGCTGCGCTGGTGCGCGGAGCTGCTCGGCTTCCCGCTGGACGCCGGCGGGCTGATGGTCGGCGGCGCGTCGATGGCCAACCTGGTGGGTTGGACCGTCGCGCGTCACGTGCACGCCGGTGTCGACGTCCGCGCGGAGGGCATCGCCGCCATCCCGGAGCCGCTCGTGGCGTACGCGTCGGTGGAGGTGCACTCGTGCCACCAGCGCTCGGCGGAGCTCCTCGGCCTCGGGGCCCACGCGCTGCGCCTCATCCCCACCGACGACGCGTACCGCATCGACCTCGCGGCCCTGCGTCGGGCCGTCCACGAGGACCGCGCGGCCGGCCGCAAGCCCTTCCTCGTCATCGGCAACGCCGGAACCATCAACACGGGCGCGATCGACGACCTGGACGCCATCGCCGACCTGTGTGCCGAGGAGCGCCTGCGCTTCCACGTCGACGGCGCCATCGGGGCGATGATCGGCCTCGCGCCCGCGCTGGCGCCCCTTCTGCGCGGCATCGAGCGGGCCGACTCGATCGCCCTCGACCTGCACAAGTGGATGCACGTGCCCTTCGAGGCGGGCCTGGTGCTCGTGCGCGACGCGGCGGCGCAGCGTGCCACCTTCGAGACGTCGCCCGCCTACCTGGCGCACGCGCCGCGCGGCCTCGCGGGGGGCGCGACGTGGCTCACCGACTTCGGCCTCGAGACCTCCCGCGACTTCAAGGCGCTCAAGGTTTGGCTGTCTTGGATGGACCGCGGCGTGGACGCGTACGGCCGGATGATGCAGCGCAACGTCGACCAGGCCCACCACCTGGCGGCCCGTGTCGAGCGCGAGCCCCTCCTGGAGCTGATGGCGCCGGTCGGCCTCGATATCGTCTGCTTCCGCGTCCACCCCGAGGGCTGGAGCGAAGAGCGCCTCGACGCACTCAACCGCGAGCTCCTCATGCGCGTCCACGAGAGCGGCGTCGCGGTGCCGTCGTACACGACCCTCGACGGGAAGTACTGCCTGCGGGTCGCCATCGGCAACCACCGCTCGACGTTCGAGGACTTCGACGTCTTCGTGGACGCGCTGCTGAAGATGGCGGACGAGGTCGAGGCGTAACGGGGGGACCGGCACATGATGGGGCCGGGTGCTGGCGAGCACCCGGCCCCGCATGTCATCGTGCGACGGTCAACGAAGCTCGATGGTTCTCGTCCTGGTGTCGCCGTCCACGATCACCGTCACCTCGGCCTCGCCGCGCGTGAAGCGGTCGGTGTCGGCGACGAGCGTGGCCATCCAGGGCTGGCCGCACACGGCGCCGATCACCGTGGCGGAGGCGGAGACCCTCACGGGCTCGCCCTTCTTGACGGGCACCACCTGGACGATGGAAACGTCAAGGTCGTAGCTGTCGGACTCGCAAACCAGCGAACCCGTCACGACGGCCGTGTTGCCGCGGAAGGAGCCCACCGGGTCGATCGCGACCTCCGCACCGTTCAGGGCGACGAAGTGGGCCGTCACGGTCACGTCCTCGCGCAGACGAACGTTGAGGTCGGGCTCGATG
The DNA here is from genome assembly GCA_011389865.1 of Trueperaceae bacterium. GTDB lineage: Bacteria > Deinococcota > Deinococci > Deinococcales > Trueperaceae > JAABTL01. Next base: position 49,805 of record JAABTL010000020.1, read on the forward strand.
CCCGGCACCGTCCCCGTCCAACGCAGGAACGCGGCGCCGTCATCGGCCACGCCGGTCAGCGTCAGCTTGGTGTTCCTCGGGAACGACGCACGGCAGACGCCGCCCGTGGTTCCGCAGTCGATGCCCTCGGGCACGCTCGTGACGTGGCCCAAGCCGTCGAGCGCGACCGTCACCAACGGGCCGACCTCGGGCAGGAAGTTCGCCGTGATCGCCATGCTGTCGTGCATCTCGAGGGTGACCGGGTTGGCCGGGCTGGTGATGGCTCCCGTCCAGCCCTGGAAGTACCAGCCAGACGCCGAGATCGCTTCCAGCGTCACGGCCGTACCGTCGGCGTATGGACCGGGGGACGGCTCCACGACCACGTAGCCCTCGCCTTGAGCGGTCACGTCGAGGGTGTGGCCAGTGGCCACGAAGTGGGCCGTGACGTCGAGGTTCGAGGTCACGGTCAGCTCGATCGTGGCGTTCGACCCTTCCGCGTCGCCGCTCCAGTGATCGAAGAGCGCCCCAGGGTCTGCCACGGCCGTCAGGGTCGCGGTGGCACCGTCCGCGTACGTCCCGCCGCCCAACACCTCACCGTCGCCGTCGACGTGCGTGGTCACGGTGTACGTGACGGTGTCCTGCACGAACGTCGCCGTGACGGCCTTGTTCGCGTCCATCGTGAGCGTCGCTGGGTTGGCGTCCTCGGTCAGGTCGCCGCTCCAATGATCGAAGTGCCACCCGGCATCGGCCACAGGCGTCAGGCTCACGGTCGAGCCCGCCTCGTAGGGTCCGGCCTCCGGATCGAGGTCCACCTTGCCGCCACCCTCGATCGTCACGTCGACCGTGTACGTGATGACCGGCGCGAAGGTCGCGACGATGTCCAGGTCACCCTTCAGGATCAGGACCAGCGGGTCGTCGGTGCTGATGACGTCACCGGTCCACCCCACGAAGGTCCACCCGGCATCAGGGGTCGGCGTCAGCGTCACCTCGGCCCCCGCCGGATACGTCCCGTCGCCATCAACCGAACCGGCGCCTTCGACGCGTGTCGTCACGGTGTAGGTGTCCGGCACGAACGTCGCCGTGACGGTCTTGGCCGCGTTCATGGTCACCGTCTCCGGGTTGGCCGAGCCGGTCAAGTCGCCACTCCAATGATCGAAGCGCGAACCCGGCATCGGCGTCGCCGTCAACGTCACCGGGGTACCCGGCTCGAAGAACTCGCCGGACGGGTTCCTGGCGACGCCGCCTTCGCCGACGATCGCGGTTGTCAACGGGTACCACTGGGTGAAGTGCGCGGTGTAGGCCATCGCTCCGATGACCTCGAAGGACCCCGAGAGGGACGAGCCCGTCACGGCGCCGGTCCAGTGGTCGAAGTGCCATTCGTCGGTCGGCACCGCCGTCACCGTCACGATCGTCCCGTACGGGTACGCCACCCCGTCGGGTACGCGCTGCACGGAGCCGCCGTCGCCCACGATGCTCTCCGTCACCGGGTAGAGCACCTGGGTGAAGTTCGCGACGACCGTCTTGTTCGCGTCCATCGTGAGCGTCGCCGGGTTGGCGTCCCCGCCGAGGTCGCCGCTCCAGTGGCTGAAGACCCAATGCGCGGCCGGCGCCGCGGTCAACTCGGCGGAGGCACCGGACGCGTACGAACCCGCGCCGGTCACCGTGCCGGACCCCTCGGGCGCAACGGTCACGTCGAGGACATACTCGGTGACGGCGGCGTCGTACTCGAACGCGCCGGACTCGCAGGCACTCCCTTGCGGTCGTGCCACGCCGCGTT
>JAABTL010000021.1 GCA_011389865.1 Trueperaceae bacterium
TGGCGGCGGAGCCGCAGGTGGAGGCTGACGTTCGGGCGCGCGTCCTCGACGCGCTGAACGCCAAGGCCGGCGGCAAGCACGCGACGGTCGACGCGGTCGCAGAAGAGGTGGACCTGACCATCGAGGCCTGACCGTGGTGCGGCGCGGCGCGACCCGTCCGCGCGGTCCGCGCGCCCGGATCGGTCGGAGCGGACGTCGTCATGGCCCGGTCGCCCAATGGCGGTGGCGGGTGGTGGTCCCGCGATAGCCTGGAGCATGCCACACCACGACGCGTTCTGGGGCGTTCACCCGATCGTGCCCACGCCGTTCCACGACGACGGCTCCGTCGACCTCGACAGCGTGCGCCGCATGGTCGACGCCATGGTCGCCACGGGCGTCCAAGGCATGGCGTTGCTCGGGTTCATGGGTGAGTCGCACAAGCTCATGGCCGCGGAGCGCCGAGAGGTGCTGCGCGCCGCCGTCGAGCGATCCGCCGGTCGGCTGACCATCTGGGTGGGGGTCAGGGGGCTGGGGACCGCGGCCTGCGTCGAGCAGGCGCAGGAGGCGGAGGCCCTCGGCGCCGACGCGATCTTCGTGGCGCCGATCCCGCCGCAGTCCGACGCCGCCCTCGAGCGCCACTACCGCGAGGTGGCCGCCAGCACGTCGCTGCCGATGGCGCTGCACGACTACCCGGCCTCCTTCGGCATCAGCCTCGGCGTCGACCTCATCGGGCGCCTCGCACGCGACGGCGTCGCGCCCTACATCAAGGCCGAGGACCCGCCGGTCATCGGCAAGCAGCGGCGCGTGCTCGCCGCCGCCGGTGGGCGCATCGGGGTCTTCGGCGGGCTGGGTGGCGCGTGGCTCTTCGAAGAGCTCGAGGCCGGCGCGGCCGGCGTCATGACCGGCCTGGCGTTCCCGGAGGTGCTGCTGGAGATCGTCGCGCGCTTCGCCGCCGGTGACCGCGCGGGCGCCGCCGCCGTGTTCGATCGCGCGCTCCCCGTCATCCGCTACGAGTTCCAGCCCGGTATCGGCGTGGCGCTGCGCAAGCACGTGTTCCGGCGCCGCGGCATCTTCGCGGGGGAGCACGTTCGCGCCCCCGCACCGGCGGTGGACGAGGCCACGCTGGCCGGCTTCGAGGCGGTCGTCGAGCGTTGCGGCTTGCGGATCGACGCGCCCGGGTGGACGCGCCCGCCGGTGGAGGGCCCGGTGCCGCCGAGCAGACCGCCCCGTGGCTGACGGCCGGCGCAGCGTCGCGCGCCCGCGAGGGCGTGTGCCCGGCGCAGGCTCGTGACGGCGTTCACCGATCGCACGTTCCCGATGGCGTCGTGCCAGAATCGGGGATCATGACTTTGGCGCCCACGGAAGTCCCGCCCGAGCCACCAACCCCCGTGTTCGACCCCCACGTGAACGACTTCTCGCTGGTGGTCGCCACCGCCAACGGCACCGGCTCGCAGACCGCCAACCTCACCTTGATGCGGTCGTTCTTCCGTATGGGCGTGCCGGTGAACGGCAAGAACGTGTTCCCGTCGAACATCCAGGGCCTGCCGACCTGGTTCCACATCCGGGTCAGCAAGGACGGTTACCTCGGTCGCAAGGAGAGCGACCTCCTCGTCGCCTTCAACCCGGCGACGGTGGACGCCGACCTGCGCGCGCTCCCGGCGGGCGGCGCCGCCGTCGTGCGCGACGACCTGCACCCGTCGGTCGCCCGCGACGACATCACCGTCTACGCGGTGCCGGTCAAGCGGATCCTCGAGGTCAGCGACGCCAAGGGCAAGGTGCGCGACTACCTCGGCAACATGGCCTACGTCGGCGCGTTGGCGTGGCTCTTGGGCGTCCCGCTCGAGGTCGTCGAGCATGCGCTGAGCGTGCAGTTCGGCGGGCGCCGCAAGCTGGTCGACCCGAACATGCTGATCGTCCGCGCGGCGCACGCTTGGGCCGTCGCGAACCTCGAGAAGCGCGACCCCTTCCGCGTCGTGCCGATGGACCTCACGCGCGACCTGCTGCTCATGACGGGCAACGAGGCCGGGGCGTTGGGCAGCGTCTTCGGCGGGGTCAGCGTGGTGGCGTGGTACCCGATCACGCCGTCGACCTCCTTCGTCGACGCCCTGCGAGACTTCCTGCCGCAGCTGCGCCCGCCGCACGATGGCGAGCGGAGCTACGCCATCGTGCAGGCCGAAGACGAGTTGGCGGCCGCCGGCATGGTCATCGGGGCCGGCTTCGCCGGCGCCCGGGCGCTGACGGCGACGAGCGGACCGGGCATCTCGCTGATGGCGGAGTTCACGGGGTTGGCCTACTACGCCGAGGTGCCGGCCGTGATCTGGGACGTGCAGCGGGTGGGGCCGAGCACGGGCATGCCCACGCGCACGAGCCAGGGCGACCTGGCGTTCACCTACACCCTGGGGCACGGCGACACCGCGCACCCGGTCCTGCTGCCGTCGTCGATCGAGGAGTGCTTCGAGTTCGGCTGGCGGGCGTTCGATCTGGCCGACGAGTTGCAGACGCCGGTGTTCGTCCTCAGCGACCTCGACCTGGGCATGAACACCTGGATGGGCGAGCGCTTCGCCTACCCGGAGGGGCCGCTGCGCCGCGGCAAGGTGTTGTCGGCCGAAGACGTCGAGGAGCGAGGCTTCGCGCGCTACGCCGACCTCGACGGCGACGGCATCGGCTGGCGCACCCTGCCGGGCAACCCGCACCCGCGCGGCGCGTACTTCGCCCGTGGCACCGGCCACAACGCCGCGGCCGTGTACAGCGAGCGGTCGGACGACTGGGTCGAGAACATGGAGCGCCTCGCGCGCAAGCGCGAGACCGTCCGCCTGACGGTGCCGGCACCCGTCGTCGACCGGCGGCCGGGCGCGCGCGTCGGGGTGATCGCGTTCGGCACCACCCGCTACGCGCTGGCCGAGGCCCGCGACCGCATGGCGGCGCGCGGGCAGCAGGTCTCGTCGCTGCGGCTCAAGGCCCTGCCTCCCAGCGACGCCGTGCGCGCGTTCATCGAGGAGCACGACGTCACCGTGGTGCTGGAGATGAACCACGACGCCCAGCTGTTCGGCATCCTGGCGGCCGCCTGCCCCGACCTCGCCCCACGCCTGCGGAGCATCGCGTACCTCGACGGGGTGCCGTTCACCGCCGGCTTCATCGACGATCGCCTGCAGCCGTTCCTGGCCGCCGAGGAGGCCTGACGTGGACCGTTCCCAAGCCATCCGCGCCACCAACGCCATCGGCCTCACCAAGACCGAGTACGGTGGCAGCCCCAGCACGCTGTGCAAGGGGTGCGGGCACAACTCGATCGCCAACCAGATCCAGCAGGTCGCCTACGACCTGGCGCTGCGGCCGCACGAGGTCCTCAAGCTCAGCGGGATCGGCTGCTCGAGCAAGTCGCCCGCCTACTTCCTCGGCATGTCGCACGGCTTCAACTCGCTCCACGGCCGGATGCCCGCCGTCGCCACCGGCGCCCTGCTCGGCAACCACCACCTGCGCGGCATCGGCGTGTCGGGCGACGGCGACACCGGCTCGATCGGTTTCGGCCAGTTCAAGCACATGGTCCGCCGCAACGTCCGGATGGTCTACCTCGTCGAGAACAACGGCGTGTACGGCCTGACCAAGGGCCAGTTCTCGGTCACCGCCGACGAGGGGCAGGAGCTGAAGTACGCGGGCCTGAACGACTTCCCCGCCGTCGACCTGTGCCTGGAGGCGATCGGGGCCGGCTGCGGCTTCGTGGCGCGCTCCTTCGCCGGCAACGCCAAGCAGGTGCGGGAACTGCTCAAGGCGGCCCTGGCGCACCGCGGCACCGCCTTCATCGACGTCATCAGCCCCTGCGTCGCGTTCAACAACGAGGACAGCAGCCGCAAGAGCTACGCCTACGGCCGCGACCACGAGCAGGCGATCCAGGAGATCGGCTGGGTGCCGCAGCAGGACGAGATCGTCATCGAGCCGACCGAGCCCGGCGAGGTCCGGGTGGTGCCGCTGCACGACGGGTCCCGCCTGCAACTGCAGCACCTGGAGGAGGACTACGACCCGACCGACCGCCGCTCCGCCGTCGACCGGCTGCTGCGGGCGGAGGCCTCGGGCGAGTTCCTGACGGGGCTGCTCTACTACGACCCGTCGCGCCGCGGCCTCGCCGAGACGCTCGGGCTGGGCGCGCGCACCCTTGCAGCGATGCCCGACGCCCGGCTGCGCCCGCCGCCGGAGGCGCTGGCCGACATGCTGCAGCGCTTCTGACGCGATGCGCCTGGGTGCCGTCCCGGAGACGCCCATCGAATGGCTGGCGCTGCGCCTGGGCCGCATCCCGACGCCGCTGGTCGACACCCACCTGGCGTTCGCCTTCGCGCGGACGCTGATGGTGGCGGTGCGGTTGGGTGTCTTCGAGGCGCTCGTCGATGCCGACCGCACGCCCGGCGAGGTCGCTCGCCGCTGCGGCACCTCGGTCGCCCCGACGGCCCGCCTGCTGCACGCCCTCGTCGGCATGGGCTACCTCCGCCCCGGGCGCGCCGCCGATCGCGTCGGCCTCACGCGCGGCAGCCGCCGCTGGCTGACCCGCGGCTCGCCCGACGAGGTGCTCGACAAGGTGCTCTTCGGCTTCGACGAGTGGCGCTTCGTCGAGGGGTACGAGGCCTACGTCCGGGGTGGGCGCGCCATCGACATGCACGACTTGCTGGGCCGCGAGCCGTTGGACCCGCCCGGCGGCTCGCCGCGGCCCGCTCCGGCGACCGACGGATCACCGACCCCTACGGCCTGGGTCCGCTACCAGCGCGGTCTGCGGGCGGTCGCCGGCGTCTCCGCGGCGGAGGTCGCGCGCCGGACGCCGGTCCCCCGCGGCGCACGGCGCATGCTCGACATCGGCGGCGCGCACGGCCGCTTCGCCGCCGCCATCCTCCGGCGGCACCCGCGGCTGACGGCCGAGGTGCTCGAGTTGGCGCCGGCGGTGGCTGCCTCCGCCGACCTCCTGGCCGGCGAGGGGATGGGCGACCGGCTGCGGCACCGCGTCGGCGACGCGCTGCTCGAACCGCTGGGCGAGGGCGACGTCGACGTCGTCTTCGCCTCGCAGTTCAACCACCACCTGGACGACGAGGCCAACCGCAGGCTCGCCCGCCGCGTCGCGACCGCGCTGCGACCGGGCGGCGTGTACGTGATCCAGGACCTGGCGCGCCCGTCGGACGCGCGCGAGGCGCGCCGCGCGCGTCTCGGGGCGCTGCTCGACCTGTACTTCGGCGCCACCAGCGACGCCGGCACCTACACCGTCGCGAGCATGCGCCGGTGGCAGACGGAGGCGGGCCTGAGGCCGCTCGCGACGCGCTGGCTGCGGACGCTGCCGGGGCTCGTGCAGCAGGCGGCCGTCCGGCCCTAGGCCCTCGGACCTAGACGCTAGGCCATCGGCCCTAGGCCCTAGGTCCTCGGCCCTAGGCCCCGCGCAGCGGCCGCTGCGCGTAACGCTCGAGTCGTTGGCTCGTCCGCGGGTCGCCGCCGGTGATCTCCAGCGTGACCCCGACCTCCGCCGCCTCGGCGCGCAGGCGCGCGAGGACGAGCGCCGCGTCGACGTCGACGTGCGGGACGCGGGTGAGGTCGATCACCCAGCGCTCCACCTGGCGGTGGCGGTGCCAGCTCGCGTGCACCTCGTCCTCGAGGTGCGCGGCGTTGGCGAACCACAGGTTCCCGTCGACCCGGATCCGTCCCTGGCTGTCGTCGACCTCGGTGTCCAGCTGCAAGCGGCCCTCGCGGGCGAGGTGGAGGACCATCGACAGGACGACGCCCACGAGCACGGCGACGTCGACGCGCGGCTCGAACACCAGCACCAGGGCGGCGGTGGCCCAGGCGGTCGTGGTCTGCATGCGCCCGAAGCGCCATAGGTCGGCGACCGGGCCGATGCGCACGAGGTCGGTGATCGCGCTGAGGACGACCGCGGCCAGCACCGCCCGCGGGAGCCCCGCGAGCAGCGCCGCGGCCGGCGTCAGGGCCAGGACCGTCAACCCGGTGATCACGGCGCCGGCGCGCGTCACCGCGCCGAGCCGGTGGTGCAGGGCCGAGCGCGAGAACGAGGCGCCGACGGGCATGCCGCCGGTGACGCCGGTCGCCAGGTTCGCCAGGCCCTGGCCGATCAGCTCCCTGCTCGGGTCCCAGCGGGTGCCGCTGTGGCCGTAGCGGCGCGCGATGGCCGTGGGTTCGGCGAACCCGACGACCGCGATGACGACGGCACCGATGGCGAGATCGGGCAGCAGGTGCCAGGGCAGCGCGAGGTCGAGTCGCGGCCAGGCGCTCGGGAACGCACCGACGACGGGACCCAGCGCCCCCGGGAACAGGCCCGACACGGCGGTGACCACGGCCGCGAGCAGCAGGACGGTGGGCACGCGCGGCCCGAGCCGGCTGCCGGCGCGCAGGATCAGGTACGCGAGGACGGTCGTGGCGATGGCGCCGACCGACCAGTCCTCCGGGCGTGAGAGGGCCCGAGCGGCCGCGACCAGGAGGCGCCCCTCGCCGCTGCCCGACCCTAGGGCGGCGGGCACCTGCGAGGCGGCGATGAGGACGCCGGCCCCTAGCGTGAAGCCGCGCAGCACGGGACCGGACATCGCGTAGGCCAGGCCGCCGACCCGCCACGCGCCGAGCACGATGCGCACGACGCCGACCATCAGGGCCAGGAGCGCGGCCGCGGCCGCGTAGGTGGCCGTGCCCGTCGCGAGCAGCGGTGAGAGGACGGCGAACACGAGCACGGCGGACATCGCCGTGGGGCCCGTCTGCAGCGCGGGGCTGGAGGCGAAGGCGGCGGCCGCCAGGGGCGCGACCGCGGCGGCGATCAGTCCGTGGACGGCCGGCAGGCCCGCGAGTTGGGCGTAGGCGAGCGCCTGCGGGACCACGACCAGGGCCACGCTGACCCCGGCGAACAGGTCGGCGAGCGGCACGTGGGGGAGGCTCGGTCGCGGCACGTTCCGTGCGATGGTACACCCGTCGGGCGGCGAGTTTCGGGCGGTAGGCTCTGCGGGATGTGGCGCTCGGTGTTCGTCCCCACCGTGGCCCTGGCGTTCGCCGAGGGGCTGCTCGTGCCCGTCCTGCCGCTGTTCGTCGCCTCGTTGGGGGTGCCGTTCTGGTGGGTCGGCCTGGTGCTGGCGGGCGAGGCGATCGGCATGCTGGTCGGCGACCTGCCCGCGGGCACGCTGTTGCGCCGCGTCGACCGCAAGCTGGCGATGCTGGTCGGCATCGCGCTGCTCGGGGTCGCGGCCCTCGGCGCGGCCTTCGTGGACGCCGTGGTCGCGGTCTTCTTGCTCCGCGTCCTCGCGGGCCTCGGGGCCGCCCTGTGGGGCATCTCGCGCCACGCCTTCCTGGCGGACGCCGTGCCGCTGCACCGCCGAGGGCGCATGATCGCCGCGTTCGGCGGCGCCCAGCGCATCGGCAGTCTGGCCGGTCCCGCCGTCGGCGGGGTGGTCGCCGCGGTCTTCGGCTTCTCGGCCCCCTTCCTGCTGTACGCGTCGGTCGCCGGGCTGACGCTCGCGTACTGCTGGCGGTACCTCGAGTCTGCGCCACCGGCGGGTCGCCGGGTCGCGCGTGCGCGTGCGCGCGTGCCCGTGCTCGTCGCCGCGGCCCCGGAAGCCGACCGCGAGGCGGACCGCGAGGCCGCGTCACCGTGGGCCAGCGTGTGGGCGCTCGGCGGGCGGCGCCTCGGCGCGGCTGCCGCCGGGGTCCTCATGGCGCAGGCGATCCGGGCGGGGCGGAGGATCGTCATCCCCCTCTACGCGTCGACGGTGCTCGGGCTCGACGTGGAGCAGGTCGGTTGGGTCGTGTCGCTGGCGGCGGCGTTCGACGTCGTCCTGTTCCCGCTCGCCGGCTGGGTGATGGACCGCTTCGGGCGCAAGCACGCGATCGTGCCGAGCTTCGCCCTGCAGGCCGTCGGGATGGCCCTGGTGCCCGTGACCGCGGGGTTCGCCGGCCTGGCCGCGGCCGCGTCGCTCATCGGGGTGGGCAACGGCCTGGGCGCGGGCACGATGATGACCGTCGGCGCCGACCTGGCCCCGCAGGACGCGGTCGGGGAGTTCCTCGGCGCCTGGCGCCTGGTGGGCGACGGCGGTGCGATGGGCGGGCCCGTGCTGGTGGGTGCATTGGCCGACGCGTGGGGGCTCGCGTTCGCGACGGTGGCCGTCGCCGCGGTGGGCGCCGGCGCAGCGCTCACCTTCGCCTACGGGGTGCCGGAGACCGTCCGGCGTGGTTCGTGAGCTCGGACCACCCGCAGCGGCTCGGGGCGCGGTCCGCGACCCGCGACGTGCCGTTGCCAGCAGCGGCGGCAGACGTAGCGCCGGCGCGGGCGCCGGTAGCGGGCGATGCGGGCGCCGCAGGCGTCGCACACGAGGGCGTACGGCGCGGGGGGCAGCGTCACCGCGTCGGCCGACGCGCACGCCCGAGGCGCCGCCCCGAGGGCGGCCGCGCGCGCCCGCCAGGCGGGGCCGTGCTTCGCGCCCGGGGTCTGGGCGTGGGCGATCTCGTGCAGGATCGTGTCGCGGACGACCTCCACGGGGTTGAGCTTCACGAGGTGGCGGGAGAGCGTGATCGTGCGGCTGTCGTAGCGGCAGCAGCCGAGCCGCCGCCGCGCGTGGTCGAAGCGGAAGTTCCAGGCGTCGAGGCCGTGGCGGTCCATGAGGTCGCGTGCGAGTGCGCGGGCGGCATCGGGGTCCACGCCGGGAGCGTACGACGGCGGGCCCGTGGCAGGCGGTCGCGCCCGGGCCGCGGCCGAGAACGGTTGGGCCGTCGTCCCGGGGCGCCGGCTGCGAGGCGTGGTGGGCGGTGAGGGGCTCGAACCCCCGACCCCCTCCGTGTAAAGGAGGTGCTCTACCGGCTGAGCTAACCGCCCGTGGCGTCGCGGCGCGCCCCCGTTCGGGGGCGGTGAGCCCCGGCGAGCACCCATCTTGCCACGCGCACGGAGTTCCGGCACCGGTTCGCGGCGGTCGACGCGTCGCTCGGGAGAACTGGCGGCCGTCGGGTGCCCGGCGGCGGCCGTGCACGGGGAAGCGCCACGACCGCCGCGCGGCCGCCGTGGCGCTCTCGACGTCGCCTGGCCGGCCACGCGACGCCGCGTGACCAGCCAGGCGAGGGGTCAATCGTCCGCGAGCCGGAAGGTCGTGTACGGCTCCGTGAGGAGGTCGAGGTAGAAGGCACAGTCGGTCTCGTCGCGCACCAGGACGCCGAGCCACGTGTCCTGATCGAGCATGCGGCCGCGCATCACGAAGCGCTCGTCCGGGCGGCACACCCCCAAGCCCGGATCGGCGACCAACGTGAGCACCCCTCGCTCGAACTGGTAGGTGCCGCTGAAGACGTGGCGACCCGAGCGCAGGTCGTCCATGGTCTCGAAGTTGCGGTAGCTGCCGTCGAACTCGAAGCGGTGGAGGGTGCCTGGGCTTAGGCGGTCCTCCCACGTGCTGCCGACGACGGCGGCGAGCGTGAGCGCGTCCCGCTGCTCGGCCGACAGCACGCGGGTGACGCCCATCAGCCAGCCGGACTCGACCACGTAGACGGTGGTCGAACGCAGCGGCGCCATGCCTTCCGGCACGAAGTCGCCCCACATGCGCTCGTGGGCGATCACCATCTGGTCGTCGCCCACGACGGCGATCACCTCGGTCTCGAGCCGGACGCCGGCCCGGATCAACTCGTACGCCCGGATCTGCAGGTCCCTGCCACTGAACGTACGCCAGTACAGGTCGTGCTCGGTCCAGGTGGCGCTACCGGCCAAGAGGCCGAAGACGGTCGCGGTGTCCCCCGCCGACAGCGCCTCCGCGAAGCGCTCCACCACCTGCTGTGCCGCCGGGGTCTCCTGGGCTCCGCCGACGGCCAGGACCGATTGGACGAGGACGAACGCCACGACCTTGCGAAGCTTCTCGTGCATGATCGCTTCCCTTCATGCGCCACCGGGTCGTGACCGACCCGCCGAGCGTTCGGACCGAGGCCGAGGGCCTACGGTCCGTTGTCATGAAACCGTTTCGGGGTTGCGGGCGTTGGCGACCACGTCGCCCTCTTGCGTGGGGGTGGTGGGTGGGGTGAAGAACCGCTCGCGCGCCTGCCGACGTGTCTCGGCCGCGCAGGCTCGCGGGAAGCGGTCGCGATGGTCGCGATCGGGCTCATCGTGACTCCCGTGAAGGCACGAGAACCAACCCGGCCACGGCGCCCGCTGGCCCGGTCGTCCTGCCGCGTCGCGCTTCACCTCCCCTTGCCAGAGAGGATACCACGGATGCGTTCGTCGCCTAAGCGGTTGCGGTCATGGATCGCCGGGCTCGTGGCTGGCGGTTGGGGGGCGCATCGGGTGCGCTTCGTCGCGGCTCGGACCGCCCGCCGCGCGCCTCGCCATACGAAACGGCGGGGCTTTCGCCCCGCCGATCGTGGTGACCCCTACGAGATTCGAACTCGTGCCGCTACCTTGAAAGGGTAGTGACCTAACCGCTAGTCGAAGGGGCCTCGTTGGTGGGTCGTGTAGGGCTCGAACCTACGACCCGCTGATTAAAAGTCAGCTGCTCTGCCAACTGAGCTAACGACCCGACAGCGCCACGGAGCATACGCGCCGGGAACGACCGGCGTCAACCGTCGGCGAGACGCCTTGGCGTGCACCCGCGAGGGACCGCTCGCCTTGTTGGCGCCCATGGCCCTTGGTAGACTCGTGGGCGTGTCTGGGTCGTGAATCACGGCACGAGCGGTCGTGGTTCATGGCCCCGTGCCCGTCGCGAGTACCCGGCCGACCGCGTTCGGCCGAGCCCCGAGACGGCCCGCTCGCGTCCCGCCGCCCGTGGCACGATGCCAACACCACGGGCCCGCGCCGCACGGCCCCGACCGGGGGAGAGAGGACGACCACTTTGTACGAGAACCTGCTCATGATGTTCCTCGCGGCCGGATTCATCGCTGCGGCGGCGCTCGTGGTGGGCGCTCTGTTGGGCCCGAAGCGCACCACGGACGACCTGCTCGAGGCGTACGAGTCCGGCATCCCGGCCACGGGCACCGCGCGCGAGCGGTTCCCGGTGCACTTCTACCTGGTCGCGATGCTGTTCATCGTGTTCGACATCGAGACCGCGTTCTTCTTCCCGTTGGCGGTGCGCTTCGGCATGGCGCCGCAGTTCCTCTTCGTCCAGGCGATCCTGTTCGTGGCCATCCTCGGCGTCGCCTACGTCTACGTCCTGCGCAAGGGCGTGCTCCGGTGGAAGTGAGTTGACGTGGGCCTCACCGACGTGTTCGAGAAGGACGTCATGGAGCTGGAGAAGGACGGCATCCTGTTCTCCACCCTGGGCCGGCTGGTCGCCTGGGGGCGCTCCAACAGCCTGTGGCCCGCGACCTTCGGGCTCGCGTGCTGCGCCATCGAGATGATGCAGTCCACCAACGCGCACCACGACATGGCGCGGATGGGCTCGGAGGTCTTCCGCGCCAGCCCCCGGCAGGCCGACGTCATGATCGTCGCCGGGCGCCTGTCGAAGAAGATGGCGCCGGTGATGCGGCGCGTCTACGAGCAGATGCCCAACCCCAAGTGGGTGATCTCGATGGGGGCCTGCGCCTCGTCGGGCGGGATGTTCAACAACTACGCCATCGTCCAGAACGTCGACTCGGTCGTCCCCGTCGACGTGTACGTCCCCGGCTGCCCGCCGCGGCCCGAGGCGTTGGTCTACGCGGTCCTGCAGCTGCAGAAGAAGGTGCGGGGCGAGACGTTCGACGAGGCCGGCATCGAGCTGCCGATGGTCGAGGGGTGGGCGCGATGAGCGCCGGGCCCGCCGACCGGGCCGGCGACAAGGTCGCCGCGCTGACCGAGGCGCTCGCGCAGCTGGGCGCGGAGCGGGCCGACCAGTTGTCGGGCGCGATCCTCGTGGTGCCGCGCGCGGCCATCCACCAGGCCGCCGCCACCGCCCGCGAGCACGGTTTCGACCTCCTGCTCGACGTGTTCGCCATCGACTGGCTCGCCTACCCGGGGCACCCTGGCCCGCGCTTCTCGGTGAGCTACCACGTGCACTCGGTCGCCGCCAACGAGCGCTGCTCGCTGCGCGTTCACCTCGACGACGGCGACGCGTTGCCGACCGTCACCGACGTGTGGCCCGCCGCGGCGTTCATGGAGCGCGAGGTCTACGACCTCTTCGGCGTCGCCTTCGACGGTCATCCGGACCTGCGCAAGCTCGTCACGCCCGAGGACCTCGAGGGACACCCGCTGCGCAAGGACTTCCCGCTCGGCGAGTCGCCGACGCTGTTCAACGACGGGCGCTTCCTCGATCCGGCCACCTTCCGTGCCGGCATGATCGGCACCAGCGAGGGTCGCACGGGCTGGGTCGGCGGCGCGCGCAAGGGCGTGGTCTCCGCGGCCCCCGAGGCCGACGGCAAGGGCGGTGACGCATGAAGCTCGACCGCGGTCGCACCGCCGTACAGGAGCTCGGGCGCGGCGCGCTCGCGCACGAGGAGACCGGCGAGTTCGAGACCAAGCTCATGCGCATCAACGTGGGCCCGCAGCACCCCAGCACCCACGGCGTGCTGCGCCTGGTCGTCGACCTGGACGGCGAGCGCATCGTGAGGCTCACGCCGCAGATCGGCTACCTCCACACCGGCTTCGAGAAGACGATGGAGAACCGCACCTACCAGCAGGTGGTGACGTACTCCAACCGCATGGACTACGCCCACTCGTTCGGTCACGACCTCGCCTACGTGCTGTCGGCCGAGCAGCTGGTGGACGCGAAGGTCCCCGAGCGCGCCCAGCGCGTGCGGGTGCTGCTGACCGAGCTCAACCGCATGGCCAGCCACCTGCTGTTCCTCGGCACCGGCATCCTCGACATGGGGGCGCTGACGCTGTTCTTCTACACGATGCGCGAGCGCGAGCGGATCCAGCAGCTGTTCGAGATGGTCACCGGCGTGCGCATGAACTACGGCTACTTCCGCGTCGGCGGCCTCTCCTACGACCTGCCCGAGGGCTTCGTGGAGAAGACCCGTGCCTTCCTGGACGACTTCCCGAAGATGGTCGAGCAGTACGCCGACATGTTCGCCAAGAACGACATCTTCGTCAACCGGACCAAGGGCATCGGCGTGATCCCACCCGAGACCGCCATCGCCAACGGGCTGACCGGGCCGTCGCTGCGGGCCTCCGGTATCGCGCTCGATCAGCGCAAGGCGGCGCCGTACTCCGGCTACGAGGACTACGACTTCGACGTCCCCACCAGCACGGCGGGCGACGCCAACGCGCGCATCATGGTGCGCTTCGCCGAGTTCGAGCAAAGCGCGAAGATCTGCCGCCAGGCGCTCGATCGTCTCGAGCCGGGCCCGATCAAGGACCCGGACCGGCGCATCAGCCTGCCGCCCCGGAGCGAGCTCGAGACCTCGATGGAGGCCGTGATCTTCCACTTCAAGCTGGTGACCGAGGGATTCCACCCGCCGCGCGCGGAGTCGTACGTCGCCACCGAATCGGCCCGCGGCGAGCTCGGCTACCACCTGGTGAGCGACGGCGGCTCGATGCCGTACCGCGTCAAGATCCGCGTGCCGAGCCTGGTGAACCTGCAGTCGCTGGAGGCGGCCTGCATCGGCGGGCTGTTCGCCGACATGGTCGTCAACATCGCCAGCATCGACCCCGTGATGGGGGACGTCGACAAGTGAGCCACGCGATGGATCTGCCCACCCTCAAGCCGTTCTTCGAGGACAAGCCCGAGCTGCTGCAAGAGATCCTCGACCGCTACCCGCCGAACGGGCGGCGCTCCGCCCTCATGCCCCTGATGTGGGAGGTGCAGCGCGCGGAACGCCACATCGGCGAGGCGCGGCTGCACGAGATCGCCGAGATCGTCGGGGTCACCGTGACCGAGGCCAAGGGCGTGATGAGCTTCTACAGCACGTTCCACGAGCACCCCGTCGGCCGCTTCCACCTGCAGGTGTGCCGCACGCTGTCGTGCAAGCTCGCGGGCGGCGACGAGCTCTACCGCGCCCTGGTGGAGGAGACCGGGCTGGTCTCCGGCGAGACCGACGCCGAGGGCACGTTCTCGCTGCAGAACGTCGAGTGCCTCGGCTCGTGCGGCACCGGGCCGGTGCTGCAGGTCAACGACACCTACCACGAGCGCGTCACCCGCACGCGCCTCGCCGAGCTGTTCGCCGAGATGCGCGCCGGCCGCGAGCCGGTGCCGACGCGCGAGCGCGGCGGCGACAACGTGTCGGCCGACAAGGCCGAGCGGGTCGACGCACCTGACGGCACGTCGGTCGACGCACCTGACGGCACGTCGGTCGACGCACCTGACGGCACGTCGGACGAGGAAGGAGGCGTCGCGTGAGCACGGTCGCAGACAAGCCCGCGGCGATCACCAGCCGCTTCGACCCGCGGTACGAGATCACCCTCTACCGCCACGTCGGCGTCGACGGGGCGCACACGCTCGAGCACTACCGCGCCCGGGGCGGCTACCGGGCCGCCGAGAAGGCCCTGACGGAGATGACGCCGACGCAGGTGATCGACGAGGTCAAGGCCTCGGGTCTGCGCGGCCGCGGCGGCGCCGGCTTCCCCGCCGGGCTCAAGTGGTCCTTCATGCCCCCGATCGACGGGCGCCAGCGCTTCATCGTGTGCAACGCCGACGAGTCCGAGCCGGGCAGCTTCAAGGACCGCTACCTCATGGAGGACGACCCGCACCAGCTGATCGAGGGGATGCTGATCGCCGGCTGGGCGATCCAGGCCACGATCGGCGTCCTGTACGTGCGTGGCGAGTACTACGTGGCCTACGAGCGGATGCGCGACGCGATCGCCGAGGCCCGCGCCGCGGGCCTGCTCGGCCGCGGCGTCTTCGCCACGGAGCCGGACGGGGAGGGAGACGAGGCCACGCCGGCGAGCCCGGGCTTCGACTTCGACATCATCCTCCACCGCGGGGCCGGGGCCTACATCTGCGGCGAGGAAACGGCCCTGATGAACTCGTTCGAGGGGCTGCGCGCGAACCCGCGCCTCAAGCCGCCCTTCCCGGCCCAGGCCGGCGTCTACGGCCTGCCGACGACGATCAACAACGTCGAGAGCTTCTGCAGCGTGGTGCACATCGTCGAGCGCGGCGGCGCGTGGTACGCGTCGATGGGCACCGACGACAGCAAGGGCACCAAGCTCTACCAGCTCAGCGGTCCCGTCGCGCGGCCCGGCGTCTACGAGATGCCGATGGGCGCGACCTTCCGCGAGCTCATCTACGACCTCGGCGGCGGGCCGACCGAGCCCGCCAAGGCCCTCATCCCCGGTGGCTCCAGCACCCCCTTGCTGCCCTGGTCCGACGAGACGCTCGACCTGCCGATGGACTACGGCACCATGGCCAGGGTCGGCAGCATGCTCGGCACCGGCGGGGTCATCGTCATCCCCGAATCGCAGTGCATGGTCGACGCGATGGCCAACGTCGTGCGCTTCTATGCCCACGAGTCCTGCGGCAAGTGCACGCCGTGCCGCGAGGGCGTCGCCACCTGGCTGCCGAAGATGTACCAGAAGCTGCTCGCCGGGCTCGGTACGCGCGACGACCTCACCCTGATGGAGGAGATGGTGCGCAACCTGCGCGGGACCGCCTTCTGCCCGCTCGCCGACGCCTGCGCCATGCCGGTGGCGGCCTCGTTCCAGCACTTCCGGAACGAGTACGAGCACCTGGTCGACCACGGCGCGCCCAAGTACCCGACGGTCTCGAGGTGGGCGGAATGAAGGTCGTCGTCGACGGCGTCACCCTCGACCTGCCGCCCGGCACCAGCGCGATCGACGCGGTGTTCGCGGCCGGCTCCGACGTCCCCTACTTCTGCTCGCAGCCGTACATGTCGCCGATCGGCGCCTGCCGCATGTGCCTGGCCAAGGTGGGCGCGCCGCGCAAGGACCGCGACGGCAGCTGGATCCTCGACGAGGAGACCGGCGAGCCGAAGATCTTCTGGTTCCCCAACCTCATGGCGACCTGCACGACCGCCGTCATGGACGGGATGGTCGTCGACACCCGCTCCGAGCCCGTCAAGGCGGCGCAGAACGGGATGGTCGAGTTCACGCTGATCAACCACCCGCTCGACTGCCCCGTGTGCGACAAGGGCGGAGCCTGCGAGCTGCAGGACCGCGCCTACGAGTACGGCGAGGGCGTGTCGCGCTTCGTGTTCGACAAGCGGCACCAGGAGAAGCACCACGCGCTCTCCGACCTGATCACGCTCGACCGCGAGCGCTGCATCCACTGCAAGCGCTGCGTGCGTTACTTCGAGGAGGTGCCCGGCGACGAGGTGCTCGACTTCATCGAACGCGGCGGGCACACCTACATCGGCACCCTCGAGGAGGGCCTGCCGAGCAACTTCACCGGCAACATCACCGACATCTGCCCCGTGGGCGCCCTGCTCGACGCCACCAGCCGCTTCCGCGGCCGCAACTGGGAGTACCACCACACCGAGACGACGAGCCTCGACGACGCGTCCGGCAGCGCGATCGTCGTCGACGGCCGCACGGGCCGGATCGAGCGCATCAAGGCCGGCCACCACCCGGAGATCAACAAGACCTGGATCGACGACGGCACCCGCTTCGGTCACGAGTACGCGGACGCCCCCGACCGGGTGCGCCGGCCGCTGGTCCGGCACGACGGCCGGCTCGTCGAGACCGACTGGGCCGACGCGATGGACTACGTCGCCGCGCG
Source organism: Trueperaceae bacterium (assembly GCA_011389865.1). Classification (GTDB taxonomy): domain Bacteria; phylum Deinococcota; class Deinococci; order Deinococcales; family Trueperaceae; genus JAABTL01. The sequence goes on from JAABTL010000021.1 coordinate 16,548, forward strand.
CCTCACCGAGGTGAACGGTAGGGACGTCGGCATCGCCATCCGCGCCGACGCGACCCTCGAGGAGGGCGTCGCCGCGCGCGCGCTGGCGGATCACATCGGCACCGGCCAGCTCGACCACGCCCCGCGGCCCGCGGGTGGCGTCATCGCCGCGGGCGGTCAGGCACGACTCGAGGAGCTGGCGGTCGCCGGCGCGATCCTCGTCGTGGGCGACGTCACCGAGGAGGTGCCGATCGTCGACCTGCGCATCAAGGACGCGCTGCGCGGGGTGACGCCGCCGTCGCTCTTCGATCACGGCGCGCCGATCGCGGACCTGCGCCTCAAGGAGCGCGCGCCGCGGCACGCCGAGATCCTGACCGTCGCGGCGCCACTGCGCGTCGACCTCATGCGCCATGCGGGCCGGGCGGCGCAGTACCCGGCCGGCGGCGAGCGCGCCTTCTTCCACGCGCTGACGGCGCTCGCCGAGGGCGAGACGCCCGCCGACGGCGACCTGGGCATGCCGCTCGAGGCCGCCACGGCGGCCGTCGACGGCCTGCGCAAGGCCGAGACCGCGGTGGTCGTGCTCGGTGGTTGGGTGCTCGCGAGCCTGCAGGCGACCGAGGCCGCGTTGCACTTCTGCCGCGCGGTGGGCGCCAAGCCGATGCTGCTCGGCCCGATGGCGAACAGCTACGGCCTCGAGCTCGTGGGCGTCGCGCCGAGCCACGCGCGCTACGCCTACGGCGGCATGCTGACCGGCGCCAAGGCGCTGATCCTGTCGCAGCTCGACCCCGCGATCGATCCCGCGGTGGCCGAGCGCCTCGACAAGCTCGAGCTACTGGTGGTGCACGCCTCGTTCCTGACCGCGACCGCGAAGCTCGCCGACGTGGTGCTGCCGGCGGCGATCGGCTACGAGAAGGACGGCACCGTGGTCAACCTCGAGGGGCGCATGCTCCCGGTGCGCGCCGCTCCGGTCGACGCCGGCGAGTCGCGCGACCTGACCGGGTTCGTGAAGGCCTTCGGCGAGGCCGCTGGCCAGCGGCTCGAGGGGCGCAGCGTGAAGAGCGCGCGGCGCTGGCTCAAGAAGGGCCTCGGCGTCGACCTCGACGCCCTCCCCGAACACGGGGGCTGGGCGCCCGCCAAGCGCGGTCCCGCGCGGGTGGCGGTCGCGGTCCACGAGGCCCCCGCGCACGGCGGCGCACTGCGGGTGCCGACGATGGTGCGGGCCGAGGTGCTCGACCGCAACCCGCACCTGCGGGCGGCCACCGGCGGGCTGGCGCTCGGGCTGCACCCGGACGACGCCGCGGCGCTGAAGCTGCGGTCGGGTGACGAGGTCACCGTGCCGGTCGCCGGCGTGCCGCGCCGGCTGGTCGTGCGCCCGAGCGAGGCGGTCCCCGCCGGCCTGGCCACGGTGCCGGCGACCCCCGACGAGCCGGTCGGCCTGGTGCCGATCGACCTCAAGCAGATCGCGCTGGAGCGACGAGCGCTCGAGGTGGCCTGATGGCTGAGTCGTTGCTGACCGTGTTCCTCAAGGCGCTGCTGCTGGCGGTCGCGTTGCTCGGGGCGTTCGCCTACATGACGCTGATCGAGCGGCGGATCCTCGGTCGCATGCAGCACCGCATCGGCCCCAACCGCACCGGGCCGTTCGGCCTGCTGCAACCGATCGCCGACGCCCTCAAGTCGATCTTCAAGCAGGACATCCTGCCGGCGCGGGCCGACAAGTTCGTCTTCGTCCTCGCCCCCGCGATCTCGATCACCTTCGCGCTAGCGGCGTTCGGCGCCATCCCCGGCGGACCGGCCGGCAGCCTCTTCGGCTTCGACCCGTGGGTGGTCGACCTCGACATCGGTCTGCTGTACGTCCTCGCGGCCACCTCGATGGGCGTCTACGGGATCTTCCTCGGCGGCTGGGCGGCGAACAGCAAGTACGCGCTGCTCGGTTCGCTGCGCTCCGCCGCGCAGATCATCAGCTACGAGCTGGGCCTCGGCCTGTCGGTGCTGACGATCATCATGATCGCCGGCACCCTCAACCTGCGCGAGATCGTGGAGATCGGCGTGTGGTCGGTCAGCCCCTGGCTGTGGCCCGGATTGGCGGTCGCCTTCGTCACCTTCGTGATCAGCGGGATCGCCGAGGTCAACCGGACGCCGTTCGACCTCCCGGAGGCCGAGCAGGAGATCGTCGCCGGCTACCTGACCGAGTACTCGAGCATCAAGTGGGCGCTCTTCCAGATGGCCGAGTACGTCAACATGTTCACCGCCGCGGCCTTCATGAGCACGCTGTTCCTCGGCGGCTACAAGGGACCCGGCTTCATGAACGCGCTCATCCCCGGCAGCGCCGACTGGCCGATCGTGTGGCTCGTCGCCAAGATGGCGATCTTCATGTTCCTGTTCATCTGGTTGCGCGCCACGCTGCCGCGACTGCGCTACGACCAGCTCATGCGCTTCGGCTGGATCTACCTCTTCGAGGTGGCGCTCGGCGCCGCCCTGCTGACGGGGGCGGTGATCGCGTTTGTGCTGTGACCGCGATGCGCGCCCCGGCGGACCCGGCCGTGCGGCCCGGTCCCCCACCGACCGGACCGCGACCGAGGGAGGCGAACGATGAGCGTTCTCGACATCGCCAAGGGGATGGGCGTGACCCTCGGCCACCTGTTCAAGAAGCCGATGACCGTCCAGTACCCGGAGCAGAAGGCGCCCGTCCAGGCCCGCTTCCGGGGGCGGCATCACCTGTTGCGCCACCCGGACACGGGGCTGGAGAAGTGCATCGGCTGCAGCCTGTGCGCGGCCGCCTGCCCGGCGTACGCCATCTACGTCGAGGCGGCCGAGAACGACCCGGCCAACCCCACCTCGGCGGGCGAGCGCTACGCCTCCATCTACGAGATCAACATGCTGCGCTGCATCTTCTGCGGCTTGTGCGAGGAGGCCTGCCCCACGGGGGCGGTCGTCTTGGGCCACGAGTTCGAGCTGGCCGACTTCCGTTACCAGGACTTCGTGTACGGCAAGGAGGACATGCTGGTGGGCGTCAAGGGCGCCAAGTGGCAGCGGCGCGAGGCCGCCGCCAAGGGCAAGGACGTCGAGCTGGGCTTCACGGCCCCGCCGCGGCCCGAGCTCGAAGGCGTGGATTACTGATGGCCACCTTCGTCGTCCTCGCCGTCGTCATGGTCGTGGGCGCCCTGGGCGTGGTCCTGCTCAAGCAGCCCGTCCACGCCGCCCTGTCGCTCGTCGGGACGCTGCTCACGCTGGCGGTCACCTACGTCACGCTCGAGGCGCACTTCCTCGCGGCCGTGCAGGTGATCGTCTACGCGGGCGCGATCATGGTGCTGTTCCTCTTCGTGCTCATGCTGCTCAACGTGCAGGACACCGGGCCGCGGCGCTCGCTCCCCGGCCTGCGCTGGGCCGCCTACGCCGCCGCCGTCGTCACGGCGACGGCCATCGCCGCCGTCGCCTTCTGGGACGGCCGGCCGGCGCCCGACCCGGCGGTCGTGTCGCTGCACCTGCAGGGCGGGTCGGCCGGCGGCATCGGTGACGCGCTCTTCGGCGAGCTGTTGCTCGCCTTCCACCTGGTGGGCGTGCTGCTGCTGACGGGGGTCGTCGGCGCCGTGGCGCTGGTCCAACGCCGCGCCGAGTCCGCCCACGGGGCCCCCAAGGGCACGGGCCTTCCTGCCGGGCGCGACGCGGCCGACGGGAAGGCCCGCGCGCTGGCCTCGGGAGGCCGCCGATGAACGTGCCCACCGAAGCCTACGTCGCCCTCTCGGGCGTCCTTTTCGCGATCGGTGCGATGGGCGTGCTCGTCCGCCGCAGCGCGATCATGGTGTTCCTCAGCGTCGAGCTGATGCTCAACGCCGCCAACCTGGCCATCGTCGCGTACGCCCGCCACTGGGCCGGCTTCGACGCCCTGGCGGGCCTGACCGGGCAGACGGTCGTCTTCATCGTGTTGGCGGTGGCGGCGGCCGAGGTGGCCGTCGGCCTGGCGATCCTGATCGCCATCTTCCGTGATCGCTCCAGCACCGACGTCGACGCGCTGGCGGAGGTGCGGTTGTGAACGGGACCTGGTCCGATCCGGTCGCCTGGGCCACGCTGGCCCCGCTCTTCGCCCTCGCCGGGGCGCTCGCCAACGGCCTCTTCGGCCGCCGCTGGCCCGAGCCGCTGCCCGGCATCGTCGCCGGTGTCGCCGTGGCCGCCGCCTTCGCGGTGTCGGCGATCGCCTTCGTCGGCCTGATCGGGCGCGACGCGGGCGTCGCGCTCACCCTCTGGTCGTTCCTGCCGGTCGCCGGCCTCGACGTGTCGGTCGGCGTCGTCGTCGACGCGCTCTCGACCACCTTCCTGCTGGTCATCACGGGCGTCGGCCTGCTCATCCACGTCTACTCGGTCGACTACATGCGCGACGACGAGGACAACGCCCGCTACTTCGCGCTGCTCAACCTCTTCGTCGCCTCGATGCTCGTCCTGGTGCTCGCCGACTCGCTCGTCCTGCTGTTCGTCGGCTGGGAGGGCGTCGGCGTCTGCTCCTACCTGCTGATCGGTTTCTGGTTCCGCAAGAAGGCCAACGCCGACGCGGGCCGCAAGGCCTTCATCGTCAACCGCATCGGCGACGCCGGCTTCGTGCTCGCGAGCTTCCTGGTGGCCGCCACCTTCGGCACCCTGACGATCGCCGAGGTCAACGCCCAGGCCGGCACGTTCGCCTTCGGCGCCGGCGTGCTCACCACGATCGGTTTGCTCTACCTGGTCGCGGCCACCGGCAAGAGCGCCCAGTTCCCGCTTCACGTGTGGCTGCCCGACGCGATGGCCGGCCCGACGCCGGTCTCGGCCCTGATCCACGCCGCGACGATGGTCACCGCGGGCATCTACCTCATCGCCCGCCTCAGCCCGCTCTACGCCCAGGCGCCGGCCGCCTCCGCCGTGGTCGCCTGGGTCGGCGTCCTGACGGCGCTGATCGCCGCCATCGCCGCGCTCGCGCAGACCGACATCAAGCGCATCCTGGCCTACTCGACGATCAGCCAGCTGGGCTTCATGTTCGTCGCCATCGGCGTCGGCGCCTACGCGGCCGCCGTCTTCCACGTGTTCACCCACGCGTTCTTCAAGGCGCTGCTCTTCCTCGCCGCCGGCTCCGTCATCCACGCGCTGCACGGCGAGCAAGACGTGCGCCGCATGGGTGGCCTCGGCCGCCGCATGAAACTGACCGGCACCACCGCGCTGATCGGCACCCTGGCGATCTCGGGCGTGCCGCTGCTGTCGGGCTTCTTCAGCAAGGAGGCGATCCTCGGCGGCACCTGGAACTCGACGCTGGTCGAGGACTACGGCAGCCGGGTGCTCTTCGTCCTGCTGCTGGCCACGGCGGGCCTGACCGCCTTCTACATGTTCCGCTGGTACCACCGGGTGTTCGCCGGGCCCTCGCGCCTGACGAAGGACGCGGCGGCCAAGGTGCACGAGTCGTCGTCGCTGATGACGGTGCCGCTCGTGCTGCTGGCGGCGTTCGCCGCCCTGGCCGGCTTCCTCGGGCTGCCGTCGTTCGCCTTCCCCAACTGGTTCAAGGGCTGGCTGGCGCCCGCGCTCGCGCAGGTGCCTACGCTCCACCCGCCCCTGTGGGTGGAGTGGCTGCTGGTCCTCGCCTCCATCGTCGTCGCCGCCGCGGGCCTCTTCGCCGGCTGGTGGATCTACGAGCGGGGCAAGGGCGCCATCGCCGCCAAGGCAGGCGGCGGGGCACTCGGCCGCTTCGCCGAGGGCGGCCTCGGCTTCGACGCCGCCTACCGCGCCGCCGTCGTCGGCCCCGCTGAGGGGGTGGCCGGGGGCCTGGCCATCGCCGACCGCGATCTGCTCGACCGCGGCATCGCCGCCGGCGTGACCGGGTCCAGCCTGATCGGCCGCGCGGTCGCCGCCTGGCAGTCGGGCTACGTCCGCCTCTACGCCCTCGCCATGTTCCTCGGCTTGGCGGCCCTCGCGGTCGTCGCGGCCGTCGTTGGAGGTCGCCCGTGATCGCTGCCCTGATGGTCCTGTTGCCGTTGGCGGTCGCGCTCGCGCTGCCGTGGGCGAAGAGGCCGGCGGTCCATCGGCCGCTGGCCGTGCTCGGGGTCGCGGCGACCCTGGCGCTGGGCGTGTTCGCCACCGGCGGTGCCGGCAGCCTCGAGATCGCTTGGGTGCCCGCCCTGGGCACCTGGTTCGCGGTCGACGCGACGGGTGCCGGCGGCGTCCTGGCCCGCATCGCCGCCGCCGTCATGCTGCCGACCGTGTTGTGGGCCGGCGCGCGGGTCGACGACCGGCCGCAGGTGTTCCTGGCCTGGCTGCTGGCCACGCTGGCGGGGCTGGTCGGCATCTTCCTCGCGCGCGATCTCGTCCTGTTCTACGTGTTCTGGGAGCTGACGCTGCTGCCGGCCCTGGCGATGCTGGCGGGCTGGGGGCTGACGCACCGACGCGCCGCGACGATCAAGTACCTGCTCTACGCGGTCGCCGGCTCCTTCGCCATGCTGCTCTCGGTGCTCGCGGTGCGGCCGCTCTCCGGCGCCGAGGGCTACCGCTTCGACCAGCTGCTGGCCGCCGCGCCGCTGCTCGACCCGCTGACCCAGACGTGGATCTTCGCCGGCTTCGCGTTCGCCTTCGCGATCAAGCTGCCGATCTTCCCGCTGCACGTGTGGCTGATCGACGTCCACGAGCAGAACCACCCGAGCGGCGCCGCCGATGTCGCGGGGACCCTGTACAAGGTGGGCGGGTTCGGGCTGTTCGCCTGGGCCATGCCACTGCTGCCGGAGGGCGCCAACGCGCTGGCCCCGCTGGGCCTGGCGCTGGGTGCCTTCACCGCCATCTACGCCGCCATGATCGCCACCCGCCACGCGAACCTCAAGCGCGCGCTCGCTTACGCCTCGCTGTCGCACATGGGCATCGTGGCGGTGGGCCTGTTCTCGCTGCACCTCGCCGGTCAGGCCGGATCGATGGCGCTGCTCGCCGCCCAGATGGTGACGACGGGCGGCATGTTCCTCGTCAGCGGCATGCTGCACGACCGCCGCGGCACGTTCGAGCTCGAGGCGTTCGGCGGGCTCGCCCGCGGGGCGCCGGCGCTGGCGGCCGCGACGCTGGTCGTGCTGTTCGCGTCCGTCGGGGTCCCAGGGCTGGCCAACTTCCCCGGCGAGTTCCTGTCCCTCCTCGGCGCCTTCCAATCGGCGCCCGCGGCGGCGGTCGTGGCCGTCCTCGCGAGCATCGCCCTCGGCGCCTTCGCCGTCGGCCTCTACCAGCGTCTGTTCCAGGGCGAGGCGCGTGAAAAGGCACGCGAGATCAAGCCGCTCGAGGTCGCCGTGTTCGCGCCGATCGTCGCCCTGACGCTGTGGCTCGGCGTGGCCCCGGCAGCCAACCTCACGGTGTTCGAACGCGAGGCGGTCGCGGCCCACGCCGCCGCGGCAGCGGTCGCCCCGCCGGCCGACGCCCAGGCCTCGGGAGGTGAGCGATGAACCTCCCGCCGATCATGGGCGACCTCGTGGTGCTCGTGCCCGTCGTCACGCTGGTGGTGTTCGCCGCGTTGACGCTGCTGTTCGGCGTGTTCACGCGCGAGCGGGCCGCCCTCGGCGGTCTCGCGTTGACCGGCGTGATCGCGGCGCTGGTGTTCACCGTCTTCCTCTGGCTCCAGGCCCGCGCGGGCGGCGTCGCCGTCACCGCGCTGGGCGGTGCCTTCCGCGGCGATGCCCTGTCGTACGCCTTCTCGTTCATCATCCTGATCGGCGCCGGCCTCGCCGTCGTGCTGGCCGACGGGCACCGCGTGCGCCTGCAGCTCGATCAGCCGGAGTTCCATCCGCTGCTGCTGCTCGCCGCCGCCGGCGGCCTCGTCCTGGTCTCCGCCGGCGACCTGGTGACGCTGCTGCTGGGCCTGGAGATCATGTCGCTGGCCGTGTACGTCCTCGCCGCCTGGCGCGAACGCTCGCGGGTGAGCGAGGAAGCGGGCATGAAGTACTTCCTGCTCGGCGCCTTCGCCTCCGCCGTCCTGGTCTACGGCATCGCGCTGACATTCGGCGCGACCGGTCGCTTCGACTTCGCCGGCATCGCGGCCGCCGCCGCGGCGCCGGATTTCGCCGCGCGCGGTCTGCTGCTCCTCGGCGCGCTGTTCGTGCTGGTCGGGCTGGCCTTCAAGGTCGCGTTCGCGCCCTTCCACCAGTGGTTGCCCGACGTCTACACGGGCGCGCCCACGCCGGTGACCGCGTTCATGAGCGTCGTGGTCAAGACGGCCGCCTTCGGCGCGCTGCTGCGGACGACCGGCACCCTCGTCGACGCGCTCGGCGTCGGGCCGATCGGTGAGGTGTTGCCCGCCGTGCTGGCGGTGTCCATCGGCCTGACGATGGTCGTCGGCAACTTCGGCGCCCTGCTCCAGAGCGGCGTCAAGCGCATGCTCGCGTACTCGGCCGTGGCCCACGCCGGCTACGTCGGCCTCGCGGTGTTGGCCGGCGGCGACGCCGGCGTCCAGGCCGCCTCGTACTACCTGTTCACCTACACCTTCGCGAGCGTGGCCGCCTTCGCCGTCCTCCTGTCGCTGATGGATGACGACGACCGCGGGGACCGGCTCGAGCGCCTCGCCGGCCTCGGCCGTCGACGGCCCTGGCTGGCGGCGGCGCTGGCGGTCATCATGCTGAGCCTCGCGGGCTTCCCGCCGTTCGCCGGTTTCATCGGCAAGGCCGTCGTCTTCCAGGCCGCGATCGCCGCGGGGCACGCCGCCCTGGCGGTCCTCGGCATCTCGACCGCGGTGGTGGCGGTGGTGTTCTACGCCCGCGTGGTGATGACCATGTACCTGCGCGAACCGGACGCCCACACGCCGGTCGCGCGTCCGATCCCCCGCCGCACGGCCGTCGTCATGGCGATCGGCCTGGCCGCCACGGTCGTCTTCGGGCTGTTCCCGGGGCTGTGGCTCGACTGGATCGCCCGGGCGCCCTGGTGGTCCGCGGGCTTCTGAACGTGCGTCACGGTGGCTGACGTCCCGATGGGGCCCCTCGTCCTCAGAGGGGCCCCATCGGGCGGCGGGGGCCCGCCCGAGCACCGGGTCCCCACCCGGGTTACCCTCGAGCGATGGACCCGTACCTCGCCTCGCTGATCGAACGACTCGGCGACGAAGACCCCATCGCCGTGTTGCAGGCCACGCCCGCCCGGCTGAGCGAGCTCGCCGAGCGCCTGGGCCCCGAGGGCTGGGACGCGGAGGTCTCGCCCGGTGGGTGGAGCTTCGCGGAGACGCTGGCGCACCTCGCCGACGTCGAGCTGGCGATGGGCTTCCGCCTGCGTCAGGCGGTCGCCGGCGAGCCGACGGTGCAGGCCTTCGACCAGGACGCGTGGGCCCGGCGCTACCGGCGCCTCGACGCCAGCCTGGCGCTGGAGATGCTGCGCGCGGCGCGCGCCTGGAACCTCGCGCTGTTCGCGACCTTCGACCTCGACGACTGGCTGCGTGACGTCGTGCACCCCGAGCGGGGCCCGGAGAGCGTCGACGCGGTGGTGCGCTACCTGGCGGCGCACGACCTGCGTCACCTCGATCGGCTCGTGGCGCTGTTGGGGTGACGGTGACGGCCGTGGGCGTCCCACGGGACGTCCCGGGCACGTGGTACCTTGGCCACCTATGGCTACCGAACGCACCTACGCGATGATCAAGCCCGACGGCGTCCAGCGCAACCTGATGGGGGAGATCGTCTCCCGCATCGAGGCGAAGGGGTTCCGCATCGTCGGGATGAAGCTCATGCAGATCCCGCGCGCCACCGCCGAGCGACACTACGGGGAGCACGTCGGCAAGCCCTTCTTCGAGGGCCTCGTCGCCTTCATCACCAGCGGCCCGGTCGTGGCGATGGTGCTCGAGGGCGAGAACGCCATCGCCGAGTGGCGCAAGATGATGGGCGCCACCAACCCGAAGGACGCGGCGCCCGGCACCATCCGCGGCGATCTCGCCAGCACGATCGACCACAACGTGGCGCACGGCTCCGATGGCGCCGCGACGGCCGAGCGCGAGATCGGGATCTTCTTCGATCCGTCCGAACTCATCGACTGACCGGGCGACGACCCGCAGCGAACGCGGACGGCCGGGGGACCTCGCCCCGGCCGCTCGGGTAACCTGAGGCCGCGCGCCCGGCGAGCCCACGCCGCCGCTGCCGCAGCCAACGAGGTGACCGCATGCCCCAGCTCTCCGACGCGATCCGTGCCCTGAAGACCTCGTCGACCGTCGCGCTGAACGCCAAGGCGCTCGAACTCAGGCGTGCCGGCGTCGACGTCATCGCCATGACGGCCGGCGAGCCCGACTTCCAGCCTCCGGCCCACGTCCTGGCCGCCGCCCACGAGGCGATCGACCGGGGGCTGACGAAGTACACGGCCGTCCAGGGCACCGTGGAGCTGCGCGAGGCGATCGCCGCGAAGCACTTGCGCGAGAACGGCCTGCGCTATTCGCCGGACCAGGTCAGCGTCTCGACCGGCGGCAAGCAGGTCCTCTACAACGCCTTCATGGCGATCCTGAACCCCGGCGACGAGGTCATCGTGCCGTCGCCGTACTGGGTCAGCTACCCGCCGCAGATCGAGCTGGCCGGTGGCGTCACCGTCACCGTGGCGGCTCGCGCCGAGGACGGCTTCGTGCCCGACCCCGAGGCGATCGCGGCGGCCATCACGCCGCGCACCCGGGCGATCCTGGTCAACTCACCGAGCAACCCCACCGGCGCCGTCATCCCGGAGGGCGTCCTGCGGGCGATCGCCGACCTGGCGGAGCGCCATGACCTGTGGTTGATCACCGACGAGCTGTACGAGCACATGGTGTACGAGGGGTCGTTCACCCCGGTCGCGCAGTGGTACCCGGAGCGAACGATCCTGGTGCATGGCGCGAGCAAGGGCTACGCGCTCACCGGCTGGCGCATCGGCTGGGGCTGTGGCCCCAGCGAGGTCATCAAGGCGATGAACCGGCTGCAGGGCCAGGTGACCAGCAACGCCAACGCCGTCGCGCAGTACGCGACCCAGGTGGCGCTGAACTCCGTCGAGGAGACGGCCGCCTTCCAGGCGATGACGCGTGGCGCCTACCGCGAGCGGCGCGACGTCATCGTCGCGGGCCTCAACGCGATGGGTCTGCCGACGCCGACGCCGCATGGGGCCTTCTACGTGATGGCCGACACCCGCGGCATCGACCCCGACGAGAACGTCGCCGGCGCCGTGCTGCTGGAGCGGGCCCGGGTCGCCGTCGTGCCCGGCACGGACTTCGGGGCACCGGGGTTCGTGCGCATGTCGTACGCCTGCTCGCTCGATCAGGTGCGCACGGCGCTCGAGCGGATCGCCGAGGTGGTCGCATGAGCGGGCCGCGAAAGGCCGCATCGACGATGGCCGCGAGCGGCTACCGCACCGTCGCGCGGGTCGGCCGGCACCTCCTGGTCGCCGACGAGCCGGTGGAGGTCGGCGGCAGCGACACGGGTCCCACGCCGATGGAGATGGTCGCGGGGGCGCTGGCCGGCTGCATCTCGATCACCCTGCGCATGGTCGCGCAACGCAAGGGGTGGCCGCTCGAGGGCGTCGACGCCGAGGTGGCGGTCGTCAAGGAGACGGTCGAGGGATCGCGGCCGCGGGACACCTTCGACGTCCAGGTCACCCTGAAGGGCCCGCTCGACGACAAGATGCGCGCCGAACTCACCCGGATCGCCTCGCGCTGCCCCGTGCACCGCGTGCTGGCACACGAGACGCCGGTCACGACGACGGTTCGCTGACGCGCGACTGGGGGGCGGCTGACGGACGCGCCCGCGCTCGCGGGCGTACCCTGGGGCCATGCGCCGTCCCGTGTTGCTCATCCTGCCGCTGCTCCTGCTCCTCGCCTCCTGCGTCCCCGCCCTCGACGCCGAGGGGCCCGAGGCGATCATCCCCGGCGCGCGCTTCGCCACCGCGCCGTTCGTCGATCCCGCCTCGGGTGCGACCTACGAGACCGGCTTCGAGGCCGTCGGCCGCGGCGCGCCCGTCGTCATGGTCCACGGGATCGGTGGCGGCTCGAGCCTGTTCCAGTACCGGTTGAACGCCCCCGCCGTCGCCGACGCCGGCTACGCGGTGTACGCCCTCGACCTGCTCGGCTTCGGCCGCTCCTCGCGCCCGGCGATCCGCAGCACCCAGGACCTGCTCGTCGCCCAGGTCACGTCGTTCCTCGAGGACGTGGTGCGCGAGCCGGCCGTGGTCGTCGCCAACGGCCTGGCCGCCGCCCACGCGATCCGCATCGCGGCCGAGCGCCCCGACCTGGTGGCGGGGCTCGTGCTGATCGCCCCCACCGGCTACCGGAGCCTGAACCGCCCGCAGGACGCGGACCGCGTGCGCACCTACGAACTACTCGCGAGTCCGGCGGTCGGCGTGCCGTTCGCCGCCGCGCTCCTGTCGCCGGCGGCGCAGGAGTTCTTCCTGCTCGACGCCTACCAGGACCGCGAGAGCCTCACGCCCGAGGTGCGCGCGAGCTACGACCGCAACCTGCGGGTGGCCGACGCGCGCTGGATCGTCTTCTCCTTCGTCAGCGGCAACCTCGACCAGGACGTCTCCGAGCTGTGGCCGGCGACGACCCAGGAGAGCCTGCTCGTGTGGGGCAGCGCGCCCGGCTTCAGCTCCTACGAGGACGCCGAGGACTTCGTCCTCGCGCGGCCGGACGCGCAACTGCTCATCCTGCGCGACGCCGCGCTGCTGCCGAACGAGGAGCGCGCGGACACCTTCAACGGCGCCGTCCTCGACTTCCTGCAGCGCATCGGCTGGTAGGGGACGGTGTCGGGACCGCGCGTGAGCGCGGTCCCGACACCCGTGCACGCGCTACCATGCAGCCATGCCCCGCGAGGACGACCCCGCGCCACCCGTGAACCGGGGCCCCCGCGACCCTAGCGACGCGGGGGAACCGCGCGCCGCGGGACCCGCGGAGCCCGTGCAGCCCCCGGAGTCGCGGCGCGTCCGGAGTCGGCGGCGCGTCCGGAGTCCGCGGCGCGTCCGGAGTCCGCGGCCGGGCCCCCCGGGACGACCAACCACATCTACGCCAACCCGGAGAAGTGGCGCATCGGCCGCGAGTTCCTCGCACGCTACACGGGTACCGAGCCCGAGGCGTTCCACAAGCAGATCGTCCTGACGAACTTCCATCACTACCTCGAGCGCTTCGAGGCGATCGCCGGGGACGCCCGGCGCACCCAGGGTTCGGCCATGACGGCCTCCCACAGCGACCGCCTCGGGGTTTCGATCATCGACTTCTCGATCGGCTCGCCGGTCGCGGCGCTGATCATCGAGGTGCTCGCCACCGCCGATCCCAAGGCGACGCTGTTCCTCGGCATCTGCGGCGGGCTGCACCGCTCGCTGGAGGTCGGCGACTTCGTGCTACCGACCGCGGCCATCCGTGACGAGGGCTCGAGCAAGCACTTCATGCCCCCGCAGGTGCCGGCGCTGCCGACCTTCAAGATCCAGAAGTTCGTGTCGCAGATCGTCGTCGAGCGCGGTCTCGACTACCGCACCGGGGTGGTGCACACCACCGACTACCGCTTCTGGGAGTTCGACGAGCGCTTCAAGGCGCAGCTCTACGAGGAGCGCGCCCTGGCGATCGACATGGAGAGCGCCACGCTGTTCTCGGTCGGCTTCGCCAGCAAGGTCCCCATCGGCGCGCTGCTGCTGGTCTCCGACCTGCCGCTGCGCGAGGGCGGCGTCAAGACGCGGGAGAGCGCTCGCGCCGTCTTCCGGCGCTTCACCGACCTGCACATCGAGGTCGGCATCGAGGCGATGAGCCAGATCGACGCGCGCGGCGAGCACATCCGGCACTACCGCTGGTGAGACGATGGACGCCCCGCGACCCACGGCCTACCCCGGCATCCGCTTCCAGACCGACCTCGACGGCGTCACGGCGGCGCGGCTGCGCGGCTTCTTCGTCGGTTGGCCCAACCCGCCGACCCCCGAAACCCACCTCCGCATCCTGCGGGGCAGCACCGCGGTCGTGCTCGCGGTGGACGCCGAAAGCGGGCGCGTCGTCGGGTTCGTGACCGCCCTGAGCGACGGCGTCCTCTCCGCCTACCTGCCGCTGCTCGAGGTCCTGCCGGGCTACCGCGGTCGGGGCATCGGGAGCGAGTTGGTGAGGCGCGTCCTGGTGGCCCTCGGCGAGCTGTACATGGTCGACGTGACCTGCGACCCGGACGTGATGCCCTTCTACCTCTCGCTGGGCCTGAGCCGGGCGACCGGCGCGAGCATGAGGCGCTACCCGCGGCAGTCCGGCGCGCCCCCGGAGTGACGGCCGGGCGTTCGCCCCGCGCGTTCACCGCGCCTGCCCCGGGCCGGCGACGACGGCACCGGCACGGGGCAGGCGGCGTACGCTGACGCCCGATGCTTCACCTGCTCGGCGTCGCCGCCGCCGCCGCCATCTCCTTCTCCGCGATCTTCATCCGCCTCGCCGACGTGTCGGTCTCGACCGCCGCCTTCTTCCGGCCGTTCTATGCCCTGCCGGCCATCGCGCTGCTGCTCGTCCTCGATCGCGGCGACGACCGTCGCACCGGGCGGGAGCGGCTCGGGATCATGCTGGCCGGGGGCCTGATGGGCGTGGCGTTCACGCTGTGGAACTACGCGATCTCGTACGTCGGCGCTGGGCTGGCGACGGTGCTCGGCAACACGCAGGTGATCTTCGTCGGGCTGTTCGCGTGGTGGGTCTTCCGGGAGCGGCCGCCGCGGGCGACCGCGTTGGCGGTGCCGCTCGTCCTCGGGGGCGTGGTGCTGGCGACCGGGGTCGGACGCCCGGACGCCTACGGCAGCGACCCGCTGCTCGGGGTCCTCTACGGGATCGGCAACGCGATCTCGTACGCCGCCTTCCTGCTGATCTTCCGGCGCACCGCCCGCAGCGTGACGCGCCCGTGGGGCGCGCTGCTCGACGCTTCCGCCGGTGCCGCCGTCGTCACGCTGGTGCTCGGGCTGCTCACCGATCCGGCCTTCGATCTGCGGCCCGTGTGGCCGGCCCACGGCTGGCTGCTGGCGTTGGCGATCGGCTCGCAGACGCTGGCGTGGGGCGCGATCGTGGCCGTGCTGCCGCGCCTGCCGGCGCTCGACACCTCCGTCATCCTGCTGGTGCAGCCCGTGCTGACGGTCGTGTGGGGCGCCTGGCTGTTCGCCGAGCGGCCGTCGCCGTGGCAGTGGGCGGGCGTGGCCTCGGTGCTCGCCGGCATCGCCGTGGTGGTGCTCGCGGGGGCGCTCGGCAGGGCTCGGCGGCGGCCGTGACGGGCGCTCGTGGACTCGGGCGCCCGCGCGCGGACGCGTGACCCCGCGTCGCCGATCGCCCCTGCCGCGGGCCCTCGTGCCGTACGCTCGTGGCATGCGCAGATCACCACTGATTCTCCTCGCCATCGTGCTGGCCGTCCTGGTGGCCGGCTGTGCGCCCGCGGTCGTCGGCAGTCGCAGCAACCCGGTCGACCTGCAGCGTGATCGCAGCGCGACCACGACCGCCGGCGCGACCGTCTTCGTCCGCAGCACCTTCCCGTCGGGCGCGTTCGGGCTGCGGGCCAACGCGTTCGCGGGCGCGTTCCGGGTCCCGCTCGGGGTCGACGGCAGCGGCGCGCGCGTGACGAGCGAGTTCGAGCTCGTCGACGTCGTCGCCCCCTCGGGGTGGAGCTGGCAGCTCGTGGACGTGTGGTCCGAGGTGCGCGGCGACCGACCACCGGTCCTCGTGGCGACGCTCCGGCTCGACGTGCCCGCCGACGCCCGGCTCGGCGGTCAGCAGCTGCGTGGCACGCTCGTCGCCCGCTCGACAGGCGGCCGCGAGCGGGTGTCCTTGGTGGTGCAGGTGGTGCCGCGGGGCTGAGGCCGGGGTGTGCCGGGGCCCAGCCGGGCCCCGGCACCCGCGCTCAGGCCCAGGGGAGGTCGTCTCGGCGCAGCCCGGTGAGCCGCCAGCCCGTCTCGGCGTCGCGCCGGGCCGAGACGAGGTAGAGGGCGGTCGTCGCCTGGCCCGACGGCGTCCGCGCCGGGTCGCCGACGACGCGCACATGGGTGCGGCCGACCTCGCCGTGCAGCTCCCACGGGTCGACCTCGGCCGCGGCGTGCCCCACCAGTGGCGCGAGCAGCTCGTTGCCCAGCGCGCGGCGGGCGCCGTCGACGTCGCCCAGCGGGCCGCGCGCGCGAGGGGTCAGGGCCGCCCACAAGGCCGCGGCGCCGTCATCGCCGCCCGACCGCAGGGCGGCCAGTAGGGCCGAGAGCATCTTGCCCGGGCCCTCCTCGCCGCCCGTCGCGGCGGCGGGCCCGGGCGCGGCCGGTTCGTCGCCCGCGCCCGTCTCCCCCTCGCTCAAGTCAACCGATCCCCAGCGAGACGTACTTGGTCTCCAGGTACTCCTCGATGCCCCACGGCCCGCCCTCGCGGCCGATGCCCGATGCCTTCACGCCGCCGAACGGCGCGTGCGCCACCGACGGCACACCGTCGTTGACGCCGATGAGACCGTACTCGAGGGCCTCGGCCACGCGGATGGCGCGGGCAAGGTCGCGCGTGTAGAGGTAGGCGGCGAGGCCGTACGGCGTGTCGTTGGCGCGCGCGATGGCCTCGGCCTCGGTGGAGAAGCGAAGAACGGGGGCGACCGGGCCGAACGTCTCCTCCTCGAGGATCTTCATCCCCGGTTCGACGCCGACGAGGAGCGTGGGTTCGTAGAACAGCCCGTCGCCGCGTACCCCACCGGTGACGACCCGGGCGCCACGCGCGACCGCGTCGGCCACGTGATCCTCGACCTTGCGGACGCCGGGTTCGTCCACCAGCGGACCCACGTCCGTGGTCTCCTCGAGCGGGTCCCCGAGTTGCAGGGCGCGCACGGCGCCCGTGAAGGCCTCCACGAAGGCGTCGTGGATCCCGTCTTGCACGTAGATGCGGTTGGTACAGACGCAGGTTTGCCCGGCGTTGCGGAACTTGCAGGCCGTGACCTCGCGTACCACGGTGTCGAGGTCGGCGTCGTCGAACACGAGGTACGGGGCGTGACCGCCGAGTTCCAGCGACATGCGCTTCACGGTGTCCGCCGACTGCCGGTACAGGACCTGGCCGATCTCGGTCGAGCCGGTGAACGTGAGCTTGCGGATGCGCGGGTCATCCATCATGACGCTCGTGAGGGGTGCGGGCTTGAAGGCGGGCAGCACCTGCAGCGTGCCCGGCGGGCCCCCGGCCTCGACCCACAGGTCGGCGAGCCGGAGGGCGGTGAAGGGCGTCTGCTTGGCCGGCTTCACGATCATCGTGCAGCCGGCGGCCAGGGCCGGCGCGGCCTTGCGTGTGAGCATCGCCGCCGGGAAGTTCCAAGGCGTCACCGCGTAGCTCGGCCCCACCGGCTGGCGGATCGACATCAGCCGCTTGTGGGGCGTGTGGCTGGGGATCCAGGTGCCGTAGACGCGCTTGCCCTCCTCCGCGTACCACTCGACGAAGCTGGCGGCGTAGGCGGCCTCGCCGCGTGCCTCGCGCAGGGGCTTGCCCATCTCGCGCGTCATGAGACGACCGAGCTCGTCTTGGTGCGCCATGATCCCCTCGTACCAGCGGCGCAGCACCTTGGCCCGCTCGAACGGCGACGTCGAACGCCACGACTCGAACGCGTTCCAGGCGATGTCGATGGCGGTCCGTCCCTCGGCCTCGCCGCAGTCGGCGACCCGTCCGAGGACGGTCCCGGTGGCGGGTTCGGTCACCTCGAAGGTGGAGTCGGTGTCGTGCCAGGCGTCGGTGAGGTAGCGACCTTGGATGAGTTCCATACCGCCAGTCTACGGTGCGGGTGGGGTCGGGGCCCGCCTCGGGGGCCTGGAGTCACGTGACCGTGCCAACGGCCCCCGAGGCGGGCCCCGACGCCACCGCCGCCGCTCGGTGGGGGTGTCGAGCGCGCACCTGGCCCTCAGGTCACCACCCACGGGAGGGGGCCGTCGAGCGCATCCGTGCCACCGACCGACGTCGCCGTGCGCCGCGCCGGCGACCACCCACCACCACCCACCGCCCGGGCGGCAGGGGGTGGGGGCGCGCGTGTGCGCGGACCGTTGGCACGGAACGTGACTCCAGGTCCGCGCACACGCCCGCCCCCACCCCAACGGCAGCTACGCGGGTCCGATGAGATCGTCCGCGATCTTCGACGACGAGAGCACGCCCGGCAGCCCGGCCCCGGGGTGGGTGCCGGCGCCGACCAGGTAGAGGTTGGGGACGTCCTGCGAGCGGTTGTGCGGGCGGAACCAGGCCGACTGGGTCAGGATCGGCTCGACGGAGAAGGCGGAGCCCTGGGCGGCCTGCAGCCGGTCGCGGAAGTAGCGCGGGTCGACGAACTTCTCGGTGACCAGGTTCGCCTGCAGGTCGGGGAGGTAGTGGTCCTCGAGGTGCTGCATGATCGTGTCGCGGTAGCTCTGCGCGTGCTGCTCCCAGGAGATGCCGGACTTGAGGTTGGGCACGGGGGAGAGCACGTAGAACGACTCGTGGCCCTCGGGGGCGATCGTCGGGTCCGTGATCGTGGGCATGTGCAGGTAGAGGCTGAAGTCGTCCGCCAGCCGGCCCTTGTTGTGGAAGATGTCGTCGAGCAGGCCCTTGTAGCGGGGCCCGAGCAGGATGTTGTGGTGCGCGAGTCGGCCCTCGTGGGCGTAGCGACGCTTGGTGCCGAAGTAGATGACGACCAGGCTCATCGCGTAGCGCGTGCGCTCCATCTTGCGGTCGGTCATCACCTTGCGGTACGTCGGGTCGATCAGCTTCGTGTAGGTGTGCGCGACGTCGGCGTTGGAGACCACCGCGTCGGCCGGCAGGACGCGGCCGTCGGCCAGCGCGACGCCGGTGGCGCGCGGCTTGCCGTCGGGGCCTTCCTCGACCAGGATCTTCTCGACCGGCGCGTTGAGCAGGACCTCGCCGCCGAGCTCCTCGATCAGCCGGCCGAAGGCCTCGACCAGCTTGCCGGTGCCGCCCATCGCGTACCACACGCCCCACTCGCGCTCGAGGTAGTGGATCATCGCGTAGATCGAGGTCGTGTCGAAGGGGTTCCCGCCGACGAGCAGCGGGTGGAAGCTGAACACCTGGCGCAGGAACGGGTCCTGCACGTAGTCGGAGACCAGCCGGTAGACGCTCTTGTACGACTGCAGCTTGATGAGGTCGGGCGCGACGCGCAGCATGTCGCCGACGGTGTGGAAGGGTTTGTCGGCCAGCTCCACGAAGCCCTTGTCGAAGATGCGCTTCGCCATGTGGACGAAGTTGAGGTAGCCGCGCTTGTCGGCGGGGTTGCGCTTGTCGATCTCCGAGAGGATGAACATCTCGTCGTCGTTGTAGTCGAAGGGGACGTGTTCGTGGTCGAAGATCCGATAGAACGGGTCGCACTTGCTGAACTCGACGTAGTCCTCGCGGCGCTTGCCGGCCTTGTTCCAGATGTCGTCGAACATCCACGGCGCCGTGATGATCGTGGGGCCCGCGTCGAACGCGAAGCCGTCCTGTTCGAACACGTAACCGCGTCCGCCGAGCTTGTCGAGCTGCTCGACCAAGGTGACCTGGTGCCCGCTGGCTGCGAGCCGCGCGGCGGCGCCGAGGCCGCCGAATCCCGCTCCGATGACGACGATGCGCTTCTTCACGCCGACAGGGTACCCGTCCCGTCGCCAGGACGTTTGGCTCTTCGCCCACGGTTGCCAACGGCTCGGGCGCATCGCGCCCGAGCCGCCCGGTCACCTGCCGCGGTCGGCGCGGTGTGCCGCAGCCTCGAACGTCTGCCCCAGCCGACCGAGCGCCCGGAGCGCGGCGTGATCGAGGTGGGTCGAGGCGTCGGGGTGCTCCTGACACAGCGCCGCCAGCGTGCCCAGCCAGCGCCCGTCGTGTCCCCACCAGACGGCCACCTCGTGGCGCACGCCCGTGATCCAGCCGCCCTTGGCCCCGACCACGAGGTCGTCGCCGGCGCGGCGCAGGAGGCCGTCGCGGAACGCGCTCGACCGCAGCGTCGCCGCCGCACGGGCGGTCGCGTCCTGGGGCAGCCACCCCAGCTCGGGGCGGACCAGGGCGCTGGCGAGCAGGGCCGTCTCGGCCGCGGTCGTGCGCGCGCGCTCGCCCCGCCGCTGCGCCGCGGTCCAGCGGTCCTCGGTCACCTGCAGCGGACCGACGACGCGCGTGGACCTCAGGCCGTGGGCCTCGCCCCAGGCGTTGCTGCGCTCGCTGCCCAGGCGGGCCAAGACCACGTTGGTGGCGAGGTTGTCGGAGTGCGTGATCATCAGGGTGAGCAGGTCGCCCCAGGTGGGCGCGAGGCCCGGCGCCAGCAGCTGCAGCACGCCGCTGCCGGTCGCCAGGTCGTCGGCCGTGAGGGCGACGCGCTCGTCCCAACGCGGCGCGTCCACGGTCGGGTCGAGGGCCGCGCCGAGCAGCAGCAGCTTGATCAGCGACGCCGCCGGCGCACCCGCGTCGGCCGCACGAGCGACCCGCGAGCCGTCGGCGAGTTCCGCGGCGAGCGACCAGCGGCCGGGTTCCTCCGCCAGCTCCGCGGCGAACGCCGCGGCCAGCCGTGCCCCCTGCGGCCCGTCGTGCCGCCAGGGCTCGTCGGACGCGTCGGCCGGTTCGGCCGCCATGGTCGCCTCGGTCACCGCGGCCGGCCCGGCAGAGTCGGTGACGGACCGCTCCCGCGCCCACAGCTCGGCGAGCGGCTCGGCCTCGCGCAGCAGCCACGCGCGCCCCCCTTGGAGGGCGACCTCGGCGACGCGCACGTGCGACGCGTACCACGAGCCCATCGTCCAGCCGTAGGCGCCCGCCTGGCCGACGGCGATGAGATCGCCGGGCGCGACGTCGCCCAGCGCGACGTCCTGCGCCAGCCGGTCGCCGTTCTCGCACAGCGGCCCGTCGACGTCGGTGGCGACGAGCGGACCCGGCGCGGTCTCGCCGGGCGCGCCGGCTTCGGCCGGGAGCCGCCGCACGGGGTGCTGGGCACCGTAGAGCGCCGGCCGCAGCAGGTCGGCCATGCCGGCGTCGGCGATCACGTGCCGACGCGGCCCCGACTTGACGTGTTGGACGCGGGTGAGCAGCGTTCCGGCGTCGGCGACCAGCGCGCGGCCGGGCTCGAGGAGCAGGCGCAGGCCGCGGCGTTCCAGCCACGGTCGCACCAGCGCCCGCAACCCGTCGAAGTCGTAGTCGGGCACGGCGAAGCCGCCGCCCAGATCGAGGAGACGGACCTCGGGGAAGGCGTCGAACAGCGGCTCGACCGCGGCGAGGACGTCCCGATGCATGCTCACGTCGCGCAGCTGGGAGCCGGCGTGCACGTGGAAGCCGGCGAGCACGCCGGCCGCGTCCACCTCGCGCGCGAGCGCCAGCGCGGCCTCGGGCGTGACGCCGAACTTGCTGTCCTCGGCGCCGGTGGCCATGTGCGGGTGCGTGCGCGGGTCGAGCCGCGGGTTGACGCGCACGACGAAGCGGCTGCCGGGGGGCAGCCCGTGACGCCGCCAGGCGGCCCAGGTGCCCTCGCCGTCGAGGCTGACGAGGTCGGGTGGCGCCGCGCTGGCGAGGCGCCGCAGCGGCGCGTCGTGCGCCAGGCCGCCGACGAGGACGCGCGACGCGGGGATGCCCGCGCGCAGCGCGCGGGCGAGCTCGCCGACGGTGATGACCTCCGCGCCGACGTCGAGGGCGGCGAGGTGGGCGAGGACGCCGGCCGACGGGTTGGCCTTGACGGCGAAGCGCAGGTCGACGTCCGGGAAGGCGTGGCGCAGTCGCGCCACCTCGCGCGTGACGGCGTCGAGGTCGTACGCGTACAGCGGCGTGCCGAAGCGGTGTGCCAGGTCGCGCAGGGCGGCGTCGGTGGGGGTGCTCGTCGCGGGGTCCATGCTGGCGAAGAGCCTATCAGCCGTAGACTGGTCCGCATGATGAACCGTCAGATCCGCCGCGCCCAGGCCAAGCAGGACAAGAAGGCCGAGCGCGAAAAGGAGGAGCGACGCGAGGCGCGCAAGCGCAAGGTGGCGCAGATGCGGGCCAAGCGCGCCGAGCGCCGCACCGCGGCCCGGTCGAAGCCGGCCGCGGTGGCCGACGAGGGCAAGGGCGCCGCCGCGGGCGCGACCAAGGACGCCGCGAAGGGCTCCACCAAGGGCGGCAAGAAGCCGGGTCGTCGCCCCGGGCGCTTCTCCGGCGCGCTGATGATGGCGACGATCTTCTTCATCGTGCTGCAGTCCAGCGTGCCGCCGATGGAGGGCGACAACGAGTTGCTGCGCAGCGTCACCGGTGCGGGCTTCTTCCTGCTGTTCGGCTACTTCTCGGTGATGTGGCTCATGCGCCGCGACACGCCACGACCGCTGATGATGACCTGGATCACGGGCGCTCTCCTGCTCGTCGGCGTCGAGGTCGCCAAGGCGCTCCAGGGCGTGGTCCCGTTCGACCCGCTGATGGTCGCGCTGGCGGCGCCCGGCATCGTCGGTGGCTCGTACCTCGGCCGATTGGTGTTCGAGAACACGCCCGCGTGAGCCCGGTGCGCGTGACGGTGGAGCGACCGCTGGCCGTCATCGGCGCGATGGAGGAGGAGGTAGCCCCCCTGCGGGGAGCCGCGATCGACGCGGTCGAGGAGGGCCAGGGCCCGTACCGCTGGCACCGCGCCACGCTGGACGGCGTGCCGCTGCTGCTCGCCGCCTGCGGCATCGGCAAGGTGAACGCCGCGGCGCTGACGCAGGCGCTGCTCGGTGGCGGAGCGGCCGCGGTGATCTTCACGGGGGTGGCCGGCGGCGTGGACCCGGGCCTGCGCGTGGGCGACCTGGTCGTCGCGCGCGACGCCGTGCAGCACGACGTCGACGTCACGGCGCTGGGCTACGACGAGGGCCAGGTGCCGGGGGAACCGGCGGTGTGGGCGGCCGATCCGGAGCTGCGCGACCTCGTCGCCGGCGTCGCTGCCGAGGTGGCGGGGGCCGAGGGGGTGCGTGCGATCGTCGGACGCGTCGCCTCCGGCGACACCTTCGTCGCCGACCCGCGGCGGGTGGCGGACCTGCGCCGCCGCTTCGCGGCGAGCTGCGCCGAGATGGAGGGGGCGGCGGTCGCTCAGGTGTGCGCACGCTGGGCCGTGCCGTGGTCGATCGTTCGCAGCGTGTCGGATACCGCAGATCACGACGCGAGCGTCGACTTCCGCGCGTTCACCGAGGTGGCGGCGCGGCGGGCGGTCGCCGTGGTGCGGGGGACGCTGCGGCACCTGGCGTAGGGCAGGCGCGTGCGCGCACGGGCGCCGTCAGGCGGGCCCGTCGAACCCGAGCAGGAAGACGAGCGCGGCGGCGTCCCACGCCTGCGGTCGGCAGGCGACCGGGTACGGCACGGGCGGCCGGTCGTCGCGCGGGTAGCCGGCGACCAGCTCGGGGAGCCGCAGGTCGGGCTGCGCCGCCGCGAGCTCGTAGACGACGTCGCGCACCCGCCTGGCCTCGGCGTGGAAGCCGTAGCGCGCGAGGCCGGCGGCGAACAGGGCGGTGTCGTGGGGCCACACCGAGCCGTTGTGGTAGCTGACCGGGTTGTAGCGCCGTTCGCCCGTCCCGAGCGTGCGCAGGCCCCAGCCGGACCAGGTCTCGGGTCCGAGCAGCGAGCGGACGAGGCGCTCGGCGTGGTCGTCGGGGACGATGCCCGACCAGAGCAGGTGGCCGGCGTCCGAGTTGCGCACGCGCAGCGGCCGCTTCTCACCGTCGAGGGCCATGGCGTAGGTGTCCAGGTCGTCGAGCCAGAACGCCTCGTGGAAGCGCGTCCGCAGACGATCGGCGCGCGCGGACCAGCGTTCGGCGGTGTCGGGCTCGCCGAGGCCGGCGTACCAGCCCGCCGCCGCCGTGAAGGCGGCGTAGGCGTATCCCTGGACCTCGGACACCGCCAGGGCGCCCTCGGCGAGCGCGCCGTCGGCGTGACTCATCGAGTCGCCGGAGTCCTTCCACGACTGCACGGTCAGGCCGGCGGCATCCGCCGCCGGGGTGAACTCGACGAAGCCGTCGCCGTCGGGGTCGCCGTCGCCCTGCAGCCACCCGAGGGCGGCCTCCCAGGCCGGGCGCAGCTCGCGCACCAGGCGGT
Source organism: Trueperaceae bacterium (assembly GCA_011389865.1). Classification (GTDB taxonomy): domain Bacteria; phylum Deinococcota; class Deinococci; order Deinococcales; family Trueperaceae; genus JAABTL01. The sequence goes on from JAABTL010000021.1 coordinate 40,420, forward strand.
CGTGGCCGACGGCGCGCCGGTGCGCCTCGAGCAGGACGACGAACAGCGGGGTGGCGTCCACGGTGCCGTAGTAGGCGGCGTGCGGCACGCGCCCCAGGCGCGAGAGTTCGCCGTGGCGCACCTCGTGCAGGATCTTCCCCGGCGCCTCGGCGCGGAACGGATCGTGGACGCGGCCCTGGCGCTCCGCGAGGAAGCGCAGCGTGCCCTCCGCCACGTCGGGCCGGTGCGGCAGCAGCATGGTGGCGGCGAGCAGCGCGTCGCGGCCGAAGGCGGCGACGAACCACGGGATTCCCGCGGCCGGTATGGGCCCCTGAGGGGTGAACAGGAGCAGGCCGCGGAGGTCGTCGATGGCGCGGTCGAGGACGCGCCGGTCCGGGGGCGCGGGCAGCGCGGCGAACGACGCCCGCCAATCGGCGTACGTCATCGGCGCCGCGGGTTCGTCGTCGAGTGGGTTGTCGATCCGCACGTCGGCCTGCAGCCGCACGCGCTCGCCCGGCGCGAGGGAGAGCTCCCAGTCGGCGCCGTCGGGGCGGGCGGCGGCGAGGTCGTCGAACCGCAGGTGCAGCGCCTGGGGGAGGCCGTCGGAGGCCGTTTGGGCGAACGACAGGGTGGAGCTCGAAGCGACGACGTCGGGGTCGGGCCGCTCCAGGCGATACCAGCCACGCGCCTCGAACAGGTCGGCGAACTGCGGCTCCACCTCGAGTTCGAGGCTGAGCGAACGCCGCTCGAGCGAGGTGTTCTCGACCTCGAGCTCGTCGCGTAGGCCGTCGGCTCGCAGCGTCAGACGGCGCCGGACGGCGAGCAGCTGCGAGGGGCCCGCGATCAGGGCGTGGTGCGCATGGAAGAGGTCGGGGCGGGGGCTCTCGGCGACCAGCGTCTGGAACTCGCCGTCGGGCGCGAGCCAGCGCCAGGCGTAGCGGCGCAGCAGGCGCGTGTCGCGGTTGTAGAGGCCGTGCTCGCCGCCGAGCGCCTGACCCTCCTCGTCGGCGACGAGGAAGGTGTAGTGCTCCTTGAGGACGGCGTTGTGGCGGAAATCCATGCTCGCTCCAGGGTGGGGCCGCGCTGCGGCCGCTCGAAATCTACCAGAACGGCCCGTCACTCCTTGCCGCCGCCGAACGACACCCCTTCCATGAAGTAGCGCTGGAACACGACGAACAGGATGATCACCGGGATCGCGCTCATCACCGCGCCCGCCAGGATCAGGCCCCAATCGCCGACGGCGCCGTAGGTGTTGCGGAAGGAGAGGAGGCCGATCGGCAGCGTCTTGACGTTCTCGGGGCTCGTCAGCACGATGAAGGGCCAGAAGAAGTCGTTCCACGCGCCCTGGAAGGTCAGGATCGTCAGCGCCCCCAAGGCCGGTCGCGCCATCGGCAGGACGACGTTCCAGTAGCGGCGCCAGTGGTTGGCCCCGTCGATCATCGCGGCCTCCTCGACCTCGCGCGGGATCGATTCGAAGAACTGCTTCATGATGAACACCGCGCCGGCGTTGAGGGCGGTCACGAACACGAGGCCGGTCAGGCTGTTGAGCATGCCGTCGGGGAAGCCCCACAGGCTCGACAGCGTGAAGCCGCCGACGGTGAGGATGCCGTCGCGCAGCACCAGGTAGTTCGAGATGAACAGCACCTGCAGGGGCACCATCTGCGAGAAGAGGACCAGCATGAAGATCGCCTCGCGACCGCGGAAGCGCAGCCGCGCGAGCGCGTAGCCGGCCATCGAGGCGATCACCAGCGTGACCACGATGCGCACGGCGGCGAAGGCGAAGCTGTTCCCGATCCAGGCCAGGAAGAGGCTCTGGCGGGTGGCGGGGCTGCGGACCTCGTTGAACACCCGCACGTAGTTGCGGAGCACGTATCCGAGCACCCCGGGCGCGACGTCGTTGAAGGACGCGGTGCGGCCCCTGCGTTCCAGCCGGCTGGCCGTGAGCGTCGAGTCGAGGTACTGCATGCCGACGGCGGCGGTGACGTCGAGCGGCAGGCGGTCGATCACCGGCCCGTCGCCCTGGTAGCGGATGGTGAACGCGTAGGCGACACGGCGGCCGCTGGTCGTGCCGTCGCCGCTCTCGACCGTCATGGGGACGTCGGGGAGGCGCTGCAACTCGCTCACGCTGGCGAAGTCGGCCGCGTACTCGATGGCGAGCACCGCGCCGAGGCCGGCACCGGGTCGGCGGCGGGGGACCTCGACGTCCGGATCGGTCACGTCGACGCCGTCGGGGACGAAGTAGGCGATCTCGAAGGGGACCGTGGCGCCGGGCGCGAAGCCGCCGAACCAGCGGTCGCCGGCCCCCGCCTGGCCGAGCCGCGCGGCGGCGGCCCAGTTGCTCGGTTGCAGCTGCGGGATCGCGAGGCTGGGCGGGTACTCGAGCGGATCGGTGCGCAGGCTGGAGACCGCGGCGAAGAGCAGCGGCCCCACGAACACGATCGCGAACGCCAGCATGACGGCGTACACCAGGCCGGCGCGGGCCCAGCGGCGGCGCGCCTGCCAGTGCTCGAGCGCGCGCTGCTCGGCGGCGCCGAGGCGGGTGGCGGCGGCGCGCACGTCAGTGCCCCTCGCTGCGCACCAGGCGGCGCTGCAGCAGGACGACCACGAGGGTGAGCACGGCGAGGAACATCGCGCCCGCCGCGGCGAAGCCGACCTCGGGCGTCTGGGCGCCCGGGAACATCCGGTCGTAGACGAAGTAGGCGAGCGTGACGACCGAGCGCAGGGGCGCGGCGTCGCCGAAGATGGCCACCTGGTCGAACATCTGCAGGGTGCCGATCATCGACAGCGTCAGGACCAGGAACGTCACCGGCGCGACCGACGGGATCGTGATGCGCAGGAACTGCTGGGTCGCGTTGGCGCCGTCGATGGAGGCGGCCTCGTAGTGGCTCTTGGGCACGTCCTGCAGGGCGGCGAGGTACATGAGCATGAAGGTCGGGATGGTGGTGAAGACGTTCTGGATCATGATCGCGGCGAGCGGGATCGGGACCGACAGCCAGAAGGGGGCGCCGCTGGGGATGGTGTCGCGCGTCTGGAGCCAGATGAAGTCGACCGGCGCCACGTCGCGGGGCGCGACCACGCCGGTGGTCACGAGCAGCCAGGTGGCGCCGAACGCGACCAGCAGCGAGACGACGAAGAGGGCGGGATCGGTCCACGTCGCAGGCAGCGCGCTCCGGCGCTCCCAGGCCACCTGGACCACCTGCACGGCGATCAGGACCAGCAAGAAGGCCAGCAGGACGGGGAGGTGCCGCTGCAACGTCTCGGTGAGGTAGTTGATGAGGCCGCGCCGCTGGAACATCCACAGGAAGATCAGCGTGATCACGACCGAGCTGGTGATGCTGGGCATGTAGAACGCGGCGCGGAAGAAGCCGATGCCGCGCACCCGCTGGTTCAGCACCGCGGCCATCACCAGCGCCAGGAAGGTCTGCACGGCGGTGACGATGACGGCGAACAGGATCGAGTTGCGCAGGGCGCTGAGGAAGAGGGCGTCGGCGAACAGGGCGGCGTAGTTGCGCAGGCCGACCCAGTTCGGCGGCCGGAAGAGGTCGTAGTCGGTGAAGCTGAAATAGACGGCGCGGCCGGTCGCAAACACGAAGAAGATCAGGAGCAGGACGAGGAACGGCAGCAGGAACAGGTACGCCGCGACGGTGTCGGCTCGCTTGGTCCGCACGTGGGACCCCCTCGATGGTCGGCGGCCGGACCCGGTCGGGGTGCCGCGGGAGGGTTCGGGTTTCGCTGGGCGCGCCTAGGGCGCGCCCAGCGAGCTGATCGTTCCGGCGCCTCAGCGGGCGCGTTCGATGAGGGCGTTCAGGTCGCGTTGGGCCTCGGTCAGGGCCTCGTCGACCGTCGCCTGACCGGTCATGATCGCGACCAGGGCGTCGTTGACCGGCGTCATCCAGTCAGTGCCGATGTTGCCGAACTGGAAGCCGAGGACGTGGCCGTCCGCCGCCCCCTCGAACACGACCCGGTTGGCGATGGCCTCGGGCGTGCCCTCCAGGAAGAACGGGTTGTCGGCCAGTGCCGTGCGGCTGGGGATGGCCAGGCCCTGCTCGAGCACCCACTGCTGGGCGGCCGGGCCGGTGATCGCCTCGAGGACGCGCAGCGCGGCCGCGCGGTTGGGCGAGTCGGTGTTGATGCCGTAGGCGACGGTGTAGAGGAAGTTGCCGCGCTCGCCCGAGGGGCCGATCGGCATGAAGGTGGTGCCGTACTGCAGGTTGGGGGCCTCGTTGCGCAGGAACCCGAGCATCCAGGCGCCCTCGATGGCGATCGCCACGTCGTCCGTCGCGAAGCAGCCGCCCGTCCAGCCCTGGCCGATGTCGGAGGGTTGGATGGCGACGCCCTCGCGCACGAGGTCGGTGTACCAGGTCACGGCCTCGACGAACGCCGGGTCGAGCAGGTCGGTGTGGCCGTCGGCGTCGAAGGGCTGCCAGCCGGTGGCGAAGGCGAAGGCGCCGAAGCGGTCGAAGCCGGCCGGGAAGCAGGTGCCGTAGACGTCGGCGTCGAGCGCCGCGACCGCGCGCAGCTTGTCGGCGAAGGTCGCCCAGGTGTCGCTCGCGTCGGGGTAGGCGACGCCGGCCTCGTCGAACAGGTCGGTGTTGTAGTGGATGGCCAGGGTGTTGAAGTCCTTGGCGATCCCGTAGACGCTGCCATCGACGGTGTAGGCCTCGACGAGGCTGTCGATGAACGGCGCGGTGTCGAACAGGCCGTCGAGGGCGAGCACCTTGCCGGTCGCGATGATGCCGGGCGCGGTCTCGACCGGGATGTAGAAGATGTCGGCGGCGGTGCCGGCGGACAGGGCGTTGAACAGGGCGGCGTTGTAGTCGCCCTCGAGCGGTTCGTAGGTCAGCGTGATCCCCTCGGCGGCGAGTTCGGCGCCGATGACCTCGTCGAGGAGGCGGACGAGGATGGCGGGGTCTTGGCCGCCGTAGCCCATGATCCGGATCTGTTGTGCGAATGCCCCGCCGATGAGGGCGGTGGCGAGAACGATGGCGAGGATGCGTCGCATGTGGACTCCCGTGGTCGTGAGGGGGGTGTGGGTGCCGGCGGGCGGTTCGGTCTGCGTCCGTCACCTCCTCTCGGCCGTCGTGCCGCGGCTGATCAGCGTCACGGGGAGGCGGACGCTGCGGGCTTCGTCGCCGCGCAGCGCCTCGTGCAGGAGGGCGACGGTCTCGCGGGCGAGCGCCTCGAAGTCCTGGCGCACGGTGGTGAGACCCACGCCGATCTCGGGCAGGTCGTCGAAGCCGACCACGGAGACGTCCGCGGGGACGCGCAGGCCGAGGTCGGCGGCGGCGGCGAGGCAGCCGTTGGCCATCTCGTCGGTGGCGGCGAAGACGGCCGTGGGGCGGGCGCCGGACTCCAGGTGCGCGCGCAGGACGCGGTAGGCGCCCAACGGGGAGCCGTCGTCGGCCACCAGGTGCGTGGGCGCAGTCGACGCGGCGTCCGTGAGGGCCGTCGTGAAGCCGCGGGCCCGGTCGGCCATCGCCTGGGCGTGTGGCTGCCCGGTGAGAAGGACGACGTCACGGTGCCCCAGACGCAGAAGGTGCTCCGCAGCGAGGCGGCCGCCCGCCTCGTCGTCGGCGGCGACGCAGCGGACGCCCGGGTGGCGCCCGACCAGGACGAACGGGCGCCCCGTCTTCGTCAGCTGAGCGATGCGCGGATCGTCGGGGTGAGCGCCCAGCAGGACGAACGCGTCCGCGTCGCCGGCCGGGAGGCCGTCGCTGCGGGTGGGCAGGTCGTCGACCCGCAGGCCGCTCATGGCGAGGTGCGCGCTGAGGTGCTCGAGGAACAGGGCGAAGAAGGGGGTCAGGCGGCGGTAACCGTGCGCCATCGAGAGCCCGACCGACACGGCCCGGCGGTTGGAGAGCTCGCGGGCGGCGCGGTCGGGGTCGTAGGCGAGTTCCGAGGCGGCGTCCATCACCCGCCTGCGGGTGGCCTCGTGGACGCCGGAGCGCGCGTTCAGCGCGCGGCTGACGGTACCGATCGATACGCCGGCCGCTTCCGCCACGTCGCGGATCGTCGCGCGGCCGCGCGCAGGGCTCGGGTCGGCCTCCGCCGCCGGCTTCTCCTGGTTCCGTGATCGTGGCGCCATGCACCCTCCCTCACGTCTCGTAAACGGTTACGAACTCGATGCCATGCAGGTTAGGGCATGCCCCCCGGCTTGTCAAGTGGGCTGGACATCCCGTGCGTTCTGGACGGTTCTACTGACGCATCGTCGTCGTGCGTGGATGGCTCGAAAACGTTTACGGGAATGGCCCAACCGTGACGCCGTCCCGCGCGCTCGCCGACCGCGACCCGTCTTCGCCTCTGTCGCCACTCGGACCCCGGGGCCGGTCGCGCGCGATGTACCATGTGGGGCCCTCGCGACCACGCCGCTCTCATGATCGGCCAGCGTCGCGCCCACGAACGGTCAGGTGGACCGGCGAACCGTGGCTCCCCGTGCGAGCCGCCCACGGGCGCCGGCGAGAGAGGAACGGACCTGTGGCAGACGCCCACGACGCGCCGAACGGCGGACCCCGCCGCGCCAGTGAACGAGACCAGCTATCCCCCGAGGAACTCGCCGAACTGCACCGCATCGAGACGCGCGAGTGGCTCGACTCGCTCGACTACGTGCTCGACTCCGGCGGCCCCGAGCGGGTCACCGAGCTGATCGACCTGCTGGAGCAGCACGCCCACCGCCACGGCGTGCGCACCCCGTTCTCGTCGACGACGCCGTACATCAACACGATTCCCGCGAGCGAACAGCCCGAGTACCCCGGCGACCTCGCGCTCGAGAAGCGCATCCGCGCCCTCATCCGCTGGAACGCGATGGCGATGGTCGTGCGCGCCAACAAGGAGTCCGACGGCATCGGCGGGCACATCAGCACCTACGCCTCCGCCGCCACGCTCTACGAGGTCGGCTTCCATCACTTCTTCCGCGGGCGGGACGCGGGCGCCGACGCCGACAGCGTCTACTTCCAGGGCCACGCGAGCCCCGGCATGTACGCCCGCTCGTACGTCGAGCACCGCCTCGACGTCGAGCGCCTGCGCAACTTCCGCCGCGAGCTGCAGGAAGACCCGGGGCTCGCGTCGTACCCGCACCCGTGGCTGATGCCCGACTACTGGCAGTTCCCCACCGTGTCGATGGGCCTCGCGCCGATCCTGTCGATCTACCAGGCGCGCTTCGACCGCTACCTGGTGGCCCGCGGGCTCAAGCCCGAGAGCGACCGCAAGGTGTGGGCGTTCCTCGGTGACGGCGAGACGGACGAGCCCGAGACGCTCGGCGCCATCAAGTTCGCGGCGCGCGAGCGGCTCGACCAGCTGATCTGGGTGATCAACTGCAACCTGCAGCGCCTCGACGGCCCGGTGTACGGCAACGGCTCGATCATCCAGGAGCTCGAGGGCATCTTCCGCGGCGCCGGCTGGAACGTGATCAAGGTCGCCTGGGGCAGCAAGTGGGACGAGCTGCTCGAGCGCGACACCGAGGGCATCCTCGCCCGCCGCTTCAACCGCCTCATCGACGGCGAGTCGCAGCGCTACGCGGCCTTCGGGGCGAGCGAGCTGCGCGAGCGCTTCTTCGACAGCCCCGAGCTGCAGCAGCTGATCGAGGACTGGAGCGTCGACGATCTGGCGCAGCTCAACCGCGGCGGCCACGATCCGGTCAAGGTCTACGCCGCCTACCACCGCGCCGTGCAGCACCGCGGTTCGACCACCGTCATCCTGGCGCGCACGGTCAAGGGCTACGCCCTGGGCGAGGCCGCCGAAGGCAGGAACCCGACCCACCAGCAGAAGAAGCTCGACGTCGACGAGATGCGC
>JAABTL010000022.1 GCA_011389865.1 Trueperaceae bacterium
CCTGGCGCGACGCCGGCCCATCGAAGCGCTCGAGGACGGCCCGGTCGTCCTCGTTCCCGGACCGCGCCGAAGTGGGAAGAGCACGCTGGTCCGAGACGCAGGCGATGCATCCGGGCGCACCTACGTCACCTTCGACGACGACGCGCTGCGGGCGTCCGCGAGCGCCGATCCGGTCGGCTTCGTGCGCGACCTACCCGCCTGCGTCACGCTCGACGAGTCCAGCGCGTGCCGCAGCCGTTCACGACACTGAAGGCTGCCGTCGATCGCGATCGCACGCCCGGCCGCTTCCTCCTCACCGGCTCCTTCGCCATCGGTCCGGTCGTTCGACCGGGCAGGCCGCTCCAGGATCGGATCGTGGCCGGCGGCTTCCCGCCCGCGCTGGCACGCCCGACGGGCGGTTCTCATCTGGGGTACAACCGGCAAGCGGGCGGTCTTCCGGGGCCGCTGCATGCTCTGCGTCCGCCGTCACGAAGGCCCGCCCACGACATCGGTCTCGGCGGCGCGAAAAGCGACCCTATCGGCGGCCCGCAAGGCCTGGAGACCGACGATTCGAGGAGGAGTACCGGATGAAGGATGCCTGGGTGATCTTCTTGGTGGGCTTGGCGGCGGGGTTGCTCGATCTCATACCCCTGGTGATGGTCGGTGCCCCCGCGTTCAACATGGTGGCCATCGTCGTCTTCTGGCTGGTGGCGGTGTTCTTCATGGCGAAGACGAAGCTCTTCGCGAACCCGTTGCTGAACGGGCTGGCGGTGGCCGTGCTGATCATGCTGCCGGTGGTGCTCATCGTCTACACGGTGAACCCGAAGGACTTCCTCCCCATGCTCTCCATGGCGGTCATCCTCGGCCCCCTCTCGGGCGCCGCGCTCCACAGGGGGCTGCGCAAGTAGGGCAAGGGGCGATCGCGGGTGGCCGCCGGGCCGGCGAGCCGCCGGCCGCGGTCGGCGAGGCCGTGCGCGTGGCCATCGGCTCACCCCGGCCCCCGTCCGAACTCACACCGTCAGATCGGCCCGCCGCAACAACTGCGCGTTGAGCGCCACGATCACCGTGCTGGCCGACATGAGCACCGCGCCGACCGCCGGCGTCAGCAGGATGCCGGCCCCGGCGAGGACGCCGGCCGCGAGCGGGAGCGCGACGACGTTGTAGCCGGCGGCCCACCAGAGGTTCTGCAGCATCTTCCGGTAGGTCGCGGCCGACAGCGCAACGATCCGGACGACGTCGCGCGGGTCGGAGCGCACCAGGACGATGTGCCCGGCCTCGACCGCCACGTCGGTCCCGGCGCCGATCGCGATGCCGACGTCGGCCGTGGCGAGCGCCGGGGCGTCGTTGACGCCGTCGCCCACCATGGCCACGCGCTGCCCCTTCTCCTGCAGCTCGCGGATCTTGGCGGCCTTGTCGTCGGGGAGGACCTCGGCGAAGACGGTGTCGATGCCGAGCTCGCGGCCGACGGCGTCCGCCACGGCGCGGGCGTCGCCGGTCAGCATCGCGGCCTCGATGCCGCGCGCGTGCAGCGCGTCGATCGCCTCGCGGCTCTCCGGCCGGACGGCGTCGGCCACGGCGAAGACGGCGAGGGCTCGGTCCCCTCGGAGCAGGTAGATGGCGGCCTGCCCGCGCTCCGTCGCCTCGGCCACCGCCGCCTCGAGCCGCTCCGATGCAGCCGCGTCGGCCTCCCGTAGCAGGGCGGGGCCGCCGACCCGGTAGTCGGTCCCGTCGACCGTCGCCTCGACGCCGCGGCCGGCCAGCGCCCGGAACCCGTCGGCGTCGGGGACCTCGATCTCACGCTCCTGGGCCGTGCGCACGATCGCCCGCGCGATCGGGTGCTCGCTGCCGGCCTCGACCCCGGCTGCGACGCGCAGTGCCTCCTCCTCCGACACCTCCTCGGCGACGGCGGTGGCGACCACCCGGTGCTCGCCGAGCGTCAGCGTGCCGGTCTTGTCGAACACCACCACGTCGATGCGGCGCGCCTCCTCGAGGCCGCGGCGGTCGCGCACGAGCAGGCCGTTGCGCGCGCCGAGGGTCGTGGAGATGGCCACGACCAGGGGGACGGCGAGGCCCAAAGCGTGGGGGCAGGCGATGACGAGCACCGTCACCACGCGGATCATCGTGAAGTCGATCGTGGCGCCCAGCCACAGCCACGCGACGAGCGTCAAGGCACCGGCGCCGAGGGCGACGAAGGTGAGGAGCTGGGCCGCGCGGTCGGCCAGGTGCTGGGCCCGCGACCTGGAGGACTGGGCGTCCGCGACCAACCGCATGATGCCCGCGAGCTTGGTCTCGTCGCCGGTGCCCGTGACCTCGACGCGCAGGGCGCCGTCGCCGTTGATCGTGCCGGCGATGACCTCGTCGCCCTCGCCCTTCGTCGCCGGCCGCGACTCGCCGGTGACGAGCGCTTCGTTCACGGAGGACGCGCCGTCCACGACGGTCCCGTCGGCCGGCACGCTCGCGCCGGGCCGCACGAGCACCCGGTCCCCCGCCTCGAGCTCGGTGACCGGCACCTCCTCCTCGCCGCCGTCGGTCAGGCGGGTGGCCGTGTCGGGCAGCAGCTTGGCGAGCTCCTGCAGGGCGCCCTGCGCCTGGGTGATCGAGCGCATCTCGATCCAGTGGCCGAGGAGCATGATCGTCACCAGGGTGGCGAGCTCCCACCAGAGCGGGCTGGCCTCGAGCAGGCCGAGCTGGACGATCCAGGAGAAGAGGAACGCCACCAGGATCGCCAGCGAGATCAGGGTCATCATGCCGGGGCGCCGGTCGGCGAGCTCGCGCCAGGCGCCCTGCAGGAAGACGAGGCCGCCGTAGACGAAGACGACCGTGCCGAGGACGGGCGCGATCCAGGCGGAGCCCGGGAACGCCGGGGCCTGGAAACCGAGCAGTTCCTGGATGTGTTCCGACCAGATCAGGACCGGGATGGTCAGCAGCAGCGAGAGCCAGAACTTGGAGCGGAAGCCCTCGGGTGAGTGCCCGGCATGGGCGTCGTGACCGTCGTGGTCGTCGTGGTCGTCGTGTGAGCTTCGGTCTTCGCGGTGATGCTGGGTCATGTCGTCACCTCGACGGGGGCTGGGGCCCTAGACGACCAGCGTAGGGCTCGACGGGGACGCGCCGTGTCGCGGGGAGCGGTGCGACCGGGCGGAGTGAGATGGACAAGGGGGTCGCGGCCGTCTGTCCGACCGCGACCCCCCGGGAGCCGCTCGCTGCGGGCTCGCTGTGCCCGCTACTCGGCGGGGGCCTCGCTGACCTCGCCCGTCTGGCCGTCGATGAGCAGGACGCCCGTCCGGTCGCCATGCTCGTAGGTGACCTCGTACGTCACGCGCGGTCCGGTGACCGCGACGACCGAGGCGCCGTCGTCCCGGCCCGCGAGGAAGGCGCGGGCCAGCGCCTCGGCCGCGGCGGGGCTCATCCCGTTCGCCACGCCGTGGCCGGCGAAGCCGCCCATGCCGCCGAAGCCCGGGTTCATCATGCCGCCGGGCATGCCGGACGGACCGTGCATCATGCCGAAGCCGCCCTGCGGGTCGCCCCACCCGCGCATCGGTCCGAAGCCAGCCTGCCCCGGCATCATGTCGAAGCCGCGCCGTGCGCCGGACGCGTCTTCGTCGCCCTGGCCGCCGGTGGCGCCGAACGGACCCTGGCCACCCATCATCCCCTGGCCGCCCATCATCCCGGGCATGCCCGAGACGCCGTACCAATCGGCCAGCCAGCCGCTCATCGTCCGCATCTCGCTCGTCTGGCTGCTGACGATGTCGCGGGCCAGCGCCTCGACTTCCGGGTGCTCCGCGAAGCCGCGGGCGAGCAGCAGGCGGGCGTCGCGGACGGCCATCATGTGGTGCATGAGCATGTCCTCGAGCCACACGCGTTCGCGGTCGGCCACGGTCGCGTCGTCGCCGAGGTCACGCATCATCGGGGTGTAGGACGCCTCGGGGTCGGCGCCGGGGTACCACTCGGCGATCCAGCCCTCCATGCGTTCGACCTCGTCCGTCTGCGTCTCGATCACGTTCTCCAGGAGGTCGCGGAGTTCCGGGCGGTCGGTCACCTCGAGCAGCGCCTCGGCGGTCTCGATCGCCTCGCGGTGGTGGGGGATCATGTGCTGGAGGAAGCCGAGTTCGTCGCTCGGCGCGGTCGTCGTCATGCCGGGCACGTTGCCGCGGGGGGTGCCGGGCTGGCCGGGCATCATGCCCTGCGTGATGCCGATGGCGGCCAGCGCCAGCAGTGATACGAGCGCGATGGTTCGTAGGGTGCCGTTCATGTGGGTTCTCCTTGGTGTTCGTGTCGCAGGTTGGCGCGGCGGTGGAGGTACTCCGCCTCGTCGATCTCGCCCTTCGCGTAACGGCTTCGCAGGACGTCGAGGGCGACGTCGTCTTGGTCGGGGCTCCGTGGCTTCGGCAACAGCGCGCGCACCAACGCCACCCCCCCGAGCACGGTCAGGGCCAGGAGCAGCAGCATCCACAGCGCCCCCCAAGCGCCGCCCCAGGCCATGCCGAATGGGTACATCATCATCTCGATCACCTCGCCAGCAGCGTAGGCGGTGGCCGTTCAGCGCACGTGCCGGACGTGTCAAGCTGCCGTCAAGGTCGGACGCCGGCCGGATGACCGTGCCACTCCGGAGGCGTCCGCGGAACGGGGATGGGTTCGTGCCACAGACCGTGCTGATCGTCGAGGACGACGCGGACGTCGTGCGCGTCGTGCGCGCCTACCTCGAGCGCGAGGGCTTCGCGGTGGCGGTCGAGTCCGACGGCGAGGCCGGCCTGCGGCGCGCGCTGGCCGACAAGCCGGCGCTGGTCGTGCTCGACTGGATGCTCCCGCGCCTGTCGGGCCTGGAGGTGCTGCGCGAGTTGCGGCGCGAGCGGCCGACGCCCGTCATCCTGCTGACCGCGCGCACCGACGAACTCGACCGCATCATCGGCCTGGAGGTCGGGGCCGACGACTACGTCGTCAAGCCCTTCAGCCCCCGGGAGCTGGTCGCCCGCGTGCGCGCCGTCTTGCGCCGCAGCGAGGGGGCCGCCGCGCCGCCGGCGGACGAGGTCGTCGAGCACGGCGGCCTGCGGCTCGACGTGGCGCGCCGGCTCGCGTTCGTCGACGGGCAGGAGTTGTCGCTGACGACGCTCGAGTTCGACCTGCTGCTCGCCTTCGCCCGCGCGCCCGGACGGGTCTTCGGACGGGACGCCCTCATCGAGCGGGTGTGGGGACCCGAGTTCGACGGCGTCGACCGGGTGGTGGACGTGCACGTGTCCAACCTGCGGCAGAAGCTCGCGGCGGCCGGCGCCGAGGACCTGCTGCGCACGGTGCGGGGCGTGGGCTACGCCCTCGGATGACCGTGCCAGGGCGCCGCCGGTCGCGCAGCCTGGTATGGCGCGTGTTCGGCTCGTACATCGTGGTGGTCGCCGTGGCGACCGTCGGCGCGCTGGTGGCCGGCGAGGCCTTCGCGCCGTTCCTGCTCGAGCGGCACATGCGCTCGATGGGCCCGATGATGGGCCAAGGCGGCGATCCGATGGCGGCGATGACGGCGGACCTGGCGGACGCCTACCGCAGCGCGCTCACGCAATCGCTGGCGTGGGCGGCCCTGGTCGCGACCGCCGCGGCGGCCCTCGTCGCCTGGTGGGTGACGCGGCGCCTGGTCGGTCCGCTCGCCGACCTGCGCGAGGCGAGCGGGGCCATCGCCACGGGGAACTACCAGCGCCGGCTCGATGCGGACGCGCCCGGCGAGATCGGCGACCTCGCGGGCAGCTTCAACACGATGGCCGAGGCCCTCGAGCGGGGCGAGGCGATCCGCCGCCAGCTGCTCAGCGACCTCTCGCACGAGCTGCGCACGCCGCTGTCGAACCTCCGGGGGTACCTCGAGGCCCTCGAGGACGGGGTGTTCGCCCTCGACGCCCCCACGTCGGCGGCGCTGGGGCAGCAGGTGGAGCGCCTCGAGCGGTTGGTCGCGGACCTCAGCCTGCTCGCCGGCCTGGAGGCGGGGCAGGTGGCGGTCGTGGTCGCGCCCATGGACCTCGCCGACCTGGTGGGCGACAGCGCAGCGGCCTTCCGGACGCGTTTCGACGAGCGCGGCGTGGACTTGGCGGTCGAGGCGCCGACCGGGCTGGTCGTGCGGGCCGACGCGAACCGCGCCGCGCAGGTGCTCGAGAACCTGCTCGACAACGCGCTGCGGCACACGCCGGCGGGGGGCAGGGTGACCGTGCGCGCGCGTCCGGACGGCGCGTTCGCCCGCGTCGAGGTGCGCGACACGGGCCCGGGTGTGCCCGAGGCGCTGCGCGAGGCGGTCTTCCGCCGGCTCTACCGGGGCGACCCGGCGCGCGCCGCCGCGCAGGGCGAGGGGAGCGGCATCGGCCTGACGATCGCGCGCGAGCTCGTCGTGCGCCAGGGCGGCGACATCTGGGTCGAGGATGCGGACCCGCAGAACGCGGGCGAGGCACGCGACGGCGCCCCCGCCGGGGGCGGGGGCGCCTGCTTCGTGTTCACCCTTCCGCGGTCGCCTGCGACCGCGCGCGGTCAGCGTGCGACCGCGCGCGGTCGGGACGCCGGCGCGGCCTGAGCCTCACACCCGCCCGAACACCACCGTGGCGTTCTGCCCGCCGAAGGCGAAGTTGGTCGACAGCGCGACGTCGACTTGCTGCTCGCGGGCGGTGTGCGGGATGTAGTCCAGGTCGAGCTCGGGGTCGGGGTCGTGGAGGTTGCGCGTCGGCGGCAGCACGCCGTGGTGCAGGGCCTGCACGGTGGCGATGGCCTCGACGCCGCCCGCGGCGCCGAGCATGTGGCCGGTCATCGATTTGGTCGACGACACGGGCGGCACCGCGTCCGCCGAGCCCCACACGGCCTTGAGGGCCAGCGTCTCGTTGAGGTCGTTGGCGGGCGTGCTGGTGCCGTGCGCGTTGACGTAGCCGACCCGCTCGCGGTCGAGCTTGGCGTCGCGCAGGGCCCACTCGATGCAGCGCACCGCGCCCACGCCGCCGGGGGCGGGGGCGGTGATGTGGTGGGCGTCGGCGCTGGTGGCGCCGCCGAGCACCTCGGCGTAGATGCGCGCGCCGCGCGCCTTGGCCCGCTCGTACGACTCCAGCACCAGCATGCCGGCGCCCTCGCCGGCGACGAAGCCGTCGCGGCTGGCCGCGAAGGGGCGGCTGGCGGCCGCGGGGTCGTCGTTGCGGGTCGACAGCGCCTTCATGATCGCGAAGCCGCCGATGCCCATCGGGGTGATCGGGGCTTCGGCGCCGCCGGTGACCATGATCTCGGCCTCGCCGCGCTGGATGACGCGCATGGCGTCGATGATCGCGCCCGAGCCGGAGGCGCAGGCGGTGACGACCGAGCTCGACGGGCCGGTCAGGCCGAAGCGCATCGCCACGTGGCCACTGGCCATGTTGGCGATGACGCTGGGGATGAAGAAGGGGCTCATGCGCATCGCGCCGCGCTCGGCGCGGATCAGCGACTGCTGCTCCCAGCTCCACAGGCCGCCGACGCCGCTGCCGATGCAGGTGCCGGCATGCTCGCCGCGGACGTCGTCCTCGCTGAGGCCGGCGTCGGCGATGGCCAGCTCGCTGCCGATGAGGGCGTACTGCACGAAGCGGTCGAGGCGGCGGGCCTCCTTGCGCTCGATGTAGGCCTCGACGTCGACGTCGACCTCGCCGGCGATGTGCACGGTCAGGTCGCTGGTGTCGAAGCGCGTGATCGTGCGAATGCCGTTGCGCGCCTGGTGCTGGCCCTCGAGGAAGGCGTCGGCGCCGATCCCGATCGGGGTCACGGGACCGATGCCAGTCACGACGACTCGCTGCATGTGGGTCTCACCTCCGTCCGCGGCAGATCTCGGCCGTTTCGGACGCCCGCGGGTGCCCGAAGGAGCACGAACTCGTGTGGCGGACGCGAGGCGTCCCCCAGGCTACGTCAGTTCCGCGCCGCGATGAACCGGACGGCGTCGCCGACGGTGCGGATGCCCTCGGCCTCTTCGTCGCTGATCTCGATGCCGAACTCGTCCTCGAGCCCCATGATCAGTTCGACGACGTCGAGCGAGTCGGCGCCCAGGTCGTCGACGAACGAGGCGCTGTCGACGACGTCGGCGGGGTCGGCGTCGAGCTTGTCGGCGACGACTTCCTTGATCTTGTCCAGGATGGCGGCTTCGTCCACGGGATCCTCCTCCAGGCGGGCCTTGGCGTGCTGCTCGGGTCCCGCGCACTGTAGCACTTCGATTTTCACTGCGGTCGCGCGAGGTCGCTCGGGGTAGGTCGACGCGCGGCGGTGTCGGTCGGCGCCGGGCGTGGCCACCGGGATGATGGCACACTCTCCCCGACGCCGCAAGGCGTCGGCCGACGCCGCAAGGCGAGGGCGGACGTCAGGGCATCACCATGCCGCCGTCCACCGTCAGCGTCTGGCCGTTGACGTAGGCGGCGTCGTCCGACACGAGGTAGGCGATGGCGGCGGCGACCTCCTCGGGGCGGCCGAAGCGGCCGACGGGGATCTGCTTCAGGTAGGCGTCGCGCAGCTCGTCGGACAGGCCGCCGGTCATGTCGGACTCGATGAAGCCGGGCGCGACGGCGTTGACGGTGACGCCCTTGCCCGCGTACTCGCGGGCGAGGGCCTTGGTCAGGCCGATCAGGCCGGCCTTCGCCGCGACGTAGTTCGCCTGGCCGACGTTGCCCATCAGCGCCACGACCGAGCTGACGTTGACGATGCGCCCCCAGCCGGCGCGCAGCATGCCGCGCAGGGCCGCCTTCGACAGGTGGAAGGCCGACGAGAGGTCGGTGTCGATCACCGTCTCCCAGTCCTCGCGCTTCATGCGCAGCGCCAGCGTGTCGCGGGTGACGCCCGCGTTGTTGACCAGCACGTCCAGGCGGCCGAGCTCGGCCGCCACGCGCTTGATGAGGTCGGCGCAGGCATCGGGGTCGGCGACGTCTGCGCCGAACGCCTGGGCGTTCCCGCCGGCGGCGGCGATCTCGCGGACGACCTCGGCCGCGGCGGCCTCGCCGCGGGCGTAGTGCACGGCCACGGCGTGCCCGCGGGCGGCCAGCATGAGCGCGGCGGCGCGGCCGAGGCCGCGGCTCGAGCCGGTCACGAGCGCCACGCGCTGCTCGGGGGCCGCGCTCGGTTCGCGCGCCGCGTGAGCATCACGCGCCGCG
Source organism: Trueperaceae bacterium (assembly GCA_011389865.1). GTDB lineage: Bacteria > Deinococcota > Deinococci > Deinococcales > Trueperaceae > JAABTL01. The sequence continues at coordinate 9,084 of JAABTL010000022.1, forward strand.
CGATCATCACGCGACGGGGTCTTTGGGGTCGGGCTCATGCGGTCGCCTCCTCCTGGTCATCGCCGGTGCCGCCGTCGGGTCCCCCGCGCGGCGCCGGCGCCGCGCGCGAGGTCGCCCGGACGGCCGCCGCGACGCCGTCGGGGTCGGGGGCGGCATGGGCCTCGACGTCGTCGCCGGTCAGCGTGCGCCCCACCAGGCCGGTCAGGACGCTCCCGCCGCCGAACTCGACGAAGCGGCGCACGCCGAGCGCGTGCAGGCGCTGCAGCGTCTCGACCCAGCGCACGGGCGCCGTCACCTGCTCGAGCAGCAGGCCGCGCTCGACCTCCGGGTCCTCGACCACCTCGGCGGTGACGTTGGCGACCAGGCGCGCCGCGAGCGGGCGCAGCTCGACGCCGGCCAAGTGGGGCTGCAGGGCGTGCGCGGCCGGGAGCATGAGGCGGCAGTGGAAGGGCGCGGAGACCTTGAGGGGGAGCGCCCGCCCGCCGGCGGCCTTGAGCCGCTCGGCGGCGGCGGCCACCCCGGCGGCGCTGCCGGAGATCACCGTCTGCTGCGGGGCGTTGAGGTTGGCGACGTCGACGACCAGGCCCTCGGCCCGCACGGCGGCGACGGCGGCCTCGACCTCGTCGCGGCCGAGCTTGACGATCGCCGCCATGGCGCCTTCGCCCTCGGGAACGGCCGTCTGCATGGCCTCGCCGCGGGCGCGCACCAGCCGCACGGCGTCACCGATGGCCAGCGCGCCCGCGGCCACCAGCGCGGTGAACTCGCCGAGCGAGTGGCCCGCGACGTACGTCGCCGGCTGGCCGCCCGCCTCGAGGTAGGCGGCGTAGGCGGCGGCGCCGGCGGCCACCAGGGCGGGCTGCTGGTGGGCGGTCAACTGCAGCGTCTCGGCCGGGCCCTCCCACATGAGCGCGAGCAGGCCCGGAAGGGCCGCCTCGGCGGCCTCGAGGGCCGCGCGGGCGGCCGGGCTGGTGTCGTAAAGCGCCCGGGCCATGCCGACGGCCTGCGAGCCCTGGCCGGGGAACAGCGCCGCGAAGGGCGGGTCCGCGCCGACCGGCGCGAACGCGCCGACCGGCGCGGACACGGGGTCGAGCGTCACGCGCTCGGGACGGGGATCGGCGACGGGGTGGGCGCGGTCCACGGGCCCCAGGTCAGGACCGCCGACGCCCAGGTCAGGCCGGCGCCGAAGCTGACGAGCAGGAGGTGGTCGCCGGGTGCGATGCGGCCCGCATCGAGCGCGTGCGCGAGCGCGAGCGGGATCGACGCGGTGGAGTTGTTGCCGTACTCGTCGACCGTGACGATCACGCGGTCCGAGGCGAGCCCGAGCCGCTCGCGGGCCGCCTCGATGATGCGCAGGTTGGCCTGATGCGGCACGAACAGCGAGATGTCGTCCGCGTTGAGCCCGGCCTTCTCGACGGCCTCGATGGTCGCGGTGTTCATCACCCGCACCGCGAACTTGAAGACCTCGCGGCCGTTCATGTGGAGCTTGTCGGAGAGCCGCGTGCCGTCGGGCAGGCAGCGGCCGACCGAGCCGAGGTGGAGCAGACCGCCGCCGTTGCCGTCCGCGCCGATGATCAGCGAGCGCAGCCCGTACGCGTCCGGCACCGCCTCGACGACGACCGCGCCGGCGCCGTCGCCGAAGAGCACGGCGGTCGCGCGGTCCTCCCAGTTCATCACCTTGGTGAGGGCCTCGGCGCCGATCGCCAGCACCCGGCGGGCCTGGCCCGACTGCACGTACGCCTGCGCGACCGACAGCGCGTACAGCCATCCCGGGCAGGCGGCGAGCAGGTCGAAGGCGGCGGCCTTCAGGCCGAACTTGGCCTGCACCAGCGCGGCGGTCGAGGGGAAGAGCGCGTCGGGCGTGTTGGTCGCGACCAGCACCAGGTCGACGCCTTCGAGCGCCGCCTCGCCGTGCCGGCGCACGAGGTCCTCGACCGCGCGGAAGGCGAGGTCGCTGGTGTACTCGTCGTCGGCCGCCACGTGGCGCCGCTTGATCCCCGTCCGGGTGGTGATCCACTCGTCCGAGGTGTCCATGATCTTCTCGAGGTCGTGGTTGCTGACGACCTTCGGGGGCGCATAGACGCCCAGGGCGGTCACGCCCGCGCGCGGCCGCGTCATCCGGTGGGACCGCTCAGGCTTCGACGACTTGGCGGCCGGCGTACGAGCCGCACTCGGGGCACACCTGGTGCGGCGGCTTCATCGCCTTGCACGAGGGGCACTCGACCAGCGTCGGCGGCGTCAGCGCGTGGTGGCTGCGGCGCGCGTCGCGACTGCTCTTCGACGTCTTCTTCTTGGGGACGGGATGTTTGGCCATCGGGGGCTTCCTTTCGGCGCAGGGACGGGCTGGGCGCTCAGTCCTGCAGGTCGAGGTCCTTCAGGGCCGCGAAGGGCGACGCTTTCTCGCTCCGGGCGTCGCTCGCGGCGGCGTGCTCGGGGTGTTCGTTGAGGTTCACGCCGTCGAGCGAGAGCCCCCTGCAGTCCTCGCGGCAGAGCGCCGTGAGGGGTACTTCGATCGCCAGCACCTGCACCAGGAGCGGCGCGAAGTCCACGACCGGCTGGCCGAAGACCAGCACGTCGTCGTCGCCGGCCTCCTCGGCGAGCACGATCTCGGCGTCGTCGGACGGCCGGTAGCTCATCGGGTAGAGGAGCTCTGCGTGCACCGGCACCGGCACGTCGACCAGGCAGCGGCGGCACTCCATCACCACCTCGCCAGCGACCTCGCCCTCGACCAGGAAGTCGTCCTCGTCGCCGCCGATGCGTCGTACCGTCAGCGACCAGGACAGCGGTCGGGCCAGCCGCAGGCCGTCCGCGGCGAGCAGTTCGGCGGTAGGCTCCAGCAGTCCCTCGTCGACCACTTCGTCGTCGGACCCGGGGGCCTGACGCAGCAGCGCCGTGAGGTTGAGGCTCGCGTCCCGCCGAGCGACCATCCCGTCAAAGTATAGGGGCGGCGGAGCCGCTGTCAAGGAAGCCGGCGGACGGCGCCACTCGCGTACCATGGGGACCGACATGGCGACGAGAGCATCGGACGAAACCCGCGCCGCGAGCGATCCCGCGTCCGGCGACCGCGGGCAGGCTCCCTTGGTCCTGGCCGTCGACGACGACGAGGCGGTCCTGGCGCTCGTCGGGAGCGTGTTGGCGGCGTACCGCGTGGTCACCTTCGTGCGGCCCGACGAGGCGCTCGCGGCGCTGCGCGGCGGCCTGCGTCCGGACCTGATCCTGAGCGACGTGCAGATGCCGGGGATGTCGGGGTTCGAGTTGCACGTCGAGCTCAGGCGGCTGGCGCCGCTGCGATCGGTCCCCTTCCTCTACCTCACCGCGCTCGATCGCCGTGACGACGTGCGCCGTGGCATGGAGCTCGGCGCCGACGACTACTTGACGAAGCCGTTCCACCCGGACGAGCTGCGCGAGGCGGTGCGGGTGCGTCTTCAGCGCAGCCGCGCGCTGCGGTCCCCGCAACCGGCGCCGGAGGGTCTGGTCCTGAGCACGCTCGGCGGCCTGACGCTGGCGTACGGCGACCGCCGGCTCACCTGGGAGGCCAAGCGGGTGGTGCTGCTGCTGGCCTACCTGCTCGAGGAGGGCGAGGTCGTGCCGGCAGCGCGCGTACGCGCCGACGTGCTCGAGCCGGGCGTGGGCACGAACCACCTGCACGTGCTCGCCAGCCGGCTGCGCAAGACGCTGGGCGACCTCGGGACCGTCACGGTCGTCGACGAGGAGGTCCGCCTGGCGCTGCGGACGCGGGTCGCCTGGGACGCGGCGACCTTCCGGCGGGTGGCGCAGCGGGCGCTGGACGCGGGCGACGCCGGCGCCATCGAGGCCGCGCTGGCGCTGTACGCGGGGCCGTCGCTCGATGCGTTCGACGGCCCCTGGGTCGACGGCCACCGCGGCGTGCTGGAGAACCTCCAGCTGACGCTGCTCGAGGCCGCGGTCGAGCGCGCGCCGGATCCCGCCGCCAGGCAGCGGGCGGTGCAGCGGCTCGAGGCGTCCCTCTAGCCGCCCGCCGAGCCGGCGGTCGCTCCCGCCGCCGTCGCGCCGCGCGATGCGCCGGTCGCCGGGGCGTTCGGCTAGACTCCTCGGCATGACGATGCGCCTCTCTCCCTACCGGCCCCACCCGCGGCGAGCCCGCGGCCGCGGTCACCGGCCGAGCGTAGGGACGCCGTGATCGACGCCTTCCTGTTCCAACTGGTCCTGGTGCTGCTCGCCGCCTGGGCCGCCGGCAACCTCATCTCGCGCCTCGGCTACCCGGCGGTGCTGGGGGAGATCGGCGTCGGCATCCTGCTCGGGCCGCCGCTGCTCGGCCTGCTGCGGCCGGTCGACGGGCTGCAGGTGGTCGCCGAGCTGGGCGTCATCCTGATGATGCTCTACATCGGCCTCGAGATCGACCCGCGCGAGGTCGGGCGCGCCTCGCGCGTCGGCCTGCTCGCCGCCATCGGCGGCTTCGTGGTGCCGTTCGCGCTGGGCTACGGCGCGGTGATCCTCATGGGGGGCAACGCCTGGGAGGCGGTCTTCGTCGCGATGGCGACCGGGGTGACCTCGCTGGCCACCAAGTCGCGCATCCTGCTCGACCTGCGCGTGCTCGACACCCGCATCGCCCACGTGATGATGGCCGGCGCCCTGCTCGCCGACACGCTGTCGTTGGTCGTGTTCGCGGGGCTGTTCGGCGTGTGGACCGCGGGTTCGCTGGAGCTGACGACCCTCGGTCCCGTCCTCGGCGGCATCGCCGTCTTCGTGGCCGGCGCCTGGGTGGTGGGCGCCTACGGGCTGCCACGGCTGTACCGCTTCCTCGAGCGCCGCGGCCTCACGGGCCGCACCTTCCACCTCACGCTGGCGCTGGTGATCGGCCTGAGCTTCGCGGAGGGCGCGGAGCTGGCCGGGCTGCACGGCATCCTCGGCGCGTTCGTGGCCGGCATGTTCCTGCGCGAGAGCTACCGCGCGCGGCGCCTGTCGCACCGCGTCACCGAGGCGATCGGCGACGTCTCCGTCGGCTTCCTCGCGCCGGTGTTCTTCGTGACCGCCGGCTACGCCGTCACCTTCTCGGTCTTCCGCGAGCAGCTGGGGCTGCTGCTGGTGATCGTCGCGGTGGCGACGATCGGCAAGATCCTGGGGACGGTCCTGTTCTACCTGCCCTCCGGTTACGGCTGGCGCGAGGGCATGGTGGTCGGGTTCGGCATGAACGGCCGCGGCGCGGTCGAGATCATCATCGCGGGCATCGGCCTGGACCTCGGCATCATCGGGCCGGAGGTCTTCTCCATCCTGGTGTTCATGGCGATCTTCACGACCGCGTCCGTGCCGGTGCTGCTCAAGTGGGGCGTCGGCTGGCTCGAGCGGCGCGACGAGCTGGTGCGCGCCGACGACAGCAGCAAGCCGGTGTTGGTCGTGGGCGCCGGCTCGCTGGCGCGTCGCGTCGCGCTGCAGCTGTCCGCCGGCCGCCCCGTCCGGCTGCTCGACCTCAACGCCGCCAACGTCGCGGCGGCGCGGGCCGAGGGCCTCGACATCGTCCAGGGCGACGCGCTCGACCGCGCCACGCTGCGCTCGGCGGGGGCGGAGGAGTGCGGCACGGTGCTGGCCATCACCCCGAACCCCGCCGTGAACGCGTTGGTCGCGCAGCGCGCCCGGGAGGACTTCCTGGTGCCGACCGTGCGGGCGATGCTGAAGCCCGACAGCGACGGCGGCCTGTTCGACGTGGTGGCGGCCCACGGCGCCTCGCCGCTGTGCGGCGCGCCGTTCGACTTCGCGCGCTGGGAGGCGGTGGCCCGGCGGAGCGGCGAGGAGCTCGTCGAGCTGACCGCCGCCGAGGCCCGCGAGCGCCTCGGCGAGGTCGATCCGGACGTCGGGGCGCGCGACCTGCTGCCGCTGCTCGTTCGCCGCGGGAGCGTGGTCCGCCTCTTCGCGGGGGTGGAGAAGCTCCAGGAGGGGGACCGTGTCCTTGCCATCCGAGATGCCTGAGGCCGGAGCTCGCGAAGCGCCCGCGCGCGGCGGCTTCGCCGTCGTGCCGTGCGTCGACGTCCAGGGGGGCCGCGCCGTGCGCCTGACGGAGGGCGACCCGACGCGTGAGACCGTCTACTACCCGGATCCCGTCGCCGCCGGCGGTCACTGGCTGAGCCTCGGTGCGCGCGAGCTGCACGTCGTCGACCTCGACGCGGCGCTCGGCGCCGGCGACAACCGCGGCGTGATCGAGGACCTGGCCGCCCTGGCGGCGCAGCGCGGCGCGCGCGTCGAGGTGGGTGGCGGCGTCCGCTCGCTCGCGGCGGCGGACGCCTGGCTGGCGCGGGTGCAGCGTGTGGTGCTCGGCACGGTCGCGGTCACCGACCCGGCGCTGGTGGGGCGCCTCGTGGAGCGCTACGGGCCCGAGCGGATCGTCGTCAGCGTCGACGCCCGCGACGGCCGGGTGGCGGTGCGTGGCTGGGTGGAGACGTCGGCGGTCGAGGCGACCGAGCTGGCGCGGCGCATGGACGAGATCGGCGTCCGGGAGCTGATCTACACCGACGTCAGCCGGGACGGCACCCTGCAGGGCGTCGATCCCGAACCGGTGGCGCGCGTGCGCGAGGCGTTCCCGCACCGCCTGATCGCCGGCGGCGGCGTGGCGGTCGACGCCGACCTCGACCTCTACGAGCGCCTGGGGCTCGACGGCGCGATCGTCGGCCGGGCGCTGTACGAGGGGACGGTCCGCTATCCCCGAGCTCCCTGAGGTCGAGACCGTCCGCCGCGAGCTGGCGCCCTGGCTGACGGGGCGCACGGTGCTGGCGGTCGAGCGCGTCGACGCGCCGATCGGTCCCAAGACGGCCGGCCTGGAGCGGGCCATCGGCCAGCGGATCGAGGCGGTGACCCGTCGCGGCAAGTTCCTGCTGCTCCCGCTGCGACCGGCGTCGGCGTGGACGTCGCCCCTGCCCGCGGGCACGGCCGCGGACGCGGACGCGGGCGGCGACGAGCTGGTGGTGCACCTCGGCATGACGGGCGTGCTTTCGCCGCGACCGCCCGTGGCGCACCTCAGGCTCCTCCTCCGCCTCGACGGCGGGCGGCCCGACGTGCTGTACGTGCAGGACGCTCGTCGCTTCGGTCGCGTGCTGGTCGTTCCGAGGGGCGACTACCGCGCGCTGCCGACGCTCGCCGCGATGGGCCCCGAGCCGCTCGGCGACGCGTTCACGGTCACCGCCTTCGCGGCGGCGCTGGCGCGCTCCGCGCAGCCCGTCAAGGCCTTCCTGCTGTCGCAGCGACCGGTGGCGGGGGTGGGGAACATCTACGCCGACGAGGCGCTGTGGCGTGCCCGCGTGCACCCGGCGTCGCCGGCCCGCGCGCTGTCGCGCCCGAAGGTCCGCGCACTGCACGCGGCGATCCGCGAGGTCCTGGCGGCGGCGGTGGAGCTCCAGGGCACCACGCTCTACGATTACCGGACCGTGAACGGCGAGGTCGGCGCGTACCTGGAGAAGCTCGATGCCTACGGCCACGACGGCGACCCCTGCCCGCGCTGCGGCACGCCGCTCGTGCGCAGCGTGGTCGGGCAGCGCGGCACGCACCACTGCCCGCGCTGCCAGCGGCGGGCGCGGTCCGACGCTTCCGCCCGCCGACGGCGCGATCGTTCGATGCCGGGGGGCGCGCGGTGAGCGGCGACCTGCTGCACGTCACGCCGATCCAGGTCCGCTTCGGCGATACCGATCGCTTCGGGCACATCAACAACGCCAGCTTCGCCACCTACTCGGAGAGCGCCCGCATCGAGCTGATCACCTCGCTCGGCTACCCGCTCGGGGGGATGATCCTGGCGCACATGGCGATCGACTTCCGGCGGCAGCTCCACGTGGGCGACCCGCTGCTGGTGCTCAGTCGGATCGACCGCATCGGCCGCAGCTCGATCGGGATGCGCCAGGCGCTGCTGCGGCCGGGCGCGCCGGAGGCCGGCCACGGGCCCGCGCGGGCCGTGGCCTTGGTCGAGGCGCCGCGAGGCGAGGTGGTCGCCGACATCGCCACCGTGGTCGTGACGTACGACTACCGCGAGGAGCGCTCGGTGCCGCTGCCCGAAGACCTGCGAGCGCGTCTGGAACCGTTCTGCGGTCCCCTGCCGGGCGGCGGAGGGGCGGAAGGGTAACACCCCGAAATCGGGACGAATGTCCCGACCTCCCCTGGGGGGCGTCGCTAACCTGGAGTTGCACAGAAGGTGGTTCGCGCGCCGATTAGATCGCTCCGGTGGACCGGAGGGTCAAGAAGGAGCCCCACCCGACGTGCCGTCGTCGAGCGGCGTCACCCTGAACCCGAGGGGCGTGGAGCGCAAGGCTCCTCGGGCCACAGGACGCGAGAGACCCGCAAGGCAGCGCTGGGATGGGCCCGGCGCGGGGTGACCCCCCGACGGCGAGACCGTTCGACGGGATGCACCACGCAAGACGCATCCCGTGCAACCAGACCCCGCGACGCGTACGGTCGCGGGGTCTGGTGGTTCGTGTGACGGCGAGCGGCCCGGCCGGAGCCAGGGTCGCAAGCTTCAGCCGCGCGTCGGCGATCCGGCGTGGCGTCGCGCCTGCGGCGGCCGCAGCGCGATGGCGCAGATCAGCGCGAGCGCCAGCGGCACCGGGATCAGAGCCCACAGCGTGGGCAGGTAGCCGCCGAGGAGCTCCGGTCCCCAGGCCAGCAGGACCGGCCCGGCCGCGGCGCCGGCCACCGACAGCGTCTGGGCGGTGCCCTTGATGCCTCCGATCGCCGCGCGCCCGAAGAAGCGCGCGAACGCGGTCCCGGAGACGTTGCCCATGACGCCCTGCGTCACCCCGATGACGATCCCGTACAGCGGCAGCGTCACGGCCGTCACGTGGCCGGCGAGCAGCAGCGCGACCGCCTGCAGCACGAGGCCCGCCACCACGGGCACGCGCGGGTCGAGCCGGTCGGAGAGCGCGCCGATGCCGAGGTGGGTCATCGCGATCACCCACGCGAGCCAGGCGAAGGCCGTGGTGGCGGTCGCCCGGTCGATCCCGCGCGCGCCCATGAGGTCGTAGTGGTGGAAGATCAGACCGGTGCCCAGCGCGCTGATGCAGGCGACCGCGCCCGCGAGCAGCCAGAAGGTCAGCGTGCCGCGCGCCTCGGCCGCGGTGAAGCGCGGCTCGGGAGGCAGCGTCCTCACCTTCGCGGACGCTGGTGCGCGGCCGTCGGGCAGTGCGCCGAAGCGTTCCGGGTGGCCGCGGAAGAAGGCGATGCCCAGCGGCAGGATCGTGGCCGCCACCAGCGCGCCCAGCCCGGCGTACGCGACCCGCCAGCCGAACGCGCCGATCCATGTTTCGATCAGCCAGGGGAAGCCGGCGGTGGCCAGCGCCATGCCCACGCCGGTCACGCCCACGGCGAGGCCGCGCCGGCTGACGAACCAGACGTTGATCACGTGCAGGCTGACGAGGCCCAACGCGCCCTGGCCGAGGCCGCGCAGGAGCACGAACCCCAGCGCCAGCGCCGGCAGCGAGCTCACCGTCGCCATGAACACGCAGGCGGCGGCGAGGCCGGCGGCGATCCAACCGACCGCCAGGCGAGGACCGCGGCGGTCGATCGAGCGACCGACGAAGGGCAGCGCCAACGCCCCGGCCAGCGTGCCCAGCGTGTACATCAGCGAGACCGTCTGCCGCGTCGTGCCGAGCTCGTCGATGATCGGATCGAGGAAGACGGAGACGCCGACCGTCTGCCCCGGGGTCGTCATCATCAGGCCCAGCGTCCCGACGACGAGGATCACCCAGCCGTAGTGGACCGGCGACCGTTCGATCGTGCGGGAGCGGAGGGTGGGTTCGGGCATCACGCCACCGTACCGCCGCTCGCTGGGCGTGGGCGAGGCGTCGCCGCCTAGGGGTCGGCGAGCATGGCGAGGAACGCGTCGACCGCCTCGGGGTCGAACTGGCGGCCCCGCTCGGCGCGCAGGTGTGCGTGGACCTCGTCCTCGGTCCACGCGCGGCGGTACGGTCGGTCGCTCCGTAGCGCGTCGTACACGTCGACGACGGCGAAGATGCGGGCGAGCCGGGGGATCGTCTCGCCGGCGAGGCCGTCCGGGTAGCCGCCCCCGTCCCAGCGCTCGTGGTGCGAGCGCACGACGGTCGTCGCCTCGCGCAACTCCGGCAGGCCGAGCAGCAACTCGTGCCCCAGCACGGTGTGGTGGCGCATCTCCGTCCACTCGTCCTCGTCGAGCGGCCCGGGTTTGCCCAGCACCGCGTCGCGCACGCCGATCTTGCCCACGTCGTGCAGCAGCGCGCCGTGCCGCAGGTTCTCCAACTCCTCGCGGCCGAGCCCGAGCCGCTGCCCCAGCCGCTGCGCGAGCTCGGTCACCCGCCGCGCGTGCCCGCCGGTCTCGTGCTCGCGCAGATCGAGGGCCCGCGCCCAACCCTCGATCGCGGCGTCGTACGCCTGCCGCTGCGTCGCGAGCGCCTGGCGATGGCGGCGGGCCATCCACAGCTCCAGCAGGAACACCAGGCCCGCCGCCACGACGACGTACGCCCACCCCTTCACCGTCTGCCACTCGGTCAGGGTGACGGGGTCGCCGGCGATCCGCAGCAGCCAGCGGTCCGAGAACAGGATGTAGGGGATCGACAACACCAGCAGCACCAGGGAGATGGTGCCCGGCCGCTGCAGCCGAACGCGCGGGCGTGGTCTCGGCGTCACCCGACCAGCCTAGCGGCGGCCCGATGCCCGGCGCGTGATGCGCTCCACGGGTCACGGGCCGCGATGCGTGCGTCGCGGCCCGGCTCGTCGGCCGTGGTCCGCGGCGCTACGATGGTAGTCCAGGAGGCTTCTCATGGTCCGTAACGAGAGCACCATCGACCGCACGCTGCGCGCCGTCATCGGCGCCGCGCTCCTCATCGCCTGGATCGCCGGCTGGCTCAGCGGCGCGCTGGCCGTCGTGCTCGGCATCGTCGGGCTCGTGCTGGTGGCCACGGCGATCGTCGGCTTCTGCCCGCTCTACCGGGTGCTCGGCATCTCGACGGCCCCGGGGCCGACGAGGCGCTGAGCCCAACCCGAACGCGGCCCCGCCTCGGGCCTCGCGTCCGCGGGCGGGGCTGTTATCATTCACACTTCGTGGGGAGCCGGAACCCGGGTCCGGTGGACCCGGCCGGGTCCGGTGGACCCGGAGGCCCGTGCCTCGTCACCCGACGCGCAACGCCCCCGGTCGAGAGGAGCGCCATGTCGCCACGTGCCCTTCTGAACGCCGCCGTCGCCGCAGCCCTCGCGCTCGGCGCCGCCGCCCACGCCGAGTCCGAATGGACCTGCCCCTCCGGCTTCGCCGGCCAGACCCTGTCCGTCTACAACTGGACCACCTACATCGCCGACGACACCGTGACCAACTTCGAGGCCGCCTGCGGCGTCCGCGTCATCTACGACACCTACCCCGGCGAGGACGACATGCTCGCCCGGATGCGACAGGGGAACCCCGGCTACGACATCGCGGTGCCCTCCGACCGGGTCGTCGCCATCATGATCGAGGAGGGCCTGCTCGTGCCGGTCGACCTCGACCTGATCCCCAACTGGGGCAACCTCGACCCCACCTTCCTCGACCTCGACTTCGACCCCGGCAACCGTTACTCGGTCCCCTACCAGTGGGGCACCCTCGGCATCGGCTACCACGTGGGTCGGGTCGGTTTCGAGGTGACCAGCTGGATGGACATGTTCACCTACGACGGTCCCGTCAGCTGGATCGAGGACATCCGCGCGATGATGGGCTCCGCCGCCGTCGCGATGGGCATCGACCCCAACACCGGCGACCCCGAGGAGATCGACGCCATCCAGCGCTTCATGATCGACCACGGCAGCAACGTGGTCTACATCAACCAGGACGACGGCCAGGAGCTGCTGCTGCGCGGCGAGGTCGACATCGTGGTCGAGTACTCCGGCGACATCTTCCAGATCATGGACGAGTGCGAGTGCGACGACTTCGCCTTCGTGATCCCGGCCGAGGGCGCCAACTTCTGGGTCGACAACCTCGTCATCCCGGTCGGCGCCAGCAACGTCCCGCTGGCCCACGTCTTCCTCGACTACCTGCTCGATCCGGTCGTGGCGGCGGACATCGCCAACTACACCGCCTACGGCAGCCCCAACCAGGCGGCCGTGGACGCGGGTCTGATCGACGAGGAGCTGCTGACGAACCCCGGCATCTACCCCGACGCGGAGACCGAGGAGCGGCTGTTCCGCGTGCTGCAGGACAGCACCCTCGAGCAGCGCTACAACGACGCCTGGGACGAGCTGAAGATCTTCGTCGGGCGGTGACTGGCGCTTGCGCGCGTAGCGCGCGAGCGCACGCGCGCCAGGCGCGCTCCCCGCGGTCGGGCGGTAGACTCGTGCCCAGCATGGCGACCCCCGCCGTCGAGGTGCGTCGGCTGACCAAGGAGTTCGTGGACCGCCGCGGCCACGTGGTCCGCGCGGTCGACGACGTCTCGTTGGCCGTGCGCGAGGGTGAGTTCTTCGCCCTGCTGGGCCCCTCGGGCTGCGGCAAGACGACCACCCTGCGGGCGATCGCCGGCTTCGAGGACCCCACCTCCGGCGAGGTCCTCCTGCGCGGTCGGCCCGTGCAGGGCGTGCCGCCCTTCCACCGGCCGGTCAACACCGTCTTCCAGGACTACGCCCTGTTCCCGCACATGACCGTGCGGCAGAACGTCATGTTCGGCCTGCGCATGGCTCGGGTCGCCGCCGACGAGGCCCGCCGCCGGGCCGACGAGGCGCTCGACCTGGTGCACCTGCCCGGCGTCGGCGAGCGCCGCCCGGGCCAGCTGTCCGGCGGGCAGCGGCAGCGCGTGGCGCTGGCGCGCGCGCTCGTCAACCGCCCCGCGGTGCTCCTGCTCGACGAGCCACTCGGCGCCCTCGACCTCAAGCTGCGCAAGGCGATGCAGTACGAGCTCAAGCAGTTGCAGCAGCAGGTCGGCATCACCTTCGTCTACGTCACGCACGACCAGGAGGAGGCGCTGACGATGGCCGACCGGATCGCCGTGATGTCCGCTGGTAAGGCGCTGCAGGTCGGCCCCCCGGACGCGGTGTACGAGCGCCCCTCCAGCCGCTTCGTCGCCGACTTCATCGGCGAGACCAACTTCATCGACGGCGTGCTCGAGGCGCGGGAGGGGGCGCTGGGGATCGTGCGGCTGGCGGACGGCCGGACGCTGCGCGCCCCGCTGCGCGACCCCGATGCCGCCGTCGCGGGCGCCGTCGCCGTCGCCGTCCGTCCCGAGAAGATCGACCTGGCTCCGACGTCCGGTCCCGCCGCGCAGGCCCGCCGCGATGCCGCGGCGAGCGGCCCCACCGGCGGTCCGGACATGCGCCTCAGCGAGCTGCGGGGCCGCGTCGTCGAGGCCCACTACATCGGCACCGACACCCGCTACCGGATCGACGGCGGCGATGGCGTAGCGCTCGTCGTGCGGGTGCAGAACCAGCTCGCGGGCTTCGAGGGCATGCTGCCGCGCGGCACCGAGGTCGTCGCCCGCTGGCGGGTCGACCACGCGTCGGTGCTGGCGTGATGGACCTCCCCATCCTCGACGTCGCCGGCAGCCCGGAGGACATGGGCGCCGAGCACGGGCGCGTCGCGAGGGCGCAGTTGCGCGCGTTCGCCGAGGAGCGCGTGCGGCTCGCCGGCACGACCGCGTGGACCGGTCGCGAGCTCGACCGCGCGCAGGTGCTCGCTCTGGGCGAGCGCTGCCTCGACGCCCACCGCGCCTACGCCCCCGACCTCGCGGCCGAGATCGCCGCGATGGCGGAGGCCGCCGACCTCACGACCGCCGAGGTGCTGATCGTCAACGGCTTCACCGACTTCGTCGACACGGTGTACGCGATCGGCGGCGGGTCGCAGCGCGTGGCGGCGCCGCCGCCGGCCGCGGCGCCGCCACCCGAGGAGGCGATGGACTGCACCGCGTTCCTCGTGCCGAGCACCCGCAGCGCGGACGCCCACGCGATGCTCGGCCAGACGTGGGACATGCACGAGTCGGCGACCGAGCACGTGATCGTCCTGCGCGGCGCGCCCGCCCACGCGCCGGCCTTCGTCGCGTTCACCACCGTCGGCTGCGTCGGCATGATCGGCATGAACGAGCACGGCGTCTGCGTCGGCATCAACAACCTCTCGGCCGGCGACGGCGACGTCGGGGTCACCTGGCCCTTCGTCGTGCGCAAGGCCCTGCAGCAGCGCGACCTGGACGGCGCCCTCCGCTGCCTGACCGAGGCGCGCCTCGCGGGCGCGCACAACTACCTGCTGCTCGACCGCCACGGGCGCGGCGCCAACGTCGAGGCGACGACGACCCGCACGGTGGTGACGCCGCTCGAGGGCGACGCGCTGCTGCACACCAACCACTGCCTGATCGGCGAGACGATCGCGCTGGAGCGGCCACGCGACGACGCCGCGGTCGCCAGCAGCGCCAGGCGGCTCGCGCGCGGCGTCGCGCTGCTCGATCGCGACGGCCTCACGCCGGAGGACCTCCAGGCGGTGACCCGCGACGGCGAAGCGATCTGCTACCGCGGGGTGCCACCGCGCCACGTCGCGACCTGTGGGGCCGTGGTCATGCGGCCCGCCACCCGCGACTTCTGGGCCGTCCGCGGGCTCCCCAACCAGTCGCCATTCTCCCGGGTGCCGCTTCCCGGATGAGCACCCCGGCCCCCGAGCAGTCGAACCCCGACGATCGCCGCCCCGACCTGGCCGGCGGCGTCCGCATCGTCCCCTCCGAGGCGTGGCACGCCCCGCATCTCGAGGCGTTGCAGGTGACCTGCTTCCCCGACCTCGGCCCGCAGGAACTCATGCGCGCCGAGCACTTCCTGCGCCACCGGGAGGTCTTCGCCGAGGCCGACCTGGTGGCCGAGGCCCACGTCGCCCCCTCTGGCGCGCCGCTGGGCGCCCCGCGGGTGGTCGGCCTCGGTTCCGGTTTCTTCACCGACTTCGACTTCGATCACCCCGACCACACGTTCCGCGACATGATCGACGACGGCTGGTTCGGCCACCACGACCTCGATGGCGCCTGGTACTACGGCGCGGACGTCTCGGTGCACCCGGACTACCGCGGCCGGGGCCTCGCCCGCCGCCTCTACGACGCCCGCAAGGCGCTGGTGCGACGGCACGGGAAGCGCGGCATCGTCGCCGGCGGCGCCCTCCCCGGCTACCCGCGCTACCGCGACGGCCTCTCCATCGAGGACTACGTCGCCCGGGTCGTCGCGGGCGAGCTGTTCGATCCCACGCTCACGGTCCAGCTGCGCAACGGCTTCGCCGTCGAGGGCCTGCTGCGTGGCTACCTCGAGGACCACGCCACCGGCGACTGCGCCACCCTGATCGTGTGGCGCGACCCGGCGTTCGCGGAGTAAGTGCGTTCGGCGCGTGCCGCACCTCCGAAGCCAGTCGTCGCGCCGCCGCTGGGGGGCGGTACCGTCATGAGCGAAACGCTGCGACCGAACGGGCCACGCCGGCGTGTTCCGGTGGTCGCGCGTGAGCCATCGTGTTGGCGACGAATTGGTGCTTCGTCAAGTACACAACCGATGGAACCGCTCCAGGAAGTAACCTGAGCTCACGATGACGAGGTCGTATAACGCAAGTTCCCAGTTTCGTCACGTGTAAGGTGGATTCCTGATGGCTGCTACCTCAGACCTCCTCGAGCTCTTCCGCTTGGTCCTCCAGTCCGCCCGCGACACCGATCGGCTGCTCAACGAGTGGCTCGAGACGGAGGCTCGCTTGACGGTCCAGGACCTCTCCGTCCTCCATGCGATCGACGTCGGCGTCGCCTTCCCCACCGACATCGCCGTGCGCCTCAACCAGGCCTCGCCGACCGTGTCGCACGTGATCAGCCGGCTCGTCGCCCGCGGGCTCATCGAGCGCTCGCGCGCCGACGACGACGGCCGCAAGCGCCGCCTCACGCTCACCGACGCGGGGGCCGAGACCCTGGCCCGCAGCCGCGAGGTCATCGAGCGCGGCCTCGCCGACGGTCGCTACAAGCTCACCGACAAGGACGTCGCGCGCACCCAGAAGGCGATCGAGAAGTACATGAAGATCATGCGCTTTGGGTCCTGAGCGGAGCTCAGGACCCAAAGCATGGCAGTTCGGGGCGCCCGAAAGGGCGCCCGGAAACTGCCGCGTGTAGCAGGAGCTCAGGACCCGAAACTGCCGCTTGAACACCGAGCCGCGACGCCGGCGTGTTGGCGTGCGGGGCCCTTTGGACACCCAAGCTGGCGGGTGGAGGCGGCGCGTCGCTCAGGTCTCGCTCCTGCGGGCGCCGCGGCGTTGGAGGACCAGAGAGAGCGCGACCAGCACGATCGAGGCGACGATCATCAGCGTGCTCACGGCGTTGATCTCCGGCGGCACGCGCTGCTTCAGCAGCCCGTACACGAACAGCGGCAGCGTGGTCGTGCCGACGCCGGCGGTGAAGAAGGTGATGACGAAGTCGTCGAGCGACAAGGTGAACGCCAGCAGCGCGCCGGCCAACACCCCCGGGAAGAGGATCGGGAAGGTGATGCGCCAGAACGCCTGCCAGTCGTTGGCGCCCAGGTCGCGCGCGGCTTCCTCCAGCGACGGGTCCATGGTCGCCAGCCGTGCCCGCACCACGATCGCCACGTAGGCGACGTTGAACGCGACGTGCGCGATGATGATCGTGCCGAAGCCCGACACCAGCCGCATCCCCGTCCACTGCTGCCATGCCTCGAACACGATGCGGAAGAACACCGCGAGCGAGACGCCCATCGTGATGTCGGGGATGACGACCGGTAGGTAGAACAGGGCGTCGAACAGCTTGCGCCCCGGAAAGCGCCCGCGCGCCACGGCGAGCGCGAACATCGTGCCCAGCGTCGTGGCGATCACGGTCGACACGCCCGCCACCCACAGCGAGTTCATCACCGAGCGCAGGAGCAGGTCGGTCTGGAAGCGCGAGCCGCCGCCGGCGAGGCTCGAGAACACGTTCTCGTACCAGCGCAGGCTGAACCCACGCCACGTCGAGACCGAGGCGGCGTCGTTGAACGAGAACCCCACCAGCACCGCGATCGGCAACCACAGGAAGGCGAGCGCGACGAGCGGCACCGCCCACCCGAGCACGCGGCCGAGCCGGCGGGTGGCGAGGTCGCGCCGCAGCGCGTCGCGGCGCTCCTCCGGGACGCCGTCGCGCGCGGGGTCGCGATCTGGGGCCGCGCGCGTCACGGATCTCCCCGCTCGCCCCAGCGGGCGTACACGAGCACCCCCACGAACACGATCACCAGCAGCACCATCGAGATCGCGGACCCCAGCGGAACGTTGCCGCGACCGCGGAACTGCGACTGCACCAGGTTGCCGATCATCAGTCCGCCGGTGCCGCCCATCAGGTCGGGGGTGACGAAGGCGCCGATCGCGGGGATGAAGACCAGCATCGAACCGGCCACCACGCCCGGCAGCGTCAGCGGCCAGATCACCCGCCAGAAGGCGCGCCAGTCGTTCGCGCCGAGGTCGTTCGCCGCCTCCACGTAACGCCGGTCGAGGCGTTCGACGGCCGCGTAGATCGGCAGCACCATGAAGGGCAGGTAGCCGTACACCAAACCGAGCACCACGGCCGTTGGCGTGAACAGCATCTGGACCGGGTCCTGCACGAGCCCGAGACGGACGAGCCACTCGTTGAGCAGGCCTTCGCGCTGGACGATGGTGATCAGCGCGTAGGTGCGCACCAGGAAGTTCGTCCAGAAGGGGAGCAGCACCAGGAAGAGCAGCACCAGCCGCACGGCCGGCCGCTGGCGCGAGGCGATGTACATGGCGGTCGGGTAACCGACCATCAGGCACAGCGCGGTCGTCAACGCCGCGAAGCCCAGGGTCCGCCAGATGACCGGGCCGAACACGTCGAAGGTGCGCTGGTAGTGATCGAGCGTCCACGGCTGGATCGGCTGGCCACCCGCGCCGCGCGTCATGAAGCTGGCGACGCCGACGAAGAGGAGCGGCAGCAGGAAGAAGAGCACCAGCCACGCCATCGCCGGCGACGCCAGCCAGAACGCGCTGGCCCGGCGCCTCGAGGCCGCGCTGCGGCTGCGTGGCGGTTTCGCGGGCCGCGGACCGGGCTGCCCGAGCGGTGCGCCGGCTGTCTCGGTCGCGGGCGGTTCGGGCGGCACGCGCCAGTGTACCCAGGCGCCCGCGGAGCGCACGGGTGCACGCGCATCGGACCGCGTGGCCAAGCGTAAAGCAGCCCGGCCGAGCGGCTTGGGTAACGTCCTGGACGGGCTAGACGAGCTGTGTACCGCGCTTGTGTACTCGTGAAGGTGACGTCCGCGCTTGCCGAACCCCCGGGGGGTCGTGCTAACTTTGAGCTACCAAACGGGTGAAGAGGAGCGTGAGAAGCTTTCGAGACAACCCTACAGTGTGAGTTCAGACCGATCGTGCCCCATCTGGGTCTCGGGAGGAAAGGCTCTCGCGTGAAGGTTGTGGAGATAAGCACACGGGCTTGGGTCCGCGCGACGCCTGACCTCGTTGTTTGTATCCCCCTTTCCGAACTTGCACACCTCGGCAGGCGTTGCTCGCAACGACGTTATGAGAGGCACAACCCGTAGTACCTCATCCGACGAACGTCCCGGTCTGGATCGAAGTCCGCGCGCCGATCGGCGTCCCGCCCAGGACCGCGATCGGTACCGCCCCACCGACCTCCAACTCGACGTCGAAGTCGTCCCGACCGAGGCCCGCCACGGGCCGGGATCGTTCGACGTCATCCACCTGGCCAACGGCTACCCGCTCGACGCCGGGCGCCGGCGCCTGCACGCTCGGCGCATCGAGGAGCAGCTCGAGCGCTTCCCCGAGGGCCAGTTCGTCGCCGTCTTGCGCACGCACGACGCAGGGACGCATGAGGACGGCACCGAGATCGTCGTCGGCACGGCCACCACCATGCGGACGAAGCGGCCGCCCGACGCACCGCCGCTCGGCTGGACCGCGGTGATCGGCGACTACGGGCTGCCCAACCACGACCCCGAGGGCGACTGGCTCTACGGCGTCGAGATCGCCGTCCACCCCGACTACCAGCGGCGCGGCATCGCCACCGCGCTCTACCGCGCGCGCCTCGCCCTCGTGCCCGAGTTGGGCCTGAAGGGTTGGTACGCCGGTGGCATGCTCATGGGCTACCACCGCTACGCCGACGTGCTCACGCCGCGCGCCTACGCCGAACGCGTCATCGCGAGCGAGCTCGTCGACCCGACCGTCAGCATGCAACTGCACCGCGGACTGCAGGCACGCGGCATCATCGAGGACTACTACCCCGAGCCGAAGGCCGGCAACTGCGCCGTGCTGCTCGTGTGGCAGCCGCCGGTGGCCGCCCCCGCCAAGGGGATCGCGCAGGCGGGATCTGGCGCGCGCCTGCGACGCGCCACCGCCACGCCGGGCCGCGCGCAGCCGGCGCCGGTGGCCGCGGCGACCGGCGCCGGCCGGCAGAGCGCCAAGCCGGTGACGCGCCCCGGCGACGCCGGGAACTGAGGCGGGGGCGGTGGGCGCCGATGACCGCGACGCCCCCCGCGCTGCGCACGGTGGGGGCGCGCGCGGCGCGCCGACCGCGGACGTCCTCGTCCTCGGCGGCGGCGTCGCCGGCCTGAAGGCCGGCCGCGACCTGCGCGCCGCGGGGCTGCGGGTGGTGGTGCTGGAGGCGCGCGACCGCGTCGGCGGCCGGGTGTGGACCGACCGCTCCCTGGCGCCGCACCCGGTGGAGCTGGGCGCCGAGTTCGTGCACGGCGATCGCGCCGACACCTGGGACCTGATCCGCCACCTCGGGCTGGCCACCCGGCGGTGGCCCAAATCGGACGAGAGCCTGGTCCAGCTCGAGGACGACCGCGTCCTGACGATGCGCGCCGCCCGCGCGGCCGACCCCGGCTTCGACGCCACCCGCACGATGGCGCTGCCCGCCGTCGAGCCGGGAAGCCACGAGGACCTGGATGCCTACCTGGGGCGCGTCGGCTGGACGGCCGACCAGCGCCGCCACGTTCGCCGCGCCTTCGCCAACGCCGCCGGCGACGACCCGCAGCGGCTCTCGGCCGCCGCGATCGTCGACGGGCTGGCGACGGACGACGCCGGCGAGGGCGACCACCGCCTCCCCGGCGGCTACGAGGCGCTGCCACTCGCGCTGGCCGACGGCCTCGACGTGCGGCTCGGGCAGGCGGCGACCCGCGTGGCGGCCGGGCCCGAGGGCGTGGAGGTCGACACCGTCCCCGCCGGCAACCCCCCGGGGCCGGTGACGCGCTGGCGCGCCCGCGCCGCCGTGGTCGCGCTGCCGCTCGGCGTGCTGCAGGCGGGCACCGTCGAGTTCGAGCCGGGCCTCGACGCCCTCAAGGGCGACGCCCTCGCGGGCCTGCGCATGGGCCCCGTGATCAAGCTGGTCTACCGCCTGACCGCGCCGCCCTTCGAGCCCGACGCCGGCGTCGAGGCCGTCTACGCCCGTGGCGCCCCGCCGATGTGGTGGACCTCGTCCCCCCCGGGCGCGGAGACCCCGGTCTGGACGGGCTTCGTCTCCGGCGCCGCGGCCGCCGACCTGCTGCGGCTGGAGCCCGAGGCGGCGCTCCGGCGGGCGCTGGCGGCGCTCGAACAGGCCGCCGGACGGCCGCTCGCGTTCGACCGTGGCCGCGTGGTCGCCTGGCCCGACGATCCCTGGGCGCGCGGCGGCTACAGCCACGTCGTCCCGGGCCACCGCGGCGCGCGCGAGAAGCTGGCGGCGCCCACCCCGCCGCTCTACTGGGCCGGCGAGGCCACCGCCCCCGAGGGTTGTGCCGCCACCGTGCACGGCGCGTTCCGCAGCGGTGCGCGGGCGGCGCGGGAGGTGCGCGCGGTCCTCGGGGCGTAGCATGGGCGCCACACCCTCCGGAGGACCCGCATGACCCGCGACGCCGACCCGCTGCGTTTCCTCGCGCCCGTCACCCCGCGCCTGAGTGGCCTGAGCCCCGTGCGCGGCGAGGGCGTCCACCTCTTCGACGACGAGGGCACGCGCTGGACCGACTTCACCTCCGGCATCGGCGTCGTCAACACCGGCCACGCGCACCCGCGGGTGGTCGCCGCGCTGCGCGCGCAGGCCGAGCGCCTGCTCTTCGCGCAGATCGGGGTGGCGACGTCGCCGCTGACGGGCGAGCTGGCGGAGCGGCTCGTCGGCCTGCTGCCCGGTAGTCTCGATCGCGTCTTCTTCACCAACTCGGGCGCCGAGGCGACCGAGGCCGCCGTGAAGCTCGCGCGCCACGCGACCGGCCGGCCGAAGGTCGTCGTCTTCCAGGGGTCGTTCCACGGCCGCACCCACCTGACGATGGCGATGACGACGTCCAAGACGATCTACCGCCACCGCTACCCCGACCTCGCCGGCGGCATCGTCGTCGCGCCCTTCCCCCACGCCCTCCGCTGGCGCATGGCCGAGGAGGCCGCCGTCGACTTCGCGCTCGCCGAGCTCGACGTGCTGCTGAAGGGCCAGAGCGCGCCCGACGAGACCGCGGCCTTCGTCATCGAGCCCGTGCTGGGCGAGGGCGGCTACCTGCCGGCGCCGCGCCGCTTCCTCGAGGGGCTGCGTGCGCGGGCGGACGCCACCGGCGCCCTGCTGGTCATCGACGAGGTGCAGACCGGCTTCGGGCGCACGGGGCGCCTGTGGTGCTGTGAGCACCACGGCGTCCGCCCCGACGTCCTGATCATGGCCAAGGGCCTCGGCTCGGGCCTGCCGATCAGCGCCGTCGCGGCCCGCGCCGAGACGATGGCGCGCTGGGAGAGCGGGACGCACGGCGGCACGTACGGTGGCGGCTCGACGCTGCCGCTGGCGGCCGCGCTCGCCACGATCGACGTCATGCTCCACGAGCGGCTGCCGGAGAACGCGGCCGCCCGCGGGCGGCGCCTGACGGCGGGCCTGCGCGAGCTCCAGGCGCGCGAGCCCGCGATCGGCGACGTCCGCGGCCCCGGGCTGATGATCGGCGTCGAGTTCGTCGACCGGGACGGCCGCCCGGACGCGGCGCGCACCAGGGCGGTGCAGCGCGCCTGCCTGGGCGAGCGCCTGCTGCTGCTCACCTGCGGCACCTTCGAGAACGTCATCCGCTGGATCCCGCCGCTGGTCGTGACCGACGAGCAGATCGACGACGCACTGGCGGTGTTCGCGCGCGCGTTGCGGCACACGGCGCCCGCCGAAGTCGCGAACGCGGCCGCCATGGCGCCCGCGGTCGCTGGAGAGGGAGACTGATGGCCACCATCCGGCTCGTCACCGAGGTCCCCGGTCCGAAGAGCCGCGCGCTGGTGGCGCGGCGAGAGGCCGTCGCCGCCCGCGGCGCCGGCCGGCTGACCGACCTGGCCGTCGTCCGCGGCCACGGTGCGGCCGTGGAGGACGCCGACGGCAACGTGCTGCTCGACTTCGCCGGCGGCATCGGCGCCCTGGCGGTGGGGCACACGCCCGACGCGGTCGTCGCGGCGCTGCGCGCTCAGGCCGGCGAACTCATTCACCTGTGCGCCATCGTCGGCAGCTACGAGCCGTACGTCGCGCTGCTCGAGCGGCTGGTGGCGATCGCCCCCGGTGACGGGCCGAAGAAGGCGGTGCTGCTCAACTCCGGCGCCGAGGCGGTCGAGACCGCCGTCAAGATCGCGCGCGCGTCCACCGGTCGGCAGGCGGTGTTGGTGTTCGAGGGCGCCTACCACGGCCGCACCAACCTGACGCTGGCGATGACGAGCCGCTACGCCGCCTTCAAGCACGGCTTCGGGCCCTTCGCGCCCGAGGTCTACCGGCTCCCCTTCCCCGACCTCTACCGCCGCCCGCGCGGCATGACGGAGGACGCGGTCGTCGAGCAGGCGATCGCGGGCCTCGAGCGGGCGTTCGTGGCCCAGGTCGACCCCGGGGCGCTGGCCGCCGTCGTCATCGAGCCGGTGCAGGGCGAGGGCGGCTTCGTGCCCGCGCCGCCGGCGTTCCTGCGGGCGTTGCGCGATGCCTGCACGCGCCACGGCATCGTGCTGGTGTTCGACGAGGTGCAGTGCGGCATGGGCCGCACAGGCCGGCTGTGGGCCTCGCAGCACGCCGGCGTGGTGCCCGACCTGACCGTGACCGCCAAGTCGCTCGGCGCCGGCATGCCCATCGCCGCGGTCGTCGGCCGCGCCGACGTCATGGACGGCCCGCACCCCGGCGGCCTCGGCGGCACCTACTCGGGCAACCCGCTCGCCTGCGTGGCGGCGCTGGCCGCCATCGACGCGATCACCGCCCCCGGCTTCCTCGATCGCGCCCACGCCGTCGGCACCCGCCTGCGCGAACAGCTGGAGACGCTGCACGCCCGCTACGGGCCGGTCGGCGACGTCCGCGGCCTCGGCCCCATGCTGGCGATCGAGCTGGTCCACGATCGCGCGAGCAAGCGGCCCGCGCCAGAGCTGGTCCAGCGCGTCACGTCCGAGTCGCTGGCCCGCGGGCTGATCGTGCTGCGCTCCGGGCTCTACGGCAGCTGCGTCCGCCTGCTGCCGCCGCTCGACCTCTCCGACGACGAGCTCGACGAGGGCATGGGCGTGCTCGCCGCCGCGGTCGCCGCCGCCCTGGCCCCGGCCGCGGCCCCGACCGCGGAGGGCGCGGCATGACGCCGGACGCCGCCAAGGCGGCGGACGCGGGGCCCGCGCACGCCCTCGAGGCCCGCCTGCTGATCGACGGCCGCTGGCGCGACGCGGCCGACGGCGGCCGCTGGCGCCTGATCGACCCCGGGCGTGGGGAGGTGATCGCCGAGGTCCCCTACGCCCGCGCCGACGCCGCCGCCGCCGACGCCGCGGCTGCCGTCGACGCCGCGCAGCGCGCGTTCGCCACCTGGTCGCGGTCGTCGCCCTACCAGCGGGCGGAGGTGCTGGAGCGCGCCGCGGCCTGGATCCGCGCACGCGCCGACGCCCTCGCACGATGCACCACCGAGGAGTCCGGCAAGCCCCTGGGTGAGGCCAAGGGCGAGTGGCTCTCGGCCTGCAACTACCTCACCTGGTTCGCGGCCGAGGGCGCCCGCGCCTACGGCCGCACGATCCCGGCGCGCACGTCGTCGCGGCGCATCGAGGTCATGCTGCAACCGGTCGGCGTGGTCGCGACGATCACCGCCTGGAACTTCCCCGTCTACAACGTCGTGCGCAGCCTCGCGGCCGCGCTCGCCGCCGGGTGCGCCGTCGTGGTGCGGCCCAGCGAGCTCACGCCGCGCTCGGCGATGGCGCTCGCGCAGGCGCTGCACGAGTCGGGCGCGCCCGCCGGCGTGGTCAACCTGGTCAACGGCGACCCGGAGCCGATGGCGCGCGTCTTCCTCGACGACCCGCGTGTGCGGCAGCTGGCCTTCACGGGCAGCCCGCGGGTCGGCAGGCTGCTCATGGACGGTGCCTCGCGCACGCTCACGCGCCTGACGCTCGAACTCGGCGGCAACGCGCCGGTGTTGGTGTTCCCCGACGTCGACGTCGTCGAGGTCGCCCGGCAGTTCGCCAGCTGGAAGCAGCGCAACGCGGGGCAGGTGTGCGTGGCGCCGCAGCGGTTGCTGCTACACGAGGACGTCGCCGATGCCTTCACGGAGGCGCTGGTCGCCGAGACCGCCAAGCTGCGTATCGGGCACGGGCTCGAGGACGGCACGCAGGTGGGACCGCTGATCACCGCGCGGCACCGCGAGCGGGTCGCGGACCTGGTGTCGCGCAGCGTCGCTGCTGGCGCCCGCGTGCTCGCCGGCGGCCAACCGCTCGAGCGTTCCGGCTTCTTCTACGCGCCGACCGTGCTCGATGCTGCGCCCGACGGCGCGCCGGTGCTGACCGACGAGATCTTCGGGCCGGTCGTGCCGATCCAGCGCTTCCGCACCCTGGACGAGGCGTTGGCGCGGGCGAACGACACGGAGTACGGCCTGACCGCCTTCGTCATGACGCACGACCTGAACACCTCGATCAAGGCGAGCGAGCGGCTCGAGTTCGGCATGGTCTGCGTGAACGACTGGCTGCCGGCGACGCCGGAGGCGCCGTTCGGCGGTGTCAAGGGCTCGGGTCTGGGCCGCGAGACGGGAGCCGAGGGGATGCTGGAGTACATGGAGCGGAAGACGGTGTTCACGGGCAACGTGCGCTGATGCCGAGCCGCCCGCGGCCGGCGCCGACCACCCTCGCCGCGGGCGCGCGGCGGTCACCGTGGCCGGGCCTCGGTCACGGCACGCCGCCGGCCGCCCGCCACGGCGTCGGACCGTCCGCGCCGGTCCTGAAGCCGAGCCGGACCGTGCCGTCCACCAGGTCGACGCCGAGATCGAGCTGCAACTGGAAGGGGAGCAGGCCGACGACGCTTCCCTCCAGGGTGACGCCGAGGCCGATGCCGGCGCGCGTGCGGGCGTCGTGGCGCACGACGTCGAGGAACGCGCGGCCGTGGGTGGTGAGTTCCGCTGCCTCGCTCAGCCACGCGGGGTCGTGCAGCGTGGTGCGGAACTCGACGCTGCCGCCGACGAGCGCGCGCGTGATGGCGGTCGCCGAGGCGCTGCGGTAGCGCACCGGGTCGACGTGGATGGCGTAGGGGTCGGGCGTCGCGCCGCTCGCCGCCAGCGCGAACAGGCGAACGCCGACCTCGGGGGCGCCGCGGCCGATGGCGGCGCTGCCGATCGCGCCGCGGGCGTCGACGCCCGCGCGGGCCCAGCGTCCGGCCTGGCCGGCGATCTCGGCGTCGATCCACACGTGGTCGGGGCGGTAGCTGGCCGACGCTTCGGTCACGCCGCTCAGGACGTCGTGGACGATGCCCAGCGTGAGGCCCGGGGCGGCCTCCCGCAGGACCCCCAGCCGTAGGCTCGGCCCGCGAGCCAGTTGAGCGCTGATGCTGGCGTGCAACTCGGTGTCGTCGCGGAGTCGGACGCCGAGGCGCAGCGCGAGCAGGTTGGCGTGCGGCTCGTTGCCGCGCCCCAAAGCGACGCCGATGGACGCCCGCTGCAGGGGCCCGCCGCTGACGGTGAGCGCGACGCCGAGCCGGTCGCTGAGGCGGGTGGGCGCGCGGGTGAGTGCGGTGGTGGCGTTCATGCGCAACGCGAGCCGGATCGGCGGCTGCTCGTCGTCGAGCGTGGCGCCCGCGACGCGGTCGCGCCAGTCGACGTTGATCGGATGATCCCGGTGGGGGTCGCCGCCGGGCCGGAGCGGGACGCCGCGCCGCGACAGGTCCGCGCGGATGGTGGGTAGCAGGTCGAGGGTGGCGCGCCGCCCGGCGTCGATGTACGCCGCCCGGTGGTCGAAGTCCATGCGCGGCGCGTCCTGCAGCGACGGGCGGATCACGACGTCGGCCTCGCGCAGGCTCGCCTCCGTGTACGGCCGGATGAGGCCCCCGAGCGTCAGGGAGGCCGTGCTCTGGATCGACGCGGGGTCGACGACGACGCTGCGCCCCAGGTCGACGGCGATGACGTAGTCGGCGCCCAGGCGACGCGCGGTCTCCGTCGGGATCAGCTGTTTGAGGCCGCCGTCGATGTAGCTGTGGTCGCCGATCGCGACGGGATTGAACAGGATAGGCACCGCCGCCGAGGCCTGCAGTACGAGGGCCAGGGGCGCGTCGTCGGGCGCGTGCGGCTCCCCCGTCACCAGATCGGTGACGATGCCGCGGAACGGGATGCGCGTGTCCGCGACCCGGCGGTCCTCGAAGACGGCGGCGAGGATGCGACCGAGCGGGGCGTTGTCGAGAACCCCGCCCCGCAGGGGGAACTGCGAACGCGCCGTGGCGGCGGGGTCGACGAAGGCCAGCAACTCGGGAAGCTCGTCCGCGGCGAAGCCGGCGGCGTAGAGGCCGCCGACGATGGCGCCGATGCTGGTGCCGACGATCATGTCGAGCGGGACGCCCCCGGCCACCAGCTCCTGGATGACGCCGACGTGGGCGGCGCCGCGCGCGGCGCCGCCGCTCAGGACCAGGGCCACCCGTGGCCGCCCTTCGGGCGTGGCTGCCGCAGCCTGCGAGTGCGCAGGCATGCCCGCCAGGGCCGACCACAGCAGGACGGCCATGGTGATCACGACGCGGCGTGCGCGCAGGGGTTGCACCGGTTCCTCCTCCGGGGGAGGGGCCGCGCCACGTCAGCCGCCGGCGTTGGGCTGCTCGGCGCGGCGCGCGAGCGGTCGCGGAGGGCGAACGACGGAATCCAGGTCCAGCCTAGGGCATCGGGGACGCGGGCGCGGCTCAGCGGTTACCGTAGACCCCGAGAGGGGGCCCACGGTGAGCGACGATCGCAAGAACGGCAAGCGCAAGGCGAAGACCAAGGCCAAGGCCAAGAAGGTCGAGTCGACCGATGCCCCCGCCCAGGCCACGGAGCCGGCCGCGGCCACGCCGCCGCCGGTCGCCGCGGACGGTCGACTCGACAAGAAGACCTACGAGCGGGAACTCGCCAAGCTGCAGGTGGAGCTCGTCAAGCTGCAGGCCTGGGTGCAGCACGAGGGGCTTCGGGTCGTGGTGATCTTCGAGGGGCGCGACGCCGCCGGCAAGGGCGGCACGATCAAGCGCATCACCGAGAGCCTCAACCCGCGCGCCTGTCGGGTGGTCGCGCTGCCCAAGCCCACCGAGCGTGAGGCCACCCAGTGGTACTTCCAGCGCTACGTCGAACACCTTCCCGCCGCAGGCGAGATCGTGATCTTCGACCGCAGCTGGTACAACCGCGCCGGCGTCGAGCGGGTGATGGGCTTCTGCACCGAGGAGGAGGTGCAGGAGTTCTTCCGCAGCTGCCCCGGGCTCGAGCGCATGCTGGTGCGCGCCGGCATCATCCTGATCAAGTACTGGTTCTCGGTCTCGCCGGAGGAGCAGGAGCGGCGCTTCCAGGATCGGCTGGAGAACGTCACCAAGCACTGGAAGCTCTCGCCGATGGACCTGGAGGCGCGGCAGCACTGGGTGGCCTACTCGCAGGCCAAGGACGCGATGTTCGCCTTCACCGACGTCAAGACGTGCCCCTGGTACGTCGTCGACGCCGACGACAAGCGGCGAGCGCGGCTGAACTGCATCCACCACCTGCTGACGATGTTCCCCTACGAGGACGTCATCCCGCGGGTGGCCGAGTTGCCGGAGCGCGAGGGCGAGGGCGCCTACGTGCGCCCGCCGATCAACGAGCAGACGTTCGTGCCGGAGAGGTACTGAGCCAACCGGTGGCCCGCGCGCCGCGCGCCGCCCGGCCGTAGACTGCGGGCTGCATGGCCGCCGCCCCTCTGCCCCCTCCGCCCGGCTCGTTCGCCCGCCTGACCGACCTCGACCTCGGCACCCGGCAGCAGGTGCGCCGCACCATGCGCCTGTCGGTGCTCGAGGGCTCGCTGACCCAGACGTTCCTCAATTGGACCTCGGGCAGCGTGTTGATCGGCTTCATGCTGCACCTGGGGGCGTCGCCGGCCGAGATCGCCCTGGTGGGCGCGGTGCCGCTGCTGTCGCAGGTCGCCAGCCCCGGAGCCGCCTACCTCGCCGCCGCGCTGGGCCGGCGCAAGCTGCTGACGGTGGCGATGGCGTTGATCTCGCGGCTGACCTGGCTGTTCGCCGCGTCGCTCCCGCTGGTGCCGATGCCCGACACCTGGCGCCCGTCGGTGCTGATCCTCGTGGTGTTGACCAGCAGCTTCTTCCTGGCGGCGAACGGCACGCTGTGGACCGCCTGGATGGGTGACGTCATCCCCGAGCGCGAGCGTGGGCGCTACTTCGGCCTGCGGGCCGGCATCGTGGGCGTGATCGCCATGGTCGCGAACCTGGCGGCCGGCGCCTTCCTCGACCGCGTCGGTGCGCCGTTCTCGTTCCAGGCGGTGTTGGTCGCCTCCGTGGTCATCGCGCTCGCGGGCGTCGGCATCTACCTGCTGCAGCTCGACCCGCCCACCGAACACGTGCGCGTGCGTTGGGGCCAGCTGCTGACGCTGCCGTGGCGCGACGCGGGGTTCCGCAACTTCCTTCGTTTCGCGCTGTACTGGCAGTTCGTGGTGCTGCTCGCGGCGCCGTTCGTCTTCCCCTACTTCCTCGACGAGCTGCGCCTGACCTTCACGCAGGTGGCGATCTGGTCGTCGATCGCGGCGCTGACCGCGCTCGCGACCACCTACATGTGGGGCCGGGTGGCGGACCGAACCGGCAACAAGGGCGTGCTGGCGATCGGCACCTTCCTCGCCGGCCTGCTGCTGCCGAGCAGTTGGATCGCGGCGGGCATCACCGGCGACGTCGGCTGGATCTGGCTCTCGGCCGTGTTCGACGCGATCGCCTGGGGGGCGATCGGCCCGGCGATCTTCAACCTCGCCCTGGTCTCCGCGCCGCGCGCCAACCGGGTCGTGTTCATCGCGATGTACTCCCTCGGCACGGGCGTCGCCGGGTTCGTCGGCGGCGTCCTGTCGGGTCCCCTGCTCGTGTTCCTGAGGAACTTCGAGACCCAGGCCTTCGGCGCCACCTGGTCCGCCTACCACTGGCTGTTCGTGATCTCGGGCGTGCTGCGGATGCTGGCCTGGGTCTGGCTCCGCTCGGTGCCCGAGGTAGAGGCCTGGCGCACCCGCGACCTGCTGCGCAGCATGCGGACCGGGTGGAAGGGGATGGGTTTCCCCTGGAGGTGAGGGAGCCCACGTGAGGTACGCGGTCATCGTCGAGGAAGGCGAGACGAGCCTCGGCGCACGCGTTCCGGATCTTCTCGGGTGCGTTGCGGTGGCGCCGACACGGGCAGAGGCGCTGTGGCTCATCCGCGGGGCCGCGGCGTGCCGCGCGGGTAGCCTGGTACCCCGGTGAGCGACGACCGCGCCAGCCTCGTGCCGGGGACGCGAGCGGGCAGGACGCAGGGCGACTACGCTGCGCTGGCCGAGTTCTGGACCTGCTTCTTCGGTGATCGCGGTCCCGAGGTCGAGGCCTGGGCGACGCTGGCGCGGCCCTACGGGCGGCGCGTGCTGGCACCGATGGCGGCCGTGGGGGAGCTGGCCCACGGGCTCGCACGCGCCGGTTTCGAGGTGGTCGCGGTCGACCGCTCGGCGGCGATGGTGCGCGAGGGCCGTCGCCGCTTCCCGCCGGACGAGGCGCTGACCTGGATGCGCGGCGACGTCCGGCGCTTGCGGCGGGCCGACATGCCGTTCGACTTCGCCTTCCTCGCGAACGGCGACCTCCACCACTTCGATGGGTTCGAGGCGCAGGCGCGCGTCCTGGCGAGCGTGGCGGGCGCACTGCGGCCGGGTGGGGCGGTCGGTCTCGAGCTCTTCGCGCCGGCGGGCGCCTCGTGGGCGACGCCGCCGCGGCGCTTCGAGCCGCTGCGGCCGCCGCCCGGGGGCGCGCGCATCTGGAAGGACGGCGCCACGCGCTTCGACGCGGCGACGCTGCGGCTTGAGATCGAGCAGACCCTGCACGTGCAGCGCGCCGGCCAGCGGGAGCGCCATCCGCACCGGCTCACGCTGCAGTTGCTCGAGCGCGACGCGCTACCGGCGCTGCTCGAGCGGGCCGGTCTGCGGTGGCTGGCCGAGTACGGCGGCTACGACCTCGCCCCCTGGGCGCCGGGGGCCGCGACCTGGATCGTGTTGGCGGAGAAGGCCTGAGCTGGGCGGGCCGCCTGCGCGGGCTCAACCAGCGCCGGCGATGGCCCTGATCCCGCCCGGGGTCAGCAGGTGCGTCATCGGCGCGTCGTGCGGCTCCGTCGGCAGCAGCTCGACGACCAGCGCGTCCAGGGTGACGCCCACCCTGGGCACGTGTCCAGGGAGCGTCGGCAGCAGCCGGTCGTAGTGGCCCTGTCCGTGGCCCAGTCGGGCACCATGGGCGTCGAAGGCGAGGCCCGGCACCAGCACCAGGTCGATCTCGCCCGGGGCGACCGGCGGCGCGTCGGGGCGCGGCTGCAGGAACCCGTACGGGTGGCGCTCGAAGGGCTCGACCCAGGCGCGCAGCTGCAGCGGCTCGCCGGGGCCGACCGTGCGGGTGGTCGCGAGCGTGGGGGCCGGGCCGGGGCGCATCCAGGGCGCGATCGGGTCGGGCTCGTCGCCGAACGCCACGTAGGCCAGCGCCGTCCGGGCCCGACGCCACGCGTCCCAGGCGGCGAGCAGCGCCTGCAGCGCGGCCTCGTCGTCGGCGCGCCGCCGGGGATCGGCGGCCCAGGCGCGGCGCACGACCTGGGCCCAGGTTCGCCAGGCGGGCTTGCCGGCGTCCGGCGCCGGCGGGGCGACCGCGCCGCCGTTAGGTTCGCTGGCCCTCACGCGCGCACGCTACCGCACCGTAGTCTGGGGCCATGCCCGAGACCACCCAAGCCACCCTGCACCACCTCGTCGACAAGCGCTTCGTGGGGACGATCCCCGATGGCCGTCAGGTCCTGATCGACGGCACCAAGGAGCACCCGCTCGGCATGGGCCCCATGCAGCTCGTCCTCAACGCCTGGGGCGGCTGCGTCGCGTACGACGTCGTCGAGATGATCAAGAAGCGGCGCGTGGACGTGATCAGCTACCGCGTCGAGCTCGAGGGCGACCGCAACGACGGTGTCCCCGCTTTCTACACGCGCCTGCGCGCCCGCCACGTCATCGACGCGCCGGGCCTCGACCGCAAGACGTTCGAGCGCTTCGTCGACCTGGCGATGAACAAGTACTGTTCGGTCGGCATGAGCCTCAAGGCCGAGCAGAGCTTCGAGGTGGAGCTGCTGCACGAGGGGGCCGAACCGGTCGACGCCGGCTGATCACCGACGTCGGTCGACGCCGGCTGATCTCCGACGTCGGTCGACGCCGGCTGATCACCGACGTCGGTCGACGCCGGCCGGCGGTCGACGCCCGGAGGTCGCCGGAGGCGCCGCCCCGTTCAGGTTCATGACGAAGGGGCCGCGCCCGCCTGGTAATCTCGCCTCGATGCCCCAGCAGGTCGATCTGGCGGACCCGTCGCTGTACTTCAACCGCGAGCTCAGTTGGCTGGCGTTCAACAGGCGCGTGCTCGAGGAGGCGCAGGACGCCTCGCAGCCGCTGCTGGAGCGGCTGAAGTTCCTGGCGATCTTCGCGAGCAACCTCGACGAGTTCATGATGATCCGCTACGCGGGCCTCAAGGAGCAGCAGGCGGCGGGCGTCACCGCCCGTTCGTTCGACGGCTTGACGGCGGCGGAGCAGTTGGCGGCGGTCTCCGCGGCCCTGCATCCGATGGTGCTCGAGCACCGGCGCGTGCTGCGCGAGGACGTGTTGCCGGCGCTCGCCCGCCATGGGGTCGTCATCCGCGACGTCGGCGGCCTGAACGAGGCCGAGCGCGCGGCGGTCGACGCCTTCTGGCGGGAGGAACTGTTCCCGGTCCTCACGCCCCTGGCGATCGACTCGGGCCACCCCTTCCCGCGGTTGCCGAACCAGTCCTTCGCGCTGCTCCTGGAGGTGGTCGACGAGGAGACCGGCGTCATCAGGTCGGCCATCGTGCAGGTCCCCTCGGTGCTCCCACGCTTCCTGCGGTTGCCCGGCGACGGGCACGACTTCGTCGTGCTGGAGGACGTGATCCGAGATCGGGTGGCCGAGCTGTTCCCCGGCCACGCGGTGCGCGGCGTGCACGGCTTCCGCATCACCCGCGACGCCGACATCGAGATCGCCGAGGACGAGGCCGGCGACCTGCTGCGGGCGGTCGCGGACGAGGTGCGCCGCCGCCGATGGGGCGACGCGGTGCGGCTGGAGGTCCTGACGGGCATGCCCGTGGGTTGGGTCGAGCGCCTGCGGCAGACGCTCAAGCTGCTGCCCGAGGACGTGTACGAGGTCCCCAACCACCTCAACGTGGTCGACTTCATGGAGTTGGCGCAGCTACCGATCCCAGAACTGCGCGACCCGCCGTTCAACCCGCGCCTGCCGCGGGAGTTGCATCGCCACGCCACGGTGTTCGACGCCGTGCGCGAGCGCGACGTGCTGCTGCACCACCCCTTCCACGCCTTCGACGCGGTGCAGCGTTTGCTGGACGACGCCGCCGACGACCCGGACGTGTTGGCGATCAAGCAGACGCTCTACCGCGTCGGCCGCAACTCGCCGGTGGTCGCCGCCCTGGAGCGGGCCGCCGGCAATGGCAAGCCGGTCACGGCGATGGTGGAGCTCAAGGCGCGCTTCGACGAGGAGAACAACATCGTGTGGGCGCGGGAGCTCGAGCGTGCCGGCGTGCACGTCGTGTACGGGCTACCTGGGCTGAAGACGCACGCCAAGGCGCTGCTGGTCGTGCGCCGCGAGCGCGGCGCCGATGGCGCCAGCGTCATCCGCCGCTACATGCACCTGGGCACCGGCAACTACAACGCCGGGACCGCGGTCGTGTACACCGACATGGGCCTGTTGACCTGCGATCCCGATCTGGGTGCCGACGTCTCGGAGCTGTTCAACCTGCTCACGGGCTTCAGCAAGCAGCGCACCTGGCGCAAGTTGTGGGTGGCGCCGGAGACGCTGCGCGGCGCGCTGATGGCGGCGATCGAGCGGGAGACCGAGCACGCCCGCGCCGGCCGGCCCGCGCGCATCGCCGGCAAGATGAACTCGCTGGTCGACCCGCGGGTGATCCAGGCGCTCTACCGCGCCTCGCAGGCGGGCGTCGAGATCGATCTCATCGTGCGGGGCGTGTGCTGCCTGCGGCCGGGGGTGCCCGGGGTGTCGAAGCGCATTCGGGTCCGCTCGATCGTGGGCCGCTTCCTGGAGCACGCGCGCATCTTCTACTTCGAGGACGGTGGCGCGGGCCGCCTCTACCTGGGGTCGGCGGACTGGATGCAGCGCAACCTCAACGCCCGCATCGAGTCGCTGTTCCCCGTCGAGGAGCCGCGCGTGCGGCGGGAGATCATGAAGGTGCTCGACCTGGGCCTGCGGGACAACGTCAAGGCGCGTGAGTTGCAGTCCGGCGGCGACTACGTGCGCGCGCGCCGGCGTCCGGGACAGCGGCGGCTGGACAGCCAGGCGCACCTGCTCGAGCGCTCGCGGCGCAAGGGCTAGGCTGCCTCCGCGTCCCACGGGACGCGCGCCGACGATCGGGGCACCGTGACCGGGCCCGCAGGATCAGGCCTGAATCGGGCCGGGGCCGCCGCTCGGCATGTCGTCGCCCGCGCGCCCGGCGGCGAAACCGGTCTGCAGGCCCATCAACCAGCCGAGCTTGAGCATGAACAGCAGCGTGTCGGCGTCGCCCTCGGCGACGCGCCGGCGAACGTACTCCAGGGTGCCCTCGGGAAGGCCCACGGCGTCGACCTCTTGCGCGTACCGCCGGCGCATCTCGTCGAGGAAGGTCTGGATCAGTCGCTCTCGCTCGTCCATGTCGTAGCGCCATGGTAGCCGACCGGGCGCGTCGCACCGCGTCGGTCAGCTTGCGGCGGGCTCGAAGACGACCGCCGAACCCGTTCGGGCCTGCGCCAGGCCGGCCAGGTCGCGCGGGTCGACGATGCCCGCGAGGGCGTAGCCGCCCGTCCGGCCACGGTCGTTGAGGAGCACGACCGGTCGGCCGTCGGCCGGGAGCTGCACCGCGCCCAGCGGGACGCCTTCGGAGTCGACGTCGGGCCGGTGCGCCCGGATGCGGGGGCCCTCGAGCCAGGCGCCCATGCGATCGCGGGCGCCCAGCGCGAACGCCTTCGCCAGCAGCGCGGCGTACGCGGCGTCCTCGCCGTCGGGCCCCGCGTGCAGGCGCAGCGACAGGCGCGCGGCGTGGTGCACCCTCCCCTGCCAGCCGAGATCCGGCGGCCGCGGGTCGCTCGCGAGGCACAGCGCGTCGCCGGCGCGCAACGCGCGCCCGAAGCCGCCGACGCCGGCCCGGGCGTCGGTGCTGCCCTCGCCCACCAGGTCCGGGTGGCCGACCGGACCGGCCGCGGGCGCCAGCCCGCCGCCGACCGCCAGCACGGCGTGCGCGCCGCTCGCGCGGGGATCGGGCCGCACCTCGAGGTGGGCGCCGGCCGGCCAGCTGAAGGGTCTACCGAGTGGCTGCGGCCGGCCTTCGAGGCGCAAGCGCGCGCCGCCACCGGTGCAGGCCGCGGTCAGCGGGCGCTCCGCCCGCAGCGTCGCGTGGGGCACCGCCAGTTCGAGGGCCGGGGCGCCGAGCGGTGCCCCGGCGAGGCGGGCGGCGCTGACGAAGGCGCGGGCGTCGAGCGCGCCGGCCTGGGCCATGCCCAGGTGGCCGACGCCGCCCCGCGGTCTGCCCTGCAGCGAGACGGCGCCGGGCCAGGACTCGATCAGCGTCAGGGCGGGGTCCTCGACGCGGTCGGCCGCCCCAGCGGGCCCGTTCGTGGCGCCCGCGACCGCGGCTGGCCGCTCCGCCAGCGCCTCGAAGCGGACCTCATCGCCGGGCAGCAGCGCGGTCGGCGCGGCGCGCCAGGGGTCGAACAGCGGGACCGGCGTCGTCCCGAGCACCCACCAGCCGCCGGGGCCGGCGCTCGGGTAGACGCCGGCACGCCCGTCGGCGATCGCCACAGCCCCGGCCGGCAGTGACCGCGGTGCGGACCGGCGAGGCAGGGCCAGGGCGGCGGGGAGCCCGTGAAGGTAGGCGAACCCCGGCGTGAACCCGAGGAAGGCCACGCGGTACGCGGCCGCCTCGTGGCGGCCGACGACCTCGCGCCAGGGGAGGCCGAGCAGCGATTCGAGGTCGGCACGATCGGCCCCGTCGCCGTAGGCCACCGGCAGCGTGACGCGTCGCTGCTGGATGGCGCCCAGCGCGGCCTCGTGGGTGGCGGTGTGCAGCGCGGCGGCGGCCGGCGCCAGCGGCGCGCCGATCCGCAGTTCGGCGGTGAGGGCGCGGTAGCCGACGATCAGGTCGCGCAGCGCCGGTGGACGCGTCCTCCAGGCGACGGCGCGCACCGCGGCCAGGCGGGCCGAGAGCTCGGCCGAGGGCTCGTCGTCGGCGACCAGCCGCAACGCGGCGGGGCCGAGGCGCGTGAGGCGCCAGCCGAGGCCGTCACCCGCGACCCAGGAGGCGGGCGTGCCGAGATCGCCGCGGCGGCGGGTCAAGCGTCGGACCCGGCGGCCTTCGCGCTCACGGCAGCGGCGCGCCGGCCGCCGGGCGGACCTGCACCCCCGCGCGCTCCAGAGCGTCGCGGACGGCGCGCGCGACGCGGGCGGAGTTGAGGCCGTCGCCGTGCACGCACAGGGTGTCGGGACGCAGCTCCAGCGTCTCGCCATCGAAGGCCCGGACCACGCCGTCGACCGCCAGCGACAGCGCCCGCTCGACGATCTCGCCGGCGTCCTCGAGGACGGCGCCTGGCCGCCCGCGTGGCAGGAGCCGCCCGTCCGGCTGGTAGCCGCGGTCGAGGAAGGCCTCGAACACCAGCAGGAGCCCGGCGTCCTCGAGGGTGCCGAGGGTGGCGGCGTGGGCCGGCACCACCAGCGGCAGCCCGGGGTCGAAGGCGGCCACCGCCTCGGCGACGGCCGACGCGACGTCGGGGTCGCCGGCGACAGCGTGGTACAGCGCACCATGGGGCTTCACGTGACGGAGCGTGGCGCCCTCGGCCCGACAGATCGCGTGCAGGGCCCCGAGCTGGTACAGGACGTCGTCGCGCACGACCGGCGGTGGCAGCGCCATCGGCGTGCGGCCGAACCCGCGCAGGTCAGGGAAGCTGGGGTGGGCGCCGATCGCCAGACGGTGCCCGTCGGCGGCCACGACGGCGGCCCGCATCGTGGTCGGGTCGCTGGCGTGGAAGCCGCAGGCGAGGTTGACGGAGCTCAGCGCCGGCAGGAGTTCGGCGTCCTCGCCCAGCCGCCAGAGGCCGTACGACTCGCCGAGGTCGCCGTTGAGGTCGATCGCGGGCATGCGGCATCGTACGCCATCTGCCGTCCAGGACGCGCGTCACGGGGCCGCGCGGCAACCGCGCGGGGCATGGTGGGGCGGTACTCGGGTGCCGGCGTGCACTGGGGCTTGACATGGTCCGATCAGGAGATGTACTCTGATTTTTGCCGCTCGCGAGAGTGGCGCGCTTCTTGACAGCGGAATAGGAAGCATGAGCATCCAATACGCGCGGGTGTTCCGCGCCGTCCTGTACGGCAACGACACCAGCGCGACACGTGATCCTGTTAAGTTCGATCGGAAACGATCGAGGTACGCGAGATCGCGGGTCTGAAATCACTCTTACACACGTACGAACACGAACGATGGTTACGTTAATAAGGGCACACGGTGGATGCCTTGGCTGCAGAACCGATGAAGGACGTGGCTACCTGCGATAAGCCTCGGGGAGCTGGAAGCAAGCTTTGATCCGGGGATGTCCGAATGGGGAAACCCACACGAGCGAACCTCGTGTACCCATGCGTGAATCCATAGCGCATGTGGAGGGAACCTAGGGAACTGAAACATCTAAGTACCTAGAGGAAAAGAAAGAAACATCGATTCCCCCAGTAGTGGCGAACGAAAAGGGAAGAGCCCAAACCGCGGTCTACGGACCGCGGGGTTGTAGGACCAGCAACATCGACTCGAGAGTCTAGCCGAAGCGCACTGGAAAGGCGCGCCATAGTGGGTGAAAGC
>JAABTL010000023.1 GCA_011389865.1 Trueperaceae bacterium
CGCCTCGTGGCTCGTCTTCGGCAGCATCTACGCGCTGAGCGGCAACCTGTGGCTGGTCGTGGTCGCCCACGCGGCGACCGACTACGGCCTCTCGCCGCTCGTGACGAACGAACCCCTCTTCGGTCTGCTGTTCATGGCGATCCTCATCGCCGGCGCCCGCTGGTCTCGCCGGCCAGCGCGCAGCGAGCGGCCGGAACGAGCGGCCGAGAGCGATCCACCGCCGTCCCTCTGAGCGCGCCGTGTGTTAGCATCTTCGTTCGGACCCGCGCCTCGGGCGCGGTCCCGTGAGCCTACGCTGGGGAAGGTGACGTCCCTTGCGCGTGGCGACCGCTTCGCGGTCGCTTTCGACCGACGGCTCCCCTCGATCGCCCATGGCGCCTGGCGCCTGTGTCCCCTTCGGGGACCCGCCCCTCCGGGGACCAGCCCCTTCGGGGACCAGCCCCGCGGGGCAAGGGCGAGGGCGTCGCGGCCCCAGACCGGGGCTTCGCGCTGATGCGTGCCGCCTCGGGCGGACGCGGCCTGGGGTTCGTCGGACGCGCGGACCCGGGTGCCACCACCAGTTACTGAGAGGAGGTGCACCCATGGCCGAAACCGCGAAGTACGACTTGAACCTGATCCTCGACCCCGGGCTCTCCGAAGCCCAGATCCAGACGGAGAAGGACGCCGTCCAGACGCAACTCGACCGCGCCGGCGGCACGCTGCTGGAGCTCGACGAGTGGGGCCTGCGACGACTCGCCTACCCGATCCGCAAGGGGAGCGAGGGCTACTATCTGATCTACCGCCTAGAACTGTCGCTCGACAAGCCCAAGACGCTCGAGGCCGCCCTGCGTCAGCGCGATAACGTCATGCGCGTCCTGGTCGTCAAGGACCGTCCGGAGTGGAAGACGCGCAAGGCGAAGCCCGCAGCCGAGGGCGAAGCCACGACGGCCTGAGCACGGCCGTCCGCTTCCGCGAGGGCCCGTCCTTCGGTGGCTGCAGGCGGTGAGGAGCAAACGATGGCAAGAGGACTCAACAACGTCTACCTGGTCGGCACGCTCACGCAGGCGCCCGAACTGCGCTACACGCCGGGCGGCCTGGCGATCCTGGAGCTGAACCTCGCCGGCAACGACCACGTCATCGGCGACGACAACCAGCCGCGCGAGCTGGCCTGGTACCACCGGGTCACCGTGTTCGGCGCCCAGGCCGAATCGCTGGCCAACCAGCTGGAGGAGGGCGCCCCGGTGTATGCCGAGGGACGCCTGAACTACCGCAGCTGGGAGGCGCCCGACGGCCAGAAGCGCTCGTCGCTCGACGTCAACGCGCAGCGCGTGGAAGTCCTCGGCTTCGGGGGTCGCGGCGATCAGCCGACCGTGACCGACGCGCGCAACCAGCATCGGCTGCGAGACGCGCTCAACCAGGTCCTGCTCATCGGCAACCTCACGCGCGACGCGGAGCTCCGCTACACGCCCAACGGCAGCGCGGTCACGCGCTTCAGCCTGGCCGTCAACGAACGCTTCCGCGACCGCAGCGGCAACGACCAGGAGCGCACGCACTACATCGACATCAACGTCTGGCGTGATCTGGCGGAGTCCTCCGCCACGTTGGCCAAGGGCGATCCGGTGTTCGTCATCGGGCGCCTCGTCAACGACTCCTGGACCGACAAGGACGGCAACAAGCGCTTCACGACGCGGATCGAAGGATCGCGCGTCGAGCACCTGACGCGTGGCCCCGGCTCTGGTGGCGCCGGGACCCGGCCGCCGAGGCAGCCTTCCGCTGCTGCGGCTACCGCCCAGACACGTCAGCTCGACATCGACGAAGAGTTCCCACCAGAAGAGGAATTGCCCTTTTAATGCCTAGAGAGTCTTCCCGCGGGGGCGGCGCCGACAAGCGCCGTCGCGGTGGCGGCCGCCGCGGCCGCCGCCCCAAGGTGTGCGCCTTCTGCACCGGCGAACACGAGATCATGGACTACCACGACGGCCGGATGCTGCGGCGCTACATCAGCGACACCGCCAAGATCCTGCCGCGCCGCCGCAGCGGCGTGTGCGCCAAGCACCAGCGCCGCCTGGCGACCACCCTCAAGCGCGCCCGCATGCTGGCGATCATCCCGATCACGGAGAAGCTGGTCCGGCGATGAACGTCATCCTGCTCGAACCCGTCCAGAACCTGGGCGACGCCGGCGAGATGGTGCGGGTGCGGCCGGGCTACGCGCGCAACTGGCTCGTGCCGCAGGGCCTGGCCCTGCCGGCGACCAAGGCCAACCAGCGCGAGCTCCAGGCGCGTCTCATGCAGCGCGCGCGGCAGCTGTCGGAGCGCAAGGGCGACGCCGAGCGCCTGGCCGAACTGCTCGGCGACGCGGCCATCACGATCCGCGTCAAGGCGGGCGAGGACCGCATCTACGGCTCGGTCGGCAACCGCGACATCGCCGACGCGCTGCAGGCGGCCTTCGACGTCGAGGTCGACCGCCGCAAGATCGACCTGCGCGAGCCCATCAAGCTGCTCGGCGAGTACGTGGTGCCGTACCGGCCCCACCCCGACGTCACGATCGACATCAAGCTCGAGGTGATCTCGGAGGGCTGACGCCCGCAGCCCCAACGCCCGTGAGCCCGACGGCGCCCCGTGTGCCGTCGGGCTCGAACGTGACGGTCGCCTGGGCATGGGGCAGCCGTGGTGTTCAGCCCCGGTAGCGCTCCACCCGAATCATGTTGGTCGTCCCGCGCATCCCGAAGGGCACGCCGGCGGTGATGACGAAGCGGCCGCCTGGCTCGAGCAGGTTGCGGTCGCGGATGGCGTCGGTGGCCACCTGGACCATTTCGTCGGTGTCGGCGATGTCGTCCGACAGGTAGGGGAGCACGCCCCACACGATCGACAGTTGCAGCAGCGCGACGGGCGACGGCGTGATCGCCAGGATCGGCGCCGAGGGCCGGTTGCGGGAGACGCGGATGGCGGTGCTGCCGCTCGACGTGAAGCTGACGATCAGCTGCGCGCGCAGCGTGTGGGCCATGTTGGCGACGCCCATCGACACGGCGTCCGAGGTCGTGTCGTCGGGCACGGGCACGTGCTCGTGCATGTCGATGATGTAACGCTCGTCGGCCTCGACCGTCCGGGCGATGCGGTCCATCATGCGCACCGCTTCGACCGGGTAGTCGCCGATGGCCGTCTCGGCCGACAGCATGACCGCGTCGGTGCCGTCGTAGATCGCGTTGGCGACGTCGGAGGCCTCGGCCCGCGTCGGCGTCGGGCTGTGGATCATCGACTCGAGCATCTGGGTGGCGGTGACCACCGGCTTGCCCGCCTCCAGGCAGGCGCGGATGAGCCGCTTCTGGATCTGCGGCACGCGCTCCGGCGGCATCTCGACGCCGAGGTCGCCGCGGGCGACCATGATGCCATCGACCTCGCGCAGGATCTCGGGGAAGCGCTCGACCGCACCGGGCTTCTCGACCTTGGCCATCAGCTTGGCGCTCGAACCCTCGCGCGCGAGGTAGTGGCGCGCGAGCAGCAGGTCGTCGCGGCTGCGGACGAACGACATCGCCACCCAGTCCACGCCGATCTCGGCGCCGAGCCTCAGGTCGTCCACGTCCTTGTCGGTGAGCGCGGGGATCGACAGGTCCGCGTCGGGGATGTTGATGCCCTTGTTGTCCGACAGCACGCCACCGAGGGTGATCGTGGTGTGGATGGTGCTGCGTTCGATCTCGGTCACCCTCAACGCCAGTCGCCCGTCGTCGAGTAGGAGCGCGTCGCCCGGCTTGACGTCGCGGCAGAGACC
The DNA here is from genome assembly GCA_011389865.1 of Trueperaceae bacterium. Taxonomy (GTDB): domain Bacteria; phylum Deinococcota; class Deinococci; order Deinococcales; family Trueperaceae; genus JAABTL01. Next base: position 3,743 of record JAABTL010000023.1, read on the forward strand.
CTGGTACGTCACGCCCACCCGGGTGGTGTCGCCCGGGCTGTCGTCGGCGCAGGTCAGCGCGAAGGGCTCGCCCGGGACGAGCGTCACCTGCTGCTCCGCGAACTTGCCGACCCGGATCTTCGGGCCCTGCAGGTCCTGCAGCACGCCCACGTTGCGGCCGAGTTCGCCGGCCACCTCGCGGACGCGCTGGACGTTGGTCCGATGGACGTCCCCCGTCCCGTGCGAGAAGTTGACGCGGAAGACGTCGACGCCGGCCTCGATGAGCTCCCGGATCCGCTCCGGCGACGACGATGCCGGCCCCAGCGTCGCCACGATCTTGGTGCGGCGGAAGATGCTCACGAACGGAAGGCGGACCGCCCGAGGAAGCGAGCGGCCGAGCCGAGCTCGGCTTCGATCGCCAGCAGCCGGTTGTACTTCGCGAGGCGGTCGGAGCGGCTGGCGGAGCCCGTCTTGATCTGGCCCGCGTTGACGGCGACGGCGAGGTCGGCGATGAAGGCATCCTCGGTCTCGCCGGAGCGGTGGCTGATCATGTTGCGGTAGCCGGCCGACTTGGCGAGCTCGATCGCGTCGAGCGACTCCGTCAGCGTCCCGATCTGGTTGACCTTGACGAGGATGGCGTTGCCGACGTGTTCGCGGATGCCGCGGGCAAGGAAGTCGACGTTGGTGACGAAGAGGTCGTCACCCACCAGCTGCACCCGGTCGCCCAGCGTCCGCGTCAGCGCCGCCCAGCCGGACCAGTCGTCCTCGGCCAGGCCGTCCTCGAGCGACACGATCGGGTAGCGGTCGACCCAGTCGGCGTAGTAAGCGACCATCTCCTCGGACGACAGCACCTTCCCCTCGGCCTCGAGGTGGTACGCGCCGTCGCGGTAGAACTCGGAGGACGCCGGGTCGAGCGCCAGCGCGATCTGCTCGCCGGGCGTGTAGCCGGCCTTCTCGATCGCCTCGAGCAGCACCTCGACGGCCTCGACGTTGCTGCCCAGGTTGGGGGCGAAGCCGCCCTCGTCGCCGACGTTGGTGTCGTAGCCGCGCTTCGCGAGCACCTTCTTGAGCGTGTGGAAGGTCTCGACGCCGGCACGCAACGCGTCGGAGAAGGTGGTGAAGCCCACCGGCGCGAGCATGAACTCCTGCATGTCGACGCGGTTGTCGGCATGCTTGCCGCCGTTGATGACGTTCATCATCGGGACCGGCAGCGTCTTCCCATTGGTGCCGCCGAGGTAGCGGTAGAGGGGCATCTCGAGCGCGGCCGCGACGGCCCGGGCGGACGCGAGCGACACGGCCAGGATGGCGTTGGCGCCGAGCTTCGCCTTGTTCGGGGTGCCGTCGAGCGCGAGCATCGCGCCGTCGAGGGCGGCCTGGTCGAACGCGTCGAGGCCGAGCACCTCCTCGGCGATCAGCGTGTTGACGTTCTCGACGGCCTGGAGCACGCCCTTGCCGCCGTAGCGCGCGCCGCCGTCGCGCAGTTCGACCGCCTCGTGGGCGCCGGTGGAGGCACCGGAGGGCACCGCGGCGGTGGCCTCGACGCCGCTGGCGAGCGTGACGGTGGCAGAGACGGTGGGGTTGCCGCGGGAGTCGAGCACCTCGAGGGCGCGGACGTCGTCGATCGTGGTCATGTTTCCTCCGGGTTTCGCCGTGCTTGGCGTGATCGGGCGCCGGGCGGGGCCGTGGCCCTCGTCCGCGGGTCGTCGTTTCGGGTCAGCCGGTTCGCAGCGGGACCACCATCGCGAGGTAGGCAGGGTCGCCCAGATCGCGCAGGACCGACGGGCTGGTCGTGCCCGAGAAGCGCAGTTGCAGGTCGCCGACGACCGGCCCGACGGCGTCCGACAGGTACTTGGCGTTGTACGCCAGCGCGATCTCGTCCTCCGTGCCCTCCTGGAGGACGTCGATGGCCTCCTGCGCACGCCCGAAGCTCCCCTCGGCCGTGATCCGCAACACGCCGTCCTTGATGAACAGGTCGACGCGGTGGTTGGCCGATTTGTCCGCCATCACCGCGACGCGCGCGACGGCGTCGGCGAGCCGCTGCGGCGCCAGTGTCACGTTGACGGGGAAGGCCTGCGGGATCACGCGCTGGTAGTCGGGGAAGGTGCCATCCATGCGCTTGAGGTTGAGCGTGGTACCGCCGCTCGCGACGGTCAACTGACCCCCATCGAGCGCGAGCCGAGCCGGCCCAGGTACCAGGGTCTTGATCAGCTCGTCGACGCTGCGAGCGGGGATGATGAACTCGGCGTCGATGCCGGTGGTGACGTCGACGTGGTAGGAGGCGAGACGGAAGCCGTCGGTGGCGACCACGCGCAGGTGGCCGTCGCGCAACTCGCACTTCACCCCGCGGAACACCGCCTGGTAGTCGGCGACCGCGGCCGCGTAGCGGACGTGCTCGAGGGCGCGCGCCAGCAGCGAGCCGTCGACCTCGCCTGGAAGCTCGTCGACGAAGTCGAGCAGCGGAGCGGACTCGGCCGTGACCAGTTGCAGGCGCGTGGCGAAGCTGCCCGAGCGGACCTCGACCTCGGCGTCGCCGATGTCGAGCTCGACGGTGTCGGCGGGCAGCGCCCGCGCGACCTGCGTGAAGACCGCGGCCGGCAGAGCCACCTCCGCGCGACCGGTCACGTCGGTCTCGACGACCGAGCGCACGTCGATGTCCATGTTGGAGCCGCTGAACGTGAGGCGGCCGTCGTCGATCTCCACCTTGAGCAGGCTGAGCCCGGGGTTGCTCGAGCGACTCGGGATCACGCGTTCCACGTGACCGAGGGTCTCGGTGAGCGTCTTGGTGGGGATGATGACCTTCATCGTCGCGGCGGCCCTCCGGGTGCGTGGGATGGCCCGTCCTGGGCGTCTGCAGCATACCGAATCGCCCGTCGGCACGTTGCGATAGCGCCGCGAACACGGTGTGTTTCGCCTCTTTGGCGAGGGCGTGGGCCGTGACTCGATGATGGATCCGCCACGCTCAGGTCCACAGCGGTTGGGGGTGGTCCAGCGGATGAAGGGGCGAGGAGTACTCTTCATAGGGGCTGTGGATGGTGTGGAAAAGCGCACAGAGTGGCGTAGGAGACGGCGACGCGCATGTGGACCTGGATGTGGATAACACCGTCCGAGTTGTGGAAGGGCGCCGCTCCTGTCCCCAGGTTTCCACAGAGCACGACGGCATTCGCGGGTCCACAGGCCCTCCCCAAGCTTGTCCACAGGTCTTCCACAGGCCGTTGCGTGGGGCCCTACGAGCGGCGACGCCGGCGGCGTTCGGCAGGTTGGCCGCGGCTGGACGGCGGCTCGCGGCGACCGTCGCCGCGCCGCGCGAGAACGCGCGACGCACCTGTCGTCGAGCCGGGCGGCGCCCGCGCGAAGCGGTCGAGAACGCGCGATGGTGGGTCAGATCAGCGCGTCTTGGATCTGCCGGATGTGGCGCGACAGGTCACCGTCGTCGCCGGCATGCTCGCCGACCTTCTGGACGGCGTACATCACCGTCGAGTGGTCGCGGCCGCCGAAGAACTGGCCGATCTCCGGGTAGCTGTGCGAGGTCATCTCGCGGATGAGGAACATCGCCACCTGGCGCGCCTGGACGAGCTCCTGCCGGCGCCCCTTGGAGCGCAGGTCGTCGACCTCGACGCCGAAGTGCTTCGCGGTGACGCGCAGGATGTCGGGCATCGTCAGGCTGGAACCGGCCGGCGCGAACACGTCGGAGAGCGCCTTCGCCGCGGAGGCGCGGGTCAGCGGCTCCTGGTTCATCGACGCGTAGAGGATCGCGCGCACCAGCGCGCCCTCGAGTTCGCGGATGTTGCTGGTGACGTTGCGCGCGATGTAGTCGATCACCTCGATCGGGACCTTCACGCCGCGGTAGTCGGCGTTCATCTTGAGGATCGCGATGCGCGTCTCGAGCTCGGGCGCCTGGATGTCGGTGATCAGGCCCCACTCGAAGCGGCTGCGCAGGCGGTTCTCGAGGGTGGGGATGTCCTTCGGCGGCCGGTCGGAGCTGACGATGATCTGCTTGGCCGACTCGTACAAGGCGTTGAAGGTGTGGAAGAACTCCTCCTGCGTCCGCTCCTTGCCGGCGAGGAACTGGATGTCGTCCACGAGCAGGACGTCGATCGATCGGAAGCGGTCGCGGAAGGCGACCATCTGGTCGCCGCGGATCGCGTTGATCAGCTCGTTGGTGAACTGCTCGGTCGTGACGTACGCGACCCGCAAGTCGGGGGCGCGGTCGGCGACCGCGTGCCCGACCGCATGCATCAGGTGCGTCTTGCCCAGGCCGGAGTCGCCGTACACGAACAGCGGGTTGTACGCCCGTCCCGGCGCCTCGGCGACGGCGAGGGCCGCCGCGTGCGCGAGGTTGTTGTTCGGGCCCACGACGAAGTTGGAGAACACGTACTTGGGGTTGAGTTGGGCGCGCTCGCGCGGCGCCCCCGCGGCCCGTGCATCGCTCTGCGCCGGTTGGCTGAACATGTCGGGCTGCTCGGAGGCGCTGAAGCTCACCACCTGGAAGCCGATCTTCGGGGAGGGCGCACCGAGGTCGCGCAGCGCCTGCTCGAGGACCTCTCCGAAGTGGTTGCGGATCCAGTCGCGCGCGAAGGAGTGGGGAACCCCCAGCTGGAACACGCCGTCGCTGATCCCGAGGGGGCGGACCTGCTTGAACCAGGTGCGGAACTCGGTCTCCGAGATCTGGTCGCGGACGTAGTCGAGCACGTCGTCCCAGATGGCGTGGTCACGGCTGAGCATGCGCGTCGTGCCTCCTCGATGGACCGCGTTCGGGCGTCGACCAACCCCGAAGGGGCGTCCAGGACGGGGTTCGCCCGTGTGCGGGCGGCGGTGCCGGGTCCTGTGGGGGGCCGAAGCCGGACCGGCAGTCTATCAGGGAAAGGCGGCCGGCCTGGGGGAACGCGGCCGGTGTGGCCGGGGGAGCGTGGCGGGCCTCAGCGGGGGCGGGCTCGGCGCGGCCTTCGGACGATGGCGACGGCGGCCGCCAGGAGGGGCAGGGCTGCGATGGCCGCCCCGACCGCGACCGCGGGCACGTCCAACCGGCCCAGCGCGATGGCGACGACGGCGGCGAGGTAGACGGCGTACGCGACGACGAGTACGGCGCCCTCCCAGCGGACGAGGGCGCCGCCGCTACGGGCCAGCGGGAGGAGCAGGGCGGCCGCGCCCAGCGCGACCCAGGCGTCGAGGGCGAGCACCTGCGAAGCGACCGGGAGTCCACTGGGCGCCGTCAGCGAGGCCAGGCCCAGGATGCCCACGAGGTTGAAGACGTTCGAGCCGACGACGTTGCCGATGGCGAGGTCGCGCTGGCCGCGGAGGGCGGCGACGACGGACGTGGCCAACTCGGGGAGCGAGGTGCCGGCCGCGACGATGGTGAGCCCGACGACGACCTCGCTGACGCCGAGGTCGAGCGCGATGGTGACGGCAGCGTCGACCAACCAGCCGGCGCCGATCACGAGCCCGGTCAGGCCGGTGACCACGAGAAGCGCGTCGCGGACGAGGCCCCGGCCGCGGCCGGGCTCCGCGACGGACTGGTGGGCGTGTCGGTCGCGCCGGACGTGGGCGGCGCCTCGGGCGGCGCCTCGGGCGGCGCGGCGGGCGGCGCGCACCTGGCCGGCGGTCAACGCCGCGAGTCCCGCGAGCAGGAGCAGGCCGTCGCCGCGGCCGAACACCGCGTCGGCGCCGAGCACCATCGCCCCGACCGTGACGAGCAGCATGAAGGGGATCTCGCGGCGCACGACGTCGGCCGAGGCCGCGATGGGCGCGAACAGCGCGGCCAGCCCCAGGATCACCAGGACGTTGAAGACGTTGCTGCCCACGAGGTTCGCCAGGGCGAGCTCGGGCCGTGCGCTGGCGCCGGCGCTCAGGCTGACGGCCAGCTCCGGTGCGCTGGTACCGTAGGCGACCACGGTCAACCCGACCAGCAGCGGCGGCACCCCGAACGCGGCGGCGGCGCGGGCCGCGCCGCGAACCAACGCGTCCGCGCCGGCGACGACCAGGACGAGACCGGCGACGAGACCGAGCCACGCGCCCATGCAGGAATCCTACTGCTCGAGGGAGGCGTGGGGTGCGCGGCGCACGCCGTTCTGGTCGCGCCGACGCCCGTCCAGGACGGGAATCGCGTGCTAGACTCCGGGCTCTGCGGCGGCCATCGCCGCCCGCTCGGCGGGGACGCGAGGCGCCCTACGGGCTTCGCCGGCCGAGGCGCCGGTTCGAGGGAGAGCGACGTGCGCGAGTTCGACGTCATCGTGGTTGGGGGAGGGCACGCCGGTATCGAGGCCGCCGTGGCCGCGGCGCGCCTGGGCGCCCGGGTCGCGCTGGCCCTGCCCAACCCCGACACGATCGGCCGCATGCCGTGCAACCCGGCGATCGGTGGGCCCGGGAAGTCCCAGTTGGTTTTCGAGGTGAACGCATTAGGGGGGGTGATGGGACGGCTCGCCGACGCCACGGCGATCCACGGGCGGACGCTCAACGCCTCCAAGGGGCCGGCCGTGAGGTCGCTGCGGGTGCAGAACGAGCGGGACGGGTACGCCGCCGCGGCGCGCGATCTCGTCGAGGCGACGTCTGGGATCGAGATCGTCCGGGGCGAGGTCGCGGATCTCGACGTCGTGGGCACGGGCGGCGATCGTCGGGTGGCCGGGGTGCGGCTGGTGGACGGCCGCTCCCTGGTAGCGCCCAGCGTGGTCCTGTGCACCGGCACGTTCCTCAGGGGCATCGTCTGGTACGGGCGCCGCAGCCGCGAGGCCGGGCGACAGGGCGAGGCGCCCGCGAGACACCTGTCGGCGGCGCTGGTGGCGACCGGGCACCGGCTGATGCGCTTCAAGACCGGCACCCCGCCGCGGGTGCGTTCGTCGTCGGTCGACTTCCAGGAGCTGGAGCGGGTGGCGCCGGACGACCCGCCGGCCTCCTTCACGGGCACGCCGGGTCCCCGCGTCACCGAGAGCCCGACGTGGATGACGAGGACGACGGCGGAGACGCACCTGCTGATCATTGAGAACCTCGACCAGTCCGCGATGTACGGCGGCGACATCGATGGCCAGGGACCGCGCTACTGCCCATCGATCGAGGACAAGGTCGTGCGCTTCGCGGACAAGGAGCACCACCTGCTCTTCGTGGAGCCGGACGGCGTCGACACCAGCGAGGTGTACCTGCAGGGCTTCTCCAGTTCGCTGCCGCCGGAGCTGCAGGACCGTATGGTCCGCACGCTGCCAGGATTCGCCCGCGCGGAGATCCAGCGCTACGCCTACGCGGTCGAGTACGACGCGCTCGACCCGACGCAGCTCGACGTGACGATGATGTCGCGGGTGCTGCCCGGGCTGTTCAGCGCGGGCCAGATCAACGGCACGTCCGGTTACGAGGAGGCGGCGGCCCAGGGCCTGATCGCCGGCGTGAACGCTGCCCGCCGGGCGGCGGCGATGCCGGCGGTGACGGTGCGGCGGGACCAGGGTTACGTCGGCGTGTTGCTAGACGACCTGGTGCGCTGGGGCATCGACGAGCCCTACCGCATGCTGACCTCGCGCAACGAGTACCGGCTGCTGCACCGGCAGGACAACGCGGATGCGCGTCTGGCGGGCGTCGGCCACGCCTGGGGCCTGGTCGACGGGGCGCGCTGGGACGCGGTTCGCGAGGGTCAGGCGCGGGTCGAGGCGGAGGTCGCGCGACTCTCGCGCGCGCGCGACGGCGGCGAACTCGCGACGACGGTCATGTGCCGGCCCGGCGAGTCCTACGCCAGCGTGGTCGCGCGCTTCGGCGCGTCGGCCGAGGCGCTCGACGCGATGGAGGCGGCCAGGGTCGAGGTCTTGGTGCGGTACGCGGCCTACATCGAGCGCAGCCAGCGGGAGCTCGCCGCGCGGGCGCGCTTCGAGGCGTGGTCGCTCGAGGGGACGGCGTTCGGAGACGTGCCATCGCTCTCGGCGGAGGGGCGTGCCGCGCTGGAGCGGGGGCGGCCGGCCACGCTCGGCGCCGCACAGCGACTGCGGGGCGTGCGCGACTCGGACGTCAGCGCGCTGCTGGTCCACCTCAAGACGCGGCCCGGCGGCGGGGGGGATGCCGATGGCTCGCGGAACGGCGCGCCCGCCGTGGGGGCGTTGCGGCGCGCCGAGGGTCCCGGGGGCGCCGTTTCACGTGAAACGGCCGCATGAGTTGGTGGCGTTCCACGTGAAACGTCTGCCGCCGCCGTGACGCCGGCGGCCGCTCGAGGGGGCGAGGACGAGGCCCTCGTCGCGTACCGAACCCTCCTCGACCGCTACCACCGGACGCTCGATCTCCTGTCGCCTGCGGGCTACGCCGACATCGATCGGCACCTGGCCGAGGCCGAGCGCTACGCGGCGGCGGTGGGAGAACTGGCCGCCGAGGCGGGGCCGGTGCTCGACCTGGGCAGCGGCGCGGGTCTGCCCGGGGTGGTCGTGGCCGCCCGCCTCGCGCCCCGCGAGGTGTGGTGGGTCGAGCGCCGCCGGCGTCGAGTGGCCTTCCTCACCCAGGTCGCGGCGCAGGCGCGCCTGTCCTCGGTCCGGGTGATCGGCGACGACGTCCGACGGCTCGCGCGGCCGCAGGACGGCGTCGCAGCGGTGACCGCGCAGGCGGTCGGCACGCTCCGCGAGGCGGCGGCGCTGACACGTCCCCTGTGGGGGCCACGGGTGCTGCTCGTCAGCCGCAAGGGCCCGGCCTGGCGGAGCGAGGTCGCCGCGCTCGAGGCCTGGTGGCGGGGCGACTCGCAGGCGGCCGGGAGTGGCTGGGCAGCGCCCCGCGTGCTCCGTGCCGAGCCGTTGGGCACGCGTGGTACCTTGGTCGCCGTCGAGCTGCGGGGAGGCTGAGCGTGCCCATCGTGGGCGTCATCAACCAGAAGGGCGGGGTGGGCAAGACCACCACCGCGATCAACCTCGCGGCCGCGCTGGCACGCCAACGCCGGGTCCTGCTCGTGGATCTCGATCCGCAGGCCAACGCCACCAGCGGCATCGGGCTGCAGGGCGTGGCGAACAGCGTCTACGACGTCCTGGTGGGGCGTTCTTCCGCCCGCGGCGCCGTCGTCCCGAGCCGCGTGCCGCAACTCGACGTGCTCCCGGCCACGGCCGAGCTCGCGGGGGCGGCGCTCGAGCTCGACGCCAGCGCGGAGGACCTGCGTCTGCTCGGCAAGGCGCTGACGGGCGTGCGCCCGAACTACGACTTCATCTTGCTCGATGCGCCGCCCTCGTTCGGCGCGCTGACGCTCAACGCGCTGGTCGCCGCGGATCACCTGCTGCTGCCGGTGCAGTGCGAGTACTACGCGCTGGAGGGCATCGCCGGCATGCTCGACACGATCGACCGCGTGCGCGGGTCGCTGCACGGAGAGCTCAACGTGCTGGGCATGCTGTTGACGATGGCGGACCATCGGACGAACCTGTCGCAGCAGGTGGAGGCGAACGTCCGCCAGCACTTCGGGCGACTGGTGTTCGATAGCGTCATCCCCAGGACCGTCCGCCTGGCCGAGGCGCCGTCGTACGGCCTGTCGATCTACGACTACGCGCCGACGTCGTCGGCAGCCGTGGCGTACACGGCCCTGGCCGAGGAGGTGATCGACCGTGTCAGCCAAGCCTAGTCGTGGCCTCGGCCGCGGCCTGGACGCGCTCCTGCCCCGACCGGAGGGCGGAGGGCGGCAGGTGGCGCTCGCGGATCTGCGGGTCGGGACGCTGCAGCCCCGGAAGCGCTTCGACGATGCCGCGATCGCCGAGATGGCCGCGTCGATCGCCGAGAAGGGCGTCCTGCAGCCCCTCCTGGTGCGCCCGGTCGCCGGCGGTTACGAGATCGTCGCCGGCGAGCGGCGGTTCCGGGCCGCGCAGGTGGCGGGCCTGACCAGCGTCCCCGTCGTCGTTCGCGAGCTCGACGACCGCCAGGCGCTCGAGATCGCCATCATCGAGAACCTGCAACGCGAGGACCTCGACGACCTCGAAGAGGCCGAGGCGTTCCAGCAGTTGCTGAGCTTCGGGCTCACGCAGGAGGAGGTCGCGAAGGCGGTCGGCAAGAGCCGACCCGCGGTCGCCAACACGCTGCGGCTGCTGACGCTGCCACCGCCCGCGCGTCAGGCGCTCAGCGAGCGCCGCATCACCGCGGGCCACGCGCGGGCGATCCTCGCGCAGGAGCCCGTCGACCGTGATTGGGCGCTCGGCCAGGTGCTGGAGCGGCACCTCTCGGTGCGCGAGGCCGAGTCGCTGCGGCGCCCGAAGGACCGGGCGCGGCGCACGCGCGTGCGCGACGAGCGCTACGAAGCCCTGGCCGACGAGCTGACGCGCCAGCTCGGCGCCCGCGTGCGCATCCGGGGCGGCCGGCGCGGTGCGATCGAGCTGCATTTCCACGACCAGGAGGAGCTCCAGCGGCTCCTGGAGGTGCTGGGCTTCCAGGGCTGAGCACGCCGGCTCGGCCCTGGGTGGCGCCGAACGGCCAGGCAGCCGGCCCGGCGTCCAGCGGTGATCAGCCACGTCGGTGAGGCCCCGCGCGGGCGTGGCGCCGGCCGAAGGCTCTGGTAGGATGTCGCCCGCTCGGCCGCCTATGTCGCAGCCCCCAGGCGGTCCCTACGGAGGCCACCCCATGAACGCACCCGTGCACGTCGCGGTCACCGGCGCCGCCGGCCAGATCGGCTACGCCCTCCTGTTCCGCATCGCCGCCGGCGACCTCCTCGGTCGCGACCAGCCCGTGATCCTGAGGCTCCTGGAGATCACCCCCGCGCTGCAGGCGCTCGAGGGCGTGGTCATGGAGTTGAACGACTGCGCCTTCCCGCTCCTGCACGGCATCGTCGCCACCGACGACGCCAACGTGGCCTTCGACGGAGCGCAGTTTGCGTTGCTGGTCGGGTCGCGGCCGCGTGGCCCGGGGATGGAGCGCAAGGACCTGCTGGAGGCGAACGGCGCCATCTTCACCGTGCAGGGCAAGGCGCTCGACGCCCACGCCGCCCGAGACGTCAAGGTGCTGGTGGTCGGCAACCCGGCCAACACGAACGCGTTGATCGCGATGCGCAACGCGCCGCATCTGGCCCCGTCGCAGTTCTCGGCCATGACGCGGCTCGACCACAACCGGGCGATCAGCCAGCTCGCCGCCAAGACCGGCGCCCCGAACGCAGCCGTCAGGCGCATGACGATCTGGGGCAACCATTCCGTCACGCAGGTGCCGGACCTCTCGCACGCGACGGTGGTCGGGCGCCCCGCACCGGAGCTGGTCGACGCCGACTGGGTCGACGCCGAGTTCATCCCGACCGTCCAGAAGCGCGGTGCGACCGTCATCGCGGCCCGCGGCGCCTCCAGCGCCGCCTCGGCGGCCAACGCCGCCATCGATCAGATGCGCGACTGGGCGCTCGGTACCCCCGAGGGCGACTGGGTCAGCATGGCGGTTCCGTCCGACGGGCACTACGGCGTCGGGGCCGGGCTGATGTACTCCTTCCCGGTCACCGTTCGCGACGGCCGGATCTCCGTGGTGGAGGGCCTGGCGATCGACGACGGCATCCGCCGGCGGATGACCGCCAGCGAAGAGGAGCTCCTGGAGGAGCGCGAAGCGGTGGCGCACCTGTTGGGGTGATCGACCTGACCATCGCGGGCTCGCTCTGACGACGGCGGGGGCCGGGCGGCGGTTCACGGACGCCGCGAAACTCGGAACCGTTCCGACGGATGCTAGACTCGTCGCAACGCGGCATGGTCATGGCGTGCGCCGCGTTGGGAGGAAGATGCGAGACCCGATGATCGAGACCGGCGAGGCCCGCGAGCTCATGCCCGAGGGCGGGCCGTCGGTCGGTGGTGACGGCGACGCCCCAGGACGCGAGGCGGCGAGCGAGCTCGAGGGGGCCGTGCGTGACGTGCTGCGCGATCGCGGGCTGCGTTACAGCCGCCCGCGCGAGGCGATCCTCGCGTTCATGGCCGAGGAGCCGCGGCACGTCAGCGCCGAGTCCCTGTACCAGTCGCTGCGCGAACGCGGCGAGGACCTGAGCCTCTCCACCGTCTACCTGAACCTCGGGGTGTTGGTCGAGGCGGGGCTGCTGCGCGAGTTCAAGGGCGCACAGGGCGAATCGCTGTACGACGCGAGCGTCGAGCCGCACGATCACCTCATCTGTCGCGAGACCGGCGAGGTCGTCGACGTGCCCATGCCGCTCGTCGATGGTGTGGCGCTGCCCGACTTCCTCCGTTCCCACGTGGAGCGCGTGACCGGTTGGACGGTCGACGAGGTCCACCTCAGCCTGCGTGGCCGGCCGAAGAGGACGGGCAGCGAGGCGAACTGAGCGAGCCGTCGCGAGGCGACCCTGAGGATGTGCCGGTGCGGTCCGCGGTCCAGCGGTGTTCGACCGCGAGCGCCGACGCGCGTCGCGCTCGGTGATGATGCGAAGGCATGAGAAGGCGGCCGCCCTTTCGGGCGGCCGCCGTTCGCGAGGTTGACCTAGGGACGATGGGTCAGTTGGACGGGGGCAGGATGACCGCGTCGATCACGTGCACGACACCGTTGCCGGCCTCGAGGTCGACGGTCGTGACGGTCGCGGTGCCGTCGATGACGACGTTGCCGTCGACGACTTCAACGGTGATCGAGGCGCCGTTGAGCGTCTCCACCATGACCGAGCCGCCACCGGATTCGACCGCGGCGAGCACGTCGGCGGCCATCAGCTTGCCAGCGACCACGTGGTAGGTGAGGATCGAGCCGAGGTCGGGGCTGGCGAGCAGCTCTTCGGCGGTGAGGCCGAGGGCCTCGAGGGCCGCGGCGAACGCCTCGTTCGTCGGGGCGAACACGGTGAAGGGGCCTTCGCCGGAGAGGGCGCCGGCCAGGTCGGCGGTGACGACGGCCTGCACGAGGATGCTGAAGTCTTCGCTGCTGGTCGCGATGTCGACGACGGTCTCGGGCATGTCGCCGTGGCCGTCGGCGTTGGCGATGCCGAAGACGAGGCCGAACGAGAGGGCGAGGGCGAGAAGGGTGCGCTTCATGGTGGACTCCTTGAAGGGCGTCGCGTGGATCGCGATCGCCCGGGCCGGCGGGTGGGTGCCCGTCCGGCGATGAGTCAAGGTACACGTCCAAGGTTTGAGCAATGTGAGTACAAGTTACGTTTAGGTTGTCGGGGTTCTCATGATCGGGGGAGCGGTCGTCGCCGACAGACGGCGCCCGCGAGACGGCGGCCGCTGCGGACCGTCGTCTGCGCCGCGCAGGACGGCGCAACGGGCGGCCGCAGGGACGATCCACGGGCCGACGACGGCCCTCAGCCTCTCCCCGCCCCCCCGAGTTCGTGCGAGATCGCGGCGGCGCAGGCGACGACCTCCTGGGCGAGCCCCTCGAGGCGTTCGGGCGGGATGTAGACGACGGCGCCGCTGATGCTGACCGCCGCCACCGCCTGCCCAGCGGAGTCCCAGACCGGCGCGGCGACGCAGCAGATGCCCAGCTCGTTCTCCTCGCGGTCGAAGGCGAAGCCTCGGGCGCGGGTCGCCACGAGCTCGGCGGTGAACGCGGCTGGCGATGTGATCGTGTGGGGCGTCCGCGGCGGGTCGTCGCGGAGGTAGTCACCCCAACGGGCCTCGGGCTGGAACGCGATGATCGCCTTGCCCATCGCCGTCGTCGCCGCATGTGACGCCAGGCCGATGCGCGAGCGCATCTGCAGGCCGCGCGCGCCCTCGATCTTCTCCAGGTAGATGATGTCGGTCCCCACCAGTTCGCCGAGATGGAGCGTCTCGTACGTCGCGGACGCGGTCGCCTCCATGTGCCGGCGCGCGAGGGCCGGCAGGCGCACCTGGCGCTTGGCGAGTTCGCCCAGCTCCATGAGCCGGTACCCGAGGTAGTAGCGGTGGCCGGCGACCCTGAGGAAGCCGTGGTCGACGAGGACCGCGGCGAGGCGGTGGGCCGTGCTCTTGGGCAGCCCGCTCGCGGTGGCCAGCTCCGTCAGCGTTTGGGCGCCCTCACCGACGTGGCCGAGGAGATCGAGCGACTTGTGCATCGAGCGGCTCATTGGCTTCCCTTCCGGCGCCGCAACGACCGCGACCCATCTCAATATCTGGGATAGCATACTGTATCTTGACACGAACCGCGGCCGGTCCCTATGCTGTGAGTACATCCGACCACCCGACGAGCGTGTCCGTCGACCGGCGTCCGCGCTCGCCTGCATCCGCCGAGGAGGCGTTGGACACGGACATGGAGCGCGTGCATCGCCGAGAGCTAGCCCACACGCCAGACGTCGTTCCCGTCGGCATGACGCGGGCCGGTCGACCCGCCGATCGGGACGGACGGCGACCGGACACCGGCCGACGCCGCGCGCGAGCTGCGAGGTGGCGAGTGACATGAAGGTGCTCCGACGGCTCGAGCACGCCTTCGTGTATCTCAACCAGGGCCTCGTCATGCTGATGATGATGACGATGGCCGCGTTGGTGTTCACCAACGTGGTCACCCGCTACGCGTTCGGCTTCTCGCTCAACTGGGCCGAGGAGACGTCGCGCTACCTGATGATCTGGGTGGCTTACCTCGGCGCGGGTCTGGCGATGCGCGAGGGTCGCCACGTGGCGATCGAGTACCTCCAGGGCCTGCTGCCCGAGCGGTTGGCGCCCTACGCGCGCGCCGTGGTCGCCCTGCTCATCCTGGCCTTCATGATCGCGCTCGCCGTCCTCGGCGGGCAGATCGCGCAGTTCGCGTGGCGCCAACGCACGCCGGTGCTCGGCCTACCGCAGGGCGCGGTGTACCTGGCGATCCCCATCGGCGCTGGCCTGTTCGTGCTGCACTTCCTGATCGTCTTGCGCGACTACCTCCGCCAGAGGCCCAACGCGATCGACGTCGAGGACCTCGTGGCCCACGCCGGCGTCGAGGAGGGCGCGGGGTGACGGTCCTCCTGCTCGGCGCCTTCGTGCTGCTCATGGCGATCGGGATGCCGGTGGCGCTGGTCATGGGTGCAGCGAGCCTGGTGGCGCTCCTGTGGGGCGGCAGCAACCTGCCGTCGATCATCGTGCCGCAGAGCCTGCTGCGCGGGATCGACTCGTTCCCGCTGATGGCCGTGCCCCTGTTCATCCTGGCGGCCGATCTCATGACGGCCGGCCGGCTGACCGACGCGCTGATGAAGCACGCCAACCTGCTCGTCGGCCACCTGCGCGGCGGCCTCGGTTACGTCAACGTGCTGACCAGCATGCTGTTCGCCGGCATCAGCGGCTCGGCCCTCGCAGATGCTGCGGGGCCCGGCAAGATCGTCATGGACATGATGCGCGGCGCCGGCTACCCCGCCTACTACGCAGGCGCGCTCACCGCGACCACGGCGACGATCGGGCCGATCATTCCACCCAGCATCATCATGGTCATCTACGCGGTGACCGACAACAGCGTGACCGTCGCTGGCCTGTTCCTCGCCGGCGTCGTGCCGGGGGTGATGCTCGGCGTGGCGCTGGCGCTGGTCAACTACGCCATCTCCGTCCGCCATGGCTACCAGTCCGCATCCAGCAGGCCGCCCGTGCGCGACGTGCTGCGCAGCTTCTTCCCCGCACTGCCGGGCCTGATGATGCCGATCATCATCCTCGGTGGCATCCTCGGCGGCATCTTCACCGCGACCGAGGCCGCTGCCGTCGCCGTGTTCTACGCGCTGATCGTCAGCCTCTTCCTCACCCGCCGGCTGAAGTGGCGCGACGTGCCGGGCGTCTTCCTGCGCAGCGGGATCCTGACCTCCGCGGTCCTGCTGATCGTCTCGATGGCGACGATCTTCTCGCGGCTCCTCACCGTGCTGCAGGTGCCGCAGAACCTCGCCCGCTGGCTGGCTGGCCTCACCGAGGACCGCATCGTGATCATGATCCTGCTGGCGGTGTTCATCCTGCTCGTCGGCCTCGTCGTCGACACCCTGCCCGCCGTCATCATCCTGGTGCCCGTGCTGGCCCCGGTGGCAGCCCAGTTCGGCATCGATCCCCTGCAGTTCGCGATGATGCTGGTGCTCAACCTCGCGATCGGGATGGTGACGCCCCCCATCGGGCCCGTGCTGTTCGTCATCTGCACCGTGGGCAAGCTCCGTCTGGAGCGGCTCTCGCGTGCCGTCGTCCCCTTGCTGCTCGCCGAACTCGTCGTGCTGGCGCTGGTGATCGCCTTCCCGGCCATCAGTCTGACCGTGCCCGGCTGGTTCGGGTTGACCCGCTGAGGAAGGAGGCCCAACGACCCCCCGCCGCCCCCCGTTCCCGCAGTCGCGGAAACGTCCCGTCCCCGCCTCGAAGGAGGCCCGCATGCGCAAGCTCTCCATCCTCGTTCTGCTCCTCGTCCTCGGAACCGCGTTCGGCCAGACCGTCATCCGCTACGCCCACTTCCAGCCCGGTCGCACCGACCAACCCAAGCACGCCGCCGCCCTCGCCTTCGAGCGCTACGTGGAGGCCGAGTCGGACGGCAGCCTGCAGGTCGAGATCTTCCCGGCCAGCCAGCTCGGCACCGCCGCCGAGGTCCTCGAGGGCCTGCAGTTCGGCACGATCCAGATGGGCGTCGTGCACGACGGACCCATCTCGGGCTTCTTCCGCCCGATCGAGCTCTTCAGCATCCCCTACCTGTTCACCGGGCAGCCCGAGGCGTACAGCGTCTTCGACGGCGCCTTCGGCGAACTCTTCGCCGAGCGCATGATCGCCGAATCCAACCTGCGGCCGCTGGCCATCGCCGACAACGGCATCCGCCACTTCACCAACGACGTCCGCCCCATCCGCAGCCCCGCGGACATGCGCGGGCTCAAGATCCGCGTGCAGCCCAGCCCGATCTACGAGGCCCTCGTGAACAGCCTCGGCGCCAGCCCGGCCGCCATCGCCTGGCCGGAGCTCCCCAGCGCGCTGCAGCAGGGCGTGGTCGACGGCCAGGAGAACGGCGTCACCAACATCCTCGCCGCGAGCCTCTACCAGTACCAGAAGTACGTTTCGCTCGACGCCCACGTGTACAGCGTGCACGTCTACATCACGGGCGAGGACTTCTGGCAGAGCCTGACCCCCGAGGAACAGCGCATCGTCCAGGACGGCACCAACATCGCCAAGGAGATCCACCGCGCGATGACGACCGCGCAGGACGACAGCGCCGAGGAGATCCTCAGTGGCCTCGGCATGGAGGTGGCCGTCCTGACGCCTGCCGAGATCCAGGCGTTCCGCGAGCTGGCGCAGCCCGCCGTGCTCGAGTACATCCGCACGGTGGTGCCGCAGGACATGATCGACGCCCTGTTCGCCGCCATCGACGAGTTCCGCGGCAACTGACGGGGGCGACGTGAGCCGCTCCACCCGCCGCGTCTTCGTGGTCGGGAACGGCTACCAGAGCTACGACACCGAGGGGGCGATCCTCGCCCCCTTCGGTGTCGCCGGCATCGAGACCACCGCCCCCGGCGAACCCGGCTTCGCCGAGGCGCTCGCGCAGGCGGACGCGCTGCTGGTGCGCGAGGCGCGCATCGACCGCGGCGTCATCGAACGCCTGGGGCGCTGCCGCGCGATCGTCCGCTACGGCATCGGCGTCGACAATGTCGACCTGGAGGCCGCCCGCGAGCGCCGCATCCACGTCGCCAACACGCCCGGGTACGGCATCGATGAGGTGAGTACCCACGCGCTCGCGCTGCTGCTCGCCGTCGCCCGGCGGATCGTGCCGCGCGACCGCCACGTGCGCGCGGGCGCCTGGGGCGTGGGGCAGGCGGAGCCGATGCACTCGCTCACCGGCCGGACGCTGGGCCTCGTCGGCTTCGGCGCGATCGCCCGCGCCTTCCTGGCCAAGATGCGGCCGTTCGCCCCCCGACGGCTGCTCGTCGCAGACCCGTACGCCGCCGACCTGCCGGCCGACGCGGAGCGCGTCGACGTCGGCACCCTGTGCCGCGAGGCCGACCTGATCTCGCTGCACGCACCGCTCACCGACGAGACGCGCCATCTGATCGGCCCGGCCGAGTTGGCGTCGATGCGTTCGACGACCATCCTCGTCAACACCGGCCGCGGCGGCCTCATCGACGAGGGCGCCCTCGTCGCGGCGCTGCGGGCCGGCCGGCTCTTCGGCGCGGGCATCGACGTCTTCGAGCGCGAGCCCCTCGCGCCCGACCATCCGCTGCGCGAGCTCGACGCCGTCGTCCTCTCCGACCACACCGCCTGGTACTCCGAGGCGTCGGTGCGCGAGCTGCAGCAGCGGGCCGCGCAGGAGGTCGCCCGCGTCTTCTCCGGCGAGCCGCCACGCGCCTGGGTCAACCCCTGGCCCACCTGATGCGCCGCGCGTCGCGGCCACGCATCATGCCGTTCGACCATCCCCAGGAGGCCCCATGACCTACCCCGACCCCGTCATCGCCCAGTTCCACACCGTCGCGACCGCCTCGGTGGCCGACGCCGTCGACCTCATCACCGGCCGGCGCGGCTACCTGCATCACAGCGTCAAGCCACGCATCAACGACAAGAAGGTCGTCGGCCCGGCGGTCACGGTCGCCGAGGGCCCGACCGACGAGAAGCACCCGCCCACCCACGCGCTCGAGATCATCGATGCCAGCCCGGCCGGCTCCGTGGTCGTCATCGGCACCGGCGGCGAGTGCGACCTGGCGGTGTGGGGCGGCCTGATGACCGCCGGCGCCGTCGTCAACGGCCTCGCCGGCGCGATCCTCGACGGCGGCGTGCGCGACGTCACCGAGATCCGCCGCGACTACGACTTTCCCGTCTATGCCCGCGCCGTCTCCCCCGGAACTACCGTCGGCCGCTTCCGCACGCTGGCGGCCAACGTGCCGGTCGAGTGCGGCGGCGTCACCGTGCATCCCGGCGACCTGATCGTCGCCGACATCGACGGCGTGGTCGTGGTGCCGCAGGCCCACGTCGACGAGGTGCTGGCGATGTCGCTCGACATCGAGAAGAAGGAGGCCGAGCAGGCGCGCTACATCCGCGAGAGTGGCTCGCTGGCCGCGGGCCTCGCCAAGTACAACCGGATCTAGGCCGTGGCGAAGACGCTGGACGTCCTCGGCCTCGGCGAGCCGATGCTCGAGTTCAACGAGACGGCCGAGCCCGGCGACGGTGGCCCGCGCTACCTGCAGGGCTTCGGGGGCGACACCTCCAACGCGGTCATCGCCGCCGCCCGCCAGGGCGCCGCGGCCGGCTACTGGACGCGGCTCGGCCGTGACGTGTTCGGCGATCGCTTCATGGAACTGTGGGCCGCCGAGGGCGTCGAAGCGGGCCACGTCGCGCGCGACCCGGACGCGCCCACCGGCATCTACTTCGTCACCCATGGCCCCGACGGCCATGCGTTCAGCTACTACCGGCGCGACTCCGCCGCCAGCCGCATGCGGCCGGCCGACGTGCCCGTCGCGGCGATCGCGGCCGCCCGGGTGCTGCACGTCTCCGGCATCAGCCAGGCGATCAGCGACGGCGCCTGCGACGCCGTCTTCGCCGCCATCGGGGCCGCCCGGTCGGCGGACACGGCGGTCGCCTACGACACCAACCTGCGCCTCAAGCTCTGGCCGCTGGCGCGGGCACGCGCCGTGGTCATGGAGACGATCGCCCAGTGCGACGTCTGCCTGCCGAGCCTGGAGGACGCCACCCAGCTGACGGGGCTGGACGACCCGGACGCGGTCGTCGACGCCCTGCTGGGGCGGGGCGCCCGGGTCGTCGCGCTCAAGCTGGGACCGGACGGCGCGCTCGTCGCCGACGGCCGCGAGCGCCACCGGGTGGCCGGCCACGCGGTGGCGACGGTCGACGCGACCGGCGCCGGCGACACCTTCGACGGCGCCTTCCTCGCCGAGTGGCTGCGCGGGGTGCCTCTCGCCGACGCGGCGCGCTACGCCAACGCGGCGGCGGCGCTGGCGACCCGCGGCTACGGTGCGGTCGGTCCGATCCCGCGGCGCGCCGAGGTGGAGGCGTGGCTCGAGGCGCAGGGCTGAAGGCGCGGGGCTGAAGGCGGTGCCGGCGGACACCGCCTCCGGGGGCCCGCGGCGGGCGCCCACCGCTTACACTCGTCCCTGATGACCATGGACGTCCACATCCGACCGCTGTTGACGATGGACGCGCTGCGTACCTGCGAGGAGTTGCAGAGCCGGGTGTGGGGCTACCGCGACCGCGAGATCGTGCCGGCGGCGCAGATCCGTGCCGCGCTGCACGCGGGCGCACTGGTCGCCGGGGCGTTCGTCGGCCGCGAGCAGGTCGGCTTCCTGTACGGCTTCCCGGCGTTCGCCCACGAGCCGGGGTTGCGGCCCTTGGGCCTGCACTCGCACATGATGGCGGTGGTCCCCGAGGCGCGGGGCCTGGGTCTTGGTCGGCGCCTCAAGTGGTACCAGCGGCGCTGGTGCCTGGAGCGCGGCATCGATTGGGTCGCCTGGACCTTCGACCCGCTGCAGGCGGGCAACGCGCGGCTGAACCTCGAGCACCTCGGCGTGGTGGTCCACGAGTACCACGTCGACTTCTACGGCGTCCTCGGAGGCGTGCTGTCGGGCGAGTTGCCGACCGACCGCTTCGTCGGCCTGTGGCGGCTCGACTCGCCGCGGGTGGGCGGGCGCGCCGGCGACGATCCGCACGCGGCCTTCTTCCGCGTCGATGGCGACGCCCCCAGTGGGCGCGCCGCACTGCCGCCCGGTCCCGATGCCGTCTGGGCACTGGCGCGCGACCCGGAGCGCGACGCACCGGGTGCGGTGACGCTCGGGCTCGACGCCGACGACGTGTGGGTCGCGGCGCCGCGCGCCATCGGCGCGCTGCGGCGCGAGGCGCGGAACGACGCGCTCGCCTGGGGCGAGGCCTTCCGCGCCGCCTCCGTCGACCTGGTGGAGCGCGGATACGAGGTTCGAGCCTTCCTGGACGGCGCTTATCGCTGGTGGCGGAGGGCGGCAGAAGAAGAATAGAAAGACGGGCTTGACAATCTGACAATGCTCGCCTATCATCTTGAGCAAGGAGGCGAGTATGTACGTCAACAACGTTCTGCCCCACGGCGCCGCCTACGCCGCGCAACTCCGCAAGGAGGCCGACAGCGCCCGCCTCCTCGCCCAGGCACAGCAGCCCAGCCTCGATCGGCTCATCGTCGCCCGCGCCCTGCTCGCCCTCGCCCGCCGGATCGTTCGCTTCGCCGAGCGGATCGAGCCCACCGCGGCGGACGCCGCGAACTGGCGCCCCAACCGCCCCAACCGCCCCGTCCGCACGACCGCCTGATCGGCACGGCCCGCGCCCCCAGCGACGGCCAAGCGTCGCGGGGGGCGCGGGCCCCTACAGCCACGCGAGGAGGAGCCATGAACGACATCGAGCGCGTCCGAGCCCTGCGCGACGCAGGTCAGATCACCCCCGAGGAGGCCGAGCGCTTGATCGGCGTCCTGACCGAACTCGACGAGTCCCACGAGGACGTGGACGTCGAGGTGGCGGGAACTGCTGCGCCGGCGGCCGTGCCGGAGGCGGGTGTGCCCGAGGCCGCGGCACCGGTGCACGAGCCGGTCGCTGCGGCCACGGCGGCGACCGACGCGATCGATCTCGCCCCTGCGGGTACCCGCTGGTGCGCGATCGAGTTGACGGCCGCCGATCTGAGCGTCGTCGCCGACGACGTCGACGAGCCCGTCGTCCAGGGCGACGACGAGCAGAAGCTGCGCGTCACGCAGACCGACGACGGCGTCCGCGTCACCTCCGAGCGCGGCTGGTCGCTCGACCGCTGGGTCGGGCGCACCCCCTCGCTCGACGTCCGCGTCCGGCTCCCGAGGGCCTGGGGCGTGGCGCTCGATCTCAAGGCGGGCGACGCCGACGTGGCCGGCGTCCGCTACGTCCGCGGCCGCATGCTGGCCGGCGACCTCTCCGTGCGCGACGCCGAGTCCGTCGACCTCTCCAAGGCCGCCGGCGACCTGTCCGTCGCGTTCCGGCCCACACAGGGCCGCCACCGCATCGCCGCCAAGGCGGGCGACGTCGACGTCCGCTTCCTGCCGGGCAGCGACGCGGCGGTCGAGGCCTCGGTGTCGATGGGCGACCTGCACGCGCCCGGCTTCGAGATCGACGACCGCATGGTCGGCGCGCAGGCGCGCGGACGCGTCGGCGCCGGCAACGCGCGGGTCGAGGTGCGGCTGACCGCCGGCGACCTCAGCCTTCGCGCCCCCGCCAAGGAGGGGTGACCATGGCCGCCCAGGACGAACGCAAGAAGGTGCTGGACATGCTGGCCGCCGGCCAGATCAACGTCGACCAGGCGAGCGAACTGCTGCGCGCCCTAGGGGACGCCCCGACCGGCGCGGCCGCGCCGCCCCCGCCGCCCAAGCCGGCCCGCACCGGCACGGCGCGGATGCTGCGCATCTCGATCGACGCGAACGACGACGGCGATGGCGACCGCGCCAAGATTCGCGTCAACGTCCCGCTCGGCCTCGCCAAGTTCGCCGGCCGCTTCCTGCCGGCCGAGGCGCGCACCGAGCTCGAGGCGCAGGGCATCGACCTCAGCGAGCTCATCAACGCGCTCTCCACGGAGACGCCCGAGGGCAAGCTCGTCGACATCGACGTCGACGACGACAGCGGCGGCAAGAAGGCGAAGATCGTCGTCGAGGTCGTGTGATGCAGAGCTGGCCCCGCTGGGGCGAGGCCGACTGGTGGGTCCGCTACCTGGACGACGTCCGCCCTCGGCTGCTCTGGCTGCGGCTCGAGGCCGACAAGGTCCGGATCCGCTGGGGCGTGCCCGTGTGGGCGCTCGAGGAGTCGCTGCGCGCGCTGTTGCTGCTCGGGCCCTGGGTGCTGTGGGTCGCTCGGCACCTGCCGATCAAGGCACGCGTGAAGGCCAGCGGAGAGTTCAAGCGCGGCCGCTTCCGCCTCGACCTCGACCTGTCCGGCGAGCCCGGACCGGCGCCGTGGCACACGGCGCTAGCCCTGCTCGAGGGCGCCGGCGAGGGCATGCTGCGCCTGCCCACGGGCGAGCCCTTCGTCCACGTCGAGGCCGGTGACGGCGTGCGGATCCAGATCGTCTCGTACTGACGGGGGCGCGGCCCGACCGCGCCCCGGAGAGGCCAAACCATGAACGACAAGCACCCGATGCCCACCCGCTGCCCCGTCACGGGCGAGTCGCTCGAGGTCACCCGCCTGCGCGGGCCGAACTCCGGCGTCGTCATCGAGGGCAACTTCTTGCCCAACGAGTTCGCCCTGCTCGACCGCGAGAGCCTCGACTACCTGCGCCTGTTCGTCAAGGTCCGCGGCAACCTCAAGGAGGTCGAGCGCATGCTCGGCGTCAGCTACCCGACGGTGCGCGCGCGCTTCGAGCAACTGCTGCGCGCGCTGGGCTACGAGGCAGCCGCCGAGGAGCCCGGTCCGTCCCGCGCGGACGTTCTGGGCCAACTCGAGCGCGGCGAGATCACCGCCGAGGAGGCGACGCGGGCGTTGAAGGGCCTGCAGCGGGCGAACTGAGCCGCGGACCGGCACGCACCGTCCCCCCCACCGCCAACGCCGCGGCGATGATCACCAGGTTCTTGATGATGTACTGCCCCTCCATCGTCGGGGCGAACGGCACGCCGCCGCTCTGGAAGGTGACCTCGCTGAGGATCACGAGGGGCATGAACGCCCCCACCATCTGCAGGAACAGCAGCGCGATCGCGATCCGCAGCGTCTGCGGGATGAGGAACGTCACCCCGATGGCGACCTCCCACCAACCGATCACGGCGAGCCAGGTCTGCGCGTCGAAGAGCGGCATCCACGCCACCGTCGCGAGCACGAGGGGCTCGGCGGCGGACAGGCCGAGCGGTTTGAGCAGGCCGAACCAGATGAACACGATGCCCAGGGTGGACCTGAGGAGGGCGACGCCCCAGCGCGCCATCCGCAGCGACAACCAGCGGTCGATGCGGTCGAAGCGCGCGACGAGGCCGAGTCGGGCGTGGTGAACGGTACTGGCCATGCCTCACGGTACAGGGCGGCGTCGCGGCGGACCGTGTCAAGGGCGTCGAAGGCGAACGAGTTCCGGCCTTGGCGGCGAAGCGCCTCTTGCGAGCGGGGGCATGCGGGGCACGCCCATGCGCGGCGCGCGGCCAAGATGCAAGCCGGGCGCTCGCGTGGGCTACGGCGATGGACCAGGCGCTGAGCGTGCCCGGGAGCCCCTGCCAACACCGCGCGCAAGGATGTTGCGTCCCGGCCGACGGTCGTTCCCGGGTGCGCGCGTATACTGGCGCGCGATGGCGGATTACTACGAACTTCTCGGGGTGGCGCGCGACGCCGACGACAAGGCGATCAAGGGCGCCTACCGCAGGCTCGCGCTGAAGTACCATCCGGACCGCAACCCGGGCGACCGTGCAGCCGAGGAGAGCTTCAAGGAGATCAACGAGGCCTACGCGGTGCTCTCCGACGGCGAGAAGCGCGCGCGCTACGACCGCTTCGGCTCGGCGGATGCCGCCGGGGTGCAGTTCAGCGGCGACATCTTCGACATCTTCGCCTCCGTGTTCGGCGGCGCCGTCGGACGCCGCCCCACCCAGCGCGGCACCCCGGGCGAGGACCTCGAGGTGGAGCTCGCCGTCACGCTCGAGCAGGCGCGTGACGGCGAGACCGTGCCCGTCGAGGTCGATCGCCTGACCGTGTGTGATCACTGCCACGGCGACCGCGCCGAGCCGGGCGGCAAGGGCAAGCAGCGCTGCGTGCAGTGTGCCGGCAGCGGCTCGGTCCGGATGCAGACCCAATCGTTCTTCGGGACGATGGTCAGCCAGCAGGTCTGCCCGCGCTGCCACGGGCTCGGCGAGGTCGTCATCGAGCCGTGCGGCGCCTGCCACGGCGTCGGACGCACGGCGGAGCGCGCCACCGTCCAGGTGGGCCTGCCGAAGGGCATCGACCGCGGGTACCGGCTGCGGGTGCCGCGCGAGGGCAACGCCGGGCTAGACGGCGGCAACGCCGGCGATCTCTACGTCTACCTCGAGCTCGCACCCCACGAGCACCTGACCCGCGAGGGCGACGACCTCTTCTACGAACTGAACGTGGGCTTCGCCCAGGCGGCGCTCGGGTCGGCGTTCGAGGTGCCGACGCTCGACGGCGTCGAGGTCTTCGAGGTCCTGCCGGGCACCCGCTCGGGCACCGAGGTGCGCCTGCGCGGCAAGGGCATGCCGCGCCTCCGGCACGTCGGGACCGGCGATCAGGTGATCCGCGTCGTCGTCGACACGCCGCAGCGGCTGACGCCGAAGGCCCGCGAACTCCTCACGGCCTACGCCGAGGAGATGGGCGAGCCGATCGAGCCGCAGGAGACGCTGCTCGAGCGGGTGAAGGGCATGTTCGGCAAGCGCCGCAAGGGCAAGGAGCCCGAGGCCGGCGTCGCGAACTGAGGGATCGCGGCGCGCGAACGGGGTGCGGCGTCGCGGAGTCGTGGCCGGCGTGATGGTCGACTGAGCCCATGGCATCCCCCCTCCTCCGATTCCTGGTCACCGTCTTCGTGGAGCGCCCCGCGCATCGCGCCGGCGCCGAGCGCCTGAGCGAGCGGCTCGAGGCCTCGATGGCGCGGCTCGGTGCGCGCTATGCCGCCGCGGCCGACGAGGCCAAGGCGGCCGAGACGCTGCGCCACGTCATCGGCATCGAGCGCTGGGGCCAGCGCCGCCTGAAGGTCGCCCTCGGCGAGGCCGCGTACGAGCGCGACGAGCACCACGGTTACAAGCCGCCGGATGACCTGCCGCTCGACGCCCTGGTCGACGAGCTGCGCGTCACCCGCGCGGAGACCGTCGCGCTCGGGCGGCGCGTCGCGGCCGAGGGCCGCTCGGGCGTCGCCGTCGAGCACAACGGCATCGGGCCGCTGTCGGCCGCCGGTTGGCTGCGCTACCTGAGGCAGCACGGCGACCTCGAGTCGTGGCGGGTCAGGACCCGTTGACGCCCCACCAGCGCGCGAGATCGTCGAACAGGTCGTCGAGCACGCCCACCACCCGCCGCGCGGCCGCAGGTCGGCGCCCGAACCAGGTGCGCTGCCGCTTGGCGTAGCGCCGGGTCGCGAGCGCGATCGCCGCGGTGGCGTCGGCGAGGGTCGCCTCGCCACGCACGACGCGCGCGAGCTCGCCGTAGCCGATCGCCTGCCAGGCGGGCGCCGAGGCGGGGACGCGGGCGGCCAGCGCCGCCACCTCGTCCAGCCAGCCGGCCGCCAGCATCGCGTTGACCCGGTCGTCGACGCGCGCCTCGAGCGCCGCGGCCGACGGCAGCGCCACGTAGCTGCGCAGGGAGAAGCGCGGCCGCGTCCGCGGGAACGCCGACGGCGGCCGACCGCTGCTGCGCAGCACCTCGAGGGCGCGCAGCACCCGCCGCGGGTTGCCCTGGCTGGCGGTGGCGTCCTCGGGCGCCAGGGCGCGCAGGTCGGCGAGCATCGCGGCGTCGCCGCGCTCGGCCCGCTCGGCCTCCAGCGCGGCACGCACCGCCGGGTCGGCCGGGGGGGTGGTCGGCAGGCCGCGGTCGAGGGCGTCGAGGTAGAAGCCCGTGCCCGCGACCACCAAGGGGCGCGCGCCGCGCGCGAGCGCGTCGTCGAGGGCATCCTCGGCCGCGCGCGTCCAGGCGACGGCGTCGATCGCGCCCTCGGGTGGCACGGCGTCGACCAGGTGGTGCGGCACGCGGGCGCGCTCCTCCGGGGTCGGCTTGGCGGTCCCGATGTCGAAGCCGCGGTACGCCTGCAGCGCGTCCGCGCTGACCACCTCGAGCCCTCGACCCGCCGGGAGGTCGGCCAGCCGCAGCACCGCGGCGGTCTTGCCGCTGGCGGTGGGTGCGGCCAGGACGGGGATCGTCGGCGGCATGGCGGGCATCGCGACACGGTACCGCGGTGCGCTGGGACGACGCGCAGCCGGCGCGCGAACCGCCTGATCCGCGACCCGGTGCTAGACTCCGCGGGATGAGCGACCGCGACCACGACGCGCAGACCGCCGGCCTGGGCGGCCTGGAGATCGAGCTTCACGGCATCCACCCCGACCTGAGCGAACTCCTCGAGGTCAAGCGGCGCATCGAGACGCTGGCCGCCCGCGACCTGCAGGTCGATGCCGCAGGACCGCGCGCCGACCTGCTCGACGTCGGCGACGCGTGGCAGCTGCGGCTCGAGGTTCCGGGCGTCGAGCTCTCGGACCTGGAACTCTCGCTGCAGGGCGATGAGCTGGTGGTGGCCGGCGTGCGCGACACCGTCGAGGACGGCGCCCGCGCCGTGTTCACCGAACGCCCCAACGGCCCCTTCCAGCGCACCGTGCGGCTCCCCGGCGAGGTCGACGCCGACGGCGTCACCGCCCACGTGCGCGGCGGCCTGCTGGTGGTGGACCTCCCCAAGGGGTGAGCCCGGCCCCGGCGGCGCCGCCGAGCGACCTGCCACCCGCCGTCGTGCCGTTCCCGGTGGCGCCCGTCTACCGGATCCGACCCGATCTCGTCCCCCTCGGCCGCCTGCCGGAACACGTCTTCGACCCCGGCCCCGCCACCGTGGTGCGGCCGGACGACGGCGCCCCCGCCGCGCTCGAGCATGCCCTGCGCGAGTTGGGCGCGGCGGCCGAGGCGGTGCGTTGGGTCGACCCGGGGGTCGACGCCGGTCGCTGGTGGGGGATCGCTACGGCCGTCGCCCACGCGCTGGCGGCCGACGGCGACCCGCGGGTGGGTCTCGTCCACGCCGAGGCGGCGTTGGGCGGCCGCGGTGTGGGGAACGCGCCCATCCCGGAGGGCGCCGAAGCCCTGGTCCTCCCGTGGTTGGGCCTGCAGGTGGGGCGCGACGGGGCGCTGGAGCAGGGGCCGGCGGACGCGCGGGCCCCACGCGAGGTCGCCGCGTCGGCTCCGCGCGCGGCGGCCGCGCTGGCGTGCCTCCCCGCCGCCGCTCGCGCCCTGGACGCGCTGCGGCTGGCAATCGCCGAGGACCTCGTCGTGATGCTGCGCGACCGTCGCGGCGACGGCGGCCGCGCCGGCTACCTGTTCGTCGTCGCCCCGAGCGGCTGGGACCCGGGCCAGCGCGGAGGCGCCGGCTTCGCGGACCTGCACGCCCCCGTCCCGCACGCCGGTGGCCTGCGGGCGGCGGGTGCCACCATCGCCGACGCGATGGTCGAGAAGGGACCCTTCGTCCGCTACGTCTGGAGCCTCGCCGCGGACGCCGCGCCCAGCCACCACCCGCGGCGGCACCCGGGCGCGCCGCTCGGGGGCCGCGACCCGGCGACCTGGTGGCTGCGGGTCGAGCGCCAGACGACGCTACCCCTCCCGCGCCTGTCTGCCTCGGCGTTCTTCATCCGGGTGCTGCACGAGCCGCTCGCGCGGGCGGTCGCGCGTCCCGAGCGCCGTGCGCGGATGGCCTCGGCGGTGCGCTCGATGGACGCAGAACTGCTGTCGTACAAGGGCCTCGGCGGATCGGCCGACGCACTGCTCGACTGGCTCGCGCGGTCGGACGGGGCGGCCTAGTCGTCCAGTTCGACCTCGAAGGTCGCCGACACCGCGCCGATCGCCACCACCTCGTCGGTCTCCAGGTCGTAGCGCAGCGTGTTGCCGCGCACCTCGTCGGCACCGCGTCGGCTGATCGCCGGCGAGCCTGTCAGCAGAGCGACGCCGGCGGCCTCGTCGAGCTCGAGGCGATCGGCCTCGCTCACGCGTTCCCCGGAGGTCACCACCACCGAGCCGATCAACGTCGCCCGCTCGCGCTCGACGTCGAAGGTCATCTCGCCGGCCGTGGCCTCGAGGGGCGGGCGGTCGTCGCCGTCCACGGGCGCGCGGGTGAGCGACACGGGGCCGTCCATCGTGGCGACGTCGGTGCCGCGATCGAGGAAGAAGCGGCCGCCGAGGACCGTGGTCCTCCCCTGGCGCAACTCGACTTGCAGCGCGTCCTCCTCGTCGACCTCGGCGATGCAGCCGGGGCGATCGAAGGTGACGCGGCCGCCGTAGAGTTCCACCGTCTCGTCGTCGTCCGAAGCGGTCGGCGCTTCGGCGTCCACCGGATCCTCCTCCGCCTGCTCGCTCGGTACCCGCACGACGGCCACCTGGCTCAGCAGCACGGTCTCCTCGAAGGCGGTCTCGACGTAACCGGCCACGGGACCGAAGAACACGTTGGTGAGCACGCCCTCCTCACAGTTGCGGTTGGCGAGCACGGTCCGCGCGCCGTCGGAGCCGGCGGTGCGCTGTGCGATGACGATCGTGCGCTCGCCGCGGGTGACGGTGACCGTCGGCAACCCCTGGGCCAGCGCCAGGGCTGCGCCGGCGGCGATCACCGAGGCCACGGCGATGCGGCGTCCGTTCAGGGTGCCTTCTCTCGGACGAGCAGGAACTGCTCGACGGTGTAGGGGGTCGGCAGCGACGCGTCCATCGCCTCGACGAAGCGGAAGCGAACGTCCTGGCGCACGCGGGCGGTCTCGAGGCGCACGCCCGCGCTCTCGTCGACGGCGATCGCCGGATCGCCCAGGACCTCGGCGACCTCCTCCTCGTCGTCGTAGAAGACCTCGTCGCCCTCGGAGGTGATGTCGCCGTCCTCGACGCGCACGTCGCCGACCGCGTAGAGCGCCGAGATGTCGGTCAGGACGCGGATCTCGTCGGCCACGATGCGCAGCTCCCCGCCGTCGTCTGCGGTGCGGACGACCTCGGGCCGGTCACTGCCGGAGAGCACGCCGAGGTTGGCGTCCTCCTCGTACTCGAGCCGCTCGGAGCGGGCGGCCTGGTCCCCGTTGAGCAGGCGCACGTCACCCTCGCTGACGCTGGTGTCGGTGTCGACGTCGAACGTCACGCGCTCGGCGTCGATGACGACCTCCGGTTCGCCCTCCTGGGCCGGCGCGATGCGCACCTCCACCCGGGCGCCTTGGGCGCCCGCGAGCACGCCCAGGCCGGTGGCCTCCGCGTAGCGCAGGGTCGCGCCCACCGCGGTCAGCCGACCGCGGGTGACGACCACGCCGCCGTCGAAGACCGCGTCGCGACGCCCCTGCGCCTGGGCGATGAGCTCGCCCTCGGGGGCCGTGAGTTCGGCGCGCGGGCCACGGATCGTCAGGTTGGAGACCGTGGCGACCACGCCGTCCGGTTCGGGGTGCTGGTAGACGATGGGGCCGAAGCGCAGGTTGCCCGACTGGGTGCCACCGCTCGAGTCGATCGTGATCAGGCGGCGGGCCGGCGGCTCGGCGTCGTCCTGGGCCACGGCGAGCGGGCCCGCTACGAGCGGGGCCCAGGCGAGCGCGAGGGCGAGAGCGCCGGCCCAGAGGGCGGCGGCCCGGCGGCCGGTGTCTCGCCGGCCGGCGAGGCGGACGGGGTCGGTCGTCGGGCGGTGCTGGCGTCGCGACACGGGGGTCCTCCTGGGCGCCGGTCGGGTCGTCACGGTTCACGCACGTCGGCGACGAACGCCGAGGTGCCGACCGTGCCGGGGCCGCCGGCCTGGAAGTCGGTGAAGTCGAAGCTGATGCGCATGTCCTGGTAGACGCTGCGGCCGATGCCCTCGCCGGTGATCTCCACGTGCGGCACCTCGAAACGGCCGACGTCCTGGCGCACGAGCACGTTGCGCTGGTCGCGACCCTCCATGAGAACGTCCCAGCCGTCGGCGACCAGGTGGGCGTCGATGCGCTCGGCCACCAGGTCGTCACGCCGGTCGATCACCAGGCGCTCGGAGGAGAGCGTGAAGTCGACGACGCCGCCGACGGTGCGGGCGCCGTCCTCGACGTCGAACAACTCGGTGGTGTCGCGGTCGGGATCGAAGCGGGCGGTGGGCGCGCTGAACGTCCACACGGCCTCCGGGTCGGCCTCCGGCATCAGCACGACGGTCGCGTCCGCGAGAGCGATCGTCGCGTCGGGCAGGTCGGGTCGCCGATCGGGCAGCAGCGTGAGGGCGAACAGGCCCAACACCACGGCGACCAACGTGAGGAGCGCTGCCCGGGTCACGCGCTCACCCTACAACGGCACTCCTGAACGGCACATGATGGGTTGGCAAGCGCCGCTTCAGCAGCGGCCGCCACCCCGCAGGGCGGCGGCCCGCCGCAGGGCGGGGCCTCTGGCGGGACGGTGCCACCGGCGGCCGATCAGTCGAACATCACCGACGTGATGCGGTAGCTGAGCTTGCCGAGGTTGACGTGATCGCCCGCCCGGCGGCCCACGAGCTGCTGGCCCAGCGGCGACTCGTCGGAGATGCGGTTCTCGAACACGTCGGCCTCGAGCGAGCCGACCAGGTGGAACACGTGGGTGGTCCCCTGGTCGTCCTCGAGGTGCAGGCTCGCGCCGAGCCGGGCGACGGACTCGACGCCGGACGCCTGCTCGACGACGACGGCGCGGGCGACGATCTCCTCGAGGTCGGCGATGCGCGTCTCGTTGGCGCTCTGCAGCAGCCGCGCCTCGTCGTAGGCAGCGTTCTCGCGCAGGTCGCCGTCGGCGAGCGCGGCGCCCATGTACTCGGAGAGCTCCTGGCGGCGCTCCTCCTTGAGGTAGCGCAGCTCTTCCTTGATCTTGGCGAGCCCCTTGGGGGTCAGTTGGATCGTGTTGTCGGCCATGTTCACCTCGTCCGGCACCCGAGGCGCCTCTTCGTAGCGGATGCTAACCGCTCGCGGCCGGTGCCCGCGTGTGTGAGGTAGCATCCCGCATGCGCATCCCGTCCAGCACGCGCGCGTCGGGTCGGGCAGGGCGAAGGGCCCTCGTGCTGCTGCCGGTCCTCGCCCTCCTCGCGTTCGCCGTCTGGCTCGGCGTCGGCTACGTGGCGGCCGACCGCCTCACGCGACCAGAGCGCCGCTTCGATGCGTCGCAGCACCCGGGCACCTACGGCGCGACCTACCGCGACGTCACCCTCACGACCCGGGACGGCGTCGACCTCGCCGCCTGGCACCTCCCCGTTCCCGGCTCCGACGCGGCGGTCGTCCTGGTGCACGGCCACACGTCGAGCCGCACCTGGGAGTTCCAGCAGTCCTTCCCCGCCCTGGCCGCGGCGCTGCAGGCCAACGGTTACCACGTCGTCATGCTCGACCTGCGCGGCCACGGCGCCTCCGGCGGCGAGCGCTTCAGCTTCGGCCACCTCGAGCGACTCGATGTGATGGCCGCCGTGGACCTGCTGCTGGCCGAGGGCGTGCCGGCGGGCCAGGTGGGCGTGCTGGGCGTGTCGATGGGCGCCGCGACCGCGATCGGTGCAGCGGCCGACGACCCGCGCATCGGCGCGCTGTGGGCCGACTCCGGCTACGCCGACATCCGCCCGATCATCGAGGCGCGCTGGCCGGACGAGAGCGGCCTGCCGATGGCCTTCCTCCACGCCGCTCTGCTCGCCCACCGGCTGCGCTTCGGGTTCGACCTCGGAGGCGTGCGGCCGGAGGTGGAGATCGCGCGGGTCGCGCCGCGGCCCATCCAGCTCGTCCACGGCACCGCCGACACGACCGTGCCCTACGAGCACGCACAGCGGCTGGCCGCCGCACCCGGCGCCGGCCTGTGGACGCTCCCGGGGGTGACGCACGCGGCGAGCTACCCCGGTGACCCCGAGGGGTACACCTTCCGGGTCGTCGAGTTCTTCGATCAGGCGCTACGGGTGAAGGCGGCCTCCGCTCGGCGCTGAGACCGCGCGCCGCCCGGTGCCGAGGCTGCGAGGCGGTAGCGTGCGGCGCGAGCGCGTGCCGCCGCGGCCGCCGTGCCGTGCCCATCCAGGAGGCCACCCCATGCCGGAGCAGCGTTTCATCGAGACCAACGGCGTCCGCCTGAACGTGCTCCAGGACGGGCCGCCAGACGGGCCGCTGACGATCCTGCTGCACGGCTTCCCCGAGTTCTCCAGCGGCTGGCGCAAGCAGGTGCCCTTCCTGGCGGCGGCCGGGCACCGGGTCTGGGCGCCGGATCAGCGCGGCTACGCCCTGAGCGACAAGCCGGACGCGATCGCGGCCTACGCGCTCGACGAGCTGGCCGCGGACGTGATCGGCCTGATGGACGCCGCCGGTTGCGACCGGGCGTTCCTGGTCGGCCACGACTGGGGCGCGGCCGTCGCCTGGTGGGTGGCCCAGACGCACCCGGAGCGAGTGGCGCGGCTGGTGGTCATCAACGTGCCGCACCCGGCCGTCATGCTGGCGCACCTGCGGGGCAGCCTTGCCCAGCTGCTCAAGAGTTGGTACATCTTCTTCTTCCAGCTGCCGTGGCTGCCCGAGTGGACGCTGAGCCTCGGGAACTGGCGCGGCCTGACGCGGGCCCTGACGACCGGCACGCGCCCCGGGGCCTTCACCGAGGCCGACCTCGACGCCTACCGCGAGGCGTGGTCACGGCGGGGGGCGATGCGCTCCATGCTGCACTGGTACCGGGCGATCGTGCGGCGGCCGCCCGCCATGCCCGCCGAGCCGCGGATCACCGTCCCCACGCTGATGTTGTGGGGCGTGAACGACCTCGCCCTGACCCGCGAGCTGGCGCAGCCGAGCATCGATCTGTGCGACGACGGCCGGCTGGTCTTCTTCGAGGACGCGAGCCACTGGGTCCACCACGAGGAACCCGACCGCGTCAACGCGTTGATCGGGGCGTTCCTCGACGCGGGTGAGGCGCCGTCGCCGGCCGCCTGATCGGCCCGCCTACCGGGCGGCCTACCAGCCCTCGGTCCCCGGCCCGCCCTTGAACGGACCGACCACCCGCGAGGTCACCCAGCTGCCGTAGAAGTCGCCGCCGACGGGGCGCACGACCTCGCCGTCGACGGTGATGCGGTCCACGCGCGAGGGGTAGAAGGCGATCCAGCCGGCGATCGCCGCGAAGGCCGGCGTGGGGTCGGCGTACCACCAGCATGCGGCCGGCGCGCGCGCATCGCCGACGACGAGGTCGGCGTACGAGGCCGCGCCCTTGAACTCGCAGAAGGTGCGGCGCGCGAGTGGCTGCAGGAGGTCGGTCCGGACGTCGTCGGGCGGCAGGTAGTAGACCGGGGCGTGCGAGGTCTCCAGCCCGCGGACGGCGCGCCGGCTCTCGGCGACCGTCGTGCCGGCGAAGGCGACGACGACGTGCTCGTTCGACGCGTCGAGGGCGGGCGGGCGCGGGTAGTCCCAGGCGGACTCCTGGCCGGGGCCGGGGGGTTCGGGGGTCGGACGGCGCATGCCCGAGGGTAACCGCGGGCTCCGCCGGCGACCGGTGGCCAGGACCCGATGCCGGCCGTGGGGGGCGGCGGGCAGGGGACGCAGGGAGGGCGCCCGCGTCGCGCGAGCGCCCTGCTCGAGGTCCTACCGTGGGGCCGGGGTCGGTCCCGGCGTCGGCTCAGTCGCGGGCGTTCGGCACGCGGTCGGGGTCGCCGAGCCCGGAGAAGGTGAGGACGTTGCGGACGTTGGCCTGGGTGCGGCCGTCCTCGAGGGTCACGGGCGCGGAGATGCCCTGCGCGCGGCCCCAGCCCCACTCGGGGTGGTAGGTCTCGCAGAGGAACAGCATCCCCGATTCGGTCGCCACGATCGGCTGGCCCGACTGGTAGTGGATGATGATCGGCTCGCCGCCCGGGACGTCGATGTTGTAGTCGCCGAAGACGAATACCGCGCCCTGTGGGACGTGCGTCCCGGCGAACTCGCCGCCGAGGTCGAGGCCGTCGGGGTCGGTGACGGAGAGCATCCAGCCGCCGTCGCGGACGACCCAGCCCTCGCTCGGGATCGCGGCCTCGGAGGAGACGTAGGCGCGGTACTCGTTGCGCGGATCGAACATGAAGTCGACGAGCATGAGCCCGTCCTGCGTATCGGGATTCAGCCCGAAGCGCTCCTCGAAGAACGCCACGGCCTCGGCGCGGTTCTCGGCGATCTCGGCGTCGCTGCGACCCATGATCTCGCGGTGCCAGACGTCGCCGTCGGGCATCACGTAGTCGGGATCGGTCGCGTCGTAGACACCGGTGCCCATGTAGACGAGCATCGTCTCGAAGCCGTCGGGCGGTTGCTGGTCGGCGACGCCCTGCGCGGTGGCGAGCGAGCCGGCGAACAGCAGGAGCGTGGCGATCAGGGCGTGGATGAGCTGGCGCGTTCGTTGGGTCATGGTGTTCATTCCTTTCGAGGATTCATCGATGAGGCCCACGTGCTACCTGTTGGGATGCTGCGGGCCTTCGGCCTCTTCGCGTCGGGTGCGTACTCTTCGCCTCGCCTCCTCTCGGAATCGTTCCGCTGTACGCAAGTTCCCACGGACCCGGGAACGGTTGGGTCAAGAACTTGACCCGAGCGGGCGTGGTCATCTTGGGCGTGGGTCGTGACGGCGTGAGCCCCACGGCAGCCGCGCGACCGGCCGCGGCGGATCGGGCATCATCGGAGGCGTGACCGCAGCGAGCGCGCTCGCGTCCCTCGCCCTCGTGCTCGGCGTCTCCGCCCTGCTCGTGTGGACGGGCCTCACCAAGCGACCGGGACTCGGCGTGCTGGGCGCGCTGCTGGTCGTCGTTCTCACGCTGTGGCTGCGCGGCGACGGCACGGCCGCCCTCGGCTTCGTCCTCCCGGACGCCTGGTGGCGGACGGTGTTGGTCGCGCTCGGGCTGGGCGTGGGCATCCAACTGCTGTCCCTGGGGCTCGTCGAGCCCTGGGTCGAGCGGTGGACGGGCGAGGCGCACGACCACGCCATCGTGGACGGCGTGCGCGGGAGCTGGCGGGCGTTCGGCCTGTGGATGCTCGTCGTGTGGCTGCTCGTCGCCCCGCTCGAGGAGGTCGTCTTCCGCGGCTTCCTGATGACCGAGACCGCCAGGCTGCTCGGCACCTCCGCCTGGGCGACGGCGGCCAACGTCCTCGTGGGGGCGGTCGTGTTCGGCCTCGCGCACGGTTACCAGGGCCGGGCAGGCGTGCTGAGCACGGGCGTCGCCGGCGCCCTGCTCGGCACGGTCTTCGTCGCCAGCGGCTTCGACCTGTGGCTGGCGATCCTCACGCACGGCTTCATCGACACGGTGGGGATCGCGCTCATCGCGGTCGGGGCGGATCGGGCCCTCCGGCGCGGACGGGCGGCGCCGTGAGGGACGGGCGAAGGGGGTGCGCCATGCGTAGGCGCGACCGGGAACTCGACCAGACGGCGGCGTGGGCGATCCTCGAGAGGGGCGCAAGCTCGACCACCTCGCGCGCGAGCCGCGGGTGTTCAGGATTGACGTCCAGGCCCTGACGGCGAAGGCGAGGCGGCCGTGAGCGGGGGTGGGCGCGCGTGTGGCCCGGGCGGGCACGTGCCCAGAGATCCAGGGCACGTGCCGAGCCGGGTGGGTGATAACACCTCACGGTATGCTGTTATCAGGATGGTGCGGACGCAGATCAGCCTGACGGAAGAGGACTACGCGGCAGCGAAGCGCGAGGCGCGGCGCCTGGGGATCTCGCTGGCGGAGCTCCTCCGTCGTTCGTTGCGGCGGATGCTTCCGGCGGACGAGGAAAGGCCCTGGATGCGCTACGCGGGGATGATCGAGTCCGGCGATCCGGCGTCGAGCCAGCACGTCGACGAGGTGGTCCATGGCCGCAAGGATTGACGCCTACGTCGACACGTCGGCCCTGATCGCCTTCGCGGACGCGAGCGACACCTACCATCCCGTCTTCCGGCGCCTGTTCGCGGCGCCGCCGAGCGTCGTCGTGACGTCCAGCCTGGTCGTCACCGAGGGGCACGCGTGGTTTCTGCGGCGCTTCGATCGTGTCAGGGCGCTGCAGTTCCTGGCGATGATCGACGACATGCCCTTCATCGACGTCCGTCCGGTCGGGACGCCCGAGCTGCAGGGCGCCACCGCGATGCTGCGCCGATTCGCCGACCAAGACCTCACCCTGGTCGACGCCGTCGGCCTGCACCTCATGCGCGACGGGCACGTCACGTCGTGCTGGTCGACGGACCGGCACCTCGGGCTGACCGGCGCACCGCTCGCCATCCACACGGCCTGATCCCCGCGTTGCTGCCGGTCGGGACGAGCCCTACCGGCTCCGCTTCCAGCCGGTATCGTGGTACCGCCGGGTCACGCCAAGGGAGCATCGGATGCCACCGATCCCAGTCACCGAGACGGTCATGCGCTTGCCGCTCGTCCCGCCGCATCGGTTGAACGCCTACCTCGTCGGGGGCGTCCTCATCGATTCCGGCGGGCGTCTGGGGGGCCGCCGGCTGTTGCGCCTCCTCGAGGGCCAACGGCTCTCCGCGCACGTCCTCACGCATGCCCACCCCGATCACCAAGGGTGCAGCCAGCGGGTCTGCCGTGCGTTGGGGATCCCGCTCCTCTGCGGGGCGGGCGACCGCGCCGCCGCGGAGTCCGGGGACCAACGCACTCTCATGGCCAACCCGGGATCGCCGATGATCCCGCTCCTCAACCTCATGTCGGGCCCGGGTCACCCGGTGGCCGGCACGCTGGCCGAAGGCGACGAGATCGGTGGGCTGACGGTCATCGAGGCGCCCGGCCACACGCCGGGGCACCTGGCGTTCTGGGAGGAACGGACCCGGGTGCTGATCCTCGGCGACGTGTTGTTCCACATGCAGCCGCTCACCCTACGGACGACGCTATCGGAGCCCTTCCGCTTCGCCACCTTCGATCGCGCGGCGAACCTGGCATCGGCGCGGAAGCTGGCGGCGCTCGACCCCGAGACGATCTGCTTCGGCCACGGCCCGCCCCTCACGGCCGGGGACGCTTTCCAGCGGTTCGTCGCCGGGTTGCCGCGAGCATGACGGTGCGCCGTGCCTCGGGTCCGGTGGGCTGCAGGTCGGCGACGCGGGTCGATCGCCGGTTCGCCGCCGCTCAGCCCGCCTTACGGCCGTCGGGGTGCTCGGTACCCTTGACGGCGCCGGGCTCGCCGGCGACGAAGTCCTGCTCCATGTACCTCAGCACGTCGTCGGTCGACAGCACCTTGGCGACCGTGCTGTTGGCGACCTGCAGGGCCATCTCTTGGTTGGCGGTGGCCGTGGCGACGGCGTCGCTCACCACCACGACGTCGTAGCCGCGCGAGTTGCCCGCGTAGGCGGTGCTGAGGACGCACTCGTCCGTCCATAGGCCGACGATGACGATCGTGTCGATGCCCTGCGCCTTGAGTTTCTCGTCCAGGTACGAGGCGCCGTTCTCGTCGAAGGTCCAGAACATGTCCAGGTGCTTGCCCAGGTAGAACCAGCCGTCGGCCTCCTCCGCTTCCGTCGGGGCGATCTCGGCCAGCGGCTGCATCCCGGCGGAGCCGGTGAAGACGTAGGCGGCGTTCTCCGGCTCCTCGGGGCGCAGGCCGCGCGGTCCGTACCAGCGGTCCATCGCGTTGGCGATGCCGTCGTCGAAGGCGCGGCTCCAGGCGCTCCAGGCGATGCAGACGCCGTCGCTGCCTGAGTGCGCGGCGCGCGCGGCGCGCGCGGTCCGAAAGGCCTCGACCAGCCGCTTCACGTTCGGAAGGATGCCGCCAGCGTACGGACGGTACTCCTCCTGACAGTCGTCGACGAGCAGGGCGATCCTGCGGGGGCGGTCGGCGAGGTCCCACGACGCCCAGAACGCCAGCGGCTGTCCGTGCGGGCCGCCCGGGGTCGAGCTGAAGTTGGGCATCGGCTCGAGCGCGAGTGTCATGTCGCGGTGCTTGCAGGGCTTGCGCAGGGCCTCCTCGAGCGTCGGGACGGGGCGTTCGTTGGGCTTCATCGAGGGGCTCCTCTCGGCGGCAACCGGCCTCGCGACGGACGCGGAGGGAGTGACCGCGCGGACGAGGACCGCGGTTGCCGACCGTGCCGCGACCGATCTGCAGGTCGCGTTCGAAGCGGAGTCACACGCGCCGCGCGTCACCGCGGGGCGTTCGTCGCGTCCGCCGGGTGCTCGTTCACGCTATGTGCCGCAGGGTAGCCCGTCAAGGGACGCGGGAGAGGTTGCGCCGCGCAACGACACGTGTCAGCCTCGCGGGGAGCGTGAGACGATCCGTGCCCCTACTCCTCGTGGCGACCGGCCTGGCGCTGGTCTTCGCCGGCTTGGTCTACGACGTGGCGTTCGCCGGCATCCCGTACCAGGATCCGACGCCGGAGATGACGGCCGACTACGCGCGCCACGCGCGCGTCGCCTCGCTGATCCGCTGGGTGGGGCTGGGCGTGGCGCTGGCGGGGGGCGCCGCCGGCCTCGGCGGTCGTCTCGCGCGACGGCTGCGGTGAGTCGCGGCACCGTGACGAGCGGCGCCGCATCGTGGCTGCTCGAACCCCCGTTTCCTGCACGGGCCAGCGATACAAGCGCATACGGGAGCGTCCCTTACCCTGGGAGGTACGGAACGTAGAAAGGGAGGAGACTTCATGGCACCCATGGTGAAGGTCATCGAGGTTCTGGCGCAGTCCGAGAAGAGTTGGGACGACGCGGCCAAGGTCGCGCTCGAGGAGGCCTCCAAGACCGTCAGGAACATCCAGAGCATCTACGTCAAGGAGATGCAGGCCGTCGTCGAGGACAATCGGATCGTGAAGTACCGGCTCAACGCGAAGATCTCGTTCCTTCTCGAGCGGGACGACTGATCTAGCGCACGTCACGCGCGGGTTGAGGCCGCACACCGCTACGACCACGCGGTGGATTCGTTCGCGTGACCGCCGTCGCTGAGCGTCGACGCACCGGCGCTGCTGCCCGCACAGGTCGGATGCCACTGGCGGCGGCAAGGGCGCCGATCGATGCTGGCGCGTGTTCGGAATGTCCCGCAGGGCGGCCACGGTGCTTCTATCCGTGGTCCTCGTCGCCGTACTCGGGGTGGCGCTGGTCGTGATGGTGCCGCGCGTGCGGCTCGAGCGCGCGAAGGACCCGGGTCTCGGCGTGCGCGAGCTTCACGCCCAGGGTGTGACGGGCGCCGGCGTCTCGGTCGCGATCATCGACGGCCAGCTCCGGCGCGACCACGTGGAGTACGCCGACCGGCTCGTTGCCTACGAGGAGCTCGACGACTTCACCGGGCTGCCCTTCGACATGCACGGTCCCGCCATGGCCAGCCTGCTGGTCGGGCGATCCATCGGCGTCGCTCCGGGCGCCGCGTTGCACTACTTCGCCCTCGACTTCGCTCGGCTCACGCCGGCGCGGCTGGCGGCGGCCATCGACCACGTGGTCGATCGGAACGACACCTTGCGGCCCGAGGAGCGGGTGCGGCTGCTGAGCGTGTCGACGGGGTACCGAGGCGAGGGGCGCGTCGTGGTCGACGCCGCGATCCGGCGCGCGATGGAGCGCAACGTCTTCGTGTTGCTGAGCGTCTACCCGCTGGACCAACTGGATCCGCCGCTGGCGATCCGCGGGCTCGGCTGTTCGCCGTGGCGCGACTGCGACCGGCCGGAGGCGTTCGGCGCCTCGCCAGGCGAGGCCGCCTTCTGGCGCGCCGACGGCGAGTCGGTCGGCGAGGTGTTGGCACGCCGTGCGGCCTCCGACGCCGCGCTCGGGTACGTCACCGTCTACGCCCCCGCCCACCACCGCACCGTGGCCGGCCACCACCACCCGCGGCACTACCGTTACGACGCCGAGGGCGGCGACAGCGAATGGCCGCCGTACCTCGCGGGGGTGCTGGCACTGGCGCTCCAGGTGGCGCCGGACCTGCACGCGGCCGAGCTCGCGGGCCTTCTGGCTGTGGGTGTGAATCCTCCGCATGGGCTAGTCTCACCGTCACGGGTGGTGGAGTTGGCGCGTGCGCTCGCGGAAACGGGACGCAGCGCCGTGGTCGCGGGCGGATCGGAAGGTGTGCGCAGATGAGCGATCGGCAGGCACGCTCGAGGGTCCTCGCCGGGTTCCCCGGCATGGGCGCCGTGATCGGCATCGGCGCGGGCTTCGGCTTGGTACTGGGGATCATCCTCGGCAGCCTGGTCATGGGCATGCTGGCCGGGGCCGCCGTAGGGACGGTCGCGGGCGCCGTCATCGAGACGCTGCGGCGGGACGCGGCGAAGCGCGACGAGGCGTAGAGGTCTGGCGGCGCTGACGCCCAACGCCGGTCTCGTGCCTCGCGTCGCGGCCGGTCGGCGGGTGCCCGCGCGGGGAACGGAAGGGGTGCCGCCCGTGTTCGAGGTCGACCGCGCGCTCGTGCGAGAGGCTGCCCTGAGCCTTGCATCGGCCCGCGGGCTCCGCTGGGTGATCGGCGGCGCCTGCTCGGGGAAGTCCTCCGTTTGCCGGACCATCTCGCGCTGGACGGGCGTCCCCGTCTTCGACATGGACGAGCACATCTACGGGCGCTACATGAGCCGGTACTCCCAGTCCCGGCACCCCGCGAGCTCGGCCTGGTTCAAGCGCCGCGATGGCCTCGCGTGGGTGCTCTCGTTGCCGTGGGAGGCGTTCGACGACCTGAACAGGGCCACGAACGCCGAGTTCCTGGACCTCGTGGCTCGGGACGTGTCCGAGCGCTACGGTGACCGGCCGGTCCTGGTGGACGGCGGGATCACGCACCCGTCCGTCCTGGCGGCGGTGGTCGACCCGGCGCGCATCGCCTGCCTCGCGGTCGACGATGCCGAGAGCCGGCGGATTTGGGAGGAGGACGAGGCCCGGTCGGGGATGCGCCGCGCCGTCGAAGGGCTGCCCGGAGGGGCGGAACGGTGGGCGACGTTCCTGACGTTCGACGAGCGCATGAGCGCGACGATCGAGCGCGAGGCGCGCGAGCAGGGCATCGTCGTTCTCGCGAGGACGCGAAGCGCCTCGGTCGAGGAGCTGTCGCGGGTCGTGATGGGAGCGCTCGGCATCGAACGCGAAGACGGCGCGGCCACCGGCCCGTTCGGCCCCTGATGCGGCCGCCGCGCGAGGGACCCGGCTGACGGGCGAGGAGGCGAGCATGACACCGAGGCTGATCGAGCGGGGCGAGATGACGATCGTCGGGATGGTCTATTACGGCGATCCCTTCCACGCCCAGGGGGTGGCGCCGGAACACAACGAGGTCGGCAAGCTGTGGACGCGCTTCAGCGCCTACTGGGATCGCCATCGCGAGGCGTTCCTGCACGAGGTCGATGTGAGGGTGGGGTGGGAGCTTCACGTCGCCACCCAGGAGTACGCCGAGACGAAGGCCTACTACGTGATGGTCGGCGTGGAGGTGTTCCGGATCGAGGACCTGCCGGCGCCCATCTTCGCCAAGGTGCTGCCCGGCGGCACCTACGCGGTGTTCACCCTCCGCGGTGCGCAGATGACCGCGAACTGGAGCGACGCGATCTACCGGGATTGGCTGCCCGCGTCGGACTACGAGGAGGCCTTGGGCTGCACGCTCGAGCGCTACGACCAGGAGCGCTTCCGTGGGTGGGGCGAGGCCGACTCCGAGGTCGAGATCTGGGTGCCCGTCAGGGCGAGGCAGGGCTGACCGTAGACTCGTTCCGAGCACTTCCCGCCGCGCGCGACGTGACCGGCGGCGGCGCGCCGCGCGGGGGTCGTGCCCCGAGCGGCGGCCAGATCATCCTCCTCAACGGCGGCTCCAGCGCCGGCAAGACGACGCTGGTCAGGGCGCTGCAGACGGCGCTCGAGCAGCCGTACTACCTCGTGCAACTCGATGCGTTCGAGGACATGATCCCCAGCCGACTCCTCACGGGGACCGCGCAGGAGCTCGAAGCCCTGACGCTCAGTGCGCGGGCGATGCATGGGACGGTGGCCACGCTGTCCCGCGGCGGAGCGAACGTGATCGCCGACCACGTGTTCCTCGACGCGCCGGGCTTGGACACCTGGCTCGAGGACTGCGTGCGGGCCCTCCAC
>JAABTL010000024.1 GCA_011389865.1 Trueperaceae bacterium
GCCGAGGGCCGGGAGGGCACCCTGGAGGCGCTCGCGTGGCTGGCCGCCTGGTGGGCCGCACGCGTCGGATGAGGCGCGGGGAGTGCCGACCGCCCGGCGGACGTCGCCACGGTCCATTCGCGCCCGGCCAGCTTGGCGCGACGGGGGCGCCCCGAGCCGTGACCCGGGGCGCAGGCGGCCCCGGGACATCGTCCCGGGGCCGCACACTCTCGCGCCGCAGAGGGTGGCGCCAAGGCGCCCACGCGCTACGGCGCGAGCCCTAGAGGACGAGCGGCTCCCATGCGCCGGCCAGCAGCACGACCGCGCGGAGGAAGAACACCCCGGCGAGCGCGGCGATCGATGAGATCGCCAGCAGCGGCTTGCTCTTCTTGACGAGCACCGTGTACAGGCCGATGGCGATCGGGACGAGGATGCCGATGCCGATCACGCCGCCCCAGGTCATCAGGGCGTACTCGCCCGATGCCATGGCGGTCGCGCCGATGCGGGCGCCCGCGCTGCCGTACGCCAGGGCGACGTGAAGGAAGGCCAGGACGGCGAGTAGTTTGATCGCATCGAGCCCGAGGCCCAGGCGGACCGCCAGGGTCGAGACGCTGGACTCGACCACGCCGAACACGTACAGCAGCTCGATGACGGCGATGGCCGCGATGGAGCCGGAGACGACCCACAGGATCGGGATGAGCGAGGTGTTCCACAGCGGGATGCCGGACGCCTGCGTCAGGAGGAAGCCGCTGTAGACGGTGGCCATGAAGCCGAGGAAGGCGTACAGGGCGAGGTAGGCGTTCGCCCGGCTGAGCGTTGCGGTCCACTTCAGCCAGCCGATGCGCTGCAGCCACGGGATGTGGCTGGCCACGACGATGACGCTGAGGATGAGGTGGACGGAGAGGAGCACGATTCCGACCAGCATCCACGAACTCCAGTTGAAGATCCCGTTGGTGACCATCGTCCACAGGGTGCGCGGCAGGTTCCACCAGCGCCCGAGGTGGCTGACGACGAACGCCAAGCCCAGGACCAGCGAGCCGAAGATCACGTAGGCGAGCGCGGCCTTGCGGACGAAGAAGTAGCCGACCGAGCCCATGCCGGCGATGCCGACGAACCACAGGAACCAGACGATGGTCCAGCCCCAGTGGGCGATGGGGACCTGGAAGTGAAGATCTGCGGGTGCCATCAGGATCCCTCCACCACGAAGTACTTGGGTTCGGTGCCGGCGTTCTCCAGCAGGCGCCGGCTGCGCTTGGTGCGGAGCGTGACGCTCACGCTGCTGTTGGGGTCGTTGAGGTCACCGTAGTCGCGTGCTCCGGCGGGGCAGGACTGGACACAGGCGGGCTGCAGGCCCTTGTCGACGAGTTCCAGGCAGGTGTCGCCCATGCACTTCTTGGGCAGCTTGCTGTCGGGGTGGAACCAGCGCACGTTGTAGGGGCAGCTCGTGACGCAGTAGCTGCAGCCGGAGCACATGCGCGGGTCGAGCCGGATCATGCCGTTGTCGTCCATGTAGGTGGCGCCGAACGGGCACGTGTTGAGGCAGGGCGCGTCCTCGCAGTGCTGGCACTGCACCAGCAGCACCTCGGGTCGCCCCTGGGCACTGACGCTGTCGATGCGTCGGATGTTGGAAGCGATGGAGTTCCAGCCCTTCTCCTCGCGCATCATCATGTCCGGGTTGTTGGTGGACGTGCAGGCCATGACGCAGGCGCCGCAAGCGATGCACTTGCTGGCGTCCCAGACGTGCGCCATCCGTTTCGTGGGGGCTTGTCCCTTGCGCAGACGTGTGCTCATCTCAGTATCCCTCGCTGCTCACGCCCGGCGGATGCGCACGGAGGCGTTGTTCGAGTTGGAGCCCGTGATGGGGTCGACCCACGACTTGGAGAACCAGTGCGGGGCGAGGCCCTTCGAGAGCTTGGCGAAGCGCGGATCGTCCGCGACGACCTTCTGGCGGTGGCCGCCGGAGTAGGAGTAGACGAACGCGGTGCCGGCGATCACGCGCG
The DNA here is from genome assembly GCA_011389865.1 of Trueperaceae bacterium. Lineage (GTDB taxonomy): Bacteria > Deinococcota > Deinococci > Deinococcales > Trueperaceae > JAABTL01. Next base: position 1,980 of record JAABTL010000024.1, read on the forward strand.
GCGTGACGTTGACGTTCACCTTGGCCTTCCAGCCGGTGTCGAGGCCCTCGACCTCGACCTCGTCGTCCATCGCGATGCCGAGGCGCTCGGCGTCGGCCGGGTTGAGCCACAGCCGGTTGTCGACCAGGTACTGCGTGGGGAAGGCGAGGCCCGCGACGCCGGAGCCGCCGATGGGGCTCTTGCCGTTCACGAGGAAGAACTCGTCCTCGGCCCTGGGCATCGTGTAGGCGGGCGGATCGAAGTAGGTCGCGAAGCCGTGCTCGCGGTAGCCGCGGAGCACCGGGCGGAAGGCGTAGACCTCGAGGCGGCCACTGGGCGACGCGAAGGGCCGGTTGTACGGGGTCAGGCCGTACTGCTTGGGTTGGAAGGTGATGAAGCCGTTCTCCTCGAGCTCGCGGCGGACCTCTGCGGGGTCGCGGTTCCATGCGTTCGCGAGCCCCTCGATCCGGAGTTCCTCGATGGGGTGCATCCACTCGTTCTTCCAGGTGGCCACGTCGCTCATCCAGTCGTAGTGGCCGACCATGGCGGCGCGCTGCGGGTAGGCGCGGCGCAGGATCTCGAGCATGATCCAAGCGTCCGGGCGCGCGTCCACGCCCGCGGGTGGGTCGGTGACCTTCCGCTGGAGCGCGACGGAGATGCCTTGGGTCCACCCGATGCCCTTGATGTGGTCGCGCTCCAGGAACATCTCGGCGGGCAGGACGTAGTCCGACCAGTCGCAGATCTCCTGGTGCACGATGTCGACGGTGACCAGCAGGTCGAGCTTCTTGATGGCCTCGATCGCGCGCGCGACGTTGGGGTCGCGGTGGAAGATGGTGGCGCCCACCAGCATGAGGCCGGTGATGGGGTATGGCTGCTCGTCGAGGATGCCCTGGAAGACCGCGTCGAACGTCGCGTTGGTCTCCGGGTAGATTTCCTTGTCGATCGTCTTCGTGTGCTCCATGAGGAAGCTGTCACCGGTGATCAGGCTGACGGTGCCGTCGCTGGCGCGGCCGATCATGCCCGGGAGCTTGCTGCCGAGACGGACGCCGAGCCCGCCGACCTGGTCCAGGTTGCCGAGCAGTGCGTTGACCGTCATGAGGCCCATGATCACGTCGGTGTCGTTGCCGTTGCGCGTGTTGTACCAGGTGTCCTCGACCACGCCGCGCATGATGAAGAGATCGCGGGCGACCCGCGTGATCGTGGCGGCGGGTACGCCGGTGATCTGGGCGGCGTTGCCCGGGGTGTAGTCGGCCAGGTGCGTGACCAGGCGGTTCCAGGCGGTCGTGACGGCCGCGTCGCTCCCGTCGGCCAGGGTGACCGTGCCAGCGTACGTCAGCTCAGGCTGGATGCCTGCCGCGTCGTGGAAGACGATCTCGCCGTCGACGCTCATGAGCGCGAAGACGTTGGCGTCGCCGTCGGCGACCAGGTCCTCCTGGGTTAGCGGCTTGCCGTCGGCCTTGAGCAGGAACGGCAGGTTGGTCTGGTTGAGCACGAAGCTCTCGTCGTACTTTTCCTCGCTGACGAGGACGTGGGCGACGCCGAGCATGAACGCGGCGTCGGTGCCGGGCACGCAGGGGATCCAGTCGGAGTTGGCGAACGCCACGTCCGGGTGCGCCGGGTTGAGGAAGACGACCTTGGCGCCGTGCTCGCGTGCCTTGGCGAGCCGGTGCACCGCGCCGATCGGCGCGTTGAGACTCCGCCCGGGGAACAGCACGTAGCGGATGTTGTCGTAGTCCGGGTCGATCGTCGCGTGGTGGTCGAAGCCCGAGCCCATCATCCAGCGGCGGCCGACGACGCCGGCCGTGTTGCACGTGCTCGCCTGGCTGATGACGTTGGGCGATCCGAGCGGCCAGGCGAGCAGCTGCATCTCCGCCTTGTAGTCGTGCGTGCTGAACGCCATCGCCTTGGCGCCGTCGCGCTCCACGATCTCGCGCACCTTGGCGGCGATCTCGTCGAGGGCCTGGTCCCAGCTGACCTCCTCGAACGAGCCCTCGCCGCGCTCGCCGACGCGCTTGAGCGGCTTGCGCAGCCGCAGCGGGCTGTTCCAGGTGTAGGGCGCCGTGGCGCCGCGCCCACACATGCCGCGTTGCGGATGCTCCGGGTGCTGGTTCCCGAAGATCAGCATGTTCTCTTCGCTGGGTGGCGCGTCTTTCTTCACCAGGGCCGTCAGGCCGCAGCCGGCGCCACACTGGTGGCAGATCGTGTGCCGCACCAGGTAGCCGGCGCGCTCCAGGCCCTCGACGTCCACGCCCTCGGGCGTGAAGAAGGGTTGGGCGTCCACCCAACCCTTGTCGGCCAAGAGAACGCCGGCCGCGACGGCGGCCGACCCGATCAGGAACTTCCTTCGACTGATGGCCTGCTGTTCCGTTGGCTTCATTCCGCCGCCTCCTGAAGGGACATCGTGAAATTCGTCACGAGATCACGCAGCAGTATAGACGCGCATGAATACGACCTGAAGGTCCAGATGTCCCAAGGAGGCGAAAGCGTGCGGGCCAGACGTCGGCCGGCCCCCGAAACTCCGGGGGCCGGCCAGCGTTCGTTGGTCAGGGCGTGGTCAGTCGACGATCGGGTAGCCGGCGGCCTTCCAGGCGTTGAAGCCACCGCTCATGTTGCGGACGTTGGTGAAGCCGTCGAGCTTGAGGAGCGACAGGGCCCACATGCCGCGGGTGCCGGCGGCGCAGTAGATGATCATCGGCGTGTCCTTGTTCTCGGGGAGCTCACCGAGGCGGTCGGCGAGTTCGGTGACCGGGATCAGGACGGCGAAGTCGATGTGGCCGAGGTCGAACTCGTCCTGGCGGCGGACGTCGAGGAGGAACGGCTCGACCTGCTCGATGAAGTCGAGGCTGTCGTCGACGTTGATCTGCAGCCAGCCGGCCTGCGAGGCTTCTTCGATGATGGCGCCGAACTGCTCGGTGGCGCTCTGGGCGAAGGCGCCGGAGGCGACGAGGAAGGCGATGAGGACGAGGGCGATACGCTTCATGGGGTACTCCCTTTCGTGTGGGGCGCGCTGGCCCCGGTTCGTTCTGGGCGGGCAGCCCTAGAACCCGAAGAACTGGGCCTGACCGGCTTCGACGATCAGGCTGCGGACCAGGGTGGCGCCCAGGATCGGCACCAAGCCTGCGAGGAGGGGAAGGCGCCGGATGAGGACCGGCGCGACGAGCAGGGCGGCGATGCCGACCGAGAGCCACAGGCCGTCGTGGCTCCACAGGTACTCGAAGGCCTGGCGCGCCTCGGCCGATCCGGTCGCCAGGGCGAAGAGGTAGACGATGCCCATGACGGCGCTGGCGATCGAGACGGTGACGAGCCAGCGTGCGGCCCAGGCCTGCTTGAACAGGTGCGCGAGGCCGAGCACGGTCACCATGCCGGTCAGTGGGAACAGCACCAGGAGGACCGGCGTCCACAGCGGGCGGTTGACGTTGACCGCGAGCGCCAGGCCGGGGTACGTGAGGGCGAGCGCCGCGCCGACGACCAGCCCCGCGTTCCACAACATCTTCGGACCCTTGTCCAGCCACACGAAGAAGCTCGAGCCGAGCGAGATGATCAGGCCCCAGGCACCGAGCCAGATGGGCGCCGTCGGGGTGATGGTGAGGAAGAGCCACACGTGGGTGAAGCGGAAGCGCGACGGCGACTCGACCCACAGGGTGATCAGGTCGAGCACGATGAGCACCATCGTGATCAGGGCGTAGGTGCGGGTCTTGGGGTGGCCCTTGATGCTGGCGATCGCCGTGACCAGCACCATGCCGCCTGCGAGCGCCACCAGCGCGAAGTGGATCAGGGTCGGCCAGTGCCAGAAGTGCACACTGAAGGGGAGGCCGTAGAACTCGGTCACAAAGTCCCTCCCGTCTCGCCGACGAGACCGAACGCGGCGGGTGTGTTGAGGTAGTAGAGATTCGGCTCGGTGCCGAGGCCGGGCCGCAGGACGTCGACGCGCCTCGCCTCGCGGATGGCGATCGAGACGGGGCTGTTGGGGTCGTCGAGGTCACCGAAGGTGCGGCACAGCGTCGGGCAGGTCTCGACGCAGGCGGGCATGCGACCCTCGTCGACGCGGTGCTTGCAGAAGTCGCACTTGCTGACGTAGCCCTGGGGCAGCATGTGGCGCGCATCGTACGGGCAGGCCGCGATGCAGGCCGAGCAGCCGATGCACTTCTTGACGTCGATGTCGACGATGCCGTCGTCGCGCACGAAGCAGCAGCCGGTGGGGCAGACGGGCACGCAGGGCGGGTTCTCGCAGTGCAGGCACTGCTCGGGCCGGTGCTCGACGGTGAGGTTGGGGAAGGTGCCGACCGTCGTGTTGCGGATCCACAGGCGGTTGACGCCCAGCGGGACCTCGTTCTCCATCTTGCAGGCGATCGAGCAGGCCGCGCAGCCGACGCAGGAGGCGAGGTCGATGGCCATCGCGAGGCGGGTCATGCGCGGCTCCCTTCACGGGCCAGCCAGGCGACCGGTGGGTGCTGCGGGTCGGGCGCGCCCTTGACGAGCTTCACCCAGTTGTTGCGCAGGCCGGCGCCGCCCGAGACCGGGTCGAGGTCGTAGCGGGTCTGTAGGTAGTTGTCCGATGCGCCGCGGCCGTTGGCGATGCGCATGAGCGGCGTCTTGTGGCCGAAGCCGTGGACGAGGTAGACGCAGTCGTTGCGGATGCGCTCGGTGACGTAGGCGCGTACCGGTCCCTCGCGGACGCCGTCCTGGTTCTCGAGGTAGACGTACTCGTTGTGGCGGATGCCGAGCCCGGCGGCCTCGGAGGTGGAGATCCACACGCCGTTCTCGCCGTGCGCCTCCATCAGGATGGGGTTGTTGTGGGTGCGTGCGAAGGTGTGGACCGGGCTGCGGCCGTAGAGCAGGCGGTACATGCCGGAGGGCCCCTCGATGGGCGGCACGAAGACCGGCAGCGGGTCGAGCCCCGCCTCGGCGAAGCGCTCGGAGTAGATCTCGATCTTGCCCGAGGGCGTGCCGATGGGGTTGCGGTTGAGCCGTTCCCAGTCGGCGAAGTACGGGCGCCCGCGTCGAACGATGGTGCCCTGGTCCTTCAGCGCCTCGAGGCTGGAGCCGATCGACGAGAGGCGCCGATCGAGGTACTCCTCGACGTTCTCCCAGGGGAAGTACTCGCCGAGGCCGAGGCGCTCGCCGAGCTGCTTGGCCATGTCGAACGCGCCCCGGGTGTCGTAGAGCGGGGGGTGGGCCGGGAAGCGCGCCGAGATGAAGGGCGTCTTGTACGCCTGCAGCAGCAGGTCGTCGTAGCGCTCGAGGTAGGTCGACTCGGGCAGGATGACGTCGGCCCACATGACGTGCTCCATCGGCAGGATGTCGATGGCGACGTAGAGGTCGAGCTCCTTGAGGGCCTGCTTGGTGCGCTCCACCATCGGGATCGAGTGGAACAGGTTGACGCCGTAGCTGAAGAGCCCCTTGATCGGGTAGGGCTCGCCGGTGAGCATCGGTTCGATCAGCTCCTGCACCGCGGTGGCGGTGCCGAAGAACTTGCCGCGGTCGGCCGCGGGCCGGAAGGGCGAGTCGGTGACGACGTCGGTCGAGCCGCCGCCGCAGCCGCCCGAGGCGGGCGAGAGCGGCAGGGCGGGGTGCGGGTATGCCTCGACGACCGGCGCGTCGCAGAAGTAGTAGCCGCCGGGCATGCCGTAGTTACCGAGCAGCACGTTGACGATGTAGAGCGAGCGCATGCGGTGCATGTCGTCGGGGCCGTACCACACGGTGTGTCGGTTGACGGGCAGCACGGCGCGCGGCGCGTGGGCCGCCATCTCGCGGGCGATGCGGCGGATGGTGTCTGCCGGGATCTCGGTGATCTCGGCGGCCCATTCGGGGGTGTACTGGGCGACGTGGGCGGCGAGCTGCTCGAAGCCGACCGTGTACTTGTCGACGTACTCGGCGTCGTACAGGCCCTCCTCGACGAGGACGTTGGCCCAGGCCAGCAGCAGGGCGGTGTCGGTCGCCGGTTTGATCGGCAGCCAGTCGTTCGCCTTGGAGGCGGCGACGCTGAAGCGCGGGTCGACGACGACGAGCTTGGCGCCGCGCTTGAGGGCCAGCGCGAAGTCCTGCAGCTGGGTGTTGTGGGTGTCCTCGCCGATGTGGTGGCCGATCAGGACGATGTAGTCGGTCTCGTCCCAGTCGATCTGCTCGTGCCCCGAGATGCCGCGGCCGAAGGTGTACTGGCTGGCGGTCTCGCGCGGCCCGGTGCAGAGGCTGACGGAGGGCTTGGCGGCGTTGGGGCTGCCCCAGGCGCCGGGGAGGTAGGAGGCGAACCAGGCGTCGCCGGTGCCGTGCCCGAAGAAGGCGACGGACTCGCTGCCGTGCTCGAACTTGATCTGGTTCATCTTCTCGGCGATGTAGTCGTACGCCTCGTCCCAGCTGGCCTCGCGGTACTGGCCCGAGCCGCGCTCGCTGCCCTCCACGCGGATGAGCGGCTTCTTGAGGCGATCGGGATCGTAGGTCGTGGCGACGCCGCCCTGGCCGCGGGGGCAGAGCATGCCGCGCGACTTCGGGTTGGACTCGTAACCGTCGACCTTGCGGACCTTGCCGCCCTGGACCGACGCCTGGATGCCACACTTCCAGAAGCAGATCTCGCAGTAGTTGTACGAGGTGGTGACGTCGTCCTTCGTGAACCACTTGCCGGGGGGCGCCCGGAACGGGTTGGGGAACCCGTCGGGGAAGAGCTGCGCCTGGGCGCTCCCCCCCAAGGCCATGGCACCCACCGTGGCCCCGGACAACTTCAAGAACTCCCTACGCCGCAGTTTCACATGACACCTCACTAAGAAGAGAACCCAAGAACTCGGTCAGCGGCCCGTAGAAGCCGCTGTCGTCCGCCGCTACCACCTCGGGCGCGTAGCGTTGGAACCAGGGGGAGAGGAACCGCTCGAGCAGGACGCACGCCGCGTCGTCGCGGCCCGCCTCTGCGAGCAGCACGCCGGCCTCGGCGACCGCGGCGACGTGGTCGGCGAGGTCGTGCCAGCCGGCGGCGGTCTCGACGCCGTGGTGCGCCAGGAACCGCTTCAGCGCCTCGGCGCTGGGCCCGAGCAGCTCGCCGTCGAGGGCGAGGCCCACGTACGGTGGTGCGGGGACCCCGGCGGCGTTGGTGACGAAGAGGGTGACGTAGGTGGTCTGCAACTTCGGCCAATCGGTCACCTGGAAGACCGGCGCGGCGACGCCCGTCGCCGCGGCCAGCTCCGCGACCGCGGTCGCGAAAGCGCCCGAGTCGAGGTCGGCGCGCAGCGCGGCGTCGGGCGAGCGGTAGGTGGCCGCCACGAGCTGCAGCGCCTGCTCGACCACGTCTGCGGGCTCCACCGGGCGCGTGGCCGCGTCCCGCGTCATGCCCGTTCGCCCCTCGCCTGGATCACGCCGCAGTATTGCCGCGTGGTTTCGCCGACCCAAGGGACAAAGGTTACGTGCTGGACACGATTCGCATCGATGCTCCTCGATGTTGGGCGCTGCCCGGCGAGGCGCGGGAGGCTGGGCTCGGGGGTCCTCATGCGGTGCCCGTCTCCGGTCGTGCCTGGCGTGGGCGCCGCCCGGTGCGTGCGGCGCGCGGCGCGAGCGCCCGCTCCTCGAGCATCCTGCGGGTGCACTCGAAGACGCTGGCCGCGCACGGCGTGCGTAGCTCGTACACCACGGCGCCGGCCTCCCTGCGGTCGCGGACGATGCCGTGCGCCCGCAGGATGGCGAGGTGCTTCGACACCGTGGTGCGGTCCGAGTCGATCAGGGCGGTGAGCTCGCCGACGGGGCAGGGCCCGTGCACGAGCCGGTCGACGAGCTTGAGCCGCGACGCGTTGGCGAGCGCCTTCAGCACCAACGCCTGCTGGTGGAAGAGCTCCTCGCGTTCGGCGTTCAAGGTCGTCTCGCTCATCGCGGCCTCCTCGGCTGTGCACAGCTTGTGACGGGAGGTACATGTGGTCACAGGGTCATCTGTCCATGTGGCCACACGGCCACATGGCGGGTCGGCTCGCGACCCCACGCGCGCGCCGCCCCGGAGATGCTCCGGGGCGGCGCTTCGGCCGGTCGAGACCGGTCGGGACGTCGTGCGTCAGTACACGTCTTGGGCCGTGTTGTAGACGTTGAACTTGCCGGTCGGCGTACGGACCCAGTCGCCCTCGATGCGGTCGATCTCCTCGAGCGTGATGGCGTCGTAGACCACGATGAAGGACGGCTCGTTCATGCTGCCCCACACTGACAACCAGACCTCGCTGCCGCCGCGGGTGAACTCGGGGTGCACCACCCGCGCGCCGAGTTCCTGCGCCCCCGGCACCTCCCAGCAGCGCTCGGTCTCGAGCGCGACCTTGTCGATGGCGCACACGGTGGCGGTGCCTGCGGGGCTGGGGCTCATCGGGCTGTCGTAGAACACCCAGGGGCTGTTGTCGTGGGTCTTGAGGAAGAGGTTGCCGGTGAAGGGGACCTCGACGCGCGCCACCACCTGCCACGCATGCTCCGGGTGCCCCTCCGGGTCGGCGCCCATGACGGTCATCTCCGCGCTGCCGAGGTTGCCCGTCGCCCACACGGGCCCGTACTCCGGGTGTACCCAGTTGGCGCCGCGGCCCGGGTGGGGGATCTCCCCCGCGGTGACCTCGGCGGCGAGGGTGCGTTCCTGGGCGTCGATGACCATGAGCTTGTTGAGCGCGTTGGCGGCGACGACGAAGTAGCGGTCGCCGGCCCAGCCGCCGTCGTGCAGGAAGAGGTCGGTGTCGAGCATGGTGATCGCCATCGGCTGGCCGGGCTCGTCCAGGCGGCTGTAGTCGACGAACCACGTCTGGCCGGCCTCCTTGATGTTGACGATCCACTCCGGGTAGTAGTGGGAGGCGACGATCGCCGCGACGCGCGCCTCCTCGACGTAGTCGCCGGCGCCGCGTTGGTAGCCGGCGGTGCCGATCATCTTCAGGGGTTCGAGCGTCAGGCCGTCGAGCACCACAGCCAGCGCGGGCCAGTAGCAGCCGACGATGGCATAGGCGTCCTCGAAGCCCTCGAACTTGCTCGACTCGATGCTGCGTGCGTCGTAGCAGGGCTTCACCTCCGCCACGACCTCGGGTGGGTCGGACCACAGGTCGATCAGCGAGGCCTTGCCGTCGCGCCCGATGGCGGTGAAGTAGCGGCCGGTGGCCGAGGAACGCAGGATGTGGATGGCGTAGCCGGTATCGACCAGGCTGACGAGCTCGTGGGTGTCGCCGTCGACGATGGCGACCTGCCCCATGTCGCGCAGGATGACGCCGACGAAGTTCTCCCAGTCGAGGTCGTGCTGGGGCTCGCTGGGGCGGTCCTCGGGGGCGACGTGGACCTGCCAGGTCTCGAGGATCTGGTCGAGCGAGATCTGGGCGGGCGCCGGCGGCTCGTTGAGCAGGAAGCGCGCCATGACGTCGATCTGCTCCATCGTCAGGATGCCGTGCGCGCCCATGCTCGGCATGCCGCCCGGGAGTCCGCCGTAGATGATCGCCTCGAGGTAGCCCTCGCCCTTCTCGGAGAGACGGTCGGGGAACAGGTTGGGGCCGGTCGCACCCGCGCGCAGCGCGCCGTGGCAGCCGGCGCAGCGGTCGAAGTAGATCTGGGTGGCGGTCTCGAACTCCTCGGGCGTGATGGCGGGCGGCTCGGCTTGGGCGTAGCCCACGGCGAGCGTGGCGACGAGCGTCAGGGCGGCGAGCAGGCGTTTCGCGGTGCGGCGCAGTGCGGATCCTGGCATGGGGGCACCCTCCTAAACACGGATAGAGAAGTCCGAGTAACAACATCCGAGCACGCCGCAGCGGTGTGAGTTAGGGACGTTTGTCCTCGCTGCTGGATTGCGGTCGGGGCGGCGTGGCCGATGGGGAGTCGCGCCTCTTGTATGATGTGATGCAACTCACGCGGATGCCCTCGTCGCGGCCTAGTTCGGGCCGCCGGTGTCCGCGAGGTCCACGCCGCGGCCCTTTGACCGCGACGGTTCGAGGAGGCGTGGAGATGAGGAACCCCCATAAGTGGATCGTGTGGTGGGCATGGGCGCTGCTGCTCTCAGGCTGCAGTCAGCCGGGGGCCGGCATCCTGCCTGAGACCGAGGCACCTGCCCTGGCGCAGGTGCCGGCGATCGTGGAGCAGGTGTTCCCGCTCGAACCGATCGAGTTCGACGAGCCGGGGGGCATGGTCGACGAGACCCCCACCGCCTGGTTCATCCAGTTCGGTGCCGCGCCACGCGTCAAGGGTGGGTCGCCGACCGCACAGGCCAACGAGCGCGCGCTGTTCCGCAGCACCGCGCTGGCCGAACGCATCGCATTCACCGAGCGCTACGACTTCCACACCCTGTTCAATGGCTTGTCCGTGAACGCCGGCCCCGCAGAGATCGCGAAGCTCGCCCGGCTGCCGGGCGTGACCGCGGTGTTCCCGGTCGAGACGATCGTGATGCCAGAACCGCGGCCCGGGATCGCTCCGGAGCTGTACAGCGCGCTCGCGATGACGGGTGCCGACGTCGCCCAGAACGAACTCGGCTTGACGGGGACGGGTATCAGGGTCGCCGTCATGGACACCGGCGTCGACTACGACCATCCGGACCTGGGCGGCGCCTGGGGCAGCCGGGTGACGTACGGTTGGGATTTCGTCGGCGATGCGTTCAACGCTGACCCGACCTCGGCGGACTACAGCCCGATCCCGGAACCCGATCCGTATCCGGACGACTGCAACGGCCACGGCACCCACGTGGCCGGCATCGTCGGCGCCAACGGCTCCGTCGTCGGGGTCGCGCCGGGCGTGACCTTCGGCGCGTACCGGGTGTTCGGTTGCGAGGGACCCACGACGGCGGACATCATGGTCGCCGCCATGGAGATGGCGCTGGACGACGGGATGGACGTCCTGAACATGTCCATCGGCTCCGCGTTCGAGTGGCCGCAGTACCCCACGGCCGTCGCCGCGAGCAACCTCGTCGACGCCGGCATGGTCGTCGTCGCTTCGATCGGCAACAGCGGCGCCTATGGTCTGTACTCGGCCGGCGCGCCCGGGCTGGGCGAAGACGTCATCGGGGTCGCGTCGTTCGACAACACCGACGTCTACGTGCCGTACTTCTCCGTGGACGGCGCAGAGATCGGGTACATCGCGATGACCTACTCGGGGCCCGTCCCGACCGCCGGGACCGAGGAGATCGTGTACGTCGGACAGGCGTGTGACGCGGATCTTCCGCTGCTCGCGGACCCCGCGGGCAAGGTCGCCTTGGCGGTCCGCGGAGCCTGCTCGTTCGCAGAGAAGGCTGCCAACGCGATCGACGCCGGCGCCATCGGCGTCGTGATCCACAACAACGCACCCGGCCTGTTCAGCGGCAGCCTCGGCGCTCCGCTGGACGGCGTGACGCCCGTCGTCGGCATCTCCCAGGCCGATGGGCTCGCCATCCAAGAGCTGGAGGAACCCGTCGACCTGACGTGGACGGACGAGATGACCTCCGCGCCGAACCCGACGGGTGGTCTCATCTCCAGCTTCAGCAGCTACGGCCTCTCGCCCGACCTGGCGCTCAAGCCCGACATCGGCGCCCCCGGTGGCAACATCTACTCGACCTACCCGCTCGAGCTGGGTGCGTACGACACGTTGAGCGGCACCTCGATGTCGGCCCCCCACGTGGCCGGCGCCGTCGCACTGCTGCTCGAGGCCGAGCCCGGCATCCGGGCCGACGAGGTCCGGGGCGTGCTGCAGAACGCCGCGGATCCGAAGCTGTGGTCATTGAACACGTCGTACGGCCTTCTCGACCACGTTCACCGCCAGGGCGCGGGCATGCTCGACATCCACGACGCGATCATCTCGCCTACCCGCGTGACCCCCGCCAAGATCGCCATGGGCGAGAGTGAAGCGGGCGCCCAGCGGCACACGCTCTGGATCGAGAACCGCGGTGAAACGGCCGTCACCTACGACCTCACGTACGTCAACGCGTTGTCGACCGGTGGCGTGAACGCCTACGACGAGTTCGGTTTCTACGGAGGTGACGCATCGGTGGCGTTCGGCGCCATGAGCGTGACCGTCCGCGCCGGCGGCAAGGCGCCGGTGCGCATGACGATCACGCCCGCCAGCGGGCCCGAGTACGGCCAGTACGGGGGCTACATCGTCGCGACGCCCGACGACGGCGGACCGGTCGTGCGCGTGCCCTTCGCTGGGTTCGTCGGCGATTACCAGGGAATCGCGGTTCTGACCGATCTCCAGACCCAGGATGGGCCCCTGCCCCTGCCAGCGCTCGGCTGGTCGCTGGATGGCGTGGAGTTCGGCTTGGCGGGCGAGGGTGACGTGTTCACCCTGGCGGGCATGGACGTCCCGTACGTCCTCGCCCACTTCGACCACCAGGCCACGACCGTCGAGCTGAACGTCATCGATCGCGCGACCGGCAAGTCGGTCCACCCGGTGTTCCACAGCGCGTACGTGCTCGACTACTTCGGTCGCAACTCCACGATGGGTGGCTTTTTCGCCCTCGAGTGGGACGGCTCCTACTTCCACAGCGCGTCGGCGAACGGCCGCGGCAAGCAGCAGCAGTTCTTCCGCAGCGTGCCGGACGGCGACTACATGCTGGAGCTCCGCGTCCTGAAGGCGCTCGGTGACATGAACGACGCCGACCACTGGGAGACCTGGACCTCCCCGTGGTTCACGATCGCGCGCCCCTGATGGCACGTAGGAACTAGGCTCACCGGAACCGTGGAGGGGCCCGCCGATCGGCGGGCCCCTCCACGGTGGTGGAGCGTCGTCGTGCTTGATCCGGTCGCTGGGCGCGCCGGCGGCTCGACGCACTCAGGCCGCCAGCACCGTTGGCAGGATCAACGGACTCCGCCCCGTTGCCGGCCGACAGGGCTGCGGCGTCACCCCTCGAGCACCGTCGGCAGGATCAGCGGGTTCCTGCCGGTCGCCTTCCTCAGGTGCCGCCGCACCGGGTAGAAGATGTCGTCGCGGATGTCCTGCAGGTTCCGCTTCTCCTTGACGCCGCGGGTGACGGCCTCGAGCGCGATGCGCTCGAGCTCCTTGAGCAGGCCGTTGTTGCCCTGCGCCACGCCGCGGGTGAGCACCTCGACGCTCGGGTGGCGGCTGGCGACCGCCATGATGACGACGATGCCCTCCTCGGAGAGCATCTGCCGGTCGCGGATGACGGGCTCGTCGATCTCGTCCGCGCTCTTGCCGACGGAGTCGATGTAGATGATGCCCGCCTCGACCTGGCCGGTCACCTTGATGTCGTCCTTGGTGATCGTGACGACGTCGCCGTTGTGGGGGATGATCGCCTTCTTCGGCGGGCGCGGCATCTGCGCGGAGAGCCGCAGGTGGTTCACCTGGTGGCGCGCCTCGCCGTGCCACGGGATGAAGAAGCGCGGGCGGGCGAGGTCGAACACCAGCTTGAGCTCCTCGCGCGAGGCGTGGCCCGAGGTGTGCACCTTGTACGTCGGCGGGTAGAAGACGTCGATGTCGCGCTCGTACAGCGCGTTGATCACGCGGTTGACCGCCTCCTCGTTGCCGGGGATCGGGTTCGACGACATGATGACGGTGTCGCCGCGCTTGAGCGTGATCTTGCGATGGGTGCCCGCGGCGAGGCGCGACAGCGCCGCCATCGGCTGGCCCTGCGAGCCGGTGCACAGGAACAGCAGCTTGTCGTCCTGGATGCCGTCGAGCTTGTCGGCCTCGATGAACGGGTGGCGCAGCTTGAGGTAACCGAGCTCCTGCGCGATCCGCGCCACCTTGATCATGGAGCGGCCCTCCATGACGATGCGGCGGTCGTGCGCCTCGGCGACCTCGATGATGTTCTGCAGCCGGTGGATGTGCGAGCTGAAGGTGGTGACGATCACCCGACCCTTCGCCTTCGCCATGATCTCGGCGATGGCCCCCTTGACCTCGTACTCGCTGGACGTGGTGCCCGGGCGCTCGGCGTTCGTCGAGTCGCTGATCAGCAGCAGCACGCCGTCGCGGCCGGCCTCGGCGATCTTCGCCAGGTGGCTCGACTTGCCGTCGGCGGGGTGGTAATCGAGCTTGAAGTCGCCCGTGTACACGACCTTGCCGATCGGCGTGTGGATGACCATGCCCGAGTTGTCGGGGATCGAGTGGGTCATGCGGAAGAGGTCGACCGTGAAGTGCTGGCCGATCTTGATGCGGTCGTCGGGGCTGACCTCGCGCAGGTCGACGTCGGCCTCGCGCAGCTTGAACTCCTCGAACTTGCCGCGCAGCAGGCCCAGGGTGAGCTTCGCGCCGTACATGGGGATCTTCGGCAACTGCTTGAGGATGTACGGCAGCCCGCCGATGTGGTCCTCGTGGCCGTGCGTCAGCACCCAGCCCTTGATCTGGTGCGCGTGCTCCAGCACCCAGTCCGGGCGCGGCACCAGGATGTCGACCCCGAGCATGTCGGCGTCGGGGAAGGCGAGACCGCCGTCCACCATGAGGATCTCGTCCTCGTAGCGGAAGGCGACCATGTTCTTGCCGATCTCGCCCATGCCCCCGAAGGGGATGTACTCCAGCTTGCGATCGTCTTGCTTGGCCATGTCGATGGCGTCCTTTCCGTTCCCGGACGGGTACGCGCGTGTGTGCGCTTCGCGCACCTCGTGCGCGCGAAGCGCGCACCTGCGCCAGGGCCCCGAATAGGGTGGGGCCGGCCGTCCGGACGCAAGATAGGGGGGACCGGGCACGCGGCCCGGGGGGTGGGGGGGCGACGACGCCGCCCCCCCACGGTGTGGACGGGCCGCCGCCCGTCCGCAAGCTCAGTTCAGCGCGGGCCCCGCGGGCCGCGGGGACCGCGGTCCCCGTCGCGGCGCGGGCCACGGTCGCCGTCGCGGCGCGGACCGCGCGGGCCGGCGGGGCGACGCGGCGGGATCAGGCCCTCGAGTTCGGGCCGGACGAGGTCGATCTTGCCGCGATCGTCGATCGTGTTGACCTTGACCTGCAGCCGATCGCCCTCCTTGAGGACGTCGGAGACGTTCTCCACGCGGCCCTCGGCCATCTGCGAGATGTGCAGCAGGCCGTCGGTGCCGGGGAACAGCGTGATGAAGGCGCCGAAGTCGACGACCTTGGCGACGACCCCGTCGTAGACCTTGCCGAGCTCGGCGGTCGCGGTCATCGCCGTGATGCGCTCGGCGATCTCCTCGGCGACGGCGGCTTCGTCGGCGTAGATGCGGACGTGGCCGTCCTCCTCGATCTCCACCTTGGCGCCGAGGGCCTCGAGTTCGCGGATCTGCTTGCCGCCGGGCCCGATGACCGTGCCGATCTTGTCGCTGGGGATCTTGACGCTGAGGATGCGCGGCGCACGCGCCGAGACGTCGGCGCGGGGCGCGGGGAGCACCGAGTCCATGATCCCGAGGATGTGCAGGCGGCCCTCGCGTGCCTGGCCGAGCGCCTCGCGCATGATCGCCGGGGTGATGCCGGTGATCTTGATGTCCATCTGCAGGGCGGTGACGCCGTCGCGACTGCCGCACACCTTGAAGTCCATGTCGCCCAGCGCGTCCTCGCTGCCGAGGATGTCGGAGAGGACGGCGTAGCGCTCGCCCTCCTTGACCAGGCCCATGGCGATCCCGGCGACCGGCTTGCGCAGCGGCACGCCCGCGTCCATCAGGGCCAGCGAGCCGGCGCAGACGGTGGCCATCGACGAGCTGCCGTTCGACTCGAGCGTCTCGCCCACCACGCGGATCACGTAGGGGAAGGTGTCCTTCTTGGGCACCATGCGGGCTAGGGCCCGCTTGGCGAGGTTGCCGTGGCCGAGCTCGCGGCGGCCGACGCCGCGCAGGCGCTTCGCCTCCCCGGTGGAGTAGGGCGGGAAGTTGTAGTGGAGCATGAACTCCTCGGTGTTCTCGATACCGAGGTCGTCCACCAGGCGGTTGTCGCGGCCGGTGCCGAGGGTCGCGATGCCGAGCACCTGGGTCTCGCCGCGGGTGAACACGGCCGAACCATGCGCCATCGGCAGCACGCCGGTCTCGATCCAGATCGGGCGCACGGTCTGCGGATCGCGGCCGTCGGTGCGGAGGTTCTCCTCGACGACCATGCGACGCATCTCGGCGGCCTCGGCCTTGCCGAACGCCCCCTTGAGCTGCGCGATGCGCTCCTTGGCGCCGTCGGCGGCTGGGTCGGGCACGCGTTCGGCGATCAGCGCGTCGCGCAGCGACTTCACGGCGACCGAGCGCTCGTGCTTGCCCACCGTGAGCAGCGCGTCGCGCAGGCCGGCGGCGCGGGCCGCGGCGGCCAGGTCGGCGACGTCCTCGGGCAGAACGTCGACGACGGCCTCGAACTCGCGCTTGGTCTGGCCGAGCTCGTTGGCCATCCGCTCGATCAGCGCCACGACGGGCGCCAGCGCGGACTGCGCGGTCTCGATGGCGCCGACCATGACGTCCTCGGGCAGCTCGTCGGCGGCGGCCTCGACCATGAGCACGGCCTCGCGCGAGGCGGCGACCGTCAGCTCCAGGCGGTTGGCGGGGTCGATCAGCTGCTGCAGCGTCGGTGCGACCACGTAGGCGTCGTTCATGTAGCCGACGTTGGTGCAGGCGACCGGGCCGTTCCAGGGGATGTCGGACAGGGTCAGCGCCGCGGACGCGCCGATGGCGCCGAGCCAGCCGGCGTCGTTCTCCTGGTCGGCCGACAGGACGGTGACGATGACCTGGATCTCGTTGCGCAGCCCCTTGGGGAAGAGCGGGCGGATCTGGCGGTCGATGAGGCGGGCGTTGAGCGTGGCCTGGTTGGCCGGACGCCCCTCGCGCCGCAGGAACGAACCGGGGATCTTGCCGACCGCGTAGTGGCGCTCCTCGTACTCGACGGTGAGCGGCAGGAAGCTCATCGGGCTGCGGTCGTCCGACATGTGCGCGGTGACGAGCACCAGGGTGTCGCCGTAGCGCACGGTGACGCTGCCGGAGACCTGCTTGGCGTACTTGCCCGTCTCGATGACGAGCTCGCGTCCGCCCAGGTCCGTGGTGAATCTATGGCCGTTCGGGATGTTCACGCTCTCTCCGTCTCCTGCGGTGGCGCCGCCCTCGGCGCGACCGTCCTGTAGCGAACGGGCACGCGGGTGTCGCCATGACGCCCGGTGCCCGCCCACGATTCGACTCGCTGGCCGGTCGGCGACGGATCGGTCGCGGACCGGGTCGACACGTTCAGCGCCGCAGCCCGAGGTCGGCGATCAGCGCCTTGTACGCCTCGTAGTCGGTGCGCTCGAGGTACGACAGCAGCCGCTTGCGCTTGCCGACCATCGTCAACAGGCCGCGGCGGCCGTGGTGATCCTTGCGGTTCTCCTGCAAGTGGTCGGAGACCTGCCCGATGCGGGCGGTGAGGAGCGCCACCTGCACGGCGGTCGATCCGGTGTCCTGGCCGTCCTGCCCGTACTTGGCCACGATGTCGCGCTTCTGGTCGGGGGTGAGCATGAGATACCTCGCTGATGCGGGCGACCCGGGGGTCGCGTTGGGTGGGATGTGGGACCAGGCCGGATCCACGGATGGGACGATGCCGGCCGAGCGCTCCAACGCGCCACCATAGCACGCCGCGCCGCCCCCGGCGGCGTGCGGGCGACCGTGGGCCGCCCGGGGTTCAGGCGTGCCGCTCGAACCAGTCCAGGATCAGGTCGATGCGTTGGATGCGGCGGTCGGGCCGGCCCCCGCGCGAGAGCTCGTGCCCCTCTTCCGGGAAGCGCGCCAGTCGGGTCTCGGCCCGGCCCAGCTGCTTGAGCGCGGTGAACCACTGCTCGGCCTGCTCGATCGGGCAGCGGTGGTCGTTCTCGGAGTGGATGACCAGCGTCGGGGTGACGACGTTCTCGACGTAGCGCAGCGGGCTGGCGCGCCACAGCGCCTCGAGGTCGACCCACGGCGCGGGGCCCACCTCGTTCTCGGTGAACCACGGCCCGATGTCGCTGGTGCCGTAGAACGACACCCAGTTGCTGATGCTCCGCTGCGTGACCGCGGAGCGGAAGCGCTCGGGGTGCTGGCCGACGAGCCAGTTCGTCATGAACCCGCCGTACGAGCCGCCGGTCAGGTGGACGGGCGCGTCGGGGCGCTCGTGGTGGGCCAGCGCGTGCTCGACGACGGCCATGACGTCGTCGGCGTCGATCGTGCCGTAGCGCAGCAGCATGGCGGTCGCGTGCGCCTCGCCGAACGAGGTGCTGCCGCGCGGGTTGAGCGCCACCACCGCGTAGCCGGCCGCCAGCAGCCGCTGGTACTCGAAGCGGAAGCCGAAGCCGTCGTTCGTGTGAGGCCCGCCGTGGACCTGGATCACGACGGCGCGGTCGCGGCGCGGCTTGGCCGGCGCGTACCACAGGTAGGCCAGCGCGGTGCCGTCGGCCGTCGAGAAGCGCCGCTCGACGGGCGCCGCGAGCCGGAAGCGCCTCGTCCAGCCGTCGTTGAGGTCGGTGAGGCGGGTCTCGTCGCCGTCGGGCGCGCGCAGGAACAACTCGCCCGGCGCCGTCGGCGTCTCGACGATCTGCAGGGCCCAGCCGTCACTCGCGTCGAAGGCGCTGACCACCCGGTCGCCGCCTCCGAGCGGCTCGACGACCGGCGATCGCCCCACGCCCACGCGCGCCAGCTGGCTGCGGCCGGTCCGGTTGAGCATGACCGTGAGCGAGCGGCCGTCGGCGCTCCAGCGCGGCGTGATCGGGTACGCGCCGCGGCGGACGTCCCCCGCGACCGTCGCGCTCGTCTCGACGTCCGGCTCGGTCAGCCGCCGCGGCGCGCCGCCGCCGCGGCGGCTGAGCCACAGCGAGGAGGAGCGGCCGAAGCCGGTCAGGTCGGAGGGCGCCAAGAACGCCAGCCTGGCGCCGTCGGGCGACCACGCCAAGTTGCCACCGCCGCGCAGCACCTCGCCCAGCAGGTCCTCCGGGTCCTCGGCCCGTTTGCGGCCCAGCCGCAGGGTCCAGAGCCGCTCCACGCCGGCATCGAACTCCGCGTCGTCGGTCGGCGCGAGGTACGCGAGCCGCCGGCCGCCGGGGGCGACCGCGATGTCGTCCGGCGCGTGTGCCAGCGTCGCCAGCTTGCGCGCCGAGCCGTCCGCCAACGCGACCTGGACGAGGTCGGCATCGGGGTCGGGGAGGAAGCCGACGCCGTCGAGCCGGTGCCAGCGGCGGTCGACGATGCGGGCGAGACCGCGCTCGACGTCCTCGTCCTTGCGCTCGCCGCGGGTCACGATGACGAGGTGCGCGTCGTCGCGCCAGGCGAAGGCGGTCACCGGGTTGGGGCCCTCGGTCAGCACGCGGGCCTCGCCGCCCTCGAGGTCGAGCACCGCCAGACGCGCCGGGATGGGGGCGCCCTTGGGGTCGCGGCCGCCGCGCAGGAAGGCGATGCGGCGGCCGTCCGGCGACCAGCGCGGCGCCCGGTCCTGCTCGCCGAAGGTCAGGGTCCTGAGGCGGGGCTCGCCCGCGTCGGCGCCGAGGTCGACGAGCGCCAACCGACTGCGGTAGCGCGGCGGCTCCTGCTTCTCCCCGGGGACGACGTCGGTGACCGTGACCACGGCCCGCGCCGGTCGCTCGCCCGCCGGCGTCGGGGCCAGCCGCGGGTCGGCGATCGACACGAGTTCGGTCAGGTGGCGGGTCTTGAGCTTGGCGGCCATGGGGCTCCTCCTCGGCGGGTCAGCGGTGGCGGTCGGGCGCGGTGACTGTGACGCTGCCGGCGCCACGCGTGGTCCCGCCGGCGTCGCGCGCCATCAGGGCCTCGTGGACGAGCAGGGCGGCGGCGACGGAGGCGTTCAGCGCTGGGGTGCGACCGCGCAGGGGCAGCGCGACCAACTCGTCGCAGGCGGCCCGCACGATGCGCCGCATGCCCTCGCCCTCCGACCCGATCACCAGGGCGACGTCGCGGTCCCAATCGAGCTCGCGCGGACCGCGCGCGCCGTCCGCCGCCGCGCCGTACACCCACACGGCGCGCTCCTTGAGCTCGGCGAGGTAGCGCGGCAGGTTGGTCACCTGCAGCAGCGGCAGGTGGGCGGTGGCGCCGGCGGAGGTCTTCGCGACCACGGGCGAGAGCGGCGCGCTGCGGCGCGCCTCGGTGACGACGCCGTGGGCGCCGAGCGCCTCGGCGCTGCGGACGATCGCGCCGTAGTTCCGCGGATCGGTGACGTGATCGAGGCACACGAGCAGCAGCCGCTCGCCGCGCCGCCGGGCCAGCTCGAACGGCGCCTCGGGCTCGGCGAACGCGAGCTCGGCGATCTCGGCGGCCACGCCCTGGTGGTGGGTCGTGCGCAGCGCTTGGTCGAGCTCGATCCGCGGCAGGTCCTCGCTCGGGACGCCGACACGGCCGGCCTCGCGCCGGAACTCCGCGCGGGTGGCGCGCTCGATGCCGTTCGCCAGGAAGAGGCGCCGCACCTGGCCCTCGCGCAGGGCCGTCAGGACGGCTTGGCGGCCGTAGATGAGCATGACCGAGTCTACGCTCGCCGCCCGCGGGGTGGCTCGTGGCCGTCCGCCTGCGGTTCGCCCCGATCAGGCGCAGAGCGACGGGCCGCGATCACCGCCCGCGCCGCCGCCGCGTCGACGGCGAGCTGGGCGCGTAGGGCGTCGAGCCCGTCGAAGCGTCGCGGCGCACGCAGGTGCTCGAGCAGGTGAACCGTGACGCGGCGGTCGTAGAGGTCGAGGCCGGTGTCGAAGAGGTGGGCCTCGAGCGCCGGTGCGCCATCCGGGAAGGTCGGGCGGGGGCCGACGTTGGCCACGCCGTCGAAGCGCCCCGCGGGCGTATCGACGACGACGGCGAAGACGCCGATCGGCAGCGCCTTGCGCGCGTCGGTGGCCACGTTGAGCGTGGGGAAGCCGATCGTCCGGCCGCGCTGATCGCCGCGGACGACGAGGCCAGTCACCCGGTAGGGGAGGCCGAGCATCTGCTCGGCGCGCGCGACGTCCGCGGCGGCCAGCGCCTCGCGGATGAGGCTCGACTTGGTCACCTCGCCCGCCGTCAGCTCCAGCGGTACCACCTCGATGTGTGGCAGCGTCGCGCGCAGCAGGTCGAGGCCGCCCGACCTCGCGCGGCCGAAGCGGAAGTCCTCGCCGACCACCACGACCGCCGGTCGTGCGGCGGCGACGGCGTCCGCGAAGACCTCGGACGGCGTGGCCGCGAAGGCGTGGTCGAAGGGGATCACCACGACCTCGGTCGCGCCGGCCTCGGTGAGGAGCGCGGCCTTCTCCGACGCGCTGGTGAGGAAGCGGGCGTCGCCGAAGAGCACCTTGGCGGGCGGGAAGAAGGAGACGGCGACCAGCGGGACGCCGAGCTCGTCGGCGCGCTCGCGGGCGCGCGACAGCAGCGCGCGGTGCCCGAGGTGGACGCCGTCGAAGTTGCCGACGGCGATCACCGTCCCGTGGCGCTCGATGCCCGCGAGGGTGCGGTGGAGCACGACCTGCTGGTCGTCGACGGGCGGGGGCGGCAGCGGGCGGGGCGGACGCGCGCCGGGCGCGGCGTCGTCGGCGTCGGCGTTCATCGCGGGCGTGAACCACGCGAACCGCGGTCGGCGCAAGCGTGCCTCAGGCCCAGCAGCGTCACCATGCTGGTGACGAGCTCGCCACTCGACGCGGCCCGCCAGGCGTCGTGCAGGTCGAGCCACTCGACCTCGAGGTCCTCGCCGTCTTCCGGTCGCCCCGGCGCGGGCCGCAGGCCCTTGGCCTCGAACAGGTGCACGCGCTCGTCGGTGAACCCCGGGCTGACGTAGCCGACGGCCAGGAGCTCCAGGTCGGCCGCCAGCTGCGCCTCCTCGGCGAGCTCGCGGGCCGCGGCCGCCTCGGCGGACTCGCCGGGATCGATCAGGCCGGCGGGCAGCTCCCAGGTCGACGCGTCGACCGCGGGTCGCCGCTGCCGCACGCCGAGTACGCGACCGCGGTCGTCGACCGCCAGCACCGCGACGGCCTCGGCGTGGCGTACCACCTCCCAGCGCTCGTCGAGGATCTCGAGCTCGACGACCCGGCCACGGTAGACGCGGCGCACCGTGGGGGTCGGCGCGTCGTTCCCGCTCACGCTCGGCTCAGCGGTCGGTCTCGGGGTTGTAGCGCAGGAACGCCGGGATGTCGTAGTTCGAGGGGTCGTAGGTGCGCGCGCTGGCGGCCGCCCGCATGGTGCCCGGCCGCAGCACCTTGGTTCCCTGCTGCTGGTCGAAGCCCGCGGCGATGACCGTGACGCGGACCTCGTCGGCGGCGTCCTCGTCGTAGGTGACGCCGAACAGCACGTTGGGATCGTCGACCTCGGTCGCCTCGCTGATCTTCTCGACGATCTCGTGGGCATCGAACAGCGTCAGGTCCTCGCTGCCGGTGATGTTGATGAGCAGCTGCTGTGCGCCCTGTACGCCGCGCTCGAGCAGCGGCGAGTGGGTGGCGCTGTGCGCGGCCTCCTCGGAGAGGTTCTCACCGCGCCCGGCGCCGATGCCCATGAGCACGGTGCCGGCGCCGGAGAGGAGCGCCTTGACGTCGGCGAAGTCGACGTTGATCAGGCCGGGCACGTTGATGACGTCCGAGATGCCCCGCACCCCGTGGTAGAGCACCCGGTCGGCGACGCGGAAGGCGTCGGTCAGCTTGACCTTGCGGTCGAGGGCCGTCATGAGCCGCTGGTTCTCGACGACGATCAGCGCGTCGACCTTGTCCTGCAGGCGTCGCAGCCCCTCTTCGGCCTGGCGCATGCGCTTGGGGCCCTCCATGAGGAAGGGCTTGGTCACGACGGCGATCGTCAACGCGCCCTGCTCGCGGGCGACCTCGGCGATGATCGGCGAGGCGCCCGTCCCGGTGCCGCCGCCCATGCCGGCCGTCAGGAACACCAGATCGGAGCCTTGCAGCGCCTCGGAGATGCGGTCGCGGTCCTCGAGGGCAGCCTGCTCGCCCACCTCCGGGTTGGCGCCCGCCCCGAGGCCCTTGGTGAGGTGGTCGCCCATCTGGATGCGGGTCTCCGCGAGGCTGGTCGCGAGCACCTGCGCGTCGGTGTTGGCGGCAACGAACTCGACGCCGCGCAGGCCGGTCTCGATCATGCGGTTGACGGCGTTGTTGCCGGCGCCGCCGAGACCGATGACGCGGATGACGGCGTTCTCGTTCTGGCTCATGCACCACTCCTCACGGGCTGCGGACGCGTCGCGGGGTCCACTCGCCTCGACATCAGAAGAAATCCTTCAGCACGCGGCGCAGGCCGGAGAAGAGGCCGGCGCCGTTGCGTCCGTCGCGTCGGCCGGCCGCGGCGAGCGGCGCCGAGCCGTGCAGCATGCCGTAGCGCACGAGTCCCACGGCGGTGGCGTGGGCGGGGCTGGCGACGACGTCGACCAGGCCGGACACGCCCTCGGGCTTGCCGATCCTCACGGGCAGGCGGAAGCGTTCCGTGGCCACCTGGTCGAGCCCCGGCATCAGCGAGGCGCCGCCGGTGACGACGACGTTGCCGGCCAGCAGCTCGAGCGCGCCCATGCGCTGCTCGATGTTGGAGCGCACCAGGTCGAGGATCTCGACCACCCGCGGGCGGATGACCTGGGCGAGTTCGAAGGTGCTGATCGAGGCGGTGTACGAGGGGTTGGCCACCTCGAGCACGACGTCGCGGTCGGCGAGTTCCGGGAGCGCCACGCCGTAGCGCTTCTTGACGCGTTCCGCCTCGTCGGGCGGGATGCGCAGCAGTTGGCTGATGTCCTGCGTCACGTGGTCGCCACCGAGCGGGATCACGGCCGAGTGCGCCAGCGTCCCGCGGCGGAACACGCCGACGTCGGTGGTCCCACCGCCGATGTCGATCAGCACGGTCGTGACGTCGCGCTCACCGCGGTTGAGCACGGAGAGTCCCGACGCCAGCGCCTGGACCACGAGCCCGTCGACGCCGGCCCCGGCGTCCTCGGCGCAGCGCCGCAGGTTGGCCAGCGGCCCCTGGGCGCCCGCGACCAGGTGGACGTCGACCTCGAGCCGCACGCCCGACATGCCGATCGGGTCCTTGATCCCGTCGTTGCCGTCGACCACGTATTCCTGCGGGATCACGTGGAGGATCTCCATGTTCGCCTCGAGCGGCACGGCCTGCGCGTTCTCGATGCAGCGGTCGACGTCGCTGCGGGTGATGTCCATCCCGCGGCGGATCGCCGCCATGCCGTGGCTGGTCAGCGCCCTCAGGTGGCTGCCCGCCACCCCGACCCAGGCGGAGTGCACCTCGACGCCGGCCACCCGTTGGGCGGCTTGGATCGACTGCCGTACCGAGGTGATCGTGCGCTCGAGGTTGACGACGACGCCCTTGCGTAGGCCGTCGCTCGGGACCGTGCCCTCGCCGATGATGTCGAGCACACCGTCGCCGGCGACCTCACCGATGACCGTGCAGATCTTGGTGGTGCCGATGTCGAGGCCGACGATGATGCGTTCGTCCGTCATGGTGCGCTGCTCACTCCCCAGGGGTAGACCGCCACGCGGCTCCCACGTTGGCTCTCGAAAGCCGACCATTGCGTCCGAAGGGCGTCCACGCTCGGCGTGAAGAGCTCCACGTTCGCGAGCACGACCTCGAAGCCTTCCGGCCCGTACGTTATCACCCTCACCCCGCGACCGGCCAACATACCCAGGAGCTCCAGCGCCTCCGCGATGCGCGGCGTGCCCCAGCCCGTCACCGTCGGCAGACCCTCGAGGCGCGCGGGGTCGGCCCTTGGCAGTGCGGTGCCGTCCGCCGCCCACGCGCGTTCGCCGTCGCGGATCACCGGCTCGCGCTCCACGACCGAGATGGCGACGGCGTCGGGCCACAGGCGCGTGACGCGCGCCTGCAGCACCCACGGCTCGGCGGCCAGCGCGCGGACGCCGAAGCGCGTGACCCACAGCAGCGGGTCGCCGGGGGCGACGTTCGCGAGGCGCATGACCTCAGAGCGCGAGAGGTGCGCGTGGCCGGTCACCTCGACGGTCTCGATCGCGGGCCAGAAGCGGGTCACGACCAGCAGCGCCACGAGGAAGCCGCTCAGCGCCATCCAGAAGGCCCGCACCGCACTCAGCCCTCGTCCGTCGAGGGTCGCGCGGCGGGACGGCCGTGGTCCCAACCGCGGGCGGCCGCTTCGCCGCCCGGGAGGCCCCAGCGGCGCCACTCGACCTCGAGCGGGACGCCGACCTCGGCGCGCACGCGTTCGAGCAGCATGGCGACGTCCGCCGCGGTCGCGTCGCCCAGGTTGACGACGAAGTTGGCGTGTTCGTGGGCGATCATCGCCCCGCCGACGCGGAGGCCCTTGAGGCCGGCGGCGTCGATCAGCCGGCCCGCGGCGTCGCCCGGCGGGTTCTTGAAGGCGCAACCGGCGGAGCGCGCCTTCGGCTGTCCGCGGCGCGCCGCGTCGACGGCCTCCTCGGCCCGCGCCACGCGCTCGGGCGTCGACGGCGTAAGGCGCAGGTGGGCGCGCAGCACCACGGTGCCCGGCGGCAGCTCGGAGCGACGGTAGTCGAGCCCGAGGTCGGCGGCCGGGACGCGCTCGACGCGGCCGTCGAGCATCAGATCGACCTCCTGCAGCGCGTCGCCGATCTCGCCGAAGCGGGTGCCGGCGTTCATGACGACGGCGCCGCCGAGCTGCGCCGGGATGCCGAGCACGCCCTCGAGGCCGGAGAGGCCGAGCTGCCGGGCGCGCCGCACCAGCCCGGGGAGCGGCACCGCGGCACCGAGCCACGCGTCGCCGGCCGCGTCGAGGGCGCGTGCATCGGCGTACGCGCGCCCCAGGCGCACGACGCGCTCGGGCACGCCGCCGTCGCCGACCAGCAGGTTGGAGCCGCCGCCGAGGACCCGGAAGTCGGCCCGGGTGGCGTCGCGTACGTCGGCGTCGGCTTCGCAGGTCCAGACCTCGGCCTCGCCGCCGACCTTCAGGGTCGTCAGCGAGGCGAGCGCGAGGCGCGTCACCGTGGCGCGGGCGCGCACGGCATCAGCCTCGGGCATCGGGCACCTCCAGGGGCTCGCCGGTGGCGAGCGCCCGCGCGACCCGCCAGACGTCGCCGGCGCCGAGGGTGAGCACGAGGTCACCGTCGCGCAGCGTGGCGCGCAGGTGAGCGACGGCGCTCGCCAGCGTATGGCGTGCGGCCGGCGTGCCGGCCGCACGCACGCGCTCGACGATGCGGTCGACGTCCACGCCGGCGATCGGCGCCTCGCCGGCGGCGTAGACGTCGAGCACGAGCACCTCGTCGGCCAGCGCGGCGGCGTCCGCGAGCGCCGGCCACAGGCGCGCGGTTCGCACCCAGCGGTGCGGCTGCAGCACGGCGCGCACGCGGCGGCCGCTGGCTCGGGCGGCCGTGAGGGTGGCGTGCACCTCGGTGGGGTGGTGGGCGTAGTCGTCGACGATCTCGGCGCCGCCCGTCCGCCCCCACACCTGCCAGCGGCGGCCGACGCCGGCGAAGCTCGCCAGCGCCGGCGCCAGGGCGACCGCATCGAGGCCGATGCGGTCGATGGCCGTCAGCGCGGCGGCGGCGTTGAGCACGTTGTGCAGACCCGGCACGCACAGGTCGACCTCGGCGCGCCCACCGCCGGCGAACGCGAGCGCGAAGCTGGCGCCGGCGGCACCCAGGACGAGGTCCTCGATGCGGGCGTCGGCGTCGGGGGCCAGACCGTAGCGCGTCGCCCGTGGGTGGTCGCCGAGCAGCTCGTCGAGCCCCGGCCAGTCGGCGCAGTACACCAGCTGCGGCGCCCCGAGCGCGTAGCTGCGGGCGGCCGCCTGCAGGTCGGCGAGGCTGGCGTGGTAGTTGCGCCGCTCGTCGAACTCGCCGGCGACGTGGTCGTCCTCGAGGTTGGTCACCACCGCGACCGCGGCGCGCAGGTCGGCGAAGCCCGGGTCGGACTCGTCGACCTCGGCCGCCAGGTGGGGCCCGGCGCCGTGGCGCATGTTGCCGACGAGCCCCGGCAGCGAGGCGCCGAGCTGGATCGAGGGGTCGACCCCGGCGGCCAGCAGCAGCGTGGCGACCATGCCGGTGGTGCTGCTCTTGCCGTGCGTGCCGGTGACGCCGATCGTCTGCCGGCGCGCGAACAGGTCGCCGAGCAGGCCGATGCGCGGGCGCACCGTCACGCCGCGTTCGCGCGCGCGCAGCACCTCCGGGTGGTCGCGCGGCACGGCCATCGTCGTCACCAGGACGTCGGTCTCGCGTTCGACGTGGGCGGGGTCGTGGCCGACGGCGACGGGGATGCCGTCGGCGCGCAGGGCCGCCTGGGCGGGCCCGTCGGCCACGTCGCAGCCGCTGACGGCGAAGCCCTCGGCGCGGTACCAGCGGGCGAGGCCCTGCATGCTGACGCCGCCGATGCCCATGAAATGGACGCGCTGGGCGGTGGGGTCGCGGTCGTCGGTGTCGTTCATCAAGGGTGGCTCCTGGGGTCGCGGTCCGGGGTCTCGGGCGGGCGTCGCCGTGCGAGTGGCGACAGGGCCTCGAGCAGCAGTTCGCCGCCGCGCTCGGGGCTGCGGGCGCGGGCGGCCTCGGCGGCGAGGGCCCGGCGGTCGGGTTCGAGCAGGGCGCGCCAGGCGCCCTCCAGGGCGTTCGGGTCCCCCTGGGGCGCCCACAGGCCGGCGCCGTCGGCGGCGAGGGCCTCGGCGTTGTGCCGCTGGTGGTCCTCGGCCGAGGTCGGTAGGGGGACCACCACGAGGGGCACCCCGTGGAAGGCCGCGTCGGCCAGGGTACCGAAGCCGCCGCGGGTGATGGCCAGGTCGGCGGCGGAGAAGGCGGTCGCCGCGTCGACGAAGCCGGCCAGCAGCGTCCGTGGACGCGCGCCCCAGTGCCCTCGGACCGCCTCGAGCCAGCGTTCGCCCGTCTGCTGCAGCAGCCACAGGTCGGGGTGGTCCGCCTGCACGCGCTCGGCGACGACGGGCACCGTCTCGTTGAGGTAGACCGATCCCTGCGAGCCGCCCAGCACCAGCGTCAGCGTCGCGTCCGGCGGCACGCCGAGCGCCGCGCGCGCCTCGTCGCGCGGCACGCGCCGCCCGCGCACGGGGAGCGGGACGAGGGCCGTGGCGGCGTGCGGGAGGCGCGCCCCGGTGACGGCCTGCGTGAGCACCACGAGGCGGGCATGACGGGCGAACGCTCGCGTCACCAGTCCGGGCACCGCGTTGGTCTCGTGCAGCGCGTAGGGCGTGCGGGTGAGCCGGGCCGCGGCCACGCCGGGGAGGCTGGCGAAGCCGCCGAAGCCGACGAGCAGGTCGGGCCGGGCGCGGCGCAGCAGCGCCGTGGCCTGAGCGATCCCCAGGAGCGCGCGCGCGAGCGCGGCCGGCGAGGGCCGCTCGCGGTCGAGCTTGCCGACCGCGACGCCGTGGAACGCCACCCCCGCCTCTCGCGCCCAGCGCGCCTCGGGGCCATCGGCGCCCCCGATGAGGGTGACGGACCAGCCGTCGTCGCGCGCCTCGGCCGCCAGGGCCAGGGCGGGGAAGACGTGCCCCCCGGTGCCGCCGGTGGCGAGCCACAGCGTGGGGGCGGCGGGTGGGGTCACAGCGGGGCCCCCTGGGCGCGCGCCTCGCGGAAGGCGGCATGCACGAAGCCCAGCGCGACGGCCACCGACAGCGTCGAGTTGAGGCCGAAGCTGACGAGCGGCAGCGGCACGCCGGTGACGGGCAGCAGGCCGGCGGCGACCAGCAGGTTCAGCGACGCCTGCCCGCCGACGTAGAGGCCGGCGCCCGCCGCCAGCAGCGCGCCCGGGCCGCGGGCGGCGGCGGCGATGCGGAAGACGCGACCGACCAGCAGCACGAACGCGATGACCAACACCGAGATGCCGACGAGGCCGAGGCTCTGGCCCACGGCCACGGCCACCATGTCGGTGTCGGCCTCCGGTACCCGCACCGGTCGTCCGGGGCCGATGCCCAGCACGCCAGCGGCCTGCAGGGCCGCGCGAGCGCGGTCGGCCTGGTAGCCGGCGCCGAGGACGTCGGCCTCCCCGCGCAGCATGTCGCGGAAGCCGAGCAGGCGGTCGCCGAGGTAGCCGAACTGCGCGAGGTAGGGCGCGCCCACCACCACGGCGATGACCGCGGCAGCGGTGCCGATGGCGAGCAGGCGCTGCAGGCTGGTGCCGGCGGCGACCATGATCGCGAAGGCGAGCGCGAAGAGGAACAGGGCCGTGGAGACGTTGGGTTGCGCGACGATGAGTCCCGCGGCGACACCCACGACGAGCATGGGGCGCCAGATGTGCCAGTCGCCGAGGTGGTTGTGGAAGAAGGCGGCGAGGTAGGCGATGACGACGACCTTCATCAGCTCGGAGGGCTGCAGCGTCACCGGGCCCACCGCCAGCCAGCGACGCGCCTGCAGGCCCTCGGGCGAGATGCCGGTGGCGAGCACCAGCACGAGCAGCCCCAGCGTCACGAAGTACGCCAGCGGCGCCAGGCGCACGACCACCCGGCTCGGGATGCGCCCCACGAGCAGCACGATCGCCACCCCGCCCACGGCGCGCAGCGCTTGCTCGAGCGCCGCCTCGGGGGCCGCCGCCGCGACGCCCAGGACCCCGAGCGCGGAGAGCAGGACCTGCAGCGTCAGGAGGAGGGGGTCCACGTCACCCCCTCGTCGGCGACGGCGTCGCGCGCGAGCTCGGCGACGGCCGCGCGGAAGGCGGCCGCGCGCTCGACGTAGTCGCGGAACTGGTCGAAGGAGGCTGCCAGCGGCGCGAGCAGCACCGCGCCGCGGCCGTCGTGGTGGTCGCGCAACTCGCGCCAGCCGCGGCGGACGGCGGCGAGCAGGGCCGTCTGGCCGTTCGTTTCGGCGATCACCTCCGCGGGCGCGTAGCGGGCGGCCGCCGCCGCGTACGCCTGGCCGCTGGCGCCGACGGCGAGCGTCAGCGCGACCCGCTCGCGCAGCAGTGGGCCGAGCGCGTCGACGTCCGCCCCCTTGTCCACGCCGCCGGCGATCCACACCAGTGGCGCGGGCGTGGAGCGCAGCGCCGCCTCGACCGCGAGGGGGCGCGTGGCGATCGAATCCTCGATGAAGCGCACGCCGCCCAGGCGGCCGACCTCGGCGTAACGGCCCGGCAGGCCGGCGAAGGCCCCGAGCGCGCGTGCGATCGCCTCGCGCGACGCGCCTGCCGCGTCGAGCGCCAGGGCGGTCGCCAGGGCGTTGGCGACCTGGTGCTCGCCGACGATGCGCAGCTCGTCCACGCCCATCAGCGGGGCGCCGTCGAGCCACAGCAGGCCGCTGCTCCGCTCTAGGAAGGCGTCGCCCCGCGCGGCGAGCGAGAAGCGGCGCACGCGCGCGGGGCTGTCGTCGAGCCAGGCGGCCACGAGCGGGTCGTCGGCGTTGCCGACGAGCGTCTGCTGCGGGCCGAGTTCGCGCAGCAGCGCGCGCTTCGCCGCGTGGTAGGCGGCCACGGTGCCGTGACGGTCGAGGTGGTCGACACCGAGGTTGAGGACGACCGCGACGTCCGGCCGCAGCCCGGGGGCACGCTCGAGTTGGAAGCTGGAGAGCTCGATGACCAGCGTCGCCTCGGGGCGCGCGACGGCGGCCAGGGCAGGCACGATGTTGCCGCCCGCGACGGCGTCGAAGCCGGCACCAAGCAACCCGTCCGTGATCCAGCGGGTGACCGTGCCCTTGCCGGCCGTACCGGTGACGCCGATACAGCGAGCGGGGGTGCCACGCAGGACCCAGACGACCTCGCCGATCGTCTCGATGCCGGCGGCGCGCAGCCGCGCGAGGTCGGGGTGGTCGATCGGGACACCGGGCGCCGCGACGCAGGTGCGCGGCGTTGGGTCGCGCGCGAGCGCCTCGGCGACGTCGGCCACCCGTTCGGCGCCGGCCGCGAGCGCGGCGGCGACGTCGGGCCCCTCCGCGCGCTGCTCGTAGAAGAGGACGGGGGTGCCGTGGCGCCGGGCCCGCGCCACGACCGCGCCGCCGCTGCGGCCTAGGCCGTAGACCAGCAGGGGCGCGACCGGGTTCACGCCGTCGGGCCCGCCCCGAGGGCGACCGCGAGCGCGACGAGGACGCCCGTCACCAGCCAGAAGCGGAGCACGATGCGCGATTCGGGCCAGCCGGAGAGCTCGAGGTGGTGGTGGAAGGGGGCCATGCGCAGCAGCCGCTTGCCGCCGGTCGCGCGGAAGTAGGCCACCTGGACGATGACCGACACGACCTCGAGGACCGGCAGCAGGGCTAGGAGCGGCAGCCACCAGACGGTGCCGCCGAGGATGGCGAGGCCGGCGACCGCGGCGCCGAGGCCCTCGGCGCCGACGCCGCCCATGAAGACCCGGGCGGGGTGGGCGTTGTACCAGAGGAAGCCGAGCAGCGCGCCGAACAGCGCGGCCGCCATGGGGTTCCCGAGGAAGAGCAGCAAGACGATCGCGGTGGTGCCGGCCGCCAGGCCGTCGAGCCCGTCGGTGAAGTTGAAGGCGTTAACGCTGCCGACGATGACGAAGGCGAGGAAGGGCACGTCGAGCCAGGCGATGCCGAGGGGCCCGTGGCCGCCCTGGACGGCGTAGGCGGCGAACGCGAGGGCGTAGGTCGTCTGGCCGAGCAGGCGCCAGCGGGCGAAGAGCCCGGTGGCGGCGCTGACCGAGGAGGCGTCCTCGCCCAACCGGGTCGCGCGTTTGCGCGCCAGGGCGACCGCGTCGTCGCCGAGGCCGAGAAGCGCGGCGGCGAGCAGCAGCAGGCCGAGCGCCAGGAGGTCGCCGTCGCGTGGACCGGTCGCCCAGGCCGCGGCGAGCGCCACGAGCACGAACGCGGCGCCGCCCATCGTCGGCGTGCCGTGCTTGGGCCGGTGGCTCTCGGGTCCGTCGCTGCGGACCACCTTGCCCCAGCCGACGCGGTGGGCGAGCTGGATGAAGGCGCCGGTCGCCAGCAGCCCGAGGACGGCGGAGGCGGCGATCAGGGCGGCAGTCGTCGCGGTCATGGCAACTCCTCTCGCTGCGGTTGTGCCGTTCGTGCCGGGGGTGGCGCCTGAGACGTCCGCAGGGCCGCGACGACGGCCTCGAGGCCGATCCCGCGCGAGCCCTTGACGAGCAGCGTTCCGTGCCGTGGCAGGTCGTCCACGGCCGCGGCGGCCGCCCGCGCGTCCGCGAAGTGGCGCGCCACGCCGCAGGTCTCCGCGATCGCGGTGGCGGCCGCGCCGACCGTCCACACGAGGTCCGCGCCGTGCTCGGCGACACGTCGACCGACCTCGCGATGGAGGTCGGCCGACGCGTCGCCGAGCTCGAGCATCGAGCCCATCACCAGCGCGTGCGGCCGCGGCGCGCGCGCGAGGACCTCGAGTGCGGCCGCCACCGAGGCCGGGTTGGCGTTGTAGGTGTCGTCGAGGACCCGCAGGCCACCGAGCGCGAGCGGGGTGAGGCGCCCGGCCTCGACGCGGGCGCGCTCGATGCGGTCGGCGGCCACGCGCGCCGGCACCCCGAGGTCGACGGCGACGAGGAGCGCCGCCAGCGCGTTCTCGGCGAAGGCGCGCCCGGCGCCGGGGAGCGCCAGGTCGACGGCGTCGCCGCCGAGGGTGGTCCGCAGTCGCTCGCCGTCGGCAACGAGGACGTGGCGGCCGGTGGTGGGCTCGTCAGCGGCCCCGCCGAGGGCGTCGGCGCCGACCACGGCAGGGTCGCCGCCGTCGGCGTCGACCCGGTAGCGGCGCACGCCTGCGCGCAGGTCCTCCGGCAGCCGCCGCCAGGCGGTCTCGGAGGCATAGCGGCCGGACGTCGCCGCGCGCAGCAGCACGCCCTTCTCGCGGGCGACGCCGGCGAGGTCGCCGAGTCCCTGCAGGTGTGCGGGGGCGACCAGCGTGAGGATGCCGTGGGTCGGTCGCACCAGCTCGGTGAGGAGCGCCATGTCGCCCCTGCGGTCCACGCCGAGTTCGAGGACGAGTGGGCGCCCGCCGTCGCCGGCGAGCCACAGGTCGACGAGCACCGTGGCGAGGGCGTGGGGCGTGTTGAGGTTGCCGGGCGAGGCGGCGGCGTCGAGGGCGGCGGCGAGCAGCCCCTTGGTGGTCGTCTTGCCGGCGCTCCCGGTGATCCCGACGAGCGGCCCGGAGCGGTCGGCGCGGGCGGCTCGGCCCAAGGCGAGCAGCGCTGCGCCGGCGTCGTCCACCAGGACGGCACCGGGGTGCGGCCGATCGCTGACGACGAAGGCGGCACCGCGCGCGAGGGCGTCGTCGGCGAAGCGCACGCCGTGGGTCGCGGCGCCTTGGAGCGCGAAGAAGGCGTCGCCGGGACGTACGCGGTCGCTGTGGAAACGCACGCCGGTCGCCGGCGTGAACCTCGCGTCCGGGACGTCGAGCAGGTGGGCGCCGAGCGTGCGTTGCAGGGTCGCGAGGTCGAGGGTCATGGCCGCCTTCCAGTGCGGGGCGGGGGCGCCGACATGGACACCCACATCGCCCTACCGTTACACATCTTACACATCACATGGCTACTCGGTGGCGGAGGGTCCCCGGCGACCCCACGGCGTCGGGCGCCGGCCCGCGAGCGTTCAGCGCACCGCGCCGAGGGCCCAGGCGGGCGCGTCCGGCGCGACGGCCCAATGGGCCACGACCTCGGAGGCGATCTCGCGGAACAGGGGTGCGGCGACCAGGGTGGACGAGGTCACCGTCGTCGGCTCGTGCACCGTCACGACCATGACGACCTCGGGCCGCTCGGCCGGGAACATGCCGGCGAACGACACGGCGTAGCGACCCGCGACGTAACCTCCGGCGGCGGCGTCGTAGACGTCGGCCGTGCCGGTCTTGCCGGCGGTGGGCACGCCGGGCACCGCGCTGCTGCGCAGGCTGCTGGACTCGACCGTGTGCTGCAGCATGCTGCGCACCGCCATCGCGGTCTCCGGGGAGAGCACCCGGTAGGGGTCGGGCGTCCACTCGTCCTCGACCAGCCGCGGCGCGACGTAGAGGCCGTCCTGCGCCAGCACCGCGTAGGCCGCCGCGAGCTGCAGGTTGGTGGTGGCGATGCCCTGGCCGATCGCGATCGTGGCGTGGTCCTGCGGCACCCAGCGGGCGGGGTCCGTCAGCGAGCCGCGGGCCGTGAAGGCCGAGCGCATCGCCAGTTCCTGGCCGAAGCCGAAGGCCGCCAGCCAGGCGTGCATCTCCGCGCTCTCGAAGCGGCTGGCGAGGTTGATCGTGCCGCTGTTGCTCGAGTAGCGCAGGACGTCGGGCACCGTGAGGACCGGGTCATGCTGGGCGACGTCGCGGAAGGTCTTGTGCCCCACGCGCAGGGTCATCGGCGTCTCGACGGTCTCGTCGGGCGCCAGGCGTCCGCTCTCCAGCAGGCCGGCGACGAGGAAGGGCTTCATCACGCTGCCGGGCTCGTACTGCTGGACGAGCGCCCGGTTGCGCATCGACGCGACGTCGGCCGTGCGCCAATCGTTCGGGTCGTAGGTCGGCCAGCTCGCCGCCGCCAGGATGCGGCCGCTGCCGACCTCGAGGACGACGGCCGTGGCCGCGCGGGCCTCGTAGCTGGCGACCGCCTCCGCGAGGCGCGATTCGGCGGCCGCCTGCAGCGTCGCGTTCAGCGTCAGGGTGACGTGGTCGCCGGTCTGCAGTCGGGTGTCGAGCGTGTGCTCGAGGCCCTCCAGGCCGTAGCGGCCGTCGGGTTGGATGGCGCCGCTGAAGCCGACGAGCGATCCGGCCAGCTCGCCTTGGGGGTAGCGGCGCGCGTCGACAGGCCCGTCGGCCAGCACCTGACCGTCGGCGGTGACGATCCGGCCGCGAGGGACGGCGTCGACGAGATCGGCGGGCCAGGCGGGCGCGCCACGCTGCTGCGAGGCGAACCCCCACAGCGCGAAGACCAGCGGCATCACGGCGACGATCGCGATCAGCGCGCCACGGTGCAGGCGGAGTTCTGGCGGGGCGTCGTGTTTCACCGCCATACCGTCTGCACCTCCAGCCACGGGTTCGGTGGGGTGGGAACGGCGGGTGGGGTGAGGCCCGCCGCGGCCGCCTCGACGTTCGGCGCGTCGGGCGCGGGCACCATGCCAGCCCGGCGGGCCCAGTTCGTCACGGCCAGGGGCCCGTTGACGCTGGCTGCGGCCGAGCGGGCGGTGGCGAGCGCGACGATCGCCTGCTCCTTGTCGACGAGCAGGCCCGCTTGGGTGCGGTAGCGCAGTTGTGAGGTGGCGCCCAGGCCGGCGAGCAGCAGCAACGCGGCCACGTAGAGGGCGGCGGCGTTGCGCGCGAGCGGGCTCACGCGCTGGCCTCGACCTTCTCGGCGGCGCGCAGCTTGGCGCTGCGCGCCCGGGGGTTGGCCTCGACCTCGGCCTCGGTGGCCTCGAGGGGACGCTTCTGCAGGGGTCGCAGGTCGGCGCGGTCGCGGAACGCACGCTTGACGATGCGGTCCTCCAGCGAGTGGTAGGCGAGCACCACCAGCCGTCCGCCGGGTACCAACACCTCGGCGGTGGCGGCCAGCGCCGCCTCCAGTGCGCCGAGCTCGTCGTTGACCACCAGGCGCAGCGCCTGGAAGGTACGCCGGGCCGGATGGTCGCGTCGGGGGCCGGGCGGGTAGGCGGCCTGGACGACCTCCTTGAGGCGCGCGGTCGTCACGATGGGCGCCGCGTCGCGGGCGGCGACGATGGCGCGGGCGATCCGGCGGCTGTGCCGCTCCTCGCCGTAGCGATGCAGCCAGGCCGCGAGCTCCTCGACGCTGGCCTCGCGCACGAGGTCGGCGGCGCTGGGGCCGCTGGCCGCCATGCGCATGTCGAGCGGGCCGTCGTGGCGGAACGCGAAGCCGCGCTCGCCCTCGTCGAGCTGCATCGAGCTGACGCCGAGGTCGAGCAGGACGCCCCGCACGTCGTCGAGCCCGGCGTCGTGCACGAGGTGCGCCAGGTCGCGGAAGTTCCCCCCGACGAAGCGGAAGCGCTCGGCCGGATCGGCGACGCCGGCGCGCCCGAGGTCGGTTCGCAGCGCCTCGACGTGCTCGCTGGAGCGCGGGTCCTGGTCGATGGCCAGGACGCGGGCCCCGCGCGCGAGCAGCGCGCGTGTGTGCCCGCCCGCCCCGAACGTCGCGTCCACCACCCAGGTGTCGGGCACGATCGCCAACGCCTCGAGACACCGCTCCAACATCACGGGCACGTGGTGACTCGGCGGGGCGGGATCACGGCGCGAGGCCGTTGACCCCGAAGGCGTCTCAGGCCTCGCACCGTGATCCCGCCCCGCCGCCACCAAGACCCGCGTCATCCGACCAGCTCCCGGAGGAGGTCGGGGGCCGGCGGACTCGATTGGACCTCTTGGAGGTTGGCGAGCCAGCGCTGCTCGTCCCAGATCTCGAGGCGGTTGGGTGCCCCGGCCACGACCACGTTGCCGGTCGTGGAGGCGAACTGGCGCAGCGTGGGGGGGAGCGTGACGCGGCCGGCCGCGTCGATCTTGGCCTTGCTCGCGCCGGAGTAGAAGAAGCGCACGAAGTTGCGCGCGTCGGGGTCGGTGAGGGGCAGCTCGGTCAGGCGCTCCTCGATGCGGTGCCAGGCCGACATGGGGAACACGTAGAGGCAGCCCTCCATCCCGCGGGTGACGACCATGCCGTCTTCGACGAAGTCGCGGAAGGCCGGTGGGATGACCACACGGCCCTTGTCGTCCACGGTGTACGGGAATTCACCGAACGGCAAGGCCCCACCTTCCCCCACCGGCGTTGCGAGGCGCGCCTCCCGGGGGTGGCGTCGTCTTCGCGTCGGTGGCGTGGGAGCGCGTGTTCATGGGGTCGCGGCGGCCCTTTCCCGAGATGGCCAACAATACCACGATTCCCCACGAATTCCCACCCCTCCACCCGGTTCCGCGCGTTTCCCACCAGGCGGCCCCACCGGGGTGCGGTGCGCGGCGTCAGACGTTGAAGTAGAGCTCGTACTCCTGGGGCGTGGGTGCGCGGTACACGGTCTCCGCCTCCTGCCGCTTGAGCCGGATCCACAGGTCGATCAGCGGCCTCGGGAACGCGGGCAGCAGGTAGGCGTGGTCGGCGGCGAGGCCGTCGAGGGCGGCGAGGAGCGAGAGCGGGAAGACCTTGCCGTTGGTCGGGTCGTCGAAGCCGAGCGCCACCGGGTCGGCCTCGCGGCGGACGCCGTCGGAACCGGCCAGCAACATGGCGCTCAGCGCGTAGTGCACGTTGGCCGAGGCGTCGCCGGTGCGGTACTCGAGCCGGCGCTCCTCGGGCCGTAGGTAACCGGGGACGCGGACCGACGCCTCGCGCGACGCCTCGGCGAAGGTCGCGGCCACCGGCGCCTCGAAGCCCGGCACCAGCCGGCGGTAGGAGTTCGTCGACGGGTTGGTGAAGGCCAGCAGCGACCCGGTCAGGCTGTGCTCCAGCAGGCCGGCCGTGTACGCCAGAGCGAGGTCCGTGAGGCCGAACCTCGCCTCGCCCGCGAACAGGGTCCGGCCGCCGCGCTCCAAGTACTGGTGCACGTGCATGCCGTTGCCCGCCACGCCGCCGAGCGGCTTGGGCATGAAGGTGACGTGCAGACCGTGTTCGGCGACGACGCTGCGGACGATCCACTTCGCGAGCGCGACCGCGTCGGCCGCGCGCGCGAGCGGGAGCAGGTCCAACTCGATCTCGAGCTGCGAGGCGGCGACCTCGTGGTGGTGGTACTTCACGGGGATCCCGATCGCGGCCATCGCCTGCACGACCTCATGGCGCACGCTCTCGTAGCGGTCGTGCGGCGCGATCCGGTGGTAACCGTGCTGCGGGGCGAAGCGCGGCAGGTCGTCGAACCCGGGTCCCAGGCCCTCCGCGCTCTGGACCTGGTAGGACGCGTGCGCGAGCCCCGATCCGTAGCGGACGCCGTCGAGGACGTGGAACTCGAGCTCCACCAGCATCTGGGCGTCGTCGGCGATGCCCGCGGTCCGCAGGTGCTCGACGGCGGCTCGGGCGACGTGGCGCGGGTACTGCGCGAAGCCGCCGCCCTCGGTGAGTTCGACGTCGCACAGGACGTGGAGGATCGTCCGGCCCTCGACCTCGCGCACGAAGGCGGTCGCCATGTCGGGGATGGCCACCATGTCGGAGTCGTGCGTCTTCGCGTAGCCGAGGTTGCTGGCGTCGAAGCCGATTCCCTCGGCCTTCAACCTGTCGGAGACGTAGCCCCGCGGGACCGACACGTGCCGGATACCGCCGTGGACGTCGAGCATCAGCAGGTCGAGGAAGTCGATGCCCGACTCGTCACCGTCGAACTGGCGCAGTTGCATGCGAACGACCCTTCTCCTCGGTGCCCCGTCGGGGGGGCGGCGAAAGCCGGGGCGCCGACGCGGCCCGCCACGGCCCAGGAGCTTCCGAGACTGGCGTTGCATGGAAGGATATCCTGGATGCCGTGCGCTCGGAGGGGAGGTTTGCCTTCCTGGCGGTGCGCGGTGGACACTTTTCGCTGCCACGCGAGGCACTCCAGGGTGCGCCGCCGGGGTTCGGGCGCATCGAGGTGGCTTCCGGCGGTGGCCGCCGGCGTGCCCCACGCTGCCCCCCGATCGACGTCGACCGGCCCCCTCGCGGAGGCCGGTCGGTCGGCAGGTGGGCCGATAAGCCGGGTTCTGTATGGTGAGGCGCGTAGCGCCTCACCCTCTGGCCATCTATCTGGGACGCGCGTCGCCGCGCGCCTCGTGCGGTCAACCCGGAGATGGTAGCGGGCCGGGCAAGCCCTTTCTCCCTATCGGACCTTGCACCGGATGGGGTTTACCTAGCTGCCCGTGTTGCCACGGGCACTGGTGCGCTCTTACCGCACCGTTTCACCCTTACCTCGACCGGACGGCCGCGGGGGCCGTTCGGTGGTACCGAGGCGGTCTGCTCTCTGTTGCACGTGCCGTCGCCTTACGCGCCCAGCCGTTAGCTGGCATCCTGCCCTGCGGTGCCCGGACTTTCCTCGATCTCGTGTCGGCGGTGCCGACCTGAGACCGCGGCCAGATGGCCCACCCTGCACCGCGGATGCTAGCACGCGGCCCCATGAGAAGCGGCGCGTGGGGGCTGAGCCCCACGCGCC